>NZ_CP151767.2:1200000-1800000 GCF_038443705.2 Yoonia sp. SS1-5 | reverse complement strand
ATTCCCCGTGGCGGAGCGCCTTGTCACTCAGCCGGTCATTCCCATCGACAAAAACATCAACCCGTTGAAATGCCATCGCGCCGCCGCAGGGCATCGGCAGGATCAGATCGGGTTCATCGGCCTGCGACAGACTGCGCCCCCGGTCATAGAAATTCGGCTGCCAGGTGATGTCTGCCGCAACCGGACTGGCCAGGCAGGCCAAGGCAAGTGCAAATCTGATCATGACTGGTCCCTCAATATGATGGCAGGATCAACGGAAAAGAGTTTTCGGATGGCCAGCGCGCTGACTAGCCCGGCCAACAGGATGCCCCCCAGAAGCAGCAGCGCGATATCTGCACCCGGCAGCCGCATTGCCACGCCCGGGCCGCCACCTGCCTGCAGCGCATTGGCCAATGCGACCAGCCCCACATAGCATAGCAGCGACAGCAGCAGCCCTACCATGATCGTGATCAGCGCAGGGGCGACCGGGAACAGCACCATGTCCTTGCGTGCAGCACCCAGCAGCATGACCGTGGCAATCGCCCGCCTTTTGCGAACAACCGCGTTCACCAGCGACGCGGCAAGTGCGGCTGTCACCCCCACCGCCCCGACCAGCGCGATGATTGCAAAGGCCCTGGCCAGATATTGGACGGTCAGCAAGGTGCCTGCGATCTGTGCGGCCTTGGAATTTGTATTGCGGTTCAGCATGGCCTGTATCTGGCTGGCGACAGGTCCCACATCGGTAAGCTGATCGACCGTGACCCGCAGGCCCTCATATGTGGTGATCCGTTGCGACAGGTCCCGCCCTTCGGTGATCCCGAAATCAGGGATCGCAAAACCCTCGGCAAAAGCCTCGAGCTGTTCGGCGAATGTGAGGGGGACAAGGATGGCGACGCCGTCCAGCGCAGCCTCGGGCAAGACCGCGTCGATGATCAGGCTGGTCCGGGCCTGTCTGGATCGGCCGGGCGCGTCGGTTGCCACGGTCAGGCTGTCGCCGGTTTCTGCGCCAAGGGCTGCTGCCAGACCAGCGCTGACAATCACGTTGGTCATGGTTGGTGCCGCCAACGCCCCCAGTTGCGGATCACCGGCGCGGGTCGGAATAATCCGGGCGTTTGAAAACCGGGTGCCCTCTGCCAGTTTCGCAATCATGAAATCATTGCGGCTGCGGTTTTTTTGGATGGCAAAGGCCACGCCGTCGAGCGCTGCGACGGCATCAAACTGCGCGTCAGAGACAGCCTCGTTGCCGGTGGTTTCGATGTCCAACAAGCCAGGTTGCTGGTTCAGCCGGTCAAGCAGCCCTGCGGTCAGCCCGTTCTTGGCGCCCAGAACCGCCAGCAACGGCACGACAATCCCAAGGATCAGCGCAAGATTGCAAAGCAGCTCAAGCCGGTGATGCAGCATGTCCCGCAGGGATAATTTGAGCACCAGCGCCTTCATGCAGCAACCGATTGGGCATGGGGGATCAGACGGCTGATCACGTGATCCTCGTTTCCGCCAACGGCACAGACCCAGCGGGTCAATCCATGCCCTCGCGCAATTCCCATATCGTGCGTGGACAGGATCAATGCCGCATCTTGCGCCTTGGCCAGTTCGACAAGCAGACGCACCGCCACATCGCTGCGCTGCGGGTCAAGCGGCGCGGTCGGCTCATCGGCAATGATGATGGCCGGGCGATGGGCAAGGGCGCGGGCAATGGCCACGCGCTGGCGCTCACCAACCGACAGGCGACTGGTGGCAGCGTCAATGGCCTGCGTCAGGTCCAGCCGATCCAGCAGATAGGCCACAAAATCGGTGTCGGTGATCCCGTTCATCTGCTGGCTTAGCATGATATTTTCGCGCACAGACAGAAATGGCAGCAATTCGCCCGTTTGCGGCACAAACCCAAACCGTTTGCGGCGCAGAAAGGCCAGATCAGTATCGCCGCCCGGGGCGTCCCAAAACGGGACCGGGGCGATGTCGCCATCTGGAAAATGAAACACGATGGCGCTGCCATCATCCGGCCGGCGGACAAGGGATAGCGCCTCGAGAAACAGCGACTTGCCCGAACCGCTGGGGCCTGTAATGGCCACGGCCTCACCCGGTGTGATCCGGAAATCATCTGCCTGCAACGTGAACACACCTGCGGCATCCTGCAGGCTGACCTTTAGCGCGGGGCAGGTGATCAGCGCCTCCATGAGTTAGGGCAGAAACTCTATCGGCAGGGCGGTGACCCATTCGCTGTCTGGCGCACCCTCGTAAAGCGGAACCCAGACATCGGGGGTTGTCAGCCACCGTTGATAGCTGCGTTTCTTGGAGTTCAGCCCGTCCAGAATCACCCGACGCTGTCCGGGGTTTTCAATCCAGAAATCCGCGCTCATCCGCAGCAACTGGCTGCGATAGGGAAGATCAGACAGGAACTCTAATGCGTCGCCTGATCGTTCTGCCGACGGGTTGATCACGCGCTCGGGGTTTTGTGCCAGCCTGACAATGGCCTCGCGAATATTGGTGTGAAAATCCTCGATATCGGTGTCGTCCTGAAAGGTGTTCCCGATATTGTAGAATTCGTCCAGCAAGTCGGCCATCGTTGCCAACTCATTGCGGGTGACCAGAAGGCGGAAGGACATCGCCTCGCGGCGCGGATCATCGACCCCCAGCTGCGATACCCATGAACGGACGATATCGGGGGCGGCGGTTCCACGTTGCTGGCCCAGATAGCGCAGCCGCAATTCATTGCCCAATTCCAGCAAGGCCGTGCCAGTGTCATCGTCGGATTGTTCCGGTGTGGCGCCATCCGCGCGCAAGACCTCATCCTTGACGAAGGTGACGATACGGTCCGTTTCGGCGGCCAGCGCATCGGCACTGCCACCTTCGATCCCGGAATAATGGCTTGTACCGCCAAAGCTGGTCAGAATGTCATACTGCGTTTCGGCCAGTTGGTGATTGGCCTCGCCCGCGGTCGCGGTCTTGAGGTGAATAGCAATGATGCCGGTTCCCAGCGCCTCTGCCGTGGCCTGCAAATCCTGCGCAGTGAAATCGTAGGTGTCGCGTGCATTGGTGCCGCCCGATTGTCCGGGCAGTTTTGGGGCCGCATCCGTGATCAACACGATGTATTTGCCGCCAAACGGGCGCCCGCCACCGGACCAATCCACATCCTGCAGCGCATAGCTGACGGCAGAGAAGCTGTCTTCGCTGACCCCGGGGCTGGAGATACCAGCATCTTCCAGTCCACCCAGCGTATCCACGACAATGGTCTGATCGGCCCGCCGTTCCAGCGGCAAGACCTCGCGGACCCGGTATTCCAACGCATCATAATCGCCGCTGGTATCATCGCGGAAGGCAACAATCCCGAAATTCACTCGCGATCCCACATCGGATCCTGCGATGCGGTTGACCAAATCCTGAACCTGGGCCTGCACGACCGGGAAATGCACATCCATGGACGCGGTTGTGTCGATGACAAAGACAACGCCCACATCAAACGGGTCCGCAAGGCCCGCACCGCCGTCGCTTTCTTCCAGCGGGATGGTGGCAACTTCCATCATCAGGTTTCGTTCGGCGGAAAGCGGGTGCAGGTCCTCGGTGAAATCAAGGATTGGCATGATGTAGAAATTGCCCTGAATATCAATGAATTCTGGGGGCTCGACACCCACAATCCCACGGCCATCGCGGACAGAGCCTGCGTCGATTTCCGTGACCAGCTGAGGGTGCAGGTCAATCACGGCCTCGTGGTTCATCAACCAATAGAGATCATCAAGCGTATCAAACATGATCTGCCGGGTGCGGTTGGCGGGGTTGGTAAAGGCCGCCACGATATTCTGGTTCCAGTCAACGACATCCTCGACCTTGACCCAGCCCATCGGCTCGCCGCTGGCGGACCGGCCGACCTGCAGCCATGCGGCCGTGCGCTCGAATACATAAAGCGGCTCGAACGGGGTGAACTGGCTTTGGACTGCCCCGTCCTGCGCGTCATACAGGCTGACATCGGGCCGGGTCAGGACCCTTTGATAGACGGTTTGCTTGCCATCGACCAATAGGGGGGCGGCCTCGGCGAAAGGCGCCGCAAATGCCAGTCCCGCGGCCACAATCGCAGCCATCAAGGGTCGTGATGCGTGGCTGAAAATCATGGTACACATAGCTCCTGTCGGTCCTGGATCAGTAGAAAGTCCTGCGTGTCAGCAGTGCCGTCGCAAAGCGGACCAAGCTGTGCGGACAGGTCTGTCGCACCGGCGGCCTGCGCCCGCCGGTAGTAGTCAAACGCAATCGCCGCATCGTCGGAAAGTGCCAGGCCAAGGCGCCCCTCGATAATGGGGTCGTCGACAAAGCCGTTATAGACGTCACCCAATGCGGCAAGCGCTTCGGCTGATCCGCCGGCGGCGGCGCTTTCGATGACGCGCAACGCGAACTGGTCGTCGATGGGCGGCTCGCAATTGCCCTCGTCAGACAGGTCGGCCAACTGCACAAGTGCGGCCAACGGACCCTGCGGGAAATTCGCAGCATAGCTGACGCTGCAATTGGTTTCCTCGGGTGGGCGAAGCACCGGTCCGCCATCGCTTGTCTCTGTTTCCGTCGGGGGCGTCGTGTCGGTATCGTCGGTACCATCCGCATCGCGCACGAACATGAACCAGTAAACCACGCCCGCAATCAGCAACAGCAGCAAAATGCCAAGAATGATCCAGGGCAGTGGTGATCCTTTGCCTGTGTCCGGCTCGGGCTCCGGCTCGGGTTCAGGTGGCGGCGGTGTCGGCGGGGCGGGTGTCGGCTCCGGCTCGGGTTCAGGAGCAGGTGGTTCTGCAATGACCTCGGGCTCTGGCGGTGGTGCGACCGGCGCATCCTGCGTTTGCCCCACAAGGTCCTGTTGCGGGGGTTCTGTGGGTTCTGGTGGGCGATAGATCGTGCCATAGGGAACGGCGGATTCGTCCTGCAAGATGTTTTCGGGCCATGTCAGGGTGGTCGGGTGGCCGCCGACCTCGACCTTGACGCTGGTGAACCCTTCGACCCGATTAACGATCTCGGGGCCGATGCAGAACTCGATCGCATGTGGATCCTCGGCCTGCAATATCTCGTAGGGGCCAAAATCATGGCTGTCGGGCTGCCAGTCATGTTCGCCAAGGTAGCGTTCCATGAACATGTGATAGACAGAAATCCGGGCGGTCTGGGACAGGCCAAGCGGGTTTGACACCCTGACAATGGCAAAACCGCCCGAGGGATGGTTGGGCGAGGGGTGCAGCGTGACTGAGTTTGACATCTGACTACTCCTCCTCACCTGACAATTCATGCAAGATCGCCCCAAGCGCGCGATTTTGGGTGGAATTGACCTGTCCGCCACCAAGGAATGACGCGTTTTCGACGAACGCGTAATCCAGCGCATGGGCCCAGTTCTGGAAGAAATCCGTCAGCGTCGGGCGCGGGGTCTGCGGCAGGTCCATGACCGACGACCTGACGGGTCGGGGTGCAAATACGGTGACCGCGTCGGCACCGGGGTCATCGGGATGCGGTTCGATCACGGGCCGATCAGTGGGGGCTACGTCCTCCAGACCCAGGGTCGTGACAAACCGGTTGAGCCGCTCGCATGCCAGCAGTGCCGCAGGCCGGGCCTGACCATCCAGGGTCAACCCATAGCCTGAATCGTCCAGTTGCTTGCGGATCGCCCCCTGCAAGTCGATACGGCGGCTTGCCTGCACCATCTCGGCCGCGAGATCTGTCATTGCCTCGCGGGTCAGCCCGTAAGTCTTGAACAATTCGCGATCCCGCTTGAGCGCTTCAAGCCGGTCGAACCAGTTTTTCAGAACAACCTGTGTCTGAAACTCGGCCCGGGTCATTGTTTGCAATTCGCCAGCGGGTGCATCCTCGGCCGGGGGTGGGGGTGCGGCCTGGCCACGACGCGGCAAAAGCCGGCGGGTCGACGATTCTGTCGCAGCTGATGCGCTGCCTGCCGCATTGCTGATCCTGATATTGCCGGGGACTTTCGACATCTCATCCACGACGACGTCGGAATCCACCATCATTTCGGCCAGAAACTGCGCAAAGTTGCGGCGATCCAGCGATGTCAGCAGCCCATCCAGCACCGCATCGGCGGCCCGTTGCTTTTCCTTGCGCCGTTTTTCGAAATCGTCGGAAACATACATCGGGCGCAGGGTCGAGGCGACGCTTTCCTCAAGTGCGGCGACCTGAACGTTGATCTGGTCCAGCTTGCGATCAAGCTTGCAGACCGGGCGCAGGTTGGTTTTCAGATAACTGACCCCACCGTCATTGGCGGTCATAGCGGCATCCCACGCGGCTTCGGGATCGGCGAAATGCGCTTGTACCAGCGGTGCGGACAAGCAGCCGTTGCGCAGTTCGGCCAGACGACCGGCCTTGTCGGGATTTGATGTTTCCAGCCAGGGATCCTGCGTGCGGTCATAGGTAAAGAACGGCTCTGCGGGATAATTGGGGTTTCGCATCCAGTAGCAATTGTTGAATTTCTGCCCCGGGGTCCATTCGGCGATCCAGTCACCGGACCGGAACCCTTTCAACAGGGATTCGTCCACCCGTTTTTCAAAGCGGAATGAATCCTCGCTGGCCGCGGCACTGTCCACCAGATGATTGTCAAAGAATGTCATGACAAAAAACAGGATGCAGGCGGCCTGCTGGCGCATCTGCGGGGTTGCCCCCTGGGTCAACCCGATCCAGTTTTCGATCAGCCGGGGCAGATCAATCGTATCCATATTGCTGTCGCGAATGCACAGCAGCATCGCGTTGATCTTCTGGTCTTCGACATAGCGATCAAACAGATAGGCGACCTTGCCGCGCAATAGCAGACGGCCAATGCCGCCTTCGGGGTCGACGAATGTCCGCTCTAGCGGGTCGGAAAAGCGGTTCCGGGCGCCGGGGAAATCCAACAGATCGGTTTGCTGGAACATCGGATCAGGCAGATCCTGCATCGGCAGGACAAATTCTGCGGTCAGCGCCGAGACGACACTGCGTTGCAGGCTCATGGTCTGGCCATCGGGCAGCGACAGTTCCAGCATGGAGGTGTCGTCTTTATCCAGCAGATAAAGCTGTGCAACGTCGATGATAGAGCTTTGGCGCGGCACAAGCGCGGCCATCGGCGCGTAGGCCGTCGTTGCAAAACCAATCTTGCTCAACCCCTCGACAAGGCGCTGAAAAACTTGCGTGAATTCCTTGTGGTTGCCCCAGACAATCGCAAAGAAACTGCCCAGATCGGCAAGCGGCAGGGCAGGCGCGATCTTGGCCGCCTCGGGCCAGAAGGGCGCAAGCGCATTGGCGTAGGCATAGCTTTTGAAATTGCGCTCGACATAGTCGGCAATTTCCCAGACATCATCTTCGGTCAGACCGTTATTGGTCAGCCCGCCTGCCTTGGCTCGATCCGCAAATTTGCCCACATGCGCGGCGATGTCGCTGACTTCGGGGGATTGTTCGGACTGGTCGCCATCCATGAAGAACGTGTTGCCAATGGTCTGGACCATGTCCGAAACAGTCAGCATCTGCAGCATGATCGGATAGCCCGCCGGCGTCTGGCCCCGTTCCATCGTGAAACGGGTTACAAGGCCTGTACTTTCGCCCTCGCCGGCGGGGTTGATGTCGCGAATATAGCTCAGCGCGCCGTCGGGATCGTTGAATGCAGAAATCAGCGGTTTGTTCTCGGGGCGTGCCAGCACGGATACCAGAAAGGATTTGCCGTTCTGCGAGGGGCCAAAGACGCTGACGGCCATATTTGTGCCTGCCGCATCGCGCAGCTTGCCTGCCCTGCGGATGGACCGGCGAAAGTTCCGTTCAATCGACTCGCGCTGAACGCCGACCGTTTCGGCATTCTCCTCCAGCTTGACCCAGTCGATGCCCGCCTTCGTCTGCTCGATGAATGTGTTGCACCGTGCGATCAGGGCGGTTTGGCCGTCTGTTTGTGCCTCGCTCATTCCCCAACAATCCCCGTATCCAGCCAATAGGCGGTTTGCAGCCCCATCGTTTGCAGCCCCAGATGCACGTCATACTTGCTTAACTCGTCGCCGATCCCGTCGAACACCTCGTCGACGATAAACGCCTCTTGCAGGGCCTCGATATGCATCAGTTTTTCGAGCGACATGTTTTCTTCTTCATCCTCGGTTTCGGGCCGGGCCAGAATGACCCGCAACGGGGCCGGACGCGCGCGTGCGGCATCATTTGCAAAATCGAGTTGATAAAGCGGCGTCGTCGTCCAGCGTTCAAGCGGGAGCTGCCGGAACCCGATTGGGCGCGGATTATAGAGGTTCAGTTCGGCGCGGGTATTGGCCTTTTGCCCGGCCGCGGGATTACCGGGGTGAAACAACACATTGGCTTGCATGATCTGGCCGTTATTTTCCATCGGGCCGATATAGCGGGCGGTTGAACGCATGCGGTAAGCCTCGGTCTGGACCTTGAAATTCGGCATGCGACTGCCCGACAGCGCAATCAGCATACCGCCAACCGCAACGGTGCTTTTGGGATCATCAATGCGCTGGGTGATCAGGTTTCTGTAAGGATACCAGCGATCCGTCCGGTAGGTATGCATGGACACAATGCGGTCGGGGGGAACAACCATCGCCTCTTCGACCATGGCCCGGACCACCGGCAGGCGCGAGGGCCGCCCTGTCAGCAGCACGACGTCGGCGCCAAGGTGGTCGATCACCTCAAGCATGTTGTCCAGCGCGCCGTGAAACACATCACGCACGACAGTGTCGATTGCGGTCACGGTGGTCGAGAACTCCAGATCCTGCAGGGTCCAGTTCGGCGCCCCTTGTGCACGCATCGGCGTTTCGAGGTAGTCGCGGACGGTTTCGGGCACATTCAAAAGCATGCGCGGTTCCGGCACCGGGGCATCGGGCGCCAAATTTTCCTGCGCGGCCAGCTCTGCCGCGTGGTTTGGATCGGGGGATACACCCAGGATATCATTGACGGATGCCACGATATCGGCGTCATCGGTCGCGGTCTCAGCCGCCGAAATCAGGGCAACCGCAAGGGGCTGCAAAACACGCAAGGTGAACTGGCGCCGCTTTTGTACCTGCTGGGCGTCGATCCCGCCCACATCACCCGCGAACAGCTCGCGCAACCGGCCTGCCACGTCGCGACCGCCTGCCGCCTCGACCGATGCGGCCAGTTCCGGCAGCACGATATCGGCGACGATCTTGCGCACCAGATCATCCCCGGCAATCCGGAACCCCTCGCGGAAGGTCTGGTGTGGGTCCAGCACCGCGTTGTCCTTGCCGAAATATGTGGTGATCATCAGGTCGGTTGTCCCACCCCCGATATCAATGCAGGCCAGCCGCATGGATGGCTGCACCTCACCGGTGACGTGATGCCTGCGACGGGTCCCCTTGAGGTCGAGATAGGCGTCAATCTGGCCGTTCAGCCGCTGGGCGATCTCAGAGTAAAGATAGACCAGTTGGGTGCAACTTGCCTCGTCCCATTCGACAATCAGTTCCGGTTCGATCGAGATATTCGAACTGCCCTTGGCGATCCCCAGCCGCTTCCAGACCAGTGACAGGGCCGCATTGGTGCGTGACCGGATGATCTTTTGCTCTTGAACTGGTGTGGCAGTGGGCAATGTCAGGATGATCCGGGACAGGCGCCGGGGCAGGTTTGTCTGATATCTGCGCAAACGGCCCGCAGGATCATTGATCTGGATCAGGGCCTGCGAGATCAGCTCGCACAGCATGAACGTATAGACCGAAGAGCGCGAGAACCGGGGCCGGATTGCCGAGGCAAGCGATGTGTCTTCCTTGCGCCGCAACCCTTCCTTGATCTCGCGTTCGACCTCGGCCAGTTCATCGCCCGCCTCATTGAGGTAGAGCATGATCGCGCGCGCGTTGCGGGGCAGGTTGTTGGGGTCGGTGTGGTTATGAAACCGCCAGTCCTGACGTGTCGGGGCGGTGTCCCAAAGGTAACGCTTGGGCGAGGAAAGCCCCGACGTCGTCTCTGTCCCCATTTCGGCCTGGGTCAGGCGCTGGGCCTCGGGGCCGACGCGTACAAAACTTGGCCACAAAAACCCGTTGCCCCGCCCGGAAAGCGATGCATAACGATCTTTGCCGAAGGTCAGATCAGCAAATTCGACCCGGCTTTCGATTAGCCCCGAATAGGTGAATTCCGGACGCGACAGATCGCGTAGCTGCAGCGGAAACGAGCGTGTCAGGTCAACTTGGCTGCCATCGGGGAAACGTTCGATGAAAATCCCGCAGGTGCGGCTGTTGCCGATATCTAGAACCAGATCAACCTCGACCGGCGGCACCGCATCGCGCGGTGACACGGTATCGAGAAACCGGATTTTCGGAATATCGACCGCTGCATCAACCGTCGCCAGAAACTGCAAATAGCGCGACCAGTGTTCGAAATGATACTTAAGCCTGTCTTCGCGAAAGACCCGGTCCATTTCGGCGGCTTCGCGCTGTTTGAAGTCAATGAACAGCTCGCGCACCCAGTCCGAGACCCAGCGCTGATGATCGACGGTGAGGTCGGGCCTGGCCTCGGATGATTGCGGGTTGCTCAGAAACCAGGTGACCGCACTTGAATCGCTGACGAACCGGAACTCGCGCGGGTTTTTGACGTCATCCTCATCAGGGGCCACAAACCGCTCGGCCGCATTTTTTGCACCCAGCATCGTGTCGAGCGCCAGATGCACCCGGTGGGTGTGGCCCGTCTTGGGGTCGGGTTGTTCCAGTTCCGTCACCCGAACGCGCGCCCATGATGTGGGGCCGGGATCATAGCGCTCGCCCAGCTTGATCCCCTTGTCACGTTTGATGCGCAAGACGGGGACGGGCACCCAGGTATTCAGAAACGGGGCAAGGGCGCGTTCCTGATCAATCGTGTACGGATCGGGGTCATCTTCGGCCTTGGTGTCGATGATCTCTGACGCCTCATCAACATTGGCCGGCAGCGGGATCAGCATCCGCTTGGTCATGTCGCCTTCATGGCCGACGGTCTTTTCCAGATAGCGGCCCTTGCTGGCCACATCATCCATCTTGAACCCGAAATCGAGAATCTGAATGCCTGAGAAAGGTACAATCGTCACCTCATCCTGCCACTTGGGGAGGTCTGCGAGCCCTTCATTCTTGTCAAACATCGTGTCAGCGTTCCTCATTCAGTATAGACATAGTCTTGGGTCCAGGTGGTGCGCGACTGGCTTACGCTGCCCCGGAACACTTCCTGTCTGTCGCCAAAGGCAATTCTGACCGTAAAGTCATGCGTCCCCCCAAAGCTAGTGGCATTGTAGAAGACGACCTTGATCTTATAGGTTCCACCGGCCGGGTCGACGAAATAGATATGTTCCACCGGATCATCCGACCGGACGCCACGGGCGTTCATATCAACATCCAGTGTACCGCCACAGGCCGAACTTCTGCCGTAATAGATTGTCTCGCCCGAAGGACAGGTGACATGCAGATCAAGATCCGCCTGCGAATCCCAGACCAACGCGAAATCCAGATCGCCCGAACTGGCGTCTTCGCGCTCAAGACGTTCGTCGATTTCGTCCTGCGGTTCTTCGGGTGGTGTCGGTTCCGGTTCGGGTTCTGGCGGAAGCGGCGCGCAGGCGTTCTGGACGTTCTGCAACTCGCGCTCCAGCAGGGCGACGCGGTTTTCAAGCACCGCCCGATCCCGGCTAAGCGTGCCTAACGTGTCCGCATCGCGGATTTCGGCAACCGTGCTTTCGGCAGGGCAGAAATTGCCGCCGAACAAGGCGACCCCGCACGCAGGCAGCAAGAGCCACAGCACGGCGCCCGTCAAGAGCGCCAGCAGCAGGGATAAAAGTCCGCCAATCCAGTAGCGTTGCCTGCGATCATCGACGGCAACCGGCACGGGCTGCACAACCGGGGTGACGGTTTCGGCCACGGGTGGCGCTGGTGCGGGCGAGGGCGGCGGCGCGACGGGCCTGCGCCGGGGCGTCCAGGCCACAAGGCCCGCCGAATTTGTGGCGGCGGTGCTTTCCGCGACGCTGGCCCAATCGACCAGGACAGGCTGCAGGTCCCGGGTGCCGTCTTCGGTTGTGCCAGCGATGACAAAGACGCTTTTGGGTCCGGGGATTTTCACCGCATTGTCCAACGCCTCGGCCAGTCGTTGGGTGGCTGCGTCTTTCGATGCGCGCATCTCGGCCGCCAGACCGCGGATGTCATCCATCAGTGTGGACAGCTTGTCCTCAACCAGCTGCTGGTCCGCATCCGGCAGATCGGACAGGGCCATGGTTTCGCCCGGCAAGCTGGAATACCAATCGGTAAGCTCGCCATTATCCGATGCGACAGGTTCGGCAAAAAGATTGACATGCGCATCCGACAGGGACCGGCCAATCGTGGCCGAGATCATCTCGTAAGATCGTTGGCCCGCTGATCCCAGAACCAGCAGGCCATCCGTTCCCGTAATGGCGATCCTGCGCGGTGTCGTCATTCGCTGGTGTCCTCGGGGGCGGGTGCTGCCTCGGCCTCGGGTGCGGGCGTGGGGGCCTGCGGCGGTGTGATATTTGGTGCGCAGCCGCTATCGGCAATCGTGACCTCGCCCCCCTGACCCGCGCCGAGAAAACGCAGCAGCGATGGCATCGACTGGGCAATATTGAGGTTGCGGAAGGCCTGTTCGGACACAAATGTGTTCATTCCGATCACGCGGCCGCACATATCAACCAGTGGGCCACCGGAATTGCCCTTGGAAATAGAGGCCGAATGCACCAGCACGCTGACATTTGTGGCGATCTGCTGCTGGGTGTTCACGATCCCATTGGTGATGACCAGATCAGGGGCAACCGTACTGCGGCCTTCCATCAGGTCCTGAAAACGGACATCGCTGCCAACAATATCAAAGGGGAAACCAGCGGCGATGGCGGCTTGTCCCTTGACCTCCTGCTCGGGTGCGAGCAGATCGAAATAGGGCGCGTTTGCCCCTTCAATCTCTAACAGCGCGAAATCCCCGCCAGTCTGCTCGAACGGGCCATCATGCCGAATGATCCGGGCGGGTGTCGGCACCCCAAGCGCCTCGTTCATGACCAGAACCTCGCCGCTGACGATGGCGCTTTCAATCACGTGGTGGTTGGTAAAGACGATGTTCGGTGCCACAAAAAACCCCGTGCCGAACCCGGTACCATCCGCGGCAGAGGCAATGACCAGGACGGTTTTCTGTTCGATGATATCAACAATACCGGTGACCTGGTCTTCGGTTTCGCCTTCGCCGGTGCGGTTCTGGGGCACCTGAACCCGTTCGGGGTTGGGGGGGACCAATGCCTCGGGCGGACTATCCTGCAGGCGGGCATCATCGGTGGATGGGTCGGCAGAGGGCGGCAGCAATCCTTCCGGTGTGCGCCCGCTGGGCAGGATGAAATCACCTTCCGGCGTGCAGATCCCGTTTTCCAGCCCATCTTCGAGCATCGCGATCCGTTCTTCCAACCCGCGGTTGATATCGCGCAGGGCTTCCTCGGACCCATCCCGCATTTCAAGCGCCACGGCTGATGGTTCCGGCGGAAACAGGCGGGTGCCGGGCAGCAGCAGCCAGATCAAGACCAAAAGCATCAGAACACAAAGTGCTGCGAGTGGCCAGAAAACGGCCAGTACGCTTGGCCTGTTGCCGCCATCGCCATTTTCAGGGTCAGGGTCAGGGACGGGGACGGCGCCCAGGGGGTCCTGGGCTGTATCGGACGTATCTGCAGGGGCCGCATTTGCGGCAGCCCCGGTTGCGGCGGCCCCGGCGACGACAGCCGCGGCCGGGGCGGCTTTGGTGAATGGCACGGCAGCTTCGGATGTTCGGGGCAGCAATTCGCCAAATGTCGCGTCAAAATGGGCAGCCTGGGTCATTTGCCCGGCGACAACGGCGCGCGGAACAGCCCCCCAGTTGATCAGCACAGGCTGCCCGCCCACCACCAGCACATCGGATCTGGCAATAATCGACAGGGCCGCATCAATCTTGGCGGAAAGATCGGGGTTGGCGGCGGATACGGCGCGCACTGCGGCGACCCGCTCGGCCAGCCGGTCAGCCACGTCTTCGCGCATCGCACCGCTGAGGCCTTCCATCGGTCGGGGTGTGCCTTCGGTGTCGCAATACCATGACACGGCCACCTGACCTTGCGCATCCGGGCGCGACAACAGCGGTTCGGCCAGAAAGCTTGCAAGACCCGGATCGCCCGACTGGCGCAGGGCATCGAGAATTTCACTACTCGCGGCCAGGACCGGATTGTCATCCACCAGCAAAAGGCTGGATTGCTCCAATGAGGTCTTGGTGATGAAATATTCCGCCATGAGCTTTCTTCCTATTCAGGCCGCATCCGAAACGGATCGTTTTGGCGGTTGATCTCTGGCTGCCGGGCGGTGCAGGACAGGTAGCCATCCGCGCCGATCCCGCAGCTGATATCGCGCCGATAAATAAAGCTGCCGTCCGAGCATTGCAGATTGCCGGGCTCTGCAATCAAAAGCTGGCCGCCATCGTCAAATTGGCCGGGCACACCACCCTCGCAAATGATCCCGTTATTTGACCGCATGATCTGCTGGCCCTGACCATTTGCATCAAAGCACATTTGCCAATCATCAAAGATGGTCAGCGCGCCGGTCTGGATATCCTCAACGGTCAGCGTCTGTTCCAGCTGCCAGCAGCCTTCCAGCAGGGTCACATCACGTTCGGCAAACCGTTCTTCGTCAATTTGTTCCGGCTCGTCAGGGTCGAGCACCGCCTCGTCCTGTGGGACGGGAACCGGACAATGCTGTGCCGCGATCCGGCCTTCCAGGTCTGCGATACGCGCCAGCAGGTCGGCCCGCCGCTGATCAAGATCATCAATGGTTTCGGCGCGGGTAACGTCTTGTTCCGGGCAATAGCTGGCCGTTGCATTGAACCATTGCGCGATTACACCGCAAGCCGGCAACACACTGCGCGACAACGCAAATACAAGCACAGCCGCCGTGATCGTTCCAAAAATGGCCAATAAGGAAAAAAACCGAAACATAAAAAATAAAAACCCCTGACGTCGAGGAAAGCAGATCACCAATTATGGGTCAATGGGACTTTGGGGTTTATTGGGGCGGGTGGTCGAATTGCTGGTGTCTCGCTGGATATTTCAGCTTGCCACTGCCGCCTACGGCGCCCATCAGCCGCTTGCTTTGAATGCCACCTGTCACGGATGTCTCGAATCAACCCACGCGCGATTTTTCCGGCGACCGCTCACGACAGGCCAAGGGCGTCACGCAGGCCGTCATCCTGCAGCAGGCGGCTGAACATGACGCCCTCATTTGCGCGCATATGCCGCCCATCCGGCCCGTCGACCAAGGCACCGCCTGCCCGGTGCAGGGCGACGACCCGCCAGCGTTCGTTGAAAACCGGTGCGCCGCTGGATCCGCCCAGCGTGTCGGTCAGATAGGCCAACCTGCCATCCTGCACGGCCACGACCTCGTTCGCGGTGACGGCCACCTGCTTTTCCCCGCCATTGGGATGCTGGATGATTGCCACCGGATCGCCGATGGCGGGCGCGCTTTGCGGATCAATTGACAAATGGCCCCATTGGGCCAAATCGTCGGCCGGTGCGTCAATTTGCATCACCGTACAATCCAGCGAACCCGGAAGTGTGTAAAAGCCATCTGCCCTGATCTTGTAGATGACCGATTGCTTGAGTTGGCCGGCCTCGTCACGTTCGTAGTTGAATTCGACGGTTGCCTGCGCGGCCATCATCGCGTCGGGGACCACATGATTGTTGGTCACAACCAGCCCACCCGCCACAAGAAAGCCGGTGCCGATGGCCGTTGGCGTCATGACCCGGCAGACAGGCGCGCCCGCCTTTGCACCTTGCAACAGCCAGGCCAGCCCTTGCAGATTTCCGCGCCCGATGACCTTTTCAGGGACCGCACTGGCAAGATCATCCGCCATGGGGGGCGGGGCTGCAGGAACGGCGGCCTTTGCGCTGCGCAACGCGTCGTCGATATCGCTGATCAGTTCGGTCACCGCCCCGGTCAAGCGCATTTCCTCGCGGTCCAGCCTGTCAGGATCATCAATGCCCTTGCGCCGCCGCGCGGGCAGGCGGGCCAGCCCAGATGCGTGCAACAATGCCTCGTCACGGAAGGCCTTGAACCGGCGCAGGGTGCGCGGTTCAGCCGCTGGCCCCATCTGACTGGCCAGAAAGGGCAGCAAGGCATCAATCGCATCCTGGCTTGCGCCATCTGCGATCAAATCGCGCATTTCTTCCAAAGCCTGGTGCATCTGTCAGCTATCCTGTGGTTCGATCCAGCGCCGCTGCATCTGGTTCAACGTGGGTAACAGCAGCAGGATCAGCGGGGCAAATCCCAGAACCGATATTGCGAAAAACAGATCGTCATTGACGGTCCCCTCAAGGTAGACCGCTGCGGTTGCGGCGGTGATAAAAGGGACAAAACCGGCCATCAGCGTCACAAATATCACCACAACTGTCGACGATAACAGCCTGCCCAGCCAGCGGGGCCAGCGAATGACAAGCAGGATCATGACGATCACAAAGGCATGAAACACGCCCTTCAACAGCGCGTCTGACGGGTTCAGAATGATCAAGATCGCAGCGAAGAGATTGCTGACGATAAGCGCTGCACCAAACCCTTTCAACGTGTCCCACATGCCGGCAAAGCACAGGCCCCATGTCAGTGCGGCCGCCACAAAGGCCAGAATAATCCCTGACAGGGTGACGATCAGCAGACCGTCGTCATCGCGCAGGGCCCCGATGGCAAACAGTATTGATACCGCAACAAATGGTGGCCCAAAAAGTGCCGTGAACGCACGCGCCGCCGCCCCGGGCGATGTTCGGTCGATTGCCATGAAACGCGATTGCGAGCGCAGCAGAATGAGGCCGATAACAACCAGCGATACGCAAAATACGGTTGCATAGGCGATCCCGAAAACATCCGTGCTCAGCCAGTGGCCAAAGTTCTGGTCGGCGTATTGATAGGCAATTTCAGACAACTCAAAGGCAAAAAAACCAAAGCACAGCACCAGTGCCGAAAGCGGGATAGCCACGTGGTAGCGGGCCAGCCAAAGGCGCGGGGCATTCGCCAGAAGCACCCTGTCGATGGCCCGAAACGGCCCCCCCAACCAAGATAACCAGCGCAGGCGCAGAAAGCTGATGGCCCGGCTCCAGAACCTGCGAAATGTCCCGGTAGAATTTTCGGTGGAAAACAGGATCAAGGCCATGATGAATGAGACAAGCAATGCAGTCGGCTGTAGAAGCCCGTGCAGGATCCGAAGTGACCCTTGCTGTGATGATATCGCTGTTGCCGCTGCGGCCGCATCAAGACGGCCCTGCATATTCATATGGAAACTGATACTGTCAAATCGTGTCAGGGCGGCGCTGCCCGCTGGGCCAAAAAGCTCTTGGACCCAATAGCCCCCCCAATCCGGATTGGCCAACGCGTCGACGAACCCATCGACATCGCTGACTTCATAGTAGCGCAAATCGAAGCTCAGCGAACGATCCCCGCCGCAATATGGGGGTGCGTTGGATTTCAGCGTCTCAATGATCCAGCGCATGTCGTCCAGATGTGGATCGCCCACATAGAGCCGGTTTACCGTTGCGATAAGCCCGTATTGCTTTGGATTGATCTCGCCACAGATCTCGGCCAGGCCCTGGTTCAGCGCGCGCTGGTCGCTGGCCAGATTGTCCCCGTCGTAAAGTTTGGTGATCGCGCCTGAAACGGGCATGAAATACGCGTTTGTCAGCGTTGTCAGCCCGTAGAAAAAGGCGGTGTAAATCGCAACCGTGATCAGTTTCTTGCGCGGACGCTGGTCGATTAGGGGGGTGGTCCAGATCGTGCTCATCCAGCCGATGGCGACCAAGGCGGCAATGGGCCAGACCCATGCCCGAAACACCATAAGTTCGGTGTGGATCGGAATTGTCGTAATGTTTCGTGCGACGATCATCCCAAACAGCGTCAAACCCACATGCGCCAGCAGCAGATACCAGACCATCTTCAGAACCGATGCCCGCCAGAATGTGGGCGCATTGCGCAGCATCCATTGCGACCCGGCCGCCAGCGGATTGAGCCGGTCCAGAAGCCATAGCGGCGCCCGGATGATCTGGCCCATTTTCACGGGGCAATCACCGTCTGGTCAAACAGTTGCTTGACCGATTTCGACAGGTCGCGGAAATAGCTGAGGGCGACACCAGCGTCGGTCAGGTGGCTGAGCAGACCCGTTGCATCAAGCGCCAGACCGCTTTCGATCACAATCGACAGGCCGTTGAAATACACCCGCTGAACGGGTTGGTCGGCAAGAATGGCCTTGATTTGGGCGACGCTTGCATCGCAGTTGATTTCGAACGTGTTGGATGTGCGGTTGTCCCCGATAAGCGACAGCCGCCCGTTATAGACAACGTCGCCCCGACGCAGGAACAGGATATCGTCGGCAACGGCCTCGACCTCGTGCAGGTGCTGCGAGCTGATGACAACCGCGATGGGCGAGGTGTAGGACCGGGCAAGGGCCTGAATGTCGCGCAGCAGCGTCAGCTGGGCCTTGAAGTCGAGATTTGCCAGCGGTTCGTCCAGCGCCAGCAGCTTGGGATGCCAGATTAACGCGCGCGCCAACTCGAACCGCAGCTGATAGCCCCCCGAAATCTCGGACCAATCACGGCCCAGATATTCAGTCAGTCCAAGCCGCTCGGTGATATAGCGGAACTCATTGTCGTTTTCCGCACCCAGAATCCCATGCGACGCGGCGGCAAAGCGCAGGTTTTCTTCCAGCGATCCGTGCCATGGGGTCAGGGTCTGGGGGACATAGGCGATATTGTTGCGCACCTCGGCCCATTTGACCTTGTCCGGATCGGGAGAGCCGAATTCCGGATAAGCCAGGGTGCCTTCGTCATGTTTCAGCTGGCCCACCAAAAGGCGAAACAGCGTGGTCTTCCCGTTTGCGTTCTCGCCCACCACGCCGGTGATCCGCCCCAGACGCAATGACAGGTCGACATTGTCGAGGTGGAATTCCTTGAAGCGTTTGCCAAGGCCCTTTGCCTCGACCACCAGACGGTCATCAATCTGCCGCCCTGCAAGCGATTTGCGGGCCTCTTGCCGCCGGGCAAGGCGGGATGCCAGCCTGTCGGGCTCAACCTCTTGCAGTTCTGCGGCGGCTTCCTGGGCCAGTTCCAGCACTTCGCTTTGAAAGGATTGATCGCTGCCGATCCGCCGGGCCTTTTCGATGTCGGCGGCCAGCATGATGGTGCGGGCCTTCAGTTGGCTGCTGCTGGTATAGTCGCGCACCAGTTCCTGCAATTCGGGCAGCCCGGCCTGTGTGTCATCATCGAGCCGTTCCATCAGGTCGGCCATCCGGGCGTGAACGGTTTGGTCGTTCATTGCGGCGCCTTGGAATGATAGGCCGCGACAACTTCTTCCTTAAGTTCCAGCCCCTGGAACAGAATGCGCCGGGTCTGCATGCCGAAATCATCTTCCGAGATCATCCGGGTCCTGCTTTTGGTCTTGAGCTGGGTAAATTCACCGTGCAGCACAAGCGCTTCGAACTTGAATTGCTTCTGTTTCAGCTCTTCTGACGCGTCTTTGCACAAGTCCAGAAGTTCCGTGTGAAACCCCGCATAGTCGCCCAGCTTGACACACTCGTCCAATGCGTCCGCACGCGCAATAATATCACCGGGACAGATTGTGGTCATCGCCAAATGGTCAACAGTTTGTTTTCAATAGAACTATACTGCCCCAAAAAAGATGGGCTTGGCAAAAAAAATCGCATCAATGTTCAACCATCAAGTGCAATTGCCTCTTCCCATGCATCACAGACAACGCCGCCAGCTGGTACAAGGAAATGCTTGACGATGATTGCAGCTGCCGCCGCCGCGATGGCAGGTGAGGTCAAAGTCAGCAAAACAGACGCCACGGCCCCGATCAACGCGGTCTCACCGATGCCCGCAGCCTCGATCAGTTTCTGGCGGTTCTTGTCGTCCTTTTGCTTGCAAATCAGTTCAAACAGGGATTGGTTCCAGCGGCGCATGATCTTCTTGCCGATGGCACGCAGGGCTTCGGCTGGCATCCCCGCACTTTCATAACTGGGGTCAAGTGTGGGGTCCTCGGCCTTTGCCGGGTCGGACTTGATGACAACCTCCTGCCGGGCCAGCAGCATCAGCAGGTCTTCCTCGCTGCGATCAGCGTAGTTTTGGGCCGTCTCGACGGTCTTTTCTTCAATGCTCATGCATGTCTCCTTGGAAAATATCGGGTGGGGGTGACTTGGGTGGGCCGACGCGTGTCTCGGCCTGGCCATAAAGGCTGTAGGCAAGCCCAAGCGGGTTGCCGGATTTCTGGAAATATCGGCGGGCGGATAGCATGGCGCTGCCCAGATCCTCGCCGCCCAGAATAGCGTCGAGGACGTGTTCGCCAAAGGCGCTGGCAAATGTGGCTGTCATCTCGCATTCGGTGCCGATCACCGCGGCGGCCCCCCGGTCAAGAAGGCGCAGCAACAGACCGTCGCTGCGCCCCGGTGCGGCCTCGGCGGATTGGCACATATTCAGAAAGAAGACAGGGCGCGGCACGTCAAAGGCGTGCAATGCCGCCAGTTCATGTTCGGTGATGCGCCCGCCCCCGAACGAGATCGCCGCCATATCGGGCCGTTCGCCCAGGCCCAGAAAGGCATAGTCATCGGACGCCTTGAACGCCTTTTCCACGTCGCGGGGCAGATGCGCAGGCGACGGCGTGTAGCCGTGGCAGAAGAAGTAGAAAAGATGCGCAGGCGTGGCGGCGTTCAGTGCCTCTTTCAGCGCATCGACACTGTCGAAAGGTGCGTTCAGCGCAACGCCGTGTTGCTGTGCGATCTTTGCAAGCGTGTCGAAATGCGGGCCTGTCTGCGCAAAATTGGGGTCTTGCGCGGTTGCAACACTGACAGGGCTGGTTGCCAGGCCGTCGGGCTGTTTGACACCCATGATCTGTTCAACCCGATGCTTGAGGCCCCAAAGTGCAGACCAATCAGCGGCCTCGCCCCTTTTGCGGGGCGGGCGCAGCAGTGCCCATGGAAATACAAATCCCTGCGCGCCGGATTTATAGGTGATCTGGATCAGCTGATCCGGGCTATCAACCGCATCTGCCAGCATTCCGCCCAAGGCGGCGGCCGTGTCCCCGTGGTCTGGCGATTGGGTGCCAAACAGCACCCGCCACGCCCGTTCGCCGTAAATCGTGACCTGATCCAGCATCCGTTGAAGGGTCTGTTCGGTGGCGCTTTCCCTGTTTTCCAGAACGCCCAGCGCCGCCTTGGCCCAGTAGGCCCGGATATCGGCGTTCAGGGATTGCAGTTCTTCCATCAGCACAGTGCGTCCCAGCGGAACACCTTCCAGCGTCTTGCCGTCCCGGCGCCAGATCGCATCCATGGTATAGCCATTGGCATCGGGGCGGAAATGCAGGTTCAGCGTACGCGGTTGTCCGATCAGGGCCGGGTCAAGCCGGGTTGGGGCGCCGAGGGGTGTTTGCAGTTCCAGCGTGCTGGGTTCGCGGATTTTGATCCCGCGCAATTCAACCAGCGCCAGCAGTTCCAGACTATCCGATAACAGGCGCACTTCCAGCTTGCCTTCGCGACCCATGCTTGCCTCGCGTGTGCTCAGGTGGATCAGGGCGCTGTCGCTATCTGCGTTGGCAAGCCAGGTGATCCGGCGCAACTGGCTGGAAAAGTCGAACAGGTCGGGCGTGGAGGTTTCGACCCGCACCCAAACCGTCAGGGGTTCGACATCCTGGCGGGGGTTGAGAACGGCGGCCATTGGCATCGCGGCGCTGATGCCGGTACGTCTGGCACGGATCGCAACCTCAAGCGTATAGGGCGAATGCGGATCAAGAACCGCATCCTGCGCTACCTGATGGGCGGGGCTGGTTGCCGCAACCAGATGATCGGGAAATAGGGTAACATCAAGAAACCGGTCGGTTTCTGCCGCATCGGGTGGGCGATCACGCGCAATAAAGCGGTCGTCCTGCGGGGCTGCCGGGGGCGCGGACGGACTTGGCGGAAGAAAATCCCTGGCAGGGCTCGCCACGGGTTCGGGCTCAAAATATGGCATGGCCTCGGGTTCGCCGATGCCAAAATCGTCGGGAATGTCGGATGGGGCGAAAAAATCCGCAGGGCCTGCATCCTCTTGCCCGGCGTCACCGCGTGCCAGCGCAGTCGTTTTCTCGCGCAGTCCTTCATAGGCAGAGGCGCCATCGCGTTCATACTGAAACGTCTCTTCGGGATTGCGCAGCGCAAATCGAAGCAGAACACGCAGACCACCAATGCTACGCGGGGGCGTTGCGCCGGGCAGATGTTCGAAAATGCCGGCGGGGACGTCGCCCAGTGGCATATCGGTGGGGAGTTTTTCAAGATCATCAAGAAGGTCGCGGAATCGCGCGCTGATGCGCCCGTTTTCGTTTTGTCGGGCAAAGCCGGATTCCGGAACCAGCAGAACAAGGGGCAGCCACAGGCCAGCCTGCCGCAGTTGGCGATGCGCGAAGGTCAGCGCCAGATCCGGGGCCAGATCGTGGCACAGCTCGCGCGTCAGGTTGTCCGCGAGGGTCGGAATTTCGGGCAGGTCGCTATGCCAAATGGCGACGGCGCAACCGGTATTGGCGACCATGCGTGCCGCGCCGTCCAGCGTGCTGCGGCGAAATCCTGCGTCACCCGTTGCCCAGATCTTGAGATTGCCATTGCGTAGCATCGGCCATCCATCCGTATGGATGGCGATATCTGCCGCATCGTCCATGCTGACCGCTTTTGCCAGCCCCCGCGCAAACATCCCGTAACTGCCACTCTGGGCGTCCAACACGGCGTTGTCGGGCATGGCAATGCGGGGCGGCCATTGCCAGGCGACAGATTTGGCGCTGCCCGGCACCGCGATATGTATCGCCCCGATACCAAAGGGCTGGAACGGGTCAATATCGGCAAATAGATCCAGAACGTCGCGCATGTCATGCATGCGCGAAACCGCTTCGATATCGGACAGGTCGATCAGCAGCCGGTAGCGGCCTGACATATCCGATTGGACAAAGTGATCCTGCCACAAATTGGCGAGGTCATTGGGAAACACACAGTCAAACGCAGAAAAGTCGGTGTCGAATGGCGGTGCCCAACGCAGGTAGCCGCGGTCGACCTCTTGGGAAAGCCATTCCAGATCGGCGCGTGAAAAATCAGGATACTGCCGTATTGCTGCGGTCAGCACCCCTGCCATTGCGATGCCTGCAACGCGTGAAAA
Source organism: Yoonia sp. SS1-5 (assembly GCF_038443705.2). Taxonomy (NCBI): domain Bacteria; kingdom Pseudomonadati; phylum Pseudomonadota; class Alphaproteobacteria; order Rhodobacterales; family Paracoccaceae; genus Yoonia; species Yoonia rhodophyticola. Next base: position 1,776,923 of record NZ_CP151767.2, on the reverse strand, counting down.
ACTGCCGGCATCGGCACTTTGAAATTCGCTCAGCTTCACCGTAATTGGCCCCTCTGCATGCGCGTATTTCGCGGAATGAGGCAATATCCCACCCGCTGGATGGCAGCATTGCGCAAGTTGAGGCTCAAATCAATTTTTATCCTGACCTAGGGTCAATCCAAAGGGGGCGCACCACCTGCAGCGGTCGCTTTTGCGACATAGGGTTGCAGCCGCGCCGCCGCCTCTGCGCAGCCAGCCGGTTGGGTATATGTGGCAAGCTTTTCTTTCCAGACAGCCGTTGCGCGCTGGGCAGAGCTTTGCGCGCCGGCGTCGCGCCAGCTTCCGAAATTGCGCAGATCGGCGACGATGGGATCATAAAACGCGGTCGCATAGCGGTCCATCGTATGCTGGGTCGCAAAGAAATGACCGCCCGGTTGCACATCCTTGAGCGCATCAAAGCCGATCTCGGCGGCGTCTGCCCGCGGCCGTGTGCAGAGTTCCGCGAAGATCTGCAGGCCTTCGATGTCATTGATGAATTTCTCATAGCCAAAGGTCAGCCCCCCTTCGAGCCAGCCTGCCGTGTGGACCAGCAGGGTGCCATGGGCCAGCGACCCGCCCCACAGCCCCATCACCGTCTCAAGCCCCGCTTGCATGTCAGCCGTGTTCGAGGCTGCCCCTGACGCCGTGCGCCATGGTAACTTGATCAACCTGGCCAATTGCCCCCCGCCCAACTGCATCTTGAGGTGATCAGGCGTCCCAAAGGCGGGCGCCCCGGATTTCATATGCACGTTCGAGCTGAACCCCCCATAGCTGACCGGCGCGCCCGCGCGGGCCAGTTGGGTCAGGGTGATGCCCATCAAGGCTTCGGCATGTTGCAGGGTCAGCGCGCCTGCCGGGGTGATCGGGGCCATCGCCCCCGCCAGACAGAAGGGGGTGACAATGCTCATCTGCTTGGCGCGGGCAAAGTCGATCAGCCCTTGTGCCATCGGTTTGTCCAGCATTCGGGGCGAATTGGTGTTGATCACCGTTGTCAGCCAGACACCATCCGCGAAATCATCAGATGACAGGTTCAGGGCCTCCTGCACCATGTCAAACCCCTGCTGCACCTGCTTGCGCCCGCGGGCATAGGCAAACATCGGTTTGTCGCCATATTCCAATTGAATGCGCATGGTTTCGTAGTGGCGCAAGTGGATCGGGCTGTCCTGTGGTTCGGTCAGTGGCCCGAATGTGTGCATGACATCATAGCTTTGGCATAGTTTGATGGCTTCGGTGAAGCTGTTGCAATCCCCTGCCCGGCGGCCCCGTTCTGCATCATTCACGTTCGGGCAACCAACGCCGGGCATGAAGATCATTGACCCAAGCCGGTAATCCTGTTCGCGCAACGGGTTTGGCGCCCTGAGCCTGAATTCTTTGGGTGCGCTGTCCAACGCCGCCTGCACGATGTCCCGGCCGATAAAGACCATGTCCTCGTGGTCCACGCGCGCGCCCGCCTGCGCAAAGATATCACGCGCCTCGGGCAGAAGGATTTTGATCCCCAAATCTTCCAACACACGCAAGGCTGTGTTGTGGATCGACATGATCTCGTCCTCCGAAAACATGGTTTGCTGCGGGAAAGGGTGGCGCAACTGGCGATAGTCTGGCTGCCGGGCCGTGGGGGCTGCGGCATGCGCCTTGCGCCCGCGGCGACGTTTGGGCCGCGGTGTGGCAGCGGATGGCGGTTTGTCAGTGTCGGACATTGCGCATGTCCGGATCATATTGGCAGATATCGCAGATCTGCGCCTGCACACGCTGCCCAAGCAGATCAATGTCAACCTGCGTTCCGGTCTGCGCGTACCGGGTTTGCACGAACCCCAACGCCAGGTTCTTATTGATCCTGTGACCCCACGCGCCAGAGGTGACCGTCCCGATAACGGTATCGCCAGCCATCATTGATGCCCCTGCGGGCACGGCAGCCGCGTCGCTATCGACAATCATGCACACCAGATGCGGGGTCTCTTGATCCGTTTGCCGTGCGGCCAGCGCGGATTTGCCGATGAAATCCTCTTTTGTCATGTCGACGAAACGGGCAAGCCCGGTCTGAAACGGATCGAATTCTGTCAAAATATCAGCTTTCCAATGCAGATACCCTTTTTCCAGACGCATCGACTCGACCGCAAGTGCGCCGAACAGGGTCAGGCCATGCGCGTCCCCTGCAGCCCGCAATGCGGTGTAGGCCGCATAAAGCGACGCATTGGGCACATGGATTTCATAGGCCAGTTCACCTGAATAGCTGACCGACATGACCGTGGCCGGGGCGATGCCGATAAAGCATTCGCGCAGGCTGAGCCATGGAAAGGCTGCCGCCGACCAATCGGCGCGGCTGACCGCCTGCATCACGGCCCGGGCATTTGGCCCGGCCAGGACCAGGGTTGTCATATCGTTGGTCAGCGAACGGATCTGCACGTCTTCGCCAGCGCGGATATGCTGTGTCAGCCAGTCCATGTCATAAAACTCTGCCGCAGCGGCCGAGCCATACCAGATCCGTGCAGGCCCCCTGTCCGAGGCCGGGATATTGGCGATTGTGGCCTCGGCTTTAAGCATGCCGTGGTCGTTTAGCAAATAGGCAAGTCCGACGCGTCCCGGTTTGCGGGGCAGCCGCCCGCAAATCATCCGGTCAAGAAATGCCGGGGCGTCCGCGCCCGTCAGTTCGAACCGGTTGAAGCCGCTGACCTCGCACAGGCCAACGGCATTCTGCACAGCGGCGACTTCGGCGGCGACCACGTCAAAGCTTTCGTCGAACCGGAAACCATGTGTGACGTCGAAATCGGGGTCCGGTTTGAAAAACTCGGCCCGTTCCCATCCATTGACGGTGGTGAACGCGGCGCCTTCTGCGGCAAGGACAGGGGTCAGCGGGGTTGTCTTGGCCATGCGTCCGGCTGGCCGATGCTCATTCGGGAAATGGAAACGAAACTCATTTTGATAGTCTTCGATGGCCTTCAGCGCCGTCAATTCGACATTGGCATGGCCGGTAAAACGGCGGGGATCGAGACACCAGGTATCATAACACGCCTCGCCATGCACAATCTGCTGGGCCAAAAGCCAGCCATGGCCGCCGCCTTCGCCCAGGCCCGCGCGCAGACCGATAATGCAAAACGCATTCCGCTTGCCCGGGATCGGCCCGACAAGTGGCGCGCCATCAATCGTGTAGGTGATCGGGCCGTTGACGATTGTATGAATGCCGACCTCTGTCAGGGCAGGCATGCGGGCAAAGGCACCTTCCAGCACATCCGTGACACGGTCCAGATCATCGGGGCAAAGTGCATTGGTAAAGTGCGGGTCGATGCCATCCATGCCCCAGGTCTTGCAATCCTGTTCATAGAAACCAACCAGCAGCCCGTTCTTTTCCTGCCGGCAGTAGTAGTCGCTGATCGGACACCGCAGCAGAGGCATCCGGTGGCCCGCATCCCGGATCGCGGGAATATCCTCGGTGACGAAATACTGGTGCTCCATCGACATGACCGGATGGTGAACACCCATCATCGCGCCTACCTCGTTCACCCGGTAGCCGCAGGCGTTGACCACAATCTCGCAGGTGATATCGCCTTTGGCTGTATGCACAGTCCAGCTATGATCCTTGTGCTGGGTCAGGCCGGTCACGGCAGTGTGCCGATAAACCTCGGCGCCCGCCTTGCGTGCCCGGCGTGCCAGCGCCTGACAAAGCTGGGCAGGGTCGATATCGCCGTCATTGCCGTCCCACAGCCCCCCAACCAGATTGTCGGTTGCAATCAGTGGGTGCCGGTTTGCGCATTCAGCAGCATCTATGACCTCGAACGTGACCCCCATGCCGCGCGCCATTGATGCAAAATGCCGGTAACCATCCATTTGCGCGGCTGTGTTCGCCAGCCGAATGCCCCCATCCCCGTGATGGTAGTTGATCGGGTAGTCGGGATCAGCGGCGAGTTCCTTATACAGGTTGATCGAATGGGTCTTCAGCCCGACCATCGTCTGGTTCATCCCGAAATTCGTGACCTGGGCTGCCGAATGCCATGTCGTCCCCGAGGTCAGTTCATCGCGCTCGACCAGCACCACATCGGTCCAGCCTTCCTGCGTGAGATGATAAAGAGTTGAGCAGCCCGCAATGCCACCACCAATCACAACAACCCGTGTCTGGGACTTCATATCGGCACCTACCTTGTTTTCAGGAGAAGTCAGAACGCTCTGCCCCATCGGGTCAATCAAAATATTCGCCTTTCCGATTTTCCGGACCGCCCCTTTTGAAAACCGGAAATAAGGGGAAAGTGATTGCGTGATCGGGTTGCGCCGTGCCCAGTATTGAAAACCAGCCTGACGAGGGATGCCAATGGCCAACTTGCCAAAACGATCCGGACGCAACGCCCGCCTTGCCAAACGCGCGGCCCCGCCTGCGGTCAACCCGGCACCACCCGGTCAGGTGGGCGGGCAATATCGCCCCCTGGCCGAAGGCGACATTACAAAAATCTACGCAACAGCGCTGCGCCTCCTGGCCGAGTTGGGGATGGGCGAGGTGCCACCGCGCCTGTGCTGTGACCTGCTGGGCGCAGGGGCGGCACTTTTGCCCGACGGCCGTATCAGCCTGCCGCGCGCGATGGTCGAGGATTGCATCGCCAAAGCCGCCAAGCAGTTTGTGTTGCATGGGCGGGATCCGTCCCGCTCTATCGAGGTGGGCGGGGACAAGGTGTTCTTTGGCACTGGCGGGGCGGCGGTGAATACGCTTGACCTTGATAGCGGCAGCTACCGGCCAGCGACCCTTGCAGATCTGCACGATTTCACCCGGTTGCAGGATACGCTGGACAATGTGGCCTGGTTCACCCGGTGCTGTATTGCGACCGATATACCCGACAATTTCGACCTTGATGTGAACACGGCTTACGCGCTGCTGCGGCACACGACCAAACCGGTGGCAACAGCGTTCACGCTGGCCCAACATGTGGCGCCCATCGTGGCGATGTTCGACATGGCCGGTGGCGGGGAAGGGACGTTCGCCAAGCGGCCATTCGTCAAGGCACATATCAGCCCTGTCATCTCGCCGATGCGGTTCGGGGCGGATGCGGTGGATGTTGTCTATGAATGTATCGCGCATAATATACCGATGTCCTGCATTACGGCCGCACAGGCCGGGGCCACGGCCCCCGCAACCATGGCGGGGCTGCTGGCGCAATCATTGGCCGAAACCCTTGCCAGTCTGGTGATGGTCAACGCCATCGCACCGGGGTTCCCGATGGTGTTCTCGAACTGGCCCTTTGTGATTGACCTGCGCAGCGGGGCGTTCGCGGGCGGCGGGGGTGAGACCACATTGGTCAATGCGGCCTCGGCCCAGATATCAAACTGGCTGGGCCTGCCATCGGGGGTCGCAAGCTCGATGACCGATGCAAAGGCGATTGACGCCCAATATGGGGTGGAAAAAGGCATGACGAGCCTTGCGGCTGCCTTGGCCGGGGGGAACCTGATCTATGAAAGCTCGGGCATGACAGCGGCCCTACTGGGTGCCAGCTTTGAGGCGTTTATTCTGGATGATGAAATGCATGCGATGAGCTATCGCGCCCTGCGCGGGGTTGAGGTGTCTGACGACAATCTGGGCTTTGCGGCTATTTGTGCAGCCGTGCGTGGGGATGGTCATTTTCTGGGTGCGGACCATACCTATCAGGCGATGGAGCGGGATTATCATTATCCCAAGCTGGCGGATCGCGCGCAGCCCCAAACCTGGGCTGAGGCGGGCGGTGCAGACGCATGGCAGCGGGCCAATGCAAAGGCGCGGGCGATCCTGAAAACCCACCGGCCAGACTATCTGAGCCCTGATCAGGATCGCCAGATCAGGGAGCAATTCAACATTTTGGGCTAGCGCAGGCGCCCGGGCATTCATCTGCAAAAAACGGCGGAGTTGATTCAGATCAAGGAAGACCCCCGCCCGAGCCCCTAATCAGACAATGCGAACAGGAGTGTCCATGGCGATGCTCTTTGAAGATGAGGGCATTGTTATGGATTACATCAAACTCCTCCTGCTGGGGCTGGTCACGCTTGTTGCCGCGATTGCGGTCAACTGGGCGCATGATCTGGCCTATCAGGTCCACGCATTTCTGATCATGGTGATCGCTTTTGGGATGATGATCCGGGTGCTGCGTCAGACGGATGAACCCAAGATGGCCGTGGCCGAGGATGGCACTTATTTTGACGGGGTCATCCGCGCAGGCGTGATCGCGACGGCGTTCTGGGGGATTGCCGGATTTCTGGTGGGGACGTTCATTGCCTTTCAACTGGCATTCCCGGCGCTGAATTTTGACTGGGGGCAGCCTTTCACGAATTTTGGCCGTTTGCGTCCGCTGCACACAAGTGCGGTAATTTTTGCGTTTGGAGGAAACGCGTTGATTGCCACGTCATTCTACGTGGTGCAGCGGACCAGCGCGGTGCGGCTTTGGGGCGGAAATCTGGGCTGGTTTGTCTTTTGGGGCTACCAGCTGTTCATTGTTCTTGCGGCCACAGGCTATCTGCTGGGCGCAACCCAATCCAAGGAATATGCCGAACCCGAATGGTACGTGGATATCTGGCTGACCATTGTCTGGCTCGCCTATCTGGCGGTGTTCATGGGAACAATCATCCAGCGCCGGGAACGGCATATCTACGTCGCCAACTGGTTCTTTCTAAGCTTTATCATCACCGTTGCGATGCTGCATGTGGTCAACAACCTGTCGATCCCGGTCAGCTTCTGGGGCAGCAAATCGGTGCAGGTGTTTGCAGGCGTGCAGGATGCCATGACCCAATGGTGGTATGGGCACAATGCGGTCGGCTTCTTTCTGACAGCCGGTTTTCTGGGGATGATGTACTACTTTGTGCCCAAACAGGCAGAACGACCTGTCTACAGCTACAAGCTGTCCATCATCCATTTCTGGGCGCTGATCTTTCTGTATATCTGGGCCGGTCCACACCATCTGCACTATACCGCGTTGCCTGACTGGGCGTCGACGCTGGGCATGGTGTTCAGCATCATTTTGTGGATGCCCAGCTGGGGCGGGATGATCAACGGCCTGATGACCCTGCAAGGGGCCTGGGACAAGCTGCGCACCGATCCGATCCTGCGGATGTTCGTGCTGTCGCTGGGCTTTTACGGCATGTCCACATTCGAAGGGCCGATGATGTCGATCCGGGCGGTCAACTCCCTGTCGCACTACACCGACTGGACGATCGGGCATGTGCATTCGGGCGCGCTTGGCTGGAATGGGATGATCACCTTTGCCTGCATCTATTTCCTGACGCCCAAGCTGTGGGGGCGCAAAGAGATGCACTCCATGGCCGCGATCAACTGGCACTTCTGGTTGGCGACCCTGGGCATCGTTCTTTACGCGGCTTCCATGTGGGTCACCGGCATCATGGAAGGGCTGATGTGGCGCGAGGTTGATGATCAGGGTTTCCTTGTGAACTCTTTCGCCGACACAGTCAGTGCCAAATTCCCGATGTATGTGGTCCGTGGTCTGGGCGGGGTCCTGTTTTTGTCAGGCGCGCTGATCATGTGCTGGAACATGTGGATGACCATTCGCGGCGCAAAGCCCGCCACGGTCGCCACCCCCTACGCAACACCGGCAGAGTAAGGAGCACATCATGGCCTTTCTTGATAAACACGCCATTCTGGAACGCAGCCCCACACTGCTTTTGACCGCCTCCCTGCTGGTTGTGACGGTTGGCGGGATTGTGGAAATTGCCCCGCTTTTCTGGCTGGAAAACACCATCGAAGAGGTCGAGGGCGTGCGGCCTTACGCTCCGCTCGAACTGGCCGGGCGCGACATCTATATCCGCGAGGGGTGCTATGTTTGCCATAGTCAGATGATCCGGCCCATGCGCGATGAGGTCGAACGCTACGGCCATTACAGCCTTGCCGCCGAAAGCATGTATGACCACCCGTTCCAATGGGGATCAAAGCGGACCGGACCGGATCTGGCCCGTGTGGGCGGCCGGTATTCTGACGCGTGGCATGTGGACCACCTGATGGACCCCCAATCCGTTGTGCCTGAAAGCATCATGCCGAAATATGCGTTCCTGGCCGATGTCACGCTGGATGGCGCGCATATTGCCGATTTGCTGGCAACCCACCGGTTTGTCGGGGTCCCCTATACGGATGCGCAGATCGCATCCGCACAGGCGGATTTCCGGGTGCAGGCCGATCCTGACGGTGACTGGGATGGCTTGCTTGAACGATATCCGGGGGCGGTTGTGTCGAACTTTGATGACCAGGCTGCGCTGACGGAAATGGATGCGTTGATCGCCTATCTGCAGGTGATGGGCACCATGGTCGATTTCTCAACATTCACCCCGGATGCAAGCCGGTAAGGAGGGCATGATGGACACCTATTCATTCTTGCGGCAACTGGCCGACAGCTGGGGTTTGCTGGCCATGTTTCTGTTCTTTTGTGGCGTGGCGATCTGGGCCTTTCTGCCCAGCCAAAGCAAATCGCGCGAAGATGCGCGGATGATCCCGTTTCGAAACGACAGCCCAAAGACGTCCTGCGCCGGCACATGTGAAACCTGCGCCTGCAATGCGCTTGCGGGCAAATTGAAGGGCCAGTTTGATGTCTGACAAAAAGATTGATGAAACAACCGGCATCGAAACCACGGGTCACAGCTGGGACGGCATTCAGGAACTGAACAACCCCTTGCCGCGCTGGTGGCTCTGGACCCTTTACGCCACGATTTTCTGGGGCATTGCCTACACGATAGCCTATCCTGCCTGGCCGCTGATCTCGGGGGCGACGTCGGGTGTGCTTGGCTATGCGACCCGGGCCGAAGTGGCCGAACAGATCACCGCACACCAGGCGCAGAACGCCGAATTGGCATCTGCGCTGGTCGCGGCAGAGCTGACCGAATTGGCGCCGGGTGATGATCTGCACCGCTACGCAACTGCCCGTGGCGGGGCGGTCTTTCGCGCCCAATGCAGCCAGTGCCATGGGTCCGGGGCCGCGGGGGCCACTGGCTATCCCAACCTGCTGGACAACGACTGGCTATGGGGCGGGGATATCGACAATATCGTCTGGACAATTGCCCATGGCGTCCGCAACGAGACTGATCCCGACGCGCGCTATTCCGAGATGCCCGCATTTGCGGACATCCTGGAAGCGGATGAGATTGACGCCGTCGTCGAATATGTCCTGAGCCTGTCAAAACCGGATCGCGACCCGGTTCTTGCTGAGGCCGGAAATACGGTTTTTCTGGATAATTGCGCATCCTGTCATGGCGACATGGCCGAGGGGAACAGGGATCTGGGCGCCCCCAACCTTGCGGATGCGATATGGCTTTATGGTGATAGCCCCGAGGCGGTCGCATATACGGTGCGTAATGCCCGCTACGGTGTCATGCCCGCATGGGGCCAGCGGCTGAGTGATGCCGATATCCGTGCAGTTTCTGTCTATGTTCACAGCCTGGGTGGTGGTGAATAAAGGCAGGCAAGGCCGTCCCCTACGGCGGTCTGTCCCCGAAGCGGCCCTGTTCGCAAAACGCTGCCGCTTCGGGGGTTCTTGACACAGATCAAGGTGTGACCAGTCGGCCCGCGCTAGACCGGCTTTGCGAACAGGATTGAACCAATGGATACACCCAGCCTTTATGCGGCCCGCGAGCCGATTTTCCCGCGTCGGGTTTCCGGAAAGTTCCGGCAACTCAAATGGTGGATCATGGCCATCACGCTGGGGATTTACTACCTCACGCCCTGGATCCGTTGGGATCGCGGCCCGAACCTGCCGGATCAGGCTGTTCTGGTCGATCTTGCCAGCCGCCGGTTCTATTTTTTCTGGATCGAGATCTGGCCGCATGAATTCTATTTTGTGGCCGGTTTGCTGATCATGGCGGGGCTTGGCCTGTTCCTGTTCACCTCGGCGCTTGGCCGGGTCTGGTGCGGATATACCTGCCCGCAGACCGTCTGGACGGATCTGTTCATTCTTGTCGAACGCTGGATCGAGGGGGACCGCAATGCACGATTGCGCCTGCATCGCGCGGGGTGGGATGTCCGCAAGTGGCGGTTGCGGATCACAAAATGGGTTGTCTGGCTGCTGATCGGGCTGGCGACCGGCGGGGCCTGGGTGTTTTATTTTACCGACGCGCCTACATTGCTTGGCGATCTGCTAAGCTTTTCGGCACATCCGGTCGCCTATGCAACCATCGCCGTTCTGACCGCCACAACCTTTGTCTTTGGCGGCTTCATGCGCGAGCAGGTCTGCATCTACATGTGCCCCTGGCCGCGCATTCAGGCCGCGATGATGGATAGCGATACGATCACCGTGGCTTACCGGGAATGGCGGGGCGAGCCGCGTGGCAAAAAAGGGACCGATGGGGCAGGGGATTGCATTGATTGCATGGCATGCGTGAATGTCTGCCCCGTCGGTATCGACATTCGCGATGGCCAGCAGATGGAATGCATCACCTGTGCCCTGTGTATCGACGCCTGCGACGACATCATGGCCAAGATCGGCAAGCCGCGCGGTCTGGTGGATTATCTTGCCCTGTCCGACGAACCTGCCGAACGGGCCGGGCAAGCCCCCAAACCCGTCTGGCGGCATATCCTGCGACCGCGCACAATTCTGTACACCGCCATGTGGTCCCTTATCGGGCTTGGACTGGTTTATGCACTGTTCATCCGCTCTGATATTGAATTGACGGTCAGTCCGGTCCGCAACCCGACCTATGTCGTCCAATCAGACGGGGCGATCCGCAACATCTATGACGTGCGCCTGCGCAACAAACTGGGCGAGGACCGAGCGTTCCGGCTAAGCCTGACAAGCGATGAGGTTCTGCGCATTGATCTGGATGATCGCGCGCGCAATCTGACCCTGACAGTGCCAGCCGATAGCACGGTATTACAACGTGTCTACGTCACCGCCCGCCCGCAAGACCCCGCCGCTGGCATTGACCGGACGGATCTGCGGCTCTGGGTCGAGGATCTGGGCAGCGGCGACCGCGCAAGCCGCGCCACCACATTCAGCGGAAAGGTTACCCCATGACAGAGATCAAAGGATGGCATGTATTCACCGGCTTTTCCCTCGCCTTCGGGCTGATCATCGCGGTGAACCTGACGCTTGCCTTCAACGCCGTTCGGACGTTTCCGGGGCTGGAGGTCCAGAATTCATATGTGGCCAGTCAGGCATTTGATGCGGACAGACAGGCGCAACTGGCGCTGGACTGGACGGTCGCGGCCACGCTGGAAGGTGACATGCTGGTTCTGCGCATTATTCAGGACGGCAAGCCAATCGCCCCGCAGATCGACGCGGCCGTGTTTGGGCGGGCCACGAATGTGGCACAGGACCAGATACCGGTTTTTACGTTTGACGGGACCGCCATGACTGCGCCCGTGGTGGCAGGCGAGGGGAACTGGAACCTGCGCATCAAGGCCCGGGCCGCGGATGGCACATTGTTCCAGCAACGCATCATTGTACGAAAGCGCACGTCATGACCACCGCTTGTCCCGCCTGCGCGACCGCGCCGCTTGCGCAGGAAATTGCGTATGGCCCTGCCCTGCAATTCTCGGTGCCGAGCATTCATTGCGCGGCCTGCATCGGCAAGATCGAACGCGCCATGATGGGCGTGCGGGGCTTGCAGACGGCCAGGGTCAATCTCTCGCTCAAACGTCTGTCGGTGACCGGTCCGGTCGATCCGGATCATATTGCCGAATTGCTGACCGATCTGGGTTTTGAAGCCTATCCGCTGGATCAGGCCGCCCTTGGCAAGGCCCGTGACGAGGCGGGCCGTATCCTTCTGACCCGCATGGCTGTCGCCGGTTTTGCGATGATGAATGTCATGCTGTTATCGGTTGCCGTCTGGTCGGGTGCGGCGGATGCGACGCGCGATCTGTTTCATCTGATCTCGGCGTGCATCACATTGCCGGTGATTGCCTATTCCGGTCAGCCGTTCTTTCAGAATGCGTGGTCGGCGCTACGGGTGCGGCGCCTGAACATGGATGTTCCGATTTCGCTGGCCATCATACTGGCCGCAGGCATGTCGCTGTTCGAGGCTTTGAACGGCGGCGCGCATGCCTATTTCGATGCGGCCCTTTCGCTGACCTTCTTTTTGTTGATCGGCCGCTATCTTGACCATCAGACCCGCAGCACCGCCCGGTCCGCAGCCAAGGAACTGACAGCGCTAGAGGTCCACACGGCCGAACGCCTGCAAAACGGCAAGGCCGTGACGGTACCTGTTGCGGATATTGCCCCAGGTGATCGGCTTTTGGTCCCCACAGGGGCGCGCATCCCTGTAGATGGTCGGCTGTTGTCGCATGCCGCCCTGCTGGACCGGGCTTTCCTGACTGGCGAGAGTGCGGCCGTATCTGCAAAGGCCGGCGAACATCTGCAGGCGGGCGAGATCAATCTTGCAGCCCCGATCACCCTGCAGGCCTTGGCCGTGGGCGAGGATACGACCCTGCGCCGCATGGCCAAACTGGTCGAGACGGCGGAAAACGGGCGCAACAGCTATACGGCATTGGCAGACCGAGCGGCGCAGATTTATGCCCCTGCCGTGCATCTTTTGGCCCTGTTTGCATTTCTGGGCTGGGTCCTTGGGACCGGCGATATCCGTCAGGCACTGAATGTGGCGATTGCCGTGTTGATTATCACCTGCCCATGCGCGCTTGGCCTTGCGGTTCCGTCTGTGACCACTGCTGCGGTCAGCCGGTTGTTCGGGGCCGGGTTTCTGGTGAAACACGCCACGGCGCTGGAACGTCTGGCCGAGATTGATCACGTCGTGTTTGACAAGACAGGCACGCTGACCAAACCGGGGGTTGCCGAGCTGTCGGGCCTGACTGACGCTGAAAAGGCAGTTGGTCTGGCACTGGCGCAGGCGTCGCATCACCCGCTGGCCCGGGCCTTTGCGCAATCGCTGGCGGATATCTGCCCTGCGGCCGTGTCTGATATTGCGGAAATCCCGGGGCAGGGGGTGTCCGGCAAATGGCGCGGCCAGAAGGTGATGCTGGGGCGTGGTCCATGGCTGGGTGCGGGGTTTGACAGGTTGGGCCTCAGGATCGGGGAGGGCGCGGCAGTGCCGCTTGCAGCACCTGAGGCGCTTCGCCCCGGGGTGCAGGCGGCATTGGCGGGGCTGCAACTGCCTGGAGAGATTGTGACGGGTGATGCGGCAGGTCCCGCGCATCGGATTGCCACGGCGGTGGGGCTGCCGGTGATCCATGGCGCCCGGCCTCACGACAAGTTGGCCCATCTCAAGGCGCTGGCCAAGGCGGGCCACCATGTTCTGATGGTCGGGGACGGTCTGAATGACACAGCCGCATTGGCCGCAGCACATGCATCCATCGCACCGGCAACCGCGCTGGATGCATCGCGCAGCGCGTCCGATGTTGTCGCGCTGAAAGATGATTTCGCAGCCTTGCCCATGGTGCTGCGCATCGCACGGGCCACGCAACGATTGTCCAAGCAGAATTTCGCGATTGCGGCAATCTACAACCTGATCGCGGTGCCGATTGCGCTTGCCGGTCTGGCAACACCGCTCGCCGCGGCCCTTGCGATGTCGGCATCATCGCTGACAGTGCTTGCAAATTCCCAACGGATGAGGTGGGTGAAATGAATGTCCTTGTTGTGTTGATCCCGGTATCCCTGATCCTTGGGGGCCTGGGGCTTGCCGCCTTTTTGTGGACGGTCCGGTCTGATCAATATGACGATGAGAAAGGAAATGCCGCCCGGATCCTGCTGGACGATTGACCGCAGGGCAACGGACAATCCGCCCGTTCACATCGGCAACGCAAACGGTTAACAAGCGCCAAGAACTGCGCGCGCGGTCAGCACGCCTGAGAGAAGGAATTTCAAAATGCGCCTCTTTGGGTCACTTGTTGCTGCGGCAACCATGGCAGCAAGCACATTGTCCGCCCATGAATTCAAGCTTGGTGATCTGGTCGTTGATCACCCCTACAGCTTTGAAACCACGAAGACAGCGATGGCCGGTGCGGGATATCTGACGATCACCAATACCGGTACCGAGGCTGATCGGTTGATCGGCGTCGAGGCTGCTTTTGATCGGGTGATGATCCACAAGACCGAAGTGAACGCAGAAGGCGTCGCGACCATGCCCCATCAGGACGGCGGTATTGAGATCGCAGCAGGCGAAACCGTGACGTTGGCACCTGGCGGGCTGCATGTGATGTTTATGGGGCTTGGCGGCGATCCGTTCGAGGAAGGCGAAAGCTTTGACGCGACCCTGACCTTTGAAAAGGCGGGGACACTCGAGATCATCTTTAACGTCGAAACCCGCGACGCCGCGACCGAGGAAGTGGACCATTCCCAACACGGCAGCGATAGCTGATCAGGTCAAACGATCCCATAGCGGGGATCGCACGTCCTGCTGTGCTGGCATGGTTCTCGCGCCTTGGTGGCAGCGCCTTGATTGCGATGGGCGTTGCAACGGCGGCTGTGAAGCGGGCGCAATAAGCGCGCATCTGGCCAATGATGCGATGTTGATCAGATTGTCGGGTGTCGGGTGTCGGGTGTCGGGGTCGGCCACGCGATGTCATCTTGCGATGAGCCGCTTCATCAACAGCGGCGTCAGATACATGGGCACCTGATAGCAGCCGATGAAAAGCAGGATCACATCGGTGGTCGCTTCGGGAAGGGCGACAAGAAACAGCGCGATGTTGCGGTTTCCCGCGACGATGGCGGCACCGGTCCGATCCCGTTCGGGGTGGTCCAACGGCAGGGCGTGCCAGGTGAGCAGCTGAAGGCCAAAGTTCAGAACCAGCGCAAAACACAGCCAGCCCAGCAGGCTGACCGGCCTGTCCGCGAGCGCGGGCCCCACCGCAGACATCAGCCCGACCACGACCACCGCCAGCAACACCGCTGATGCGCCGTCCAGCGCGTTTCGCTGATTGTCCTTGATCTGCCGCCAGATCGTTGACCGGATCACAAAGGCCAGCCCGACCGCCCCGGCAATAACGCCAAGCAATCGCAATGCGCCCGCGATGACTTGGCCCGTGGTTTCGGCGGCGGGCGATAGCCAGAGGACTGGAACGACCGTCAGTGGAAATATCGCGGTGCCAACCAGCAGCAGGCGCATGGGCATGACAGGGTCTTTGCCCATCATGATCGCGAAATGTGGGCTGCCCGTGACGGATGGGGCGGCCAGCACGAGGACCAGCGCCAATGCCCACGGGGCGTGGGTTACGCCAAAAAGATGCAGCGCACCCAATGCGAGCATCGGTGCAAGGACCTGAAACACCGCCAGCACACGCAATGTTTGTCCCAGATCGCGCAGACCACCGGTGGACGCGGTCGGCCCGATGCGCAATGCGGCAAGGCAAAGCAGTGCGGCAATCAATTCCGGCAACCAGGGTCGGAGCAGTGCTGCAATGCCCGGCAAGGCAAGCCCCGCGACAAGCCCGATGACCAGACACCATCGCCCGTAAGGTGCGATGCGTTCCAGAAGGCCTAGCACCGGGGGTCAGCCGCCCGGGCTGTTGCGCACATAGTCCGGCAGCCAGGTCGCCAGATCCGGGAACAGGATCAGCACAAACACCATCAACACCATGATCAGGAACATCGGGATCGCCGCCTTGGCGATATATCCCATTTCGTGATCCGTCATGCCCTGCAGCACAAACAGGTTGAACCCGATCGGTGGTGTGATCTGTGCCATTTCGACAACCACCACGATGAAGATACCGAACCAGATCATATCAATCCCGGCCTCGCGGACCATGGGCTCGACAACGGCCATGGTCAGAACCACGGACGAAATCCCGTCAAGAAAGCAGCCCAGAATGATGTAGAAGACCAGCAGCGCCATCAACAATTCGAACCGCGACAACTCCCATCCGGCGATCAGATCCGCAAGGCCCCGGGGCAGTCCGGTAAAGCCCATCGCCAGCGACAGGAACGCAGCCCCCGCAAGGATCAGCGCAATCATGGCCGAGGTCCGGGTGGCACCCATCAGGCTTTGCGTGAATGTGGCCCAGGACAGTGACCCTTGTAAGGCCGCCAGAACCAGTGAGCCAACAACGCCGATGGCCGCTGCCTCGGTCGCGGTGGCATAGCCCAGAAACATCGAGCCGATGACCACACTGATCAGCAGCATGACGGGGATAAGGAAACGCGAGTTTTTCAGCTTTTCGGCAAGGCTTAGCCCGGTTTCCTGCAGCGGCCGCCAATCCTTGCCGAATACCGAATAAAGCCCCGCATAGGCCATGAACATCGCGGCCAGTACCAGCCCGGGAACGATCCCCGCAAAGAACAGCTTGATGATGCTTTCGTTGATCGACACGCCATAGACGATCAATGTCAGCGAGGGTGGGATCATCAGGCCCAATGTAGCCGCACCTGCCAGGGTGCCGATGACCATATGTTCGGGATATTGCCGCTTGCGCAGTTCCGGGATCGACATTTTGCCGACCGTTGTCAGCGTCGCCGCCGAGGACCCCGAGACAGCGGCAAAAACCGTGCATCCGACGATATTGGTATGGACCAATCCCCCCGGAAGCCGGGCCATCCATGGTGCGAGCCCCTGAAACATGTCCTGCGACAATCGGGTGCGAAACAAAACCTCGCCCATCCAGATGAACAAGGGCAGGGCGGTCAGGGTCCAGCTGGATGATGCGCTCCAGATCGTGGTGACCATACGGTCGCCGGTTGGGCCTGATGCGAACAGCTCCATCCCCACATAGGCAACGCCCATCAGCGCCAGACCGACCCAGACGCCTGAACCCAGCAAGGTAAACAGCACGAACAGAAAAAGGATAATCACATATGCCTGGTCCATCTGCCTACTCCGCCTGCGTATCGGTCACATCGCGGATGATGCGATGTTGGCCGGTGGTCAAAAGCGTCAGCAAATTGTCGGTCAGGGCGATGGCCAGAATAATCATGCCCACCAGCATGGCCGATTGCGGTATCCAAAGTGGTGTTGCGTCCTGCCCCTGACTGACATCATTGAATTTGATGGCAAAGCCCAGCATCCGGTAGCTGTAATAGCTGACATACCAGGCTGTCGCCGCCCCGATGGCAAAACACCAGATTTCCAGCCACAGCCGGGCGCGCGGGCCAACCGCATTCAAAACGATAGAGACCCGGATATGGCTGCCCTTGTTCAACGCGTTGGCAAAGGCCAGAAAAGACGCAGCCGCCATCGCATAGCCTGCATAATCCGGGGCTCCGGGGAATACCTCGCCGGTCCAGCGGGCCAGCATCTGGATGATGATAAGGCACAGGATCGCGATCAGGCAAAGCCCGGCAAGGACCCCGGAAACCGTGTACATCCCATCCAGCGTCCGTCGGACGATACCCATAGCTGGCCCCCAGTTCTGATCGGAAAAATGGCCGCCCGATGATATGCGGGCGGCCGGATTGGTCTGCGCTTACTGCGCGGCTTTGAACGCGTCCACGATGGCCTGACCATCGGCGCCCGCATTTTCCAGCCATTCGGCTGTCATCGTCTCGCCGATTGCTTTCAGTTCTTCGACCAGCGCATCACCTGCCGGCCCGACAGTCATGCCACCTTCTGCCAGTCCATCCATGGTGAACTGGGTATAGTCCTTGGACGCTTGCAAACCGTCGGCTGCGGCGGTTTCGGCACAGGCCATGATCGCGGTCTGATTTTCCTCGGACACTTCAGCCCAGGCGTCATTGTTAACCATGACATAGTTGCGCGGCAGCCAGCCATTGACCTCGTAGAAATGAGACAATGATTCCCAGACCTTGCGGTCATATCCGGTCGCACCTGACGAGATCATCGCCTCGGCCACGCCGGTTGCAAAAGCCTGGCTGATTTCAGCGGCCTCAATCGTCACAGGCAACATCCCTGTCAGTTCCGCAAAGCGGGAGGTCGCATTGTTGTAGGACCGGAATTTCAGCCCCTCCATATCCGCAACCGCGTTCACCTCTTTGTTGAAATAGAGGCCCTGCGGCGGCCATGGGACGGAATACAGCACAGTCAGGTTCTGTTCGGCGAGAATCTCGGCGATCTTGGGGGCGGCGGCGGCGTTCAGCTTTTCCGCGTCGTCAAATGAGGTGGCCAGAAACGGGACATTGTCAAAGCCAAAGACCGCGTTTTCGTTCTGGTGACCTGACAGCAGCCGCTCGCCGATCGGGACCTGACCGGTCTGAACGGCCCGCTTGATATCCGCACCTTTGAACAATGACCCGCCCGGATGCACCGTGATATCAATCGCACCCCCGGTGCCTTCGCGGACGCAATCGGCGAACTTCACGCCGTTTTCGGAATGAAAGTTGCTGGCCGCATACGCCATGGGCATATCCCAGGTCTGTGCGTGTCCGTCAGCGAGGGCGGGCAGGGTCGCACTTGCGGTCAATGCCGTTGCCATCATCAGGCTTGTTAGTCTTTTCATCAATCAGTCTCCCAGTTTCACGTCAGGGTCTTGTTGCCCATCACTGGCATAGCGTGCGGGCGAATAGGCGCTGAGGTCAAGGTTTGGTTTTTTGCCCGCGACTATCTGGGCCAGCAGCCGTCCTGTCTTTGGTCCACTTGTCAGGCCAATATGGTGATGGCCAAATCCGGCATAGACGCCCTTGATCCCCGGGACCTCGCCGATAACCGGAATGGAATCCGCGGGGGCCGGGCGATGCCCCATCCATTCGGTTGCATGGTCCCAGGTCAGCCCCGGAATGGCCTTGCGGATATTCCGCTTGAGAAGTGCAAAAGGCGGTCGCGATGGCGCCGCATCAAGGCCGCCAAATTCCACAATGCCGGCCAGTCGCAACCGGCCATCCATGGGGGTGGCGACAAATTTGCCACCCGCGATCATCACCGGGGCTTTGGGCATGACAGATGGCGCCCAAAGATCCAGATGATAGCCGCGCTCGGTTTCCATGGGAATGTGCAGCCCCAGCGCCGCTGCAAGCGTTTTCGACCAGACCCCCGCCGTCAGCACCGCAATGTCACAAGGGATCACCGTGCCATCCACCTGCACGCCTGAAACGTCGCCGGCGGTGCGCAGGATATCTGTCACGGCGCCAATATGCAGCGTCCCGCCCTGCCGTTCAAAATGCCGGGCGAGATCTTTGACATAAGCACCGGGGTCCGCGATGCGCCCGTGATTGCCCATGCACACGGCAAAGCCCAGGTCAGGCGAAAAGACCGGGTCATAGGCAGAAAAGGCCGCGCTATCCCATAAATCCCAGCGAAACCCGAGGGCCTGCCGGATATCCCAGGCAAAGCTGTCGGCGGCAAAGGCCGCCTGATCCTTGTAGGCGTAGATATAGTCTGACGGGATGATCCATCGGGCTGCGATGGTTCCGTCTGCAAGGGACTGATGTTCTGCCAGGCTGTCAGTTGTGACCCCGGCAATTGCCTTTGCGATCCGTCTGGTATCGGCCGCATTGGCGTGTCTGAGGTAGCGGGTCAGCCATGGCAGCAGGCGCGGCAGATAGCGCCATTTCAGAAATAGCGGCTGTGCCGGGTCCAGCAGCATGCGCGGGGCCTTGCGGATCAGGCCGGGCCCGGTCACGGGAACAGCGGCGCAAGAGGCCAGCACCCCGCCATTGCCGAAACTTGTGCCGGCGGCGGGGCCCTGTTTGTCAATCAGCGTCACCTGATAGCCATCCCGTTGCAGCCAGATGGCCGTGGCCACACCAACAATGCCTGCGCCGATCACCGCGACCTTTTTGGTATGCGTCATGCGGATGATCTCCTCCCGGTATGCTGCACCTTGGAAATCTGCGCGCGGTTGGTCAAGATGCGGGTGGGCGCAATAAAGGGGCTGACAGTGGCAAACGACGGCAGCAGGTCCGCAGGCCAGGGATGTGTGGGGATCCTGATGCTGGACAGTCGGTTCCCGCGGATCCCCGGTGATATGGGGAATCCGCAGACATGGGATTTCCCGGTCCGCTACCAGGTCGTGCAAGGCGCATCGCCTGACAAAGTGGTCCGGCAGGGGGCGACGGGGACGCAGGCCGCATTCATCAAGGGCGCAAAGGCGCTGGTTGCTGCCGGGGTAGATGGCATTACGACGACCTGCGGGTTCCTGTCTCTTTTTCAGGACCAGCTTTCTGCGGCTGTTGGCGTGCCGGTCGCAAGCTCGTCCCTGATGCAGGTCGCCATGGTCAACGCGACATTGCCGCCGGGCAAGCGTGCGGGCATTCTGACGATCTCGGGAAGTAGCTTGCAAAAAACCCATCTGGCCGCCGCAAACGTGCCCGCAAATACGCCCATCGGATCGACAGCGGGCGGGCAGGAATTCACCCGGGCCATATTGACCGACGCCCCCACGCTGGATGTGCCCCTTGCGCGGGCAGACAATGTCGCGGCTGCGCGGGCACTTGTTGCCGATCATCCTGACATTGGCGCACTGGTGCTGGAATGCACGAATATGACGCCATATGCCCCTGATATCAGGCAGGCGACCGGGTTGCCGGTTTATTCGGTTGTCAGCTTTATCAACTGGTTTCAGGCCGGGCTTGCGCCAAAAAACTACGCGGGCCGTACCGATTAGACTGTTGCAGCGCTTTCAAATCATGGATCGCGCCTTGCAATCGGTTGCAAGCCGCCGCCCCCAATTCTATGTTGCGGCAAGCCTAGGAAACCGGAGTGGCCATGTCGCCGACCTTGAAAGATGTTGCAAACCGGGCGGGTGTTTCTACCTCGGCGGTGTCGCGCACGTTTACCGATGGGGCCTCTGTTTCGGTCAAGATGCGCCGCAAGGTCGAAAAGGCCGCAGCCGAACTGGGATACAGCCCCAACTTTCTGGCCCGCAGCCTGACAACCCGGCGGACCAAACTGATCGGTCTTGTGGCCAACAATTTTCACAACCCTATATTTCTTGAGGTTTTTGATCTGTTCACCTGCGGTTTGCAGGACAGGGGCCTGCGCCCCCTGCTGGTGAATCTGAGCAATGAAACCGATCCTGCCCAATCTGTGCGGATGCTGAACCAGTATTCCGTAGACGGCGTGATCGTCGCCTCATCGACCCTGCCACCCGCCTTTTCCAAGGCATTTCGGGACAAGCAGATGTCGGTCGTCAACACGTTTGGCCGCTATTCCAGCAGCCCGGACGTTCACGTGGTCGGGATCGACAATATGCATGTGGGTCGGATGGCCGCAGCAGAGCTTGCGGCGCGGGGCTATAGGTCGGTTGCCTTTCTGGGCGGCCCGCGCGCGGCGACGTCGACCCAGGATCGTTTGCAAGGGTTTCAGGCCGAGGTCGCGCAACATCCGCAGATGTCGTGCAGCTATTCCTTTGCGGATGATTATTCGTTTCAGGCCGGGCGGGCCGAGATGCTGCGCCTCGCCCAAACCGGCACCGCCGAGGCGTATTTCTGCGGCGATGACGTGCTGTCTATCGGTGTCTTAAGCGCGATCCGCGATCTTGGGTTATCTGCCCCGGACGATATTGGCGTGATCGGCTTTAACGATATGGAGATGTCAGGCTGGGAAAACATCGCGCTGACAACGATCCGCCAGCCAATCCGCCAGATTGTTGATGCCTCGGTTGACCTGATGGTGGCCATGCTGGACGACCCGGATCGCTACCCGGAGGCGCGGTTGTTCCCCTGCCAGATTGTCGAGCGCGGGACCTTGCGGCCCCGCGATAATGGGTCCTGACCCTAGCGGAACATGGGTGGGCGGGCGTCCAGCCATTGCCCATCTGCCTTACCGCTTTCGGCGACCGCGAACACCGCCGCCATTGACCGCAACCCATCCTCGGCGCGCGGATAAAGATTGGCCGCAGGATCCATCACCCGGCCTTCCTTGCGGGCGTTGATCGCTTCGGCCAGATCGCCGTAGATATTGGCAAAGGCAAGCGGCATGCCCTCTGCATGGCCTACCGTGACGCGCGATGTCCGATCAGCCTCGGGTGACAGGTTTCCTTCGCCCCGTTCGATGATCTGCAGCCGCGCGTTCAATGGCATGTAGTATAGCTGGTTGGGCTGTTCCTGCGCCCAGCGCAGGCCGCCGGTTTCGCCAAAGACCTGAATGGTCAGCCCATGCTGTCGTCCGATCGCAACGGATGAGGTCCAAAGCCTGCCAACGGCGCCGCCATCCATGCGAAAGTTGACCATGGCATCGTCTTCCAGTGTCCGGACAGGGATGCAGGACACCGTATCTGCGGACAGTTTTGTCACCTCCTGGCCAGTGACAAAGGACGCCATGTGAAGCGCATGTATGCCACAATCAGCAAATTGGGCCGAGACACCGGCCTGTGCAGGGTCATAGCGCCACCTGACGCGCGGATTGTCGGCGTCGGTCGCGTCGGCATGGTGGCCATGCGCAAACTCAGCTTTTACAAGGCGGACCTTACCGATATCGCCGCGCGCGACCATCGCCCGCATATGGCGGACCAGACTGTAACCGGTATAGCCATAATTGACCGCACATATGCTGCCGGTCTTCTTGGCGACCTCGACGATGGCTTCGCCTTCCTCGACCGTCATGGTCATGGGCTTTTCGCACAGCACGTGAAAACCGGCCTCCAGAAAGGCCTTGGTGATTTCGAAATGCGTGCTGTTGGGGGTCGCGACAGTGACCAGATCGACCCGGTCATCGCGGGCCTTTTCGCCGGCAAGCATGTCCTGCCAGCTGCCATAAGCCCGGTCGGCATCCAGCCCAAGGCGGATCCCGTAATCGCGGCCCTCGTCAGGCCGATGGTCAAGCGCGCCAGCCGTGAATGTGAATAATCCGTCAAGGCCGGCCCCAAGCCGGTGTGCCGGTCCGATCTGGCTGCCTTCACCGCCGCCGATCATGCCCCATTTGAGTTTTGTCATGGTTTTGTCTTTCGTTTCGCAGCCCCGTTAGAAGCCGATGCTTTCGAGATAGGTGCGGTTGGATGTTGCATCTTCCAGCGGGGTGCCGGGCAGCGCTGGGTCGCAATCCTGCTCGACCGTACACCAGCCTTCGAACCCGGCATCCACCAGCACCTGCCGGACCGCGGGGAAATCCACATCACCCTCGCCGAGATTGCAGAAAATGCCTTGTCCGCATGCTTTGTAGAAATCCGTGCGATTGGCGACGACATCGGCCTTTACGACCGGGTCGATATCCTTGAAATGCATATAGCTGATCCGACTGGCATTGCGGCGCATGAATGCAACAGGATCGAAACCCGCATAGGAATGATGGCCGGTATCAAAGCAGATCTTCAGAATGCTGTCGTCGATTTCATTGAGGATGCGATCAAGTTCGGGCTCGAAATCGACAAATCCGCCCGCATGGGCATGCATCCCGACAGTCAGCCCGTATTCATTTGTACCCATTTGCGCGATCCGCGCGATCCGGTCGCGAAAGGCGGTCCATTCGGCATTGTCCATCTGCTCTGCCTCGTCCGCGCGACCGGCGGTGGGTGCGCGCCGGGGCGAGATGCTGTCGATCAGGACCAGATGCTTGGCGCCCTGCGCGGATAGTGACCGGCAGGTCCGGATCGAGGCATCCATGACCTGATCCCATTTGGCCGCGTCATGAAAGGGCTGAAAGATCACACCGCCAATCAGTTCCAGATCGCGTTCTGCAAGTGCGGGGCCAAGGATGTTCGGGTCCTCCGGCATAAAGCCGATCGGCCCCAGCTCAATACCTTTGTAGCCAGCGGCTGCGCATTGATCCAAAACGGATTGCCATGTGGGATATGCTGGATCGCTGGCGAATTCGATGCCCCAGGAACAGGGGGCATTTCCGATCTTGATTGTCATAATTGATGCCTTTCGCAGTCTCGTTAGAAGGCGTCCACATCCACCCAGGCCTTGGCCCGGGATGATGCCATCGCCGCTGTCACAATCTGGTTGACGTCCATGCCGTCCTTGAAGGTCGGCCAGACAGGTTTTCCGGTTTCGATCGCCTGAAGGAAATCCTTGGCCTCGATAATGATCTGGTCCTGATATCCGGTGCCGTGACCGGGGCCCTGACAAAAAGCCGCATAATCCGGATGTGCTGGCCCGGTCAGAATTTTGCGGAAGCCGCGCGTCGCCTCGGGTTCGTCCATATCATAGAGCCACAGGGCATTCTGATCTTCCTGATCGAACCTGATAGCACCCTTGGTGCCTGTGATCTCGTAGGCGTAGCCCATTTTGCGGCCATGGCTGACCCGACTGAAATAGAGCTGACCCATGGCGCCGTTTTCAAAGCGGCACATCATCTGGCCGTGGTCATCATTGGTGACGGTTCCGCCGGGCCGGGTCGGATGCACGGTCTCGATTTCGGCAATCAGCGATGTCATCGGACCAATCAGGGCCAGGGCGCCGTTGATCATATGCGGGGCCAGATCACCCATCGTGCCATTGGCATCACCCGTGGTGCGCCAGGTTGCGGGGCTGTTTGGATCAGCCAGAAAATCCTCGGTATGTTCGCCACGAAACCAGGTGATATCGCCAATGGCGCCTTCGGCAATCAACTGACGGGCATATTGGCTGGCAGGCGTGCGAATATAGTTGAACCCCGTCATGCTGATCTGACCCTGTGCGGCGTCAACCATGGCCCGGCTGTCATCCAGCGACGCGCCCAATGGCTTTTCACAAAAGACGGGCTTGTTCAGGGCAAATGCGGCCAATGCGATCTCGCGATGGGTTTCCTGCGGCGAAGCGATGATGATCCCCTCGACCTTTGGATCATTCACAAGCACACGCCAATCATCAGTGCCGCGGGCAAAGCCATAGGCGGCGCGATACCGCTCGGCACTGGCAACCGAACTGGCGCAAACCATTTCCAGCCGTGGCCGCAATGTCGTTTCGAAAACCGCGCCGACCGCGGCCATTGCAACAGCATGGGCCTTACCCATATAGCCGCCGCCTACAATGCCGATGCCGAATTCAGTCATGAAAGGGTCCTGTTCGATTATTAGTTTGCAACCGGTTGCAAAATTAGTATCCTCAGATTCGAAAACGCGCAAGCGTCAATCGCTTGGTCGCCGCACGTGAGGAAAAAATAGACAGATGACAAACGAGACAGTGCGCCTGACGACGGCGCAGGCCATCATCCGGTTTCTTGCGAACCAGTATATTGTAATTGACGGGCAAGAGATGCGGGTCTGCGGCGGTGGCTTTGGCATCTTCGGCCACGGCAACGTGACCTGTCTGGGCGAGGCGCTCTATGATGCAAAGGATGCACTGCCCCTTTATCGTGGCCAGAATGAGCAAAGCATGGGCTTTGCAGCAGCTGGCTATGCCAAGCAATGGCTGCGCAAGCGATTTATGTTCTGCACCGCAAGCGCCGGACCCGGCACTGCGAACCTTCTCACCTCTGCCGCTCTCGCGCATGCCAATCGCCTGCCAATGCTGATGCTGTGCGGCGATACTTTTCTGACGCGTCTGCCTGACCCGGTGTTGCAACAGCTCGAGCATTTCAACAATCCCACATTCGGCGTCAACGACGCATTCAAGGCTGTCAGCCGCTATTGGGATCGGATCACGCATCCCGCGCAAATCATCCAGTCACTGCCTGCCGCCTTGGCGACAATGCTTGACCCTGCCGATTGCGGCCCGGCCTTCATTGGTCTGCCGCAGGATGTTCAGGGCTGGAGTTATGATTATCCAACCGCGTTTTTTGACAAACGGGTCCATCATATCCGCAGTCAGGCGGCTGATCCGGCGGAAATTGGCGCGGCTGCTGCGCTGCTGAAAGGTGCTGCCCGGCCGATGATTATCGCTGGTGGTGGTGTACAATATGCGGGCGCCGTGGCCGAGATGACCCGCTTTGCCGAAACGCGCAATATACCGGTTGTGGAAACCATTGCCGGGCGGGCCAACCTGACGCAGGATCATGCACTGAATATTGGGCCATTGGGCGTGACAGGATCTGACAGCGCCAATGCGATTGCCGAAAAGGCCGATGTGATTGTGGCGATTGGCACCCGGCTTCAGGATTTCACAACCGGCTCATGGACCGCGTTTTCCAAGGACGCGCAAATCATCACCCTGAATGTCGGACGCCATGATGCGGCCAAGCATATGTCGATAACGGTTGTTGGTGATGCCAAGCAAAGCATCGGGCAACTTGACGCGGCATTGGGCGATTTCAAAGCGCCATCTGCTTGGACAGAGACGGCGCAGGCTGCGCGTGCCGAATGGGTCGCCTATACAGATGACATCACCACACCGGGCAATGGCCCCAATTCCTATTGTCAGGCGATCCGCGTCGTTAACGACCTCTGTGATCCGCGTGATCGGGTAGTGGCTGCCGCTGGCGGGCTTCCCGCCGAGGTGACGGCCCATTGGCAGACCAAGGATATCGGTACCGTCGATGTGGAGTTTGGTTTTTCCTGCATGGGATACGAAATTGCAGGCGGCTGGGGCGCACGGATCGCGCAGTTCGAGCGTGAACCCGACAAAGACACCGTGATCTTTACCGGTGATGGGTCTTACCTGTTGATGAATTCGGACATCTATTCGTCGGTCCTGACGCGCCGCAAGCTGATTATCTGTGTGCTGGACAATGGCGGCTTTGCCGTGATTAACAAGTTGCAGAACAACACCGGCAATGAAAGCTTCAACAACCTGATCGAAGATTGCCCTACGGTGCCCGCACCCTTTGCCGTTGATTTCGAGGCGCATGCCGCCGCCATGGGTGCAAATGCCGAAACCGTGGCGAACCCCGCCGCCTTTGCGGATGCGTTCAAACGGGCCAAGGCCGCCGACAAGACAAGCGTGATCGTCATGAAAGTTGATGCCTATGAGGGTTGGACAACCGAAGGCCACACATGGTGGGAGGTCGGCACACCATCTGTCACCGATAACCCCAAAGTCGCTGAAAAACATGCCGAGATCGAAGCCTCGCGCGTCAAGCAGCGCAGGGGAATTTGATGAACGTTCTTGATGGCATCAGGCAGAACCGGTTCGTTGTTGTGGGTCGGGTCGGGATGGATCTCTTCCCCGCACCGGGCATGGCTGTCGAGGATGCGGAACAGTTTACTGCCGACATGGGCGGCTCTTCGGCCAATATTGCGGCGGGGATTGTCAAGCTGGGCGGGCAGGCGGCCCTTGTGACATCTGTTTCAGATGACGCGGTTGGCCGCTTTTGCGTCAACAAGCTTGGGCATTACGGGGTCCAGACAACCTATGTCAGGTCGGTCGGCGGTGAGGCGCGCAATTCGCTGGCCTTGTATGAAAGCCGGATCGAGGGGCACCAGTCGGTGATTTATCGTAACGGTGCGGCGGATTTTGAGATGACAATCGCCGATGTCGAGGCCGTGGACTACACCCAATTTGGGGCGTTGGTGACTGCAGGCACGGTATTTGCGGCCGAACCGTCCCGCACCGCTGCGTTTCGGGCATTTGAACTGGCGCGGGCTGCCGGGTTGCCGATCATTTTTGATGTCGATTACCGGCCCTATAGCTGGCCATCACCACAAGTCGCCGAAGAGGTGCTGTCAAAGGCAGGTGCCATGTCGGATGTGATCGTCGGCAATGATGACGAATTCGGTTTCATGGCGGGCAGTAAAGACAAGGGGCTTGCCAAGGCACGTGCGCTGGCCGGCAGCAGCGCCAGCATCGTGGTCTATAAGATGGGCGAGCATGGCGCGGTGACATTTGCGGACGGCCAGGAATTGCGCACGGGCATCTACAGGGTTGATGCGCTCAAACCCACCGGGGCGGGCGACAGTTTCATGGCTGGCATGCTCTGCGCAATTGCTGACGGGCATGACCTTGAAACTGCGGTGCTGCGGGGGTCCGCCTGCGCGGCCTATGTTGTGGCACGCCCCGGCTGCGCACCTGCAATGCCTTTTCCTGATGATCTCGAAACCTTTCTGGCCGACCATCCCGGTCCGGCGGAACCTGCCTGAGGATAACACATGCATATCGCGCCCCATGACAACCAGAACAAACCCATCGTCGACGCCGACGACCCGACAGTGCCGCTGAATTACTTCAACATCGTCAAGCTGAAGGCGGGGGAAGCCTTTGAATATCAGGTTCCTGGATACGAGACCTGCATTGTCCCTGCGACCGGCACGATCAACGTGAATGTCGAGGGCGTCGCATTTGACGCGCTGGGCAACCGGGGTGTTGACGTCTGGGATGGCGAGCCCGAGGGCGTCTACGTGCCGGTAGGTGCCAAGGTCAGCATGGTGGCCGTCAATGATACCGAAACCTTTATTGCCGGCGCGAAATACGACAAGGTCCTAGAGCCTTTTGATGTGCGTGTCCCCGAGCTGGACAAGGTGCAATACGGGTCTGACGACACCAAAACACATCGCAAGATCAAACATATTCTGGGCCAGAAACAGCATGATAGGGTAGGGCGGCTGTTGGTCAGCGAGTTGTTCACCGTGGGCGCAGGTGGCTGGTCCGGTTTTCCGGCGCACAAGCATGACACTGATAACCTGCCGCATGAAACCCGCCATGACGAGACCTACAATTTCCGGTTCAAGCCAAACCACGGCTCGGGTGTGCAGATCCTGCAGCGCGAAGAGGGCAAGCCGGGTGATGCGTATCAATTGATGGATGGGTCAACGATTTGCATCGACAAGGGCTACCACCCCTGTGCTGTGATGCCGGGCTACGAGATGTATTACTTCACCATTCTGGGCGGATTAAGTCAGCGTAGTCTGGTGCAGTTCTTTCAGCCGACCCATGCCTATCAGGTCGAAACGATACCCGGCATCAAGGATATGGTTGCCAAATTCAAATAAGCGCGCGGCGTACAGCCAGCGATCATGCGGCCCCGGATCCTGTCCGGGGCGTTAAAGGAATACCAATGCCGCTTGTCACACTGAAAGATGTTTTGCAGCCTGCCTTGCGCGAGGGCTACGCCGTTGCGGGCCTCGTCACGCTGGGATGGGAAGATATGCGCGCCTATGTGGCCGCTGCCGAACTGGTGGGGTGCCCGGTGATCCTGCAGGCCGGACCGTCGTGTCGGGCGCATACGCCCCTGCCGATCCTTGGCAAGATGTTTCGCCATCTGGCGGAACATGCATCGGTCCCGGTCGTGGCACATCTGGACCACGGCTACACTTTGGACGAATGCAAGGATGCGCTGGATAGCGGGTTCACGTCACTGATGTATGACGGCTCACGCAAGCCACTTGCCCAAAACATTGCGGAAACGGCGGCCATTGTGCAAATGGCGCATGATGCCGGGATCTCGTGCGAGGGTGAAATCGGCTTTGTCGGCTATGCCGATGGCGAAAGCTCGGCTGGGACGGATCCGCAAGAGGCGGCTGAATTTGCGGCCGAAACGGGTGTTGACGCGATGGCCATCTCGGTGGGGAATGTGCATCTGCAGCAGGATAAGCAGGGCGGTCTGGACGTCGACCGCATCCGCGCGATCGAGGCCGTGACAGAGGTGCCGCTGGTCATTCACGGCGGCTCAGGCGTACCGGTCACCCAGCGTACGGAACTGGCGCGCAATTCGCATATCTGCAAGTTCAATATCGGCACTGAATTGCGCATGGCGTTTGGGGATGCATTGCGAAATGCGGTGAATATCGACCCGCAGCGGTTCGACCGCCTGAGCATCCTCAAAGACACCCATGACCCGGTTGTCAGCGCCGCTGCAGAGGTCCTGCGCGCGATGGGCCGCGCCTCGTAATCCAGCGGATTATTCGGCCAGCAACCCTTCCAGATAAGTACCGTATTCATTCTTGGAGTACTTTGCGGCGATGTCCTGCAATGCATCGCGCGAAATCCAGCCCTTCTGGAAGGCGATCTCTTCGGGGCAGCCGGTTTGCATGCCCTGGCGGGACTGCAACGTGCGTACAAAATTCCCCGCATCCAGCAGGCTGCCATGCGTGCCCGTGTCGAGCCACGCAAAGCCACGGCCCATCCGCTCGACCTCCAACGCGCCTTCGGTCAGATAGGTTTCCAAAAGCGAAGTGATCTCCAACTCGCCGCGGGCGGATGGGGTGATACCGCGCGCCCGGTCGGGGGCGGTTTCATCAAGAAAATAGAGGCCCGTTACGGCATAATTCGAGGGCGGCACCTCAGGCTTTTCGATGATCTGGGTGACCCGCCCGTCCTTGTCCATACCGACCACGCCGTACCGTTCCGGGTCCGAGACGTGATAGCCAAAGACCGTGCCGCCGCTGGGGCGCGCATCGGCGGCCTGCAGCAATTCGGGTAGCCCATGGCCAAAAAAGATATTGTCCCCCAGAACCATCGCCGATGGGTGACCATCCAGAAACGCCTCACCCACCAGATAGGCCTGCGCCAGACCTTCGGGTTTGGGTTGCACAAGATATGTCAGGTTCAGGCCCCATTGGGTGCCGTCACCCAGCAGGTTTTGAAACTGTGCGGCATCCTCGGGCGTGGTGATCACGCCGATGTCGCGGATGCCCGACAGCATCAACACCGACAACGGGTAATAGATCATCGGCTTGTCATAGATCGGCATCAATTGCTTGGACACACCTTGCGTGATCGGCCAAAGCCGCGATCCGGTGCCACCAGCGAGGATCAGACCCTTGCGTTGCTTCATGACGATGGCTCCTTGATGATCTGGTCGAGGGCTGCGGCCCAATCGGGCCGGTCAATGCCAAATGCGGTTTTCAGGCTGGTACAATCCAACCGCGAATTGGCAGGCCGCATAGCGGGGGTCGGGTAGTCTGCCGTGGTGATATCCGCGACGGTGACGTCCTGCCCGCTGCGGGCGAATATTGCGCGCGCAAATCCAGCCCAGTTGATGTCTGGCGCCCCACTGAAATGATAGATACCGGGTTGCCCGACGCCATCATGCAACGCCTGCGCAATCCGCAGGCATGCGTCCGCAATCGCGGATGCAGGGGTCGGCCCGCCAAACTGATCGGCCACCACACGCAATGTCGGATGCGTTTGACCAAGGCGCAGCATGGTGGTCACAAAGTTCTTGCCATCCGCGTCAAACACCCAAGCCGTCCGCAGGATGACGGCGTTGCCATTGGCGGCCATCACGGTCTGTTCGCCTGCCAGCTTGCTGCGGCCATAGGCGCCCAACGGGGCAGTGGGATCGTCAGGCTTCCATGCCGGGCCTTCAGCACCCGAAAAGACATAATCGGTCGAAATATGGATGAACGGCAGATCGCGGGCGGCAGCGGCGGCTGCCATGGCACCCGGTGCAGCGGCGTTGACAACAGTTGCGTCTGCCTCCGCCTCTTCGGCGGCATCTACGGCTGTCCATGCGGCGGCGTTGATCACGGCGTCGGCGTCCGTTTCGGCGATCAATCTGGCACAGCTTTCAGGTGCGGACAGATCAGCCATGCGCCGGTCCAACATGACAAGATCCACGCCGTGCGCTGGCGCTGCATCGGTCAGCGCCCGGGCCACTTGCCCGGTTTTCCCGAAAACCAGGATTTTCATGATTTGCCCTGACCAAGGCGCTGCCCCACGCCTTCGCGGGCCTGCAAAGGTTCCCACCATGCGGTGTTGTTCAGATACCAGTCCACGGTTTCCTCGAGCCCCTGTTGCAGACTATGCGCAGGGGTCCAGCCCAGGTCTGCCTTGATCCGGGACGGATCAATGGCGTAGCGCTGATCATGGCCGGGTCTGTCGGTGACATGGGTGATCTGATCGGCGTAAGGCGCGTTGCCGGGCCGTTTGCGGTCAAGGATGTCGCAAATGGTTTTGACGATATCAATATTGCGGGCCTCAGCCTCGCCGCCAATCGCGTAGGTCGCGCCGGGTGCTGCTTTTGTCAGCACCAGCAACAGGGCTTCGGCGTGATCATCTACATGCAGCCAATCGCGCACGTTCAGGCCAGCGCCGTAGATCGGCAAGGGCTTGCCTGCCATGGCGTTCAGGATCGTGACTGGGATCAGCTTTTCCGGGAATTGCCGGGGGCCGTAATTGTTGGAACAGTTCGTCAGCACAACCGGCAGGTCATAGGTTTCATGCCAGGCGCGGACCAGATGATCGCTGCCCGCCTTGCTGGCCGAATAGGGCGATCGCGGGTCGTAGCGGGTCTCTTCGTCAAACTTGCCGGTCTCGCCCAGACTGCCAAAGACCTCATCGGTGGAAATATGGTGGAACCGGAAATCGGCGGAGCGGCCTTTTGCTTCCCACAGGGCGCGGGCGGCCTCGAGCATATGGAAGGTGCCCATGACATTTGTCTGCACAAAAGTCTCTGGCCCGTCGATGGACCGGTCCACGTGGCTTTCAGCGGCCAGATGCATCACGGCGTCGGGCTGATGATCGGCAAACACCGTATTCAGCGCGGCCCGGTCGCAGATATCGACCTGCGCAAAGGCATAGGCGGGGTTATCTTTGACATCATCAAGGCTGGCCAGACAGGCCGCATAGGTCAGACTGTCAACATTCACGACCTGATGGCCTTGGGCGATGGCGGTTTTGACAACGGCAGAGCCGATGAAACCCGCGCCGCCGGTGATCAGAATCTTCATTGCACGTCCCCTTCGAATGCAAACGGGCTGTCGAGGTCGGCAAAGCGGCCGGCAACGGCGTCCTTGTCAGACAGAACGGCGTTGCTGCCGGGGATGCCCCAGTCGATATTCAGTTCCGGATCATCAAAGCGTACGGCCCCCTCGGTCGCGGGCGCGTAGGTGCTAGAACATTTATAGACCACTTCTGTATTGGGCGCGCGGGTGACGAACCCGTGCAGAAACCCTGCCGGGATCAGCAATTGGCGCTTGTTTTCGGCCGTCAGATCAACGCCGACCCATTTGCCATAGGTGGGTGAGCCCTTGCGGATATCAACGGCGACATCCCAGATTGCGCCCACGATCACACGGACCAGTTTGGCTTGTGCGCTGGGGGGGCTTTGGAAATGCAGGCCACGGACCGTGCCGATATCACGGCTGACCGAATGATTGTCCTGAACGAATGTTTCGGTCACGCCGAGCTTGGCCCAGCTTTCCTGATTATATGTTTCGCAAAACGCGCCGCGATTATCGGCGAACCATCGTGGTGAAATGATCCGGACACCGGGCAGTGCTGTCTGTTCAATCAACGCAGCCAACCTTCTTAAAATACCTAAAACTTACGCTGATCGTCATAGGGGATGCGGTCGGTCAATGCCACGCCTCAAACCGGTTTTTTGCGTCAGCGAAGCGATCCGTGTCTGGGGTGCTACGGTTTGGCCCCGCCCCCGCGGTCAGCGCCGCGAGGTGAATTCACGCGATAGCGAGATAGAGATCAGCGACGAGTCCGCCTCGCCCACAGCTTCCTCGTCTCGGACGCTATACGCAAAACCTGCGCTCAGATCCCAATCGGCGGTCAACGCGTAGCTGTATGAACCGGTCAGGTCGGTCCGCTCGACCCGGCCAGCTGCGTCGCTTTCCTCGGCCACGATGTGGCTGATCCCAAGGCTGAGGCTGGAGAAACGGTTGATGTCGTAGCTGTAGAACGCCCCCAGCAGGGTGCGCCGTCTGATGTCATCTTCCAGGTCAATGGTCACACTGCGATCAAGGCGAAGCAGGATACGCTGATCGGGCAGAATATATGTATAGTCGACCGTGCCGATAAATGCAGGGTCGTCGCCATCAGGACGGGTGGCACCCACACTGACCGCCAGGGTGCCGGTCGGTAATGCAAGGCTGCGCCCAAGCCGGAATTCCAACAAAAGATCGCCGGCAACATCGCGGCTGGCATCAAGAACGGCCGTCAGGTCACCATTTGGCATCACCTGCCGGTAGCCAAGCCGACCTGTCAGCCCGTCCACCTCGCTTGTGCCTGTTGTGACCTCGGTTTCGGTCTGTTCGGCGCCAATCCCGATATCAAACGTGCTGCGCGGGGACAGGTTGTAGGTTAGGCCCGCGCCGATGCTTTGGGTCCGCCGGACGGTTTCGGCGGTGTCATCTTCTTCGGTCAGCGAATAACCATATGACAACCTGCCCGACAGAACGTCGGAAAAGCGCAGCAATGTCCCGACACGGGCTGACACATTGGTCACATCAGTCAGATCTGGATCGGTCACATCCTCGTAAAGAACACCGCTTGTGCCGATCTCGAACTCGAACCCCAGGGGGCGGTCGCGGCCTAGGGTCAGGATTGAGGCGACCGTATAGCCTGTCCGACGCCCGGTTCCGGACAGATCGGTGAAATCATCCGGAATTTCGAGGATGCCATCATCGGTCACAAAATCCGAGAAATCCGGCGCGCTGTCGATTTCTTCGCGCAGGAACCGGGCCGAGGCCGAGAAGGACGATGTGGCACCAGCCCGCGTATAGCCGAATGTCAGTGTTGGTGCTTCGAATTCGCCGATGAGTTCATCATCGTCGTCATATTCGATGCGAAAGCTGCTATCCGCGCCGAAGCGGAACAGTTGGGTGCGTGTTTCGCTGACGATGCTGTAGGACAGGGTGGTTGTGGCCGCGATATCGGCGTCCTCGGCCGGGATGGCCAAGGCAGGATTGCGCACGCCTTCGATACTCTGTGCGATACCGAATGTCGTTTGAATGCCGCCATCCTGCGCAAATCCCGGCGTCGCACCAACGGCCAGCGCCCCGACCAGACCGGAGCGCATACACAACTTTTTCCCCACCACAAAAACCCCTTATTTATTCAAACAAGCGCCGTTGCGGCACGATGATCACGTCGCCATCCGCCATGATCGTGGTCGTGCCTTTGCCGCCGCCCAGCTCAACATCTTGATAGTTGAAATTATAGACTTGTTCGACCCCTGTCCGTGATGTGCGCAGCTGAATACGCTTGGTCGCCGCGAAAGTGGAAAAGCCGCCCATCTCTGCGAGGAACTGAAGAACGGTCGTGCCGGGTTCAATCTCGCGCTTGCCTGGGGTTTCGACCTCGCCAATGACATAGACGTCGATTGTCACCGGCTCGGGGTCTTCGATATCAGCCAGCGCGCGCAGGCCGATGAAAACATTCGGTGGCTCTGCAAAGCTGGGCGCCAGTGCGTTCATGACGGTGCTTTTGATCTGCGCCAGGGTGCGCCCACGGGCGCGGACGTTGCCGACAAAGGGCACGTTGATCTGCCCATCAGGCAGCACCAGCAAGTCCCGGTTCAGGCTGGGGTCTTCCAGCACTTCCAGCTGCAGGACATCGTCGCTTCTGACGCGGTAGTCGCTCTGCGCCGAGGCCATCACGGTCATCAGCGGGACGACAATCATTGCGGTGCATATCGCACGTAAGAATTTGCTCATAACTTCCCTCTTGGCCCTTCTTTTTGCGGTGTGGGCATTGATCAAACTGAATCCGTGTTTGAGTCTAGGCCCTTAACTGACTTACTTAAAGCGAAATTCATTTGCCTCCGAAAGTTGCGGGGCGAAGCGTAACGTTAAGGCAACGCTTCGCTATATGGGGCTGCCCCCTCTCAGATACCCAGGCGACGCAGGCGATTGGCGACCCGGCGATAGACAAATGGTGGCAACAGGTTCTGCATTGTGGCATGCCGGGCCTCTATTCTGTCGCGCTGGTCGGCCGTGCCAGGCCGGGGTTTGAACAAAGTGCTATGCGATTTGCGCGACGCGTCCCAAGAGGCGGTGTAATAGTAAAGCGCGATTGACATGCGCGGGTCCCCGTTGGGGTTGTTCACGGTTTCCGGATTGCCGTGCCAACTGTCCGACGACGTGTTGAAACAGACCATGCGGTTAAAGAGTGGCACAAAGCTTTTTACCTTGCCTTTCATCTCTTTATCCCAGATTTCGAACGACCCGCCCCATGCTTCTTCCCAGTCCTCGTTCAGGTAGATCAGCACGTTCAGCCGCCGTTCCAGGTTCATCTTGCCGTGGTGGTTAAAGTCGGCGTGAATATCCAGATGCCCGCCATTTGCGACCACATGGATGCCGGCCCCGATGAAATAGGGGTCAGGGATCAGCCCCTTGATGCCTGTCAGTTCTTCCAGAAATGCGACAAAGGGCCGGGAATTCAGCGCGTAGAACAGATTGCGCGTATAGCTGGGCAGGCGTTCGGGGATGTAGCTGGTTTTGAGCTTTTCCTGCGCCCGGTCAAAACTTGATTCCGCCTCCGGAAGCTGTCGCAGCTCTTCCTTGACCCTCATCAGGATCGCCGGATCAAGGAAGTTTTCAAATGATCCGTGGGGATAGGGTGTCTGGGATTGATATGCGTCTGCGTGGGGTGCCGCGGCTTCGCGTGCAGCGGCGGTCGAGACCAAAAATGTCTCGGGGTCCATGGCGTAGACTGGTGTGTTCATTTTTTCCCCCTTTGGAATGACACCGCTTCTACGCCTCCCTCGCAAAAGCGATGTTGTGGCTAGGTCCTTATATGATCCCCGGTTTCAGACATCTGGAATGAACCGCGGTAACTGGCCGATCAAATCGCGGCCAATATCGTTCAGCCGGGCTTCGGCATTTGGCATGTCGCCTGCACCCTCAATCGGTGTGATGATCCGCACGATGGCGCTGTCATTGCGTCCATTGGCGATCTTGCCCTGCAACAACTGCAACTTGGCAGTCAGACCCGATGCCGTCCGCTGGCCCTGCTGCTCGAACCAGTAATAGACCAGCATCCGGGTTGCATCTTTCTGGATGATGGCGCGGTTCAGCCGGAATGGCGCATCGGCTGCAAATGGCGCGTCAATCTGTTCGAGCGCGGCGATTTCCCAGCCACCGCCGGGCAGGCAAACCTCGGGCGAGTGCACGCCGCCGTTTTCCTGATTGGCATACCACGCAAGGAATAGGTCTACCGATGCGCCTGACGAGGCATGCCGCATCTCGGTGGAATAATAGTCGTCAGCCGCCAGAATCTGTTCAATGGCCGGATCAAGGCTGCGCTGGGCGCCTGTGTCCCACGCGCCGACGCTTGTGGGGAACAGCGCAAACGGGTCACGTGCAACGGTCACGGGTTCGCGGGCCGGGATGGCCTGCCAGACGGCTGCCAGTACCGCGAGGGCGATAGCCCCCCCGATCAGGGCGCGAGATGGCTGGATATATTGCAGGCGCATGGCCTGCGCGCCCAGCCCACTCGTGTCCAGATCCAGCGCCTGTGGCAGGCTGACCCGATCCTTGCGGAAGAACAGCAACGCCCATGCCAGCAGAAACAACAATGCGATGCAGGCGACAAAGATCACCCATCCTTCAAAGAAATGCGAAAAACCTTCCAGATGGGACACGCCGTATTGATTGACGATCACACCGGCAATCGCGATCCGGACCGAATTCATCAGGACGGTGATCGGTGCGGCGGCCAGCAAAAGGATCGCCTTATGCCAGTTTGATCCGCGATAGAGCACCGCAAAGATGTAGGAAAAGCTCAGGATCGGGAACAGATAGCGCAGCCCGGAACAGGCCTCGGCCACATGAAGCTTGTAGACCCCCAGATCAATGATGTTGCCTTCCAGAAAGACGGGCACGTTGAGCAGGCGCAGAAAATACACGCCCAGTTCGGATGACACGCCCTGCAGATAGGTGGACAGCCCATAATACAAGGCGCCGGGCAGGGGCAGCATGTAGATCAGATGAAAGACTGGTGGCCAGAAAGCCTTGCCCTGTTTCCAGCCAAAACAGATCAGCAGCACCGCACCGACCCACAGGATAAGCGCGTAAGTGACGATATCGCCGATCCCGATGATCTTGCCCGCAAATGCCAGCAGCAGCGCAAAGACCAGCAGCGCAATGCCCGGCCCCCTGTCGGTGACGGGTGTGTGGTGGATCGGTTCGGTTTTCAGTTGCCGCAGGAACAGCAGCAGCGACAAAAGCGGGATGATCGGGCCGTGGCTGTATTCCGGCAACTGCCAGGCCACGAACAACTCTCTTATTCCGTCGAAAAAGAACACTGTCGCCGCGATGACCATGAGAACAAACCAGAACATGCCCCGGGTCGCAAATGCGCCGGGGATCAATCTGGATTGTGACAATGTATGTGAGTCAGACATCAGGCGCACTAATCACTCAAAAATCAAAATACATGCGGTGCTTATATCGTTGCACCACGTTTATCTTAAGGCAAAAGCGCGTTCTTTGCGACATATTTGTTTGGTCAGGTGTGAGTATGGCGCAGCGCTCAACGTGGGGGTGAGCTGCTGTGGCCACTTGCAGACACAGACCTTTACCTTTGGCATTGCGGCGTTTCATAAATGTGAAAGGCAACGCTACGACGTCAGACAGGCCGAGGTCCGGAGATGAATACCATTTGGAATTGCGCCTTGCGCACATGGCAGGTGGGGATCGGCGATCCGGGCGTCACGGGGTGGGTCATCGTCGGGCTTTATCTGCTTGTCGGGCTGATCTGTTTCGTCGCGGCGGGCCGAACCGCATTCCCGTGGTACACTGCGCGCCGTGAAAAGTTCTTTTGGCGGGCGTTGGGACTGGTTTTGCTGGCATTGGCGGTCAACAAGCAACTTGATCTGCAGTCCTTGCTGACCGCATCAGCGCGTTGTGCCGCACAATTGCAGGGCTGGTACGAAAACCGGCGCGTGGTGCAGGTTGCCTTTATCGTGGCGATCCTTGCATTCATGCTGCTCTTTGCGCTGCTGTTGTGGACAATCGTGCGGGGGACATTGCGGCGCAATGGTCTGGCACTGATCGGGCTGATCTTTGTCCTGGGCTTTGTGGCGGTCCGCGCGGTTGGGTTTCACGGCATGGATGCGCTGATCAATATGCGGGTTCAGGGGGTGCGCGTGAACTGGGCGCTTGAGATCACGGGCCCCGTACTGATTCTGCTGGCTGCGCTGATCAATATGCGGCGCGGCGCGGTCGATCAGTAGCTGCCATAGGCCTCGGTCCCGTCAAGATAGCGGCACTTGTTCAGAACAACGCCCATCAGGTTGGTACGGCTATCAAGCTCTTGTTTGCAGCGCGTGATTTCGGCCATGGTCGTGGCCTCGGCGGCGGCAACCAGCAGGGCGCAGTCGACCTGATCAATAAACGCCATTGTATCGTCGGCGATCAACATGGGCGGCATGTCAAAGATCATCACGTCGGGCTTATAGCGTTCCTCGATCGCGTCCATGACCCGGCCTGCGACAACGCTTTGCAGCAATTCGGCAGGGCTGCGGACGGGGCCATTGGCCAAGGCAAAGGCAAGGTTGGGGCCGATCCGCTGGATACTGTCCTGCACTTTTGCCTTTGCCCCAAGAACATCGGCAAAGCTGGTGCTGTTCGGAACGCGCAAAAGGCGCCCGATAGAAGGACGGCGCAAGTCCAGTTCGACCACCATCACCCGGATATCCAGCTGCCGGGCCAGACTGAATGCCAGGTTCAGGCACATTGTCGTCTTGCCGCATTTGCTGCTGGGCGAGGTGATCGCAACGCGACGCCAGCTCTTGCTGCGCATCTCGTGCAGCAGATTGGTCCGGGCCACATCAAACGGGGTTGCCTCTGCGTTGGCCTCGTAGGTCATGATGCGGTTGCGGACCAGACGCTTGGGCTTGACGGTGAAGGCGGGCAGCGCCTGCCAGGCCCGTTCCAGCACGACATTGCCCTGCTCGGCCATGCGCTTGCCGTCAAGCTTTTCGGGCTTCTCAGGCTCGTTTGCCTTTGCCTTGACGGCCATGCGCTCTTTGCGGGCCTGTTCGATGGCTGCGCGAATGTGATCCATAGCTAGAGCCCCGCCATGTCGATGAGTTTGTCGATGATCAGGTCAATGGGCATGATCTCGATATGCACATAATAGATCGCTGCCGGCACGCCGAGGCCAACAGCCGTCAAAATCAGCAGGATGATCAACATCCGGGTAGCGCGCTGCTTGCCGGTGGTCAGATAGGGCAGGCTTGCAAATGGCTTTGCGCCCAAGGCGTTGGTGATCTCGACCGGGCGGCGGATTGACCGGTTCAGCAGTTCC
Organism: Yoonia sp. SS1-5; assembly: GCF_038443705.2. Taxonomy (NCBI): domain Bacteria; kingdom Pseudomonadati; phylum Pseudomonadota; class Alphaproteobacteria; order Rhodobacterales; family Paracoccaceae; genus Yoonia; species Yoonia rhodophyticola. The sequence goes on along the minus strand of NZ_CP151767.2, from coordinate 1,737,411 downwards.
AGCAGCAGGATCAGACCACCGCCCGCAGCCATGCCGCCTGCCATACCGGCGGCAACAATCAGCTTGCGGTTGGGCTTGTACGGCCCCGCAGGCGGACTGGCCTGTTCGATCACAACGATCCGCTGACCTTTTGACAATGCCTCGATCCGGTCACCTGTGCGGGCTTCGCTCAATGCTTCTGTCGCCTGGTCAAACTGGGTCTGGATATTCTCGTAGTTGCGTTCCAGCGTGCCCAGCGTGATCGCGTTTTCCGGCGTGGCGTTGATCGAGACCAGCAGCTGCTCCATTTCGGTTTCGACAAGCGACTTCTGTTCGGCAAGAAAGTTGATCTGGCCATCAATATCCGAGATTTGCAGGTCATAGGTCGTCAGCAACTCGTTTCGGCTGCCGCTATTGTCCTCGCGCTGCTGGGCGACAAGGTCTTCCAATGCAGCGACCTGGGCCTGCAGCGACCGCACCCGCGGGTTGGTTGCCGAATAAATCACCAGCGCCGAGGCAAGCTGTTCCTGCAGTTCGCGCAATTGGCGCTCTTCTGGGGGCAGGCTGGCCTCATTCAGGTCAACTCTGCCGGTCAGTTCAAACAGTTCAGCCAGACGGGACCGCCTGTCCGAAAGCGCCGCCAACTCGCGATCAATTTGCAGCACACGTTCCTGCAGCGCCGATAGCCGGGTGCGGCGATAATCGAGGCTTTCCGGCAGGGCGTCTTTATGTTCCAGCTTGAATTCAAGAATGCGCGCACCCTGCGCGGCCAGTTGCGCGTCAAGCCGGGTGACTTCCTGTTCAAAGAAATCAAGGGTTTGGCCTGATACAGTTGTCCGCAACTCGACATTCTGCTGAAGGATCTGTGTCAGCAGATCATTGGTCACTTCCGACGAAGTTTCGGCGGTTGATGCGTCAAAGGCGATAAACACAAGCCCGGTGGTTTCACCGTCCAAGGGTAGGCCAATACCGATCCGGTCGCGCATGTCGCGCACGATTTCGTCCGCGCTCATGTCGTTATCGGGCGGATAGACATCAAAGCGACGGGCCAAATCAAGCAGATTGGCGCGGGTCAGCAGGCGCTGTTCAATCACCCGCAAAAGCTCGGGCGCGCCGGCGCGAACGGTCGAGGCGGCCAGATCATCAGGAATTTGCGGTGACTCGACCAGCAAACGGGCCTCTGCCCGGTAAACCGGCGGCAGGGTCAGCGCCAGCACGAGACCGGTGGCGGTACACAGGATCAGGATCAGCAAAAAATAATGCAGACGCCTGAAAAAGAGTGAGATGTAGAACTTGATGTCAGCAATCATATCGTGCTGTCGTCCCCGGCGGTGTTTGCATTCGGTCCAAAATAGGCCCCGTCGGCAAGCACGGAACGTACATGTTCCACGCCGACGATTTCGCGCTTGGCGATACAAGCGTAGAGCAGGCAAAGATCGCAAAGCTGGTTGACCAGCCGCGGTATCCCGTTGGTTTCCTGATACACCAGTTTGGCCGCTTTCCTGCTAAACATATGTTCGCGCCCGCCCACCCGTTCAAGACGGTGTACGATATAAGAGTACACCGTTTTTTCATCCATGTTGGTCAGGTGAAAGCTGGCGGCGATCCGTTGGGCAAATTGCCGCATGTCGGGCCTGCGGATGATGTCGCGCAATTCGGGCTGTCCGATCAGGATCAACTGCAGCAGTTCATCCTTGTTTGCGTTGATATTGGTGAACATCCGCAATTCTTCCAGCGACTCGCGGCTCATGTTCTGGGCTTCGTCGAAGATCAGCATGACGCTGCGTCCGGCCGCGTATTCAGCGATCAGGAATTCCTGAAATTTCGTAAAGAGATCAACATAGTTGGCGCTGGGCTCGGTGAGTTGGTTCAGCGCCATCAGGACCCAGCGCAGAAGTTCGCCCCTGTCCCCATGGGCGTTGGCGACCAGCCCGACCGTCAGGTCATCATCAAGGTTGTTGAGAAGGTGCTGCATCAAGGTGGTCTTGCCCGCGCCGATCTCGCCCGTGATCAGGGTGATCGGCGCACGGGTCGCCACACCATATTCCAGCATGGTGTAGGCGCGCTTGTGCTCGTCCGTCCAATACAGGAAATCCGGATCAGGCGAGAGCGAGAATGGCCGCTCTGACAGCCCGAAATGCTCGTTATATAAATTCAGTGCGTTACTCATAAGATTGGGTGCCGATGTACTCGCTGCGCTCTGTCAGGTCTCATATTATGCAGAGTGCTGTTAGCCGAAGCGATGGTCGGTGACAAAAGAAATACTGTTAATGTGACAAATGAACCAGTTCCGGGCGATGATGGCTGTGCCGACGGGCTGTGTGGCGCCATAGGTACAAAGAAATGTGGCAAAATTGCAGCAAAAACCGGGCATGCTTCGCACCGTCGAATCGCCCTATTGGGATATCACTGTGCCGATTTTTGCGCCAATTATTTCGTTTTTGCTGCATTCTTGCGCCGGGCGAACTAATGCTGTCACGTGAATACAACTTAAAATTGAATAAGTAAGGAATACCCCCAAAAACGTAATCAAGCCCTTCCCAACGGCATTAATTTTTTGTTAATGTCGGCCCGAGCCAATTCAGGCTCAACGATGTAGAACGGTTTCCAATCAAGACCGCCCAACGCCTCGTAATGTGAGTAATGGCTGATTTGCCATGTGTTTAAGACGATTTGAGAGAGTAATATAATGTTCAATCATCAGGCTGCACGTAGCAGCGCAAGTGACGAACTCGTATACGTCCAAAATCAGACGACCTCCGCCGCCAAACCTTCTTTTGTATACCAGTCTGTCGTTAAGCGTGGATTTGACACGCTCTGCATCCTTTTGTCGCTGCCCTTTATCCTGCCGATCCTGATTGTGGTGGCACTGCTGATTGCGCGTGATGGCCACTCGCCGCTTTACAGCCAGAAGCGCATTGGTCTGAACGGTAAAGTCTTCAAGCTCTGGAAGCTGCGGACAATGGTGCCGAATGCCGAACTGCGCCTGCAAGAGCTGATCAAGGCTGATCCTGCTGTTGCACGCGAGTGGAACAAGGATCAGAAGCTGAAAAATGATCCGCGGATCACGAAGATCGGTCAATTCCTGCGCAAAACCTCGATTGATGAGTTGCCGCAGCTTTGGAACGTTCTGCGCGGTGATATGAGCCTGGTTGGCCCACGTCCGATGATGACGGATCAGAAAGATCTGTACAAAGGACAGGCATATTATGAGATGCGTCCAGGCCTGACAGGTCTGTGGCAGATTTCTGACCGGAACAACTGCACCTTTGCAGCCCGGGCATCATTCGACACCAAGTATCATCAGCAGATGTCGTTTGTCGAAGACTGCCGCATCCTTGTCGCCACGGTTGGCGTCGTTGTCCGCGGGACAGGCTACTAAACCCTGACCCCGGATTTGATTTGACTTTTGCAGTCTGACCGCAGATTTCTTGCAATCTACGCTGGTCGTGTTTGACCCCCGTCTCAACGGGCGATAGCGCGACCAGCGTTTTTGTTTTTGCCCTGATAAAGTTGTTGCCTGACATGCTGCGTTTTCCGCTGAAATTCACATTTCTTTTGTTCTTTGCCCTGGCTGCCTGCGAAAGCGCCGAGGAACGGGCAGAACGGTACTTCCAATCCGGCATGGCCTTGCTGGAGGAGGGGGACGTTGATCGTGCCTTGATCGAGTTCCGCAATGTCTTTCAAAGCAATCCGAAACACCAAGAGGCCCGCCTCGTCTATGCCCAGGTTCAACGCGACCGTGGGTTCATTGCCGATGCCTATGGCCAATATGTCCACCTGATCGAGCAGGACCCGGGTGATGTCGAGGCGCTGATCGCACTGACCGAACTCGCCATCCTCAGCAATAACTGGGAGGAAGCGGATAGCTTTGGCCGGTCCGCTGAACGTCTTGCCCCCGAGGATAACCGCGTCGTCGCCACAACAGCGATGCTTGAGTACCGCGACGCCGTGATTGCAGAACGCTCTGCTGCGGGCCCGGCGGCAACTGCCGCCGCCGCCTTGGCCGAAGATCCCGCCAGCGTGATCGCGCGCAAGGTTGTCATCGACAATGCCATCATGCAGGGCGAAATTCCGGCCGCGATCAAAGCCGTTGAAGACGGTTTGCAGATTGATCCGGCGCAATCGGAACTGCACATCATTCGGGTTGGCCTTTTCAACGCAAGCCAGGATGCTGCGCGCACCCGCGCAGCGCTGGAAGATATGGCGGCCCAATTCCCCGATAATGCCGAGATACAAAAAGAACTGATTGGCTGGTATCTTTCCGAGAATGACGTCGCTGCGGCGGAGGCCCTTTTGCGCAGCCGCGCCGAGGCTAACGGCGCGACCCCGGCCCAGAAAGTGGCGGTCGTTGATTTTCTGCAGCAAACGGCAAGTGCCGAAGATGCCATCGCGGAACTGGATCGCCTGATTTCGACCGAAGCGGACAATGCCAGATACCGTGTGCTGCGCGCGACCATGACGTTCTCGCAACCCGATGGCGCGGATGCGGCCATCGCCGAGATCAAGGATGTGATTGCCGGCACTGAAAGCACCGACGCCCTGCGTGATGCCAAGATCGTTCTGGCCCGCATGCTAAGCAATCAGGGTGCCACCGAAGAGGCGAAAGGATACGTCACCGAGGTTCTGACCGAAGATGCTGGTCATGTGGATGCGTTGCGAATGCAGGCGGCGTGGCTGATTACCGAAGGCGATACAGAGCAGGCGATTATCGTCTTGCGGCAGGCTCTTGCACAGGCCCCCCGCGATGTCGGTTTGATCACGGCCATCGGCGGCGCGCATGAGCGGGCGGGCGATCTTGATCTGGCGGGCGAACGTTATGCGCTGGCGGTCGAGGTGTCGCGGCAGGCGCCGGCGCCGTCACTGCTTCATGCGGAATTCCTGCTGGACCGCGACCGTGTCGATTCCGCCGAGGCCGTCATCGCGAGCGCGTTGACAGTTGCGCCGCAGAATACGCAGTTGCTGTCTACCATGGCTGACATCAAGCTTCGCCAGGGGGACTGGAACGGCGTCACCCGCGTTATCTGGCAGCTTCGGGCCTTGGACACGCCAGAGACAACAGCACTGGCCAGCCAGATCGGCATCACGCTGCTAAACCGGCAAGAGCGTTTTGACGAAACCCGACAGGTGCTGGAAGAGATGATTGCTGATGGTGCGACCAGCATGGCCGCCAAGGCCCAGTTGGTCGAGGCGCAGATCAGATCCGGCCGGTTGGATGACGCGCGCGCTTTCCTCAAGCAAGAGTTGGCGGAAACCCCTGACAATCCGCTGTTGCGCTTTTTGGAAGCGGATATCCATGTGTTGCTGGAAGACCCCGCAACTGGCGAGGCCATCTACCGTGAATTGCTGCAAGAGACCCCGCTGAACGAACAGGTGCTCGGGCGGCTCTACGGCCTGTTGATGTCTCAGGGACGTGATGCGGATGCAGGGGCCATCCTTGATGAGGTCCTTGCCGCCGCGCCAGAGGCTGTCATGGCAAATATGATCAAGGGCTCGCGGCTGGAAAACGCAGGTGCCATCGCGGATGCCATCGCGATTTATGATGGGGTCTTTGCACGGGATCCTGATAATCTGATTGCTGCGAACAACCTTGCCAGCCTGATTACAACTCATCGCGACGATGAAGAGAGCCTGGATCGGGCGAAACGTATTGCCGCGCGGCTGCGAAGCTCTGATCTGCCGCAATTTCAGGACACGGTCGGATGGATTGCCTACCGTCAGGGGGATTACGAGGATGCCTTGGCGCATCTGGAACCCGCCGTTGCCGGCCTTCCTGATGATGCGTTGACCCATTATCACCTTGGCCTGACCTACCTCGCGCTGGAACGTTCAGAGGACGCACGGCGGCTTTTGTCGCGGGCCATCATTCTGGGTGAGGGCAGCGGATTGCCGCAGATCGCGAATGCGCAGGAATTGCTGGGCCAAATTGATCAGTAGATAGCGCTCGGTGCCGACGCGGTCCTATGAAACCTGTCTAGTAGTGAGCAGTCTTGACCCGGCTTGCCACACGCTCTGGGCGAGTGGACATTTTAGCAATAGTTGGTTTCTTGGTCATTCCGTGGAACAGAGCCAAAAAAAACGCCATGGCCCCAATCAGGCTATGCCACAAGAGGGCTGAAAAGAAACCTTGCCCCAGAAGCAGCGCCGCGATATTGGCACCGGTACCAGCGACCACACCCGCCAAGATTGCGGTAACCAACGGATTTCCCCCATGGAATTCCATGTTGTCAGCGTCGGCGTTTGATCTGTTCTGTCCGGGCATATGAGCCTGTTTCCAAGTTAACGTTTCACCGAAGACGATGTGCGATGACGAAACTCGCCACTCCATTGCCTCCCGATAGTCTTAACAATTGGTAAATTTCGTCTCATTTTCCACGGTCTGCGCATAATTCGGCTGAATACGGCAGTTTCCTGCCCAAGCGTGGCAAATGGCCGCTTATTTTTCCGCCTAAATTTTGGGCTTACCTAGGGTTGAGCGTCATGCCGGACAGGATAAACCCGTTTTCCAAGGCGATTCGACCCGTTATCGCGAATCCTTTTTCGAAGAGCCCGACGGGTGTCTGGAACACGGCCAGGAACTTCTGATTGGCCAGATCGGGCGTGATGTCCATCGCGTTGAAGTCAATCATTTGCCGTGTGATTGGGTATTGCGCCTTGAACACGGCCTCTTTCGCGCTGAAAATCACGCGCGCCATGCGGCCTCTATCCGCCGTGGCCAGTCGTGCCTGTTCGGCTGGACTGCAAACCAGGTCGATCAGTTCGTCAGGCAGGGGCTGATCAGGCTCGATGTCGATGCCGACGGTTTCGCGACCCCGATGTGCAATCGCGATACAGGCCGTGTCACAATGGGTGATGCTGCCATTGATCCCATCGGGCCAGATTGGGGCGCGATCCGGTCCCACCGGCACAGCAGGATCAGAAAGCCCCAATTCGCGCATCGCCGTTCGCGCCGCATGCCGCCCGGCGCGAAATTCGCGCAAACGCTTTGCGATCATACCGCTTGTGTGCGGCGCTTCGGTCGGGTGCAGATCGGGATAGTCAGCACGCGGATCAGTGACCGCAACGACAAAGGGCGGCGGGAACATCCCGGCCGCCATAGTCGCGAGGGCGGGCAAGCTGCCCGCGCTGCTGCTCATCTATTGCTGCCAGCCCGATTGGCCCGCATGTTCCGCCGGCGGGCCATTGCATCCGCGCGGGTTTGCGCGCGGCCGGCCACGGCCGCTGGTGCGGCGGCCGGTTTGGGCGCCGCGCCGACCCCCAGATGCTGGGTCAGGCCGCCGATTGTCGGGAACCTGAAAATGTCGGTGATCGACAGGGGCGTCAGCCCGAGTTGATCGCGCATGTCGCGATGGGCCTGCACCGCCAAAAGCGAATGACCGCCCAGGGCAAAGAAGTTGTCGTCTGGCCCGATCTTGGCGACGCCAAGAATGCCCGACCATATCTGCGTCATTGCATCCACAACGTCCGTTCCAGCCGCGGTCGGTGTCGCAGCAACCACGGGTTTTGGCGGTGGTGCGGGGCGCGCGGCAATTGGTTTGGGCAGCGCCTTGCGATCGACCTTTTTGTTGGGAGTCAGCGGAAATGCGGGCAAGGTCACGAAATGTGCCGGGATCATATAGGCCGGCAGGTCAGCGGCCAGATGGGTGCGCAGTTTGCTGTCATCGGTTGGGCCTGACGTCGTCATATAGGCAACCAATCGCGTGTCGCCCGGGGTGTCTTCGCGGGCCATGACAACGGCTTGGGTCACGTCCGGGACGGCCTCCAGCCGGGTTTCGATCTCACCCAGTTCGATGCGGTAGCCGCGTACCTTGACCTGATGATCCGTCCGGCCAAGGAAATCGACCCGCCCATCAGCGCGCCACCGAACCAGATCACCGGTGCGGTACATGCGCGGTCCGGGCTTGTCTGTCTGGACAAACGGATCGGGCAGGAATCGTTCTGCTGTCAGTTCCGGCCGCTGCCAATAGCCACGCGTGACACCATCACCAGCGATATAAAGTTCACCCGGCACCCCGATGGGTACGGGCTGCTGCGCCTCGTCGAGCACATAGATCTGGGTATTAGCAATCGGTTTGCCGATATTGACGATGCCATCATCGGCAGATGCAGTCTGGGTCGTGGACCAGATCGTTGTTTCGGTCGGCCCATACATGTTTTCAACGCTTGCGCTTGTATACCCGTTGAGTTCGGCAACCAGCGAGCCCGACAAAGCCTCGCCGCCGATCATCAGATGTTTGACATGGGACAACGCGTTTGCCGCGTCATCATTCATGCAAATCATCCGCGCCATGCTTGGGGTGCATTGCAGATGGGTTACCTTGTGGCGCTTGATCTGGGCGGCAATCGAGAAATCATCGGCGGCAATTTCGGCCACTGGCCCATTTACAGCGGCCAGCACTTGTGCCAGCGGACGCAGCCCGTCCAGAACGGTTTTGGTGTCGATCCCGTATTCGATCAGGCAGGCCACCTCGTCGACGCCAATTTTCTTAAGCGCCTCAACACGGGCGACCGCGTCATCAACCGTGCCAAACAGACCGGAATCGTCAAAATAGCGCAGGAACGCAAAATCAAGGATCGCTTCAAGCTCGTCCGGTTCCAGTGACCCCAGATCAATATCCATCGGGTTCGCGGCCCCTTCAGGTTTCTTGAAGGCCGGGAAAGCCCAGGCATATTGCTTGATCAGACCGGCCGCTGCGCGCAGGTAGTCTTTCATCGGCTCGCGGGCGATGTCACGGGCCTTTTCCCGGTCATCCGCCAGGAACGTGTGCAACATCAACGTCACTTTGTGATCCTTGGGATCGTGGCCGGCCTTGCGCAGCGCATCGTGGTAGACTTTGATCTTTTCGCCAACCTCATCAATGCTTTGGCCCAGAAGATGGGTCAGCACATTGGCCCCAACCTCGCCAGCTTGCGCCCATGTCGCGGGGTTGCCCGCGGTGGTCACCCACATCGGGATTTTCTTTGATACGGGCCGTGGCTGTGTCACCACCCCATGCATCTTGCCGTCTTTGCGTTCGAATTCGACCGTTTCACCGGCCCAAAGACGGCGGACCTTGTCGATGGCATCTGCAAGCGCGGGCTTGTTATCAGGCGGGGTGTTTTCGGGACGCAGCACAAAATCGTCCGGCTGCCAGCCTGAAGCCATGGCAAGCCCCACACGCCCACCGGTCAGGTTGTCGATCACGGCCCACTCCTCGGCGATGCGGGCCGGGTGGTGCAACGGGGCGACAATGGATCCTGCGCGCACCGCAAGGTTCTTGGTGACAGAGGCAACAGCCGCACCGGTCACCGATGGGTTGGGGTACGAGCCGCCAAAGGCGTGGAAATGCCGCTCGGGCGTCCAGACGGCGCAAAACCCGTTGGCGTCCGCAAATTTCGCACCCTCGATCAGCAATTCATAGCGATTGTCGCTGACTTCGTCATTATTGCCCCAGTAATACAGGCTGAAATCCATATTCTGGTCGCTGACCGGCACGGCCCCGCCTGTCCCGCCAGAGACAAGCGCGCGGCTTTCGTCCCCCGAGATGACCAGCTTGTAACCGCGGGCCAGCGTGTAGAAAAGTTCAAGAACCGAGATATCGAATGACAGGCTTGTGACGGCCAGCCACACCCCGTCGCCATCATGCGGTATCCGGTCATCCATGCCGACAAAGAAATTGGCAACGTTGCCGTGTTCAACCATGACGCCCTTGGGTTTGCCCGTCGAGCCGGAGGTGTAGATCATATAGGCCAGATCGTCCGCACCAGAGGCGCTGTCAGGATTGGTATTTGGTGCTGCCGCAAGGCGCGGATCAGTGTCGATGGACAGAACCTGCGCCTGATGCGGGGGCAGCTTGGCGGCCAGATCGGACTGGGTCACGATGATGGGGGCCGTGCTGTCCGCGATATAGTAGGCGATCCGGTCTGCGGGAAAGGCGGGATCCATCGGAACGTAGGCGCCACCGGCCTTCAGGATCGCCAATGCACCGATCAGCATTTCAGCGGAGCGGTGGGTGTGCAGACCCACCATCGTGCCGGTGCTGACACCACTTTCCTTGAGGATGTGGGCTGTCTTGTTGGCGGCCGCGTTCAGCGCGGCATAAGTATACGTCGCCCCTTCAAAGACAAGCGCGGTTGCGTCGGGGGTGCGCGATACCTGCGCCTCGAACATCTGATGCATGGGCGTCGGGTCATATGCGGTGCCCGTCTGGTTCCACTCATGCAGCACCATCGCGCGCTCGGCCTCGGGCATGATCGGCAGGTCAGCGACGCGCGCATCCTCGGCAAAACCCGTTGCCAGGCAGCCAAGCCGGTCAATGATCCGGGCGGCCCCGGCGTCGGAAATGCGCGCCGTATCATAGGCGAGGGCGGGGCCATTATCGCCCCAGACCATGGTGACCGCGGTCCCGTCAACAAGCCCGTCACCGCCAAGCGCGATACCGACCTGCGGCTGCGCAAGGGTCTCGATCTCTGGATCGCGCGCCACAAGGTCCAGCGCAAATGCGGGATGTTTGGTGGCAAAGCTCAGCTCTTCGGCCAGATTGGCGGCGACATCACGCACCGTTTCACCCGGTGCATAGAGCGGCACCCAACGGCTCAGGATGCCGGGCGCGTCCGGTAGACCATTGCCGTGCAATGCAAGGCTGATATTGCCCTCTTCGCTGAGCCGGGACATCAGGCAGTAGAAGGCGGTGATCAGCTGTTCTGGCGGCAGATTGCTGTTGATCGGCTGCTGCGCCGGGGTGCCGTCGGCGCCTTCGCAAATCTCGGCCAGGGTCATCGGGCTTGCCGTTTTGAGCATCCGGCGCCAATGCAGCTCGCCTGGGGCGATCTGTGCCATTTGCGATGTCAGTGCCGCGGCATCGGGCGCCGTCAAAACATCGCCCTGCGCGGGCATGGCCGCACCAGCCAGGGGTTGTCCGTTGACATCTTTCAGATCGGACAGGCGGATCGCAGCATTTGCGGTAGCAACCGTCAGCGCATCAGTGTCTGCGGCCAGAATAGTGCCGGGCGCGCCGCTGCCTTCGGCAATCTCTGCTTTTCCGACAACGACAGCCTTATCACCAATCATGATTTTAGGGCATGTCAGCGGGTTCCAGTAATGCCCGTGATCAAGCCCGCGCACCATGCGCAACAGGGTGGTGGTGTCGGTGGTGAAATCGAGAACCCCGGCTGCTGCGGGGCGATCCGCACGCGCAAATAACTGGCGGTCCGTGAAATCCTGCGCCGTGGTGGCCGGGGCGCCGGTCGCCAATTGGGCGATCACCGCCTCAAACCCATCAATGGCAGCGGCAAAGCATTTTGCGTTCAACGTCAGCGCAGTCTCATCGGCAGCAATGTCAAACATGCGCTGCTCGATGATCGCCCCCTCGTCAACGCCCCCTTCGATCATATGCCAGGTGATGCCGTGCTGCGTTTCCCCGTTCAGGATCGCCCAGACCGGCACGTTCAACCCCGCATAACGCGGGAGCGGGCCGTCATGGAAATTCACCGCACCCTTATCGGCCAGCGCAATCACATCGTCTGGCACAATCGACAGGTTCGCAATGCTCAGCACCCAATCGCAGGGGCCAAGACGCCCTGCCAGTCCGGCACCCGGTGTTGTTGTGGCGATCCCCTTTTCCTGCGCCCATATCTGGATATCGGCATCGCGGGTAACCACCGTGTTGATCTGGTGGCCCTGCGACAGCAGCATATCGCCACAATGGGTCAGAAGGCTTTCATTTCCGATCAGGATGCAGGAAAAGCTGCTCATAGGTGGCTCCAATATGCGTGTCCCGTCATGGGCAAATTCAGATACGCCCCGGCTGCACCGAGGGTGTGTTTTGGGTCGCGGCCTTGGCCGCTGCTGGTTTGGCCCGGCGGAGGGCCGCCCCCAGATCATGCCGGATCAGATCGCGCAGGAAATGGCTTTCGCTTTGGACATCCTTGCGCTGGATCAGGCAGCGCAGCCGCCAGATCAGCCCGCCTGCCACATGGGCCAGTGTCGCAGCGGCCGCATAGGCCGCCCCATGATTTTTGACAAAATAATGCAGACGGGAATCAAACCAGTAGCTTGGCTTGCGCGCCCATGTTTTCATGCCCGTGGAGACCGACCCGATATGGGTGACCTGACTGTCTGGCAGATAAACCGTTGGCCAACCGGCCAGTTTGGCCCGACGGCACAGATCGGTTTCTTCAAAATACAAAAAGAAGGTTTCATCAAAAAGCCCGATCTCGGCCAGGGTATCGTAGCGCATCATCATGCTTGCCCCGGCCAGCCAATCCACCTCTTTCGGACCGGCCGGAAGCGGTTGCGGGATCACGTGCTTTTTGAACAATTTGGTGATCGGGCCGGTCTTGGCGGCACCTTCCAGCTCGCTCCAGATGGTTGGATAGCGGAAGATGGTGCAATGCCAGTCCCCGTCGGGGCCGTGGATGTTGCTGCCCGCAAAGCCGGTCTTTGGGTTGGCCTCAAGGTGATCGAGCAGGATTTTGATCGCACCCGCATCGGGAAACGCGTCGGAGTTCAGGATATAGACATAATCGGGGGGTGGCCCCCCGCGCAGACCGTGCTGGATCCCGAAATTATTGCCGGCACCAAAACCGCCATTATGGCCGGATTGCACGACCTTGACCCGGTCCCACCCCTTGTCGGCGACACCTTTTTCAAGCGCCTCGAACGATCCATCCTGCGAGTCGTTGTCGACAATGATGATCTGGCCGTTGATCCCGGCCATTTCGCGCAGCGCCGCCTCGGCGGATTGCAGGGTCATTTCGGCAGTCTTGTAGTTGAGGATAATGGTCCACAGGGTTGGGTCTGACATTTTATTCTGCCGCCATCTTTGTCACGTCCACCGGTTCATCCGCCTCTGCAGCGACGATGATCGCTTTCATCTTCGTAGCCAGGACGCGCACATTGGGTTCCAGGACCATACTGTCATGATCGCCCGGAACCTCGATCACCTCGAGATCCGACAACCAGCGACCCCAGTCATTGTCTTCAAACACATATTCCTTCCCTGCCGAGATCCATTTGCCGCCCGACACCTTGTAGAATTTATCCAGCGGGGGCCGGAACAGCGCGACAGTCCCATCCCATGGGCGCAGATCAAATTGCGGCAGGGCCTTGTAGAATGCAGCCTCGATTGCGGCATCCTGGAACTGGTTATCGTCGGCGCGGACAATGGTTGCCCGGTCCTTCTTGCCCAACTCCCAGGCGATCCGGTTCTTGGCCCATTCGATGAAATATTTCGGCCCCTTGGCCCGCAGCTCGTGCAGCTTGATCAGGGCCTTGTCGACCTTGTTTGGCACAGGCCGCATGGGCAATGGCGTATCAAGCATCACCACGACGCTGACGGTTTCACCCATCGCCTCAAGCTGGTGCGCCATCTCGTAAGCGGTCAGACCCCCGCCAGAGAAACCACCCAGCATATAGGGGCCATGTGGCTGCACCTGTTGCAGTTCCTTGATCATGTCTGCTGCGGCTTCGGCCAGGGTTTCATGCGGGGGCTCGTCTCCCAGAAGCCCACGCGCCTGAAGCCCGTAAAAGGGGCGATCCTGCCCGATCAGATGCGCCAGGTGCCGCAGGTTCAGCACATTGCCGAACATGCCAGCCACAAGGAAGAACGGCGTCTTTGGTCCGCCCTCGCCTTTGTGCATGGCGACCAGATGGGTAAAGCGGCGCTTTGGGGCGGCCTTTTGCCCGCTGCCTTCGGCGGCACCGTCCGTGTCTGTGTCACCACCGGTCCGTTCGGCGATCAGGGCGGCGCATTGCGCAATTGTCGGTGCTTCGAACAACACCGAGATCGGGAATTCGGTCCGATACGCCTTTTTGATCATCGCAAACAGGCGGACGGCGATCAGGGAATGACCGCCCAGATCAAAGAAGCTGTCAGCCACCCCAACCTGATCGACACCCAGAAGATCCTCCCAGAACCCGACAAGGGTGCGTTCGATATCGGTCGACGGGGCCACGTATTCGCTGTCCAGTTCAGGCCGCTGGAATTTCTGCCCGTCGCCCGCATCGCCTGCATCCACGATATTGGCCTGTGCAATCAATGTCGGCAGATCGAGGGATGAAATCACCACCTGACCCATCCCGGCAGAGACAGCGCGCGCAAACGCGTCCGCCCCTTCTGCGGGCTGAATGCCCTGGCTGATATTGTGCTGCAACCGTTCTTCGGCCGGTGACAGTGGCTTGTCTGCCGCCGGATCTCCGTCGAGGAATTCAACCTCGCTTGGGCTTGGGGCTTTGGTTGCGGCAAAGCCGCCTTCAAGTCGGTGTATCGTGAAGCCCTTGATTTCAAGGCAAATATGCCCATCCGCATCCGTCAGGGTGATGTCAAAGCTGGCAAACGGATTGCTGGTGGTGTTCGCGCCGGCATTGCGCACATGGCTATAGATGTCGGCGGGAAGCGGGCCAAAGATCTGAACGCTGCCATAAGATACCGGCACCCAAAGATGGGTGGCCTGATATCCGTCGATCAATTGCATCGCCCAGCCTGTGGCAAGATCCATCAGCGCGGGGTGCAGGTGATATCCATCTGTCAGATCACTGCGGAAAACGGCGGGCAAGGCCAGTTGTGCAATCCCTTCGCCGGACCCGTAGGCCATCGTGCGCAGAACCCGCCACCGGGGCCCGAAATTCAGGTGTTCCTCTTGCGGTGACCGATGCCCGTTTGGATCGTCGGCATGTTTCTGGGGGCAGCGGGACTTGACGGCGGCTATGTCTAGCGGGGCAGGGGCCCTTTTGTCAGTAAGTGCGATATTGGCCTGCGCGTTCAGCGCGAACCCCTCGCGGCTGCCCACGCGCACATCGCTTTGGATCGTGACAGTATAGCCCGCCTCTGTCCGGGTCAGCCGCAGCTGCATCTTGCGCGATCCGGTGTCGGACACATCAAGCGGGCGGAAGAAATAGAGATCGCTGATCTCGAAAGGACCGGTTTCGCCCTGCGCGCGCAACGCCTGGGTGATCAGTTCCAGATAGCCGGTGCCGGGCAACAGCGCCTGCCCGTCGATGGTGCGGTGCTGGTCCATGATCCAGGCGCCCACATCATAGGTGGCGGTAAAGATCCGGTTGCCGTCGCGGTCAAATGTCGTCTCGTCCAGCAACGGCGCATCGACCGGGAGCGCTGGTGCAGGCGCACCCGTTCCCAGCCTTTCGGCCATCGCGTCCGCGGCCATCCCGACCTCTGACCAGATCCCCCAATTGATCGCCACAACATCTGTTTTGCCGCCCTGCCTGCTTTGGGCAAAGGCGTTCAGGAATGTGTTGGCGGCCACATAATCGACCTGGCCAGCAGGGGCGGTGACGGTGGAGGATGACGCAAACACAACCATCAGATCGAGCGCGCCATCCGGGAACAGGGTATTCAACACCTGCGTGCCGTGAATTTTGGGCGCAAAGACGGCCTCGACCTCGAACTGGTCCTTGGTCAGCAATGGCGCGTCGGCAATGACACCAGCGCCATGGATCACCACATCAAGACTGCCGAACCGGTCTTTGACCCGTTCGGTCATGGCGCGCATGTCTTCCAGATTGCACACATCAGCGGCGACGGTCATCACCTCGGCGCCCAATGCCTCGAGCCGCTGGACGGCGGTGATGCGGCGCGAGATACTGTCAAACGGGCCATTGTCACGCAGATAGGCCGCGCGATCAGCGGCGTCAGGCAGCGGGTTGCGTGACAGCAGGACGATCTTTGCGTTGCGGGTCTGGATCAGGTTTTCAGCCAGTGTCAGGCCGATCCCGCCAAAGCCGCCGGTGATCAGACAGACAGCGCCGTCGCGCACCTTATGTGTTTCCACCTGCGGGAACGGGGCGGGTTGATAGGACAATTCCAGCCGCTGGGCGCCGCGATAGGCGGCTACGGTATTGGCCGGTTTGGCAATGGCGTCCTGCAACAGCCGCTCTGCCAAGTCATCCAGGCCGCCATCGCGCCCCTTGCGCCGACTTCCCAGACCCTTGGGCAGGGCCACATCGACAACCGCGCAGGTCACGCCGGGCAATTCGCGGGGCATCACGCGGGCAGGCCCCATGATCGTGGATTTCTCGGGATAGGGCAGGGCCTCGCCATTGACCGATGCCGCCCCGCTTGTGACGGCAGTAATATGGATCGGTTTGGGCAGGCTTTCATCCGACAGGGCCTGCGCAAGGAACATCAGGCTGTAAAACCCCTGTTCCTGATTGCGGTGGAAGAAACTGCCACCGGGGCGGAATGTTTCGGCCGCCGTGACCAGCCATAGATGCACGATCCGGGCGGGCGCACGCCCGCTGGCCAGAAGATCGGCGATCAGTTGGTCATACCCTTCCCGGCCCCGTTCAGGCGCCAGCACGTAATTGCCATCTGCTGTCCGGCCAAAGCTGTCGCCGGCATGCACTTCGGTCACGCTGTGACCTTGCGCTGTCAAACGGGCAGACAGCTTGGCGCCAACGCCGGCCTCATCCATGAAGATCAGCCAGCTTTGGGGGGCAACGGGCGCGCCGTCGATGCTGAATGTGCCGTCCACCGCGACATCAATCTGCGGCAGTCGGTTATGCCAGACCGGGCGATAGGCCCAGTCGGACACATCTTCGACCCGCATCGGCAAGGACGCGGGCGCCAGTGCGGTTTCGGCGGTGCCGGGCGCGATGAAATATGGATTTCGCTGAAAGGCGTAGGTGGGCAATGGCAGGCGATGACGCTTGGCCTCGCCCCAGATCTGGCTCCAGTCCAGTTCATATCCCAGCGCCCAGAAGCGGCCGAACACGCTGATGAAATAGGCGTCATCGGCGATGTCCTGATTGGGGTGGCGCAGGGTGCTGATGACCTGCTGGCCAGGCACGGCGCCATGGGCCTGTGTCAGGGATGACAGGGCCTTGCCGGGGCCCACCTCGATATAGATGCGGTTGGGTTTTTCGGACAGGGTGGTGATGCAATCGGCAAAATTCACCGTGTTGCGCAGATGGGCAACCCAATAGGCGGGATCTGTCGCCTCTGCATCGGTCAGTTCCACGCCACTGCGGTTGGAAATGATCGGGATTTGCGGTGCATTCAGCTGGATTGATGCGAGATAGGCCTGAAAGCGATCAAGGATCGGTTCCAGCATGCGCGAATGGGCGGCGATATCAATCTGGATCCGCTGGCTTTCAACCTCAGCTTCCGTCAGGCGGGTGGTCAGCGCGTCAAGGGCCGCTTGCGGGCCCGACAGCACGGTCAGCCCGGGCGCATTGACGCTGGCCACGTCCAGATCATCGGCCATGAAAGGCTGCAGATCGTCCAGCGACAGCGGCACACTGATCATGCCACCGGCGGGGACAGTATCAAACAATTGCCCACGCAGATGAACCAGCCCGATGCAATCCTCAAAGGTCATGACACCTGCGAGACATGCAGCGGTGTTTTCGCCCATCGAATGGCCAACAAAGGCGGCAGGGGTCACGCCCCATGACATCCAAAGCTGCGCCAGCGCATATTCGGTGATCATGATCAGCGGCAATTGCACTGATGGTTTCTGCAGTTCCTTGGCGGCTGCGTCCTCGGCCCCCGCCTCGGGCAGCCAGAGGGCGCGAATGTCGTAATCCAGCTTGGGTTGCAGGATATCAAGACCCTGATCCATCCAGTCCTGAAACACCGGCTCGGTCTCGTACAGATCGCGGGCCATGTTCACATATTGCGCGCCACCGCCGGGGAACATGAAAACCACGTCCGGATTGGACAGTTCCGTGTGCGAGAAGACACGGCGCGGGTCGGCCTCTTCCAGGATATCCGCAGCCTCTGCGGCCGTTTCAGCAACGATGACACGCCGCTTTTCAAAGGCGCGGCGGCCCTCTTTGAGGGTGAATGCGACATCGGCGAGGTTGATATCGGGATTGTCGCGCAAATGCGCGGCAAGCGCGGCACTATTGGCATCAAGTGCCGCTTTCGAGCGGCCCGAGATCGTCAGAATGTGAAATGGCCAATCGGATTCGTCCGAGGCGGGCCGTTCGGGGGCTTCTTCCAGGATGACATGTGCGTTGGTGCCACCAACACCCAGCGAATTCACCCCCGCGCGGCGTGGTCCCTTATGCGACGTCCAATCCTTGAGCTCGGCATTCACGCTGAACGGGCTGTTGTCAAAATCAATGGACGGGTTTGGCGCTTCATAGCCCAGGCTGGGCGGGATCTGCTTGTGATGCAGCGACATAGAGGTCTTGACGAGGCTTGCGACCCCTGCGGCTGTATCAAGATGGCCGATATTCGTTTTGACCGAGCCGATTTTGCAAAATTGCGTCTCATCTGTGGTTTCGCGAAAGGCGCTGGTCAGGGCGGCAACTTCAATCGGATCACCCAGATAGGTGCCGGTCCCGTGGCATTCGATATAGTCGATCGTGTCGGCGGTGACGCCGGCCATTGCATGCGCCTCGGCGATCGCGGCGGCCTGACCTTCCACGCTGGGGGCCAGATATCCAGCCTTGGCAGAGCCATCGTTATTGACGGCTGATCCCTTGATCACGGCCCAGATGTGATCGCCATCGGCAATCGCGTCTTCCAGTCTGCGCAAGACGACCGCGCCCGCGCCCGACCCGAATACGGTGCCTTCGGCGCGATGATCAAAGGCGTGGCATTCGCCATCAGGGGACAGGATTTCACCATCTTCAAAGATATAGCCGCGCCCGTGGGGCAGCTCGATTGTGACCCCACCGGCCAGCGCCATGTCGCATTCGCCGTTCAGCAGCGCCTGACAGGCATAATGCGCGGCGACAAGCGAGGTTGAACACGCCGTCTGCATGCTGATCGACGGCCCCTTGAGGTCAAAGACATGGCTGACCCGGGTGGACAGGAAATCCTTGTCGTTGCCGGTGTGACGCAGCAGGAACATGCCGGTGCTTTGGACCAGATCAGGGTTCGAGCAGACATTGAAATAGAAGTAGCTGCCCATCCCGCAGCCCGCAAAAACGCCAATCGGGCCGGTAAATGTCTCGGGCGGATGGCCTGCATCTTCGAACGCTTCCCATGACACTTCCAGAAACTGGCGGTGCTGGGGGTCCATGATGGCGGCTTCCTTGGGGGATAGGCCAAAGAAATCGGCGTCGAACATTTCGAACCCGTCAAGCATGGCAGCAGCGGACACATAGTTGCGATGACGCATGCGGTCAGGGCTTTCGCCCGCTTCAAGCAGCGTGGCCTCGTCCAGCTTGCGAATTGCGGATTTGCCATCGCGCAGGTTCTGCCAATAGGTCGCCACCGCATCCGCACCAGGCAAATGCGCAGCCATCCCGACAATTGCAATGTCGTTTTCGCGTCCGTCCATACTCATTACTTCATACTTCCCGACAGAATCTTCGATCCTGTTCTAAAACTAACTTTTGGCAAATTTGAGACAGGCAAACCAACCTGCTCACACCAGACCTTTAAAATGACGAGTCAGCACGCACCGTTCTAACCCGTTTTCACAAATTAATGAACTGTTAACACTTTTCTCCGTTAACGGATGCCAAAATTGTGGCTTGGCAGAAACATGCGATTGCTGCGGTGTTCTGCTCAAGTCACCGGATCCGCACTTGCCATGCCGATTTGGCCGCAGGCGAATCAGGTATCTGGCTGCGCGCTTTGCGGTTTTCGCCATGATGCCAGCGCAAGACCCGGGAGGACAGCTGCGCAAAGCGCATACCGCTTGGCCAGTCTTTTGGGGTTGGTCATCATGCGCCAGAACCATTCCAGCGCCAGCTTTCGGACCCAGACCGGCGCCCGGGTTTGATGGCCCGCAATGAAATCAAGGCCCGCGCCGATGGAAACGAACCCGCAGCCGGGGGCAAGATCGGCCCCGCGGATCGCAAGCATTTCCTGCTTGGGCGCACCAAGTGCCAGAAAACAAAGTCCCGCGCCGCTTTGGTCGATTTCGCGCAATGCGGCCGCTGCCGCATCACCTTGCGGGTCAAAACCAAAGGCCGGGGCGATTTTTGCGACGATTTTCAATGTGGGGTGCTGATCCTGCAAGCGTCGCGCCGTCAAATCCAGCGTCGCCTCGGTCGACCCGAGCAATGCGATGGGCACGCCTTTGTCGGCGGCGATGGCGACCAGTGGGGCAATCAGTTCCGATCCGGGGATCAGATCGACCTTGCGCCCGGCCAGCTTGGCCAGCCACACAATCGGATTGCCGTCTGCCACGATGTGGCTGTGGCGCCCATATGCCGCCTCGAACGCCGGATCGCTGCGCATCTTGACGATGTGGTCAAGGTTGATCGTGGCGACGGTAAACCCGGTGCGCGCCACCATCCGCGTGGTCAGATCATCCAGCAGGGCCGCGCGATCTGGAAAATTGACATAGGCAATCGGGTTGTCGGTCATACGTATCCTCGGCGGCTAAAATATCACGCAGGGCAGGCCTGCTTGCATCTAATGTTTGCAAAAACCGTCATTGTCATGTCACAGCAGGGCGGTGCTGTCCAACCCAAGTGACCGCGACGGATACTGATCCTGATTTTTTTGAGATTTTGACGATGAACCAGTTGCAAACACAGACGGATACTTCCGACATTATAACCGTTATTATCGCCGCGCGAAATGAGGAGGCTTTGATCACCGCCTGTCTGACGGCCCTTTTGACGCAATCGGATGCTGCCGGCCCGGTCGAGGTGATTGTCGCCGCGAATGCATGTACGGATCAAACCGTCAACGTTGCACAGCAACAGACGCAGGCCTTTGCCGATAAAGGCTGGTCGCTTGTCGTGCTGGACCTTGCCGATGGTGGCAAGCTTGGTGCGCTGAATGCGGCAGACGCGCAGGCCCGGGGCGGTTGTCGCATCTATCTGGATGCTGACGTGATCTGTAGTCCAGAGTTGCTTGGCCAAATTCGGCAGGTCTTGCGCAATGATGCCGGGCTTTATGCGACAGGCACGTTGGTGGTCGCCCCGGCCCAGACCTGGGTGACCCGCGCCTATGCGCGCATCTGGACGCAGCTGCCCTTTGTGAAATCCGGCGCTGTGGGGGCCGGGTTTTTCGCGGTCAACGCTGCCGGTCGCGCCCGTTGGGGCGCTTTCCCTGATATCATTTCCGACGATACCTTTGTCCGGTTGAATTTTACCCCGGCCGAGCGGGTTGAGGTTCCGGCGACCTATATCTGGCCCATGGTGGAAGGGTTTGGCAACTTGGTCCGGGTGCGCCGCCGGCAGGATATTGGTGTCGCTGAGATTGCCCAGAAATATCCCGGATTGATCGAAAACGAGGGCAAGGCACGCCTGCGCAAGCAGGATCTGTTATCCATGGCCCTGCGGATGCCAATGGCCTTTGCTGTCTATATGAGCGTGCATGTCATGGTGCGCATGGGCCGCCAATCCAAGGAATGGACCCGAGGCCGATAAGTCACAGCCGGTCGCTGCCACGCCGATTTGCTTTGACAGCCCGGCCCGGCTGCGGGATTTAGCCGATATTATAAAGCGAGAGTATTTTGATGATGTCCGACCCTGTTATCCCTGCCCATGGCAAGATTGCGTACCTGACCGGCGAGTATCCGAAGGTCTCGCATACGTTTATCCAGCGCGAGATTGCATCGCTGCGCGCGCATGGGGCCGAGGTGCTGACCTGCACCGTGCGCCGGGCCAACCCCAAGGATGTGGTCGATGATCAGCTTGAAGAGCAGGCCAACACTTTTTGTATTCTTGACGCGGCCCGCGCGCCCCAGCGGTTGTTCGGTGCGCATCTAAGCGCGCTCAAGAACGCGCCGGGGCGTTGGTTTTCCGCCTTGCGGCTTGCCTTTCGCACACGGCAACCCGGCCTGAAGGCACTGCTTTATCAAATGTTCTATTTCGCCGAAGCGGGCGTTTTGGCGCGGCATCTGAAATCCGAAGGTGCAGTGCATCTGCACAACCACTTTGCCAATTCCAGCGGCACGGTTGCGATGCTGACCAGCGAGATTTCCGGCATCCCGTTCAGCTTTACTGAACATGGCCCGGCGATCTTTTTCGAACCGGAACGCTGGCGGATTGATGAAAAGGTCGCCCGCGCCAAATATGTGGTCAGCATCAGCCATTTCTGCCGCTCGCAACTGATGCTGTTTTCAGATCAGTCCCATTGGTCAAAGATCAGCATCGTGCATTGCGGCGTTCTGCCAGACAATTACGGGCGCAAGCCGCGTGATCATTTTGGCAAACGCATCCTGTTTGTTGGTCGGCTTGATGCGGTCAAGGGCGGCCCGTTCCTGCTGGAGGCATTTGCCGCGATCAAGGACAAGCATCCTGACGCAACGATGACGATTGTAGGCGATGGGGTGGCGCGCGGCGCGCTTGAGGCGCAGGCAAAATCACTAGGTGTTGCCGAAACGGTCACATTCGCCGGCTACAAGACCCAGGCCGAGGTTGCCGACCTGCTGGAAGAGGCGGATATGCTTGTTTTGCCAAGCTTTGCCGAAGGTGTCCCCGTCGTCCTGATGGAGGCCATGGCCAGCCACATTCCCGTCATCGGCTCGCGGGTTGCGGGGATATCCGAACTGGTCGAAGACGGCGTCTCGGGATTTTTGACCCAACCCGGCGATGTGCCGACGCTGACCGCACGTCTGGATCAGCTCTTGTCAGACCCCGCACTTTGCCAGCGCATGGGGCAGGTCGGCCGCAGGACGGTTGTCGATCAATACGACATTCATAAAGAGGCGGGCTGGCTGCTGCAGGTCCTGCGCGGTGCGGCCCGGGACGGGCAGTTGCGCCCTGATGAAGACCTGGCTTGATTTCAGGTTGGGCCGTCGCAAAATCAGCGACGGCCCTGACTGCTTTAGAACCCGAAAAGATTAGCCTCGACAATGGCACGACGGATGAATTCATCCTTGTCGCGGACCGGCTGCCAATCCAGATCTGCCTTGGCCTTGCTATTGTCGAATGGCGACAGATGCCCGCGCGATTTCCAGTCAGCCAGTGAGATCTGCGACAGGTTCCGCTTGCGCAAGACGTTCTTTTTCAACGTATATTTCAGCTTTTCAATCAGATGCAGCGCAATGAAAGACGAGCTTTTGACCCGCAGTCGTGCATTCATCGACTGGTGAATGGCGTCAAAGTAACCGCGGCCTGTCATCATCGGTTCGCCGATCAGGTTATAGTCTTTGCCAAGGATATCGTCGCGGTCGATCATCTTGATCAGCGCATCGGACACATCGTCAATCAGCACGAAGGGAAGGATGTTCTTGCCATTCCCCCAAAGCTGGACCGCACCTGCGCCGTTCCATTTGCCGATGCCCCAGTGTTGCAGCGGGCCGCCCTCGCCAATGACAATACCGGGCCGCGCGATAACCAGTGGCAGACCGCGCAGCTGGTGCATGTCCATCAACCGCTCTTCGCTCAGCGCCTTGGCGCGGGCATAGAGGTTGCGCGATTCGATATCGTCGCCGAACCCGGATGCCTCGGTGATGGTCTGGGCCGGATCGGACATGTCGTATGACGCAATGGTCCCGGTATAGATGAACCGTTTGACCCCGGCTTTCATCGCGGCCTCGGCGAGCCGTTCGGTGACGCCGATATCGTTTTCCAGATATCCTTCCCAAGTGGCGTTATCGGACTTGGCCAGATGATACACCACGTCGATGCCCTGCATGGCCTTTTCCAGACTTTCGGCGTCTTTCAGCGATGCGGCAAACATTTCAACCCGGTCAGACAGGTCAGAAAAGGGCCCGCCCGCGCCACGCGACAGCACGCGCACATCGCGACCGGATGCCACAAGCGACCGGGTCAGGTGGCGCCCGATAAAGCCGGTGCCGCCAACGACCAATACGGTGGGGTTCGGACTGCCCGCCGGGGCCGCTGGAATATCGGCAATGGCCGCCGCAGGCGCGCTGTTCACCACGGCTGCGATATTCTTGACGACCGTGGCCGCTGCATCACCGGAAAACCGGGCATCCATCGGTTTGTTGGCCGAAAGTGCGGTGTAGATGGCCTGCACCGTGTTGGTGAAACTCAGATCATAAGGGTTCTTGCGATTGAGCGAGGTCAGCTGCTTGGCCGCATTGACGGCCCCGTTTTTGATATTCTGTCCGGCCTGTGACAATTGCTGCGACAGCGGGCTGATGACCAGCTCGGCCGCGTTTTCGTAGCGCATGTTCAAGGTGTCTTGCGCATAATCCAGTCGGGCAACGGCGTTGGTGCCACGTACATAGACGGAACGGTCATCCACCCCTTCGACCAGCGAAATGTTGATGGCCACGTCAATGCTGCCCGCTTTGGCCAGAACCCGCCATGTCTGATGCCTGACCCCCAGATTGCCCGGCAGCGTGATAGGCTTGCCGGTCGATACCTGAATATCGGTCAATGCGCCGCCCAGATCGGTTGCAAAGGCAAAAAGATGCGGGCCGATTTCAAACAAGAGGTTCTGCGGTTCGCGCAGCATCCACAAATTATAGGGCCCAGACCGCAATGGGGTCAGCGGGAACCGCCAGTTGACCTCGACCGTGTCGATCCGGCCAATGCTGCCATCGGCGACCAGCTTTTTCAGCTTGGCATAAGATGGCAGCCCAAGGAAGTTGTGACACACCGCAATTTGGCCGGCCGAGGCTTCTTCGGCAGCAAGGATTGCTGCAGCCTCGTCCCTTGAAAGGGCAAAGGGTTTTTCCACAAAAACGTGCAGGCCGGCATTCAAACACTGGATGGCCAGCGGCGCATGGGTGTGCGGTGGTGTCAGAATATGCACGATATCGCAAACGCCGGCAGCGATCATATCATCCACCGATGTATAGGGCTGCGCCCCGATACTGCCTGCAAATTCGCGCGCGGTTGTTTCCGAGACGTCGCAAACTGCCGTGACCCGGCCCTGTTTGTTCAGTTCAACGGCAGAGGCATGGCGGGACGCGATATATCCGGCCCCGATCAGGCCAACACGCATTTCTTTCTGGGTCATTTTCAAAGTCCTGAACTTAAATCACTTATACTCGATAATCTGCATGGCAGCGCCACGCCTCTTGCGCAGGTAATACTGCACAAACCCAATCATGTTGGGAAACTTGGATATCACCATGAACACCGCATGGTGCAAGGCCTGATTTCTGGATTTTCCTGATCGCATCAGGTCGCGGGCCGTTTTGACATAAGAGGCCGCGTAAATCGCCAGCGCCCCAAGGGCCATCGGCCACCAAAACACCAGCCCAATCAAGAAGATCGCCGGTATGACACCGGCGTAGAGCAACACCCGGCGGCGGGGTGCGGCAAAGTAGCCCGCATGCATGTCGCCCACCTGTGCAAATCCATGGCCCGCCCGGGTCGCCCGCCGCCACCACTGGGTGAAACTGCGGATTGCGGCATCATGCCGGGTCATCGACAGGGGCAACCGCCGCAATGTCCAACCGGCCTGACCAATGCGAATGCAAAACTCGTCATCTTCGGCTGCGATCACGGTATCTTCAAAGCCACCGACCTCATCATAGGCGGTGCGGCGGACCATCATGTCGCCGCCACAGGCGGTGATCGGTCCGGCGGGCGCATGCCATTCGTCATCACAGATCGCGTTGTAGACACTGTCATTGGGTTTGATTTCAGACCGCCAGCCGGTGATCACCCCCAGTTTCGGATCCGCGGTCAGCGTGTCGGCAGCCTTGGCAAGCCAATCAGCCTCGACCTCGCAATCCCCATCCACGAATTGGACATATTCAAGCGTTGGATGACTGGCGACAAGCGCCTGATACCCCGCATTGCGCGCACGCGCTGCCGTGAAGGGCACTGACATATCCAGATCAACAATCTCAACGCCAAGACCTTTGGCGAAGGACACACTGTTATCGGTCGATCCGGAATCGACATACACAACCGGGACATCGCCGCCCGCGATCGAATTCAGGCAGCGGACCAACCGGTCGCCTTCATTGCGCCCGATGGCCACAACACCGTAATTTGCCAACATATTACTCATCGCAAGGTCCTTACTCATTAATTGACCGCAAACCAACACGCGCAGGCACTTGTCCCGGCAAGTGATGCAATTGCAGAACGGCTTTTTCGCAAACGCAGCGAATTCTTTGCAAATGCGGCAACAACCACGCTGCGATTGCCAAATATACGGCCTTTTTACTAGCCAGAATCGGCCCAAAAATGGTTTAAGATCGCATGCCGAGTATTATTGCGTATCTTGTTTTCTTTTCCTGGCCGCTTGTGGTGTTCCTGATTTTCCGCAAGCTGGATCTGGTGCCTGCCATCGTCTGGTCGATGCTCGTGGGCTTTTTGATGTTGCCGCTACGGGTCGAGATTGATCTGCCCGCATTGCCGACAATCTCGAAATACGAGCTGACGTCGCTCATGGTCGCGATCATGGCCTTCGTCAAACTGCGCGAGGCAGAACAAGCCCGGCAATGGGCGGCCAATGCGTCCGGTGTGCCAGTGGCACCGTCTGCGCCACCGGCCCGAAAGTCAAAGATGCGGCTGGTCACCAATATCATGCTGGCGATTGTGATTATCACCCCGCTGATGACGGTCATGAATAACAGCGACCCGATCTTTGCAGGGCCCACCTACATCCCCGGGCTTCGTGTCTATGACGCGCTGTCGATGATCGGCGGCAAGGCGTTTGTGCTATTGCCGTTTTTTGTGGGCCGACGGTTTTTGACGACCCCGGAAAGCCATGTCGTCATCCTGCGGGTTCTGGTTCTATCGCTGATGGCATATACGGTTTTGGGCTTTTACGAGGTCCGGATGAGCCCGCAGCTGAACCGGATGTTCTACGGGTTTTTCCCGCATTCCTTCTTGCAGCACATTCGGGCCGGGGGCTTTCGGCCGTTGGTTTTTCTCAGCCACGGCTTGATCCTGGGTATCTTCATGACCCTGGCAATCCTGTCGGCTGCGGCAATGTGGCGGCACGCGAAATCAGTTGGTGAGAGTTCCTTTTTTTGGGCGTTCTGCACGATTTGGCTGCTGATGTCGCTTTACATGTTCAAAAGTGTCGGCGCCTTTGTAATCGCGGTTCTGCTGTTGCCTGTGGTGCTGTTCACACGGGTGCGGACACAGCTTTTGGTCGCCGCGGTGATGGCGGTTGTCGTACTGCTCTATCCGGTTCTGCGCGGTGCGGGCTATATTCCAACGGATGAAATCCACGAAATCGCCCTGCAATACAGCGAGGATCGGGCCCAATCGCTGGAATTCCGACTGGATAACGAAGACACGCTGCTGGCCAAGGCGAACGAACGTCCGCTTTTGGGTTGGGGCAGCTGGGGGCGCAATCAAATCTACGACAGCGTGACCGGCGAGATGACCAGCGTCACGGATGGGATCTGGATCATTATTATCGGTACGGCGGGCTGGGTCGGTTATCTTGCCCAGTTTGGGTTGTTGACCGTACCCCTTGTGTTGTTTGCACTTCACGCGCGCAGGCTGGATGTGTCCGTCGCCACCGCCGGTCTGGCGATTGTGCTGACCGCAAACATGATCGACATGCTGCCCAATTCGGGCATGCGCCCGTTCACATGGTTGATCGCGGGCGCGCTGGTCGGGCGCTTTATCGCGGTCAGGGAAGGGACGCCCGCGGCCGATGTACCGCGCGATGTTGAAACCGCAACACCAGCAGCGACGCCCGCATCAAATGGTCTGATTGTGCGCAAACCCCGTGGCATGCCCGGACAACATGCGGAACCTGATATCGCGCCGGATATGGTCGCCGCAGGCGCTGGCGGACCGAAACGCCGGGTGCGGCGCTAGCTGTTATCTGGCAATCCGGCGCGCGGGTAATTGCGGACCACGTCCCAGACGGTCGCCTGCATCAGGCGGGCGGCCTCTTCTGTCGGGGCATCAGCCATCGTGCCGTCTGCCCGGACAAGCTGATGCGGCAGTCCAATCGGCGAGCTTTGATAAAGGACTGCGTAATGGGTTAGCGCGACCAGATAGGCGCCCAGATCGCTTAGATGTATTTCATCGGAAAACAGGTCCTGTCGGTTGGTGATACCATCAACGCCGCCCTGATCTTCGACCGCGCGGACAAATTGCGCCATCACCTGCCCGGCGGGAATGACATAGATCGGGCGGATAGGCTCACGATCAGCGAGCGCGGGGCGCAGGATCTGCCCCTCCCAATGGCGGGCGAGATCCGCGTCAATCCGGGCGAGCCATCCATCCGGGTCGTCCAGCGGATGCCATGTCTCGTAAAGATAGACGCGCAGTTCAGGTTTTGCCGCCCAACCGGCATCCGCCCATTTGCTCAGATATGCGGGACTGTCGAAATGTTTGATGGCGTCCTTGATCTCGACCATCTCGGTCAGGATCAGCGCGTCATACTCTGCGGATGCGAGCGCTTCCTTGGCATCGCGATAGCGGGGATGGTCGTTTTCTTCGGCAAAGCCATTGATCGGCGTGTCGGGATCCCAATGCGCCTTCAGCGGGGTGCCCCAGCCAAGTTGGCTTTCGTATCGGTGGCTTTGTCCGGTCAGCTGGGCGAGCATTGCGGGCATATCACGACCCACCAGACTATGCCCCAGATGGAAGACCCGCTGCGGGCCAGGTGCGACGGCCTGCGGGGTTTCATACAGCGCGTCGAAACGCGACTGGTCCAGACCGCGCGGGATCGCCAGACGTATCACCACGGCAATGGCCGCCAGTACCAGAATAGAAAGAACTATCAGCTTGCCGCCGCGCATCATGACCGCTCCCATACTCAATAAACAGGTCCCTGTAATATGGTGATCCTAGGACAGGTTTGCCATGCAAGCGCAAATATTTTGTGCCCAAGCAGTGGCATTATGCCCTGCGTCAAAACGAATCGTGACATGATTCAGCATCGCGGATACGCGGTATGGTTGCATTTGAGTCGTATTCTAGGAACACACTGCCAAAAAATAGCCACATTTCAGCAGGCTAGCGCCAAACGCTTTGTGCGCCTGACGGAAACAATGCATTGATACGCGACCCTGCGATCGGCGGAAAATGGGGGGGTTCCGCTTGGTGTTTTCAATAACTCGGCAAGATGTCGCCC
This sequence comes from Yoonia sp. SS1-5, assembly GCF_038443705.2. Lineage (NCBI taxonomy): Bacteria > Pseudomonadati > Pseudomonadota > Alphaproteobacteria > Rhodobacterales > Paracoccaceae > Yoonia > Yoonia rhodophyticola. Next base: position 1,708,591 of record NZ_CP151767.2, on the reverse strand, counting down.
GAAATTGTCAGACGACGTGCGCGTCAGTTGATCCATTTCGGGGCGGTCCATATCACCAATTTAGGGGAACCAAAGTTGATGAGGACGATAATGCAGACGGACACCAACCCAAACACAGGTAACGCTTTGTATATCAACGGCTTGGCAGCAGTTTTCGCCAGCCGGCTCTTTGGTGGGAAATAGAGAAAATCCAGCTTAGGACGGGCTGGGCAACAACAGAAGACGGCTTCATCGTTAGGCATTTGTTCAGAAACAATCCGATATGAGTTTCGCAACAAAAAGACGACTGGTAAGGCCACAATTAGGACGCAATCGGGACATTCGGCAGCCAATTCAATCGACGACAGTACGCGTGATGCAGGGGCAGACATCGCGCCGTGCGAAGAAGTGCCGGGTTGATCCCACCAAGAGGACCAGAAGATGAGAAGAGTTCACGATCCCAGGTTCGAGGTTCCGGTTTTTGGAACCGGTTTCTATGCAGAGTATTTTGTTCTTCCGACCAGCGTTGAAAGTCTCGACGAAATTGACTTTGACGCGTCACCCGACATGGCAGCGAATGTGCAATCTCTGGATCATTTCTGGGATTTTGGCACCTTCTGGGACGGGGGCGCGACCGATCTTTTCGCGGCGCGTTACAGTGGCGAGCTGGATGTCGAAACTGCTGGCACCTACACGTTTTCGCTCAATTCCGATGATGGTTCCGCACTGTACATAGATGGCGAGCTGGTGATCGGAAACGATGGCCTGCACGCCGCCGAGGAAGTTCAGGCGACCGTCGAATTGACCGCGGGATCGCATGATATCGAAATCCGGTATTTCGAAGCATATGGCGCGCAGACATTGCGCCTGATGTGGGAAACGCCCGACGCGCCGGGCAGCATGACCCTGATTGATGGCGACGACGTTAGCTATAACAACAGCGCTGCACCTGCTGACGACGATGTCGCAGATGCGCCTGCTGACGATGCGTCTGATGACACACCCGTTGACGACACCCCGGCAGATGACACCCCTGCTGACGACGGTGGGCAGCCGGCCGATGATACGCCGAATGGCGACGCACCCGATGCTGGTCTTGAGGTAGACTTCTTCGTTATCAACAAGCGCTCCAAAAATCCATTTAATGTGGATTTTGATCGTACACCTGATCGGACAGAAGTGATCGACAATGTCGATTTCACCAGCTGGCAGAACCCGATTTGGCGCGACGGCTGGTCGTCATTCTTTGGCGCACGGATGTCGGGCAATCTTCATGTTGAAGAGGGCGGCGAGTACATTTTCTTCCTGACCGCTGATGATGCCTCAAGCCTTTACATCAATGGCGAACGTCTGATCGACTTCAAGAAATTGTATTGGATCACGTCAAACTCGGTCACGATCGACCTTGAGGCTGGCGTGCACGATATCGAATTGCGTTATGTCGAAAAGCGCGGCTCGCAAAACCTGACCCTGGAATGGAAGGGTCCCGATAGCGATGGCGTTCGTGCCGTTATCGGTGCCGATCATTTCAGCCATGGCGAAGTGCCTGCGGCCCCCGTACCCGATCAGGGCGACACTGCGGGTGACGATGCCGATGGTGATATTCCCGACAACGGTGACACCGATGGTGGGGCAAGCCAGGATGATGGCGGCCACGGCGGCGGTGGTGATACTGACGGTGGTGATACTGACGGCGGCATGGACCACGGCGACGGCGACCATGGCGACATGGGTGGCGATGATACCGACGGTGGCGACACTGACGGCGGTATGGACCACGGCGATGGCGACCACGGCGACATGGGCGGCGGCGATACCGACGGTGGCGACACTGACGGCGGTATGGACCACGGCGATGGCGACCACGGCGACATGGGTGGCGGCGATACCGACGGTGGCGACACTGACGGCGGTATGGACCACGGCGATGGCGACTATGGCGACATGGGTGGCGGCGATACCGACGGTGGCGACACTGACGGCGGTATGGACCACGGCGATGGCGACCACGGCGACATGGGTGGCGGCGATACCGACGGTGGCGACACTGACGGCGGTATGGACCACGGCGATGGCGACCATGGCGATATGGGCGGCGACGATACCGATGGTGGCGACACTGACGGCGGTATGGACCACGGCGATGGCGACCATGGCGATATGGGCGGCGATGATACCGACGGTGGCGACACTGGTGGGAGTGGCGGCCATGATGACCATGGCGGGCACGGCGGCGGTGATGTCGACTTGCCAACCACGCCTGCCGAGATCGAAGCCTTTGTCGCGGCAGCAATGGCAGAGCCTGAGGCACACAATCATCACACCGATTCCGGCATGGCGATGGAACATGGTCAGCTGCTTGATCTTGTCCCACGTGCCGAGGCCACACATATCGCGGTTGCGAATGGCGACTGGTTTGATGCCAGTACATGGTATCAAGGGCGCATTCCTGATGAGGGTGCACAAGTACTGATCCCGAAAGGTGTTTCGGTCACTTATGGCGGTGAAAGCGACGAATCGCTGTTTACCGTGCGCGTTGACGGCGAACTGTCTTTTGCGACCGACACTGACAGCAAGATGGTTGTTGATACATTTGTTGTTTCCGGCGATGGCCGGTTGGAAATTGGGACTGCAGAGAACCCAATTGATGCAAATGTGAATGTCGACATCGTCATTGCCAATAACGGCGATATTGACGTCAGCTGGGATCCGACATTGCTGTCTCGCGGGTTGATCTCGCACGGCGAGGCGGAAATCCACGGCGCGCAAAAGGACTCTTTCCTGAAAGTGTCCGAGGCGCCGATGCGTGGCGACACAACGCTTGATCTGGCCGAAATCCCGGATGGTTGGCAGGTTGGCGACACAATTGTGATCACCGGGACACACAAGACCGGTTGGCAACAGTGGAATGCCGGGCATGTCGAAAGCGAAGATGAAGAGGTGACGATCACCGCCATCAACGGCACCGAGATCACCTTTGACCGCGCGCTTGAACATGACCATGACACACCACGTGACGACCTGTTTGCCTATGTGGCCAACACCAGCCGGAACGTGACAATCTCTAGCGAAGATGGTGATGCGTCAGCGGTGCATCATCGTGGGCATGTCATGTTCATGCACAGTGACGAGGTTGATGTGCGCTATGCGGCATTTGATGATCTGGGACGGACCGATAAATCGGTCGAGGCCTTTGATGTCAGTGCCCTGGGCTCTGTTTCTGCTGACAGCAACGTGAAGGGGCGGTATAACTTCCACTTCCACCGGACCGGCACCGAGGATCAGGACGATCCGGCAATGGCGGTTGGCAACTCTGCAAGTGGCAGCCCGGGTTGGGCATTCACGCATCACTCGTCCAACGCCAATTTCACGGACAACGTCGCGTTTGATGCCTTTGGTGCAGGTTTCGCTGCCGAAAGCGGCGACGAAACAGGTATCTGGCTGCGTAACATGGCGATCCGGTCCGAAGGCGTTGGCCCGGGCGACTGGGCGGCCAAGTTCCAGGGTGATGTGGACCGTGTGGATACCGGTCGGACCGGCGATGGCTTCTTCTTTGCAGGACGTTTGGTTGAGGCGGCAGAAAACGTCGCGGTCAACACCACAAACGGTTTTGTCTGGATGCATCGTGGGGCCGGGGCTGATCCGCTGAGCATTGGTCTTGATCATTCCGAGATCGCCTATGGCGACGAAACCATGGCGGTGAACCTGACGCCGATCCAGGGTTTCCGGGACAATGAGGCGTTTGGCACCCATACCGGGTTGATGGTTATCAAGGATAACGCGGCGCAACAGCAGCACGAGATCCGCTCTCTCTTTGACGGTTTCCTTAACTGGGAAACCGCGGAAGGTGTGAATATCAGCTACACTGCGCACTACACGCTGAAAGACTTTGACCTGATCGCAGCACGCGATGAAGTGCCATGGTTTACCAGCACCGGGGTTGAGATCGGCGCGATGGCCTTTGACATGGTGTTTAACGGCATCCAGATGGAAGGTTTCAGCGTTGGCGCAAATCTGGAACAGCAATTCTTCCGTGCTGTGTCGGATGAGGATGTTGACCACATCTTCATTGATATGGAACTGAACGGCGTTGGACGTGACTTTATCGGTTACAATGGTGCACGCCATCACGTACTGACATCCGCTGATTTGACGCCTGGACAACTGAGCCTGGATCACACCGGTGATACAACCCTGAGTGAGGGCGAAGACTTTAGCCTGGGTGGTATCAAGACCGACTCGATCGGGACACGTGAACGCGAATATGATGGCGATCCGCTGAACCTGCAATTTGCCGATGAGATTGCGCAAATTCTGACAACGGATGGGTATTATAAGACCCAGAACGGTGACAACGTTGTCATTATCGAGGACTTCATCGTGGATCGCGCTACCGGCGAGGTGCAAAAATTCGCGCATGTGGTGACGCTGGATATGACGGATCAGCAGTTGCAGAACAGCTGGGCCCTGAACAACTACTTCAATGGCGTGGTCTTTGCAGGGAACATCACCGTTGGCGGCTCTGCGCCGACAACGCGCGATGATAGCGCCTCCACCCAGATGGATCAGGCTGTTGTGATTGATGCGATCGCAAACGACTTTGATCGGGATGGTGACGAGCTGCGGGTTGATGGGTTCATGGATCCGGCACATGGCGACGTCTACATGCAGGAAGACGGTCAATTGCTGTATCAGCCAAACATTGGCTATACCGGCACCGACAGTTTCCGCTATTGGGCCGCCGATGACGAAGGCAACTTCGTTGACGCAACTGTCACGGTCGAGATCCTGTAATTCTCTTGCCGGGGGCAATGCTGCAAGACAGTGTTGCCCCCGCGCACATAACCGGGTGTCGCGGCTGAACCTGCTATACTTCGGACAAGAGATGGTCTAGAAAATGATATGTGCTTCGGCACATTTTTTTTTGTAATTCACGTCTCGTTTTTAACTATAGAATGGTTTCATGATTAAGACATATGGCAAGGTTCTTTCGCTCTTCAACGCGAGTGAAAAGCGCACATTCTACCTCTTGATGGTCATGATGGTGTTTGTGGCATTCGCCGAAGTTGTCGGCATATCGTCGGTCCTGATGTTCCTCAATCTGTTGGCCAGCCCCGAAACCGTGCAGGACAGCACGTTTTTTGGCGGGCTTTATGATTTCTTCGGGTTTGAGACGACCTATGCCTTCTTGATTTTCATGGCATTTGTCGTGTTTGCGGTTGTGCTGCTGAGTGTCATGATCAAAGCGCTGAGCACATATGCCATCATCCGCTTTGCCACGATGCGCGGCTATTCCCTCGCCTATCGCCTGTTGCGCATTTATCTGGGCCAGCCCTATAGCTGGTTTCTGACCAAGAACAGCGCCGAGATTGCCAAGAACGTCCTGCGTGAAATGGACTATCTGGTCTTTACGGTCATCATCCCGTCACTAAAGATTATCTCGGGTACAATCTCTGTTCTGGCGATTGTGTGCTTTCTTGTGGTGGTGGATCCGTTTGTGTCCATCCTGTCAGCGGGTTTGCTGGTTGGGTCTTATGCCCTGCTATACCGCGGATTGCGGCGCATCATTCAGCAGGCCGGCAAGCGCATTCTTGAAGCGATTGATCAAAAATACCGTATCGTTGGCGAGGCGACAGGTGGTTTCAAGCAGGTCAAGCTGCAAGGGTTGGAAAACAGCTATATTCAGCAATTCAAGGGTCCTGCCTATGATCACGCGCGCTTCGCCGCCCGCAATCAAAGCCTGGCCGAGCTGCCTAGATTTGCGCTAGAGGCACTGACCTTCGGGATCATGCTGACGCTGATCCTGACCCTTTTGTTGCGCAGCAGCGGTGATTTGGTCGCCATCGTGCCGACCCTTGGGATTTTTGCATTTTCCGTTGTCCGCATCCTGCCCGCCATCCAGCAGATTTATCATAGTCTGGTTTCCGTGCGAGGCGGGTCAGAACTGCTCGACCATTTGATCGCCGAGACTGGCACCACCTTGCCCGATGACGTTTCATTTGATGAAGAGGTCAGCAAGGACACATTGCCGCTGGCGACGTCGCTGGATCTGGAAGATGTGTCTTTCGGCTATGATCAGGCGCAGCGTCAGGCAATGGATGGGCTGAGCATGCATATTGATGCCCGTACCACGATTGGCATCGTGGGCGGGACAGGCGCTGGCAAGACGACGTTGATCGACCTCATCCTGGGTCTGCTGACCCCGCAAGAGGGCCGTATGATCGTTGATGGGGTCGAGATCACCGACGATAATCGGCGTCATTGGCAAAATACCATTGGCTATGTCCCGCAAGATATTTTCCTGGTGGATGATACGATTGCACAAAATGTTGCCTTTGGTGTGCCGCCCGATCAGATCGACATGGAGGCCGTCGAAAAGGCAGCCAAAACCGCAGCCTTGCATGATTTTGTGATGGAAGAGCTGCCCGAGAAGTATCAAACCGAGGTCGGCGAACGGGGTATCCGTCTTTCGGGTGGTCAGCGCCAGCGGATCGGTATCGCCCGTGCGCTCTATACCAATCCCAGCCTGCTGATCATGGATGAGGCGACATCTGCATTGGACAACGTGACAGAGCGGGTCGTGATGGAAGCGGTCCACAACATCCGGGCCGACAAGACCGTCATCATGATCGCGCACCGCCTGACGACGGTGAAGGAATGCGACCAGATTTTCCTGCTGCAGCACGGCAAGGTCGTCTCATCAGGGACTTATGACAAGCTTGTCGCCGAAAACGCCACATTCCGTGAAATGGCCGAAGGCGTCTAGGGCGCGCCTTCACGCGCCCTTTGTCGTTAACGTGTGCCGGGTCCAAAATCCCGGGAAATGTCGGTCATCGCGTCGGATTCGACCAGGATTTCGCACGGGGCCGGATGGCTGATGAAGTAGACCGGGCTGGCAGTGGGGCCATAGGCGCCACTTGAATGCACCGCAACCACATCGCCGACATCCAGTGGGGGCAGGGCCACGCCATTGGCCAACCGGTCAATAGAGGTGCAAAGCGGGCCGACCAGATTGATCTTTTCCTCGCCATCCCCGCCACCGACGCGGTGCATTTTATAGTTGCGATGGATCACCATGCCGAAATGCCCAGAGGCGGGCAGGTGGTTATTCATGCCCCCATCGCAAATGCCGATCCGCTGCCCGCGCGAGTCCTTGATTGTGACCACGCTTGTCAGGAAATACCCTGCCTCGCCCACAAGGTAGCGGCCAAGTTCCAGGATCAGTTGGGTGTCTTTAAAGGGCGGTTCCTGCCGAAATGCGTCAAGGTCGGGCCCGACATTCGCAGCGATTTCAGCCAGATCAAGCGGTGTGTCACCCGGATGATAAGGGATGCCCAGACCTGATCCAAAGACCAGCTTTTGGGGCGTGATATCATGTGCCGCACAGATATCGCGGAAGACGCCCATGAAGTTGCGATAATTTTCGCAGATGGCATCGGGTTTGAGGCATTGCGTCCCCGAGTAGATATGCAATCCGACGATTTGCAAATGCGGCAGCGCCAGAATTTGCGGCAATATCTCGGGCGCATCTTCGATATCAATCCCAAAAGGGCTGGGGCGCCCGGCCATGTGATCGCCAAACCCTTTTGGTACAGAAATAGGGGAAAGACGCAGCAGGACATGCTGTATCTTACCCGCCTCGCCAGCCATCCGATTGGCGGTTTCCGCCTCTTGTAGGTTCTCGACGACCAATTCACCGACGCCGGTTGCAATCGCTTCTGCGATTTCAAAATTGCGTTTGCCCGGCCCGGTAAAACTGGCCTGCGCGGGTGTCCAGCCAGCCTCGGTGCCAAGCCGCAGCTCGCCGATAGATGACACGTCCACAAGCTCAACCCGTTCGGCCAGCCATTTCAAAAGGCCCGGGTTGGGGTTGCACTTCATTGCATAGCTCAGGCTGAACCACGGGCCGAGTGTCTGGCGGATTTCGTCAAGGCGCGCCTCAATCGCATCCGTCATGTAGACGTAGGACGGGGTGCCAAACGTTGCCGCCGCCTCGGCCAGTCGCGCGTCGAGATCGGCCATACTAGGCCTGACTTTCCGCTAGCTGCACGATCCGTCCGACCGTGTCGAAATTTTCCAGCGTGACGTCGCCCGGATGCACCTCGATCCGGGCCTTTTCTTCGACGAAACCAATCACGTTCATCATGGCCACAGAGTCCAGCATGCCGGAGGAAAACAATTCTGTTTCGGCGTCGATATCTTCTTCAAGGTTCAGTTCGTTCTTGAGATAGGCGATCAAATCATCGGTCGTTAAGGCCATTTGCAATTGGTTCCTTCATAAAATCGGAAAATGTCTGAGGTCAGGCGCCACTTTGAAGCTGGGCCTTTGATTCTGCAATAATTGCAGGGCGGTCGAGTTTCCCGCTGGCGGTACGTGGCATTGCGCCAGGCCAAAGATAGACGACCCGGGGCACCATGTAATGGGGCATCGTCTTGCGGCAATGCGCCATCAGGGCCGCCTGATCAAAATCGCCGATACCTGTCAGTGCCACATGCACAACCTGGCCCAGATCATCGTCATCCACGCCGTAGGCCACAACATCCGCGGCCATGCCACTGCGCGATACCAGATCCTCAACCTCTGTCGGGCTTAACCGGAACCCGCTGGTCTTGATCATGTCATCCACGCGGCCGACAAACCAAAGATCCCCGTCTTCATCCACGCGAACCAGATCACCGCTATAGACAACAGGCGCGTCGCCCAGGATATCCGCCAGTTCAGGGCATGGTTTGATCTTGTCTGCGGACAGGTCAGGTTTCTGCCAGTATCCCATGCTGACCAGGGGCCCCGCATGCACCAATTCACCCTGTTCGCCCGGACCAGCAACACCTTTGCCGTGCTGGATGATGTAAACCTGGGCATAAGGCACCGCTTGCCCGATCGACCCCATTTTGGCGGCAAAACGAGATGGCGGCAAAAAGGTGGACCTGAACGCTTCGGTCAGCCCATACATCAGGAAGATTTCGACGCCGGGGAAGACGCGCGGCATTTTTTCAAGGATGTCAGGTGGGATCTTGCCGCCCGTATTTGTGATCAACCGCAATGTGGGCAGTTCCGTGGGGGCCTTGTCCAAAAGCCGGACAACCTGGTTCCAAAGCGGCGGGACGCCGGCGAAACCGGTTACCCCATTTTGCACGATCGCTTTGACGACCTCGGTCGGCATGACGACGGGTTGGTGCACCACGCTGCCGCCAACCAGCATCATGGTGGTCAGCTGATTGAGGCCCGCGTCAAAGCTGTAGGGCAGCACGGAAAGCAGCCGATCATCTTCGCCAAGGCCCAGATATTCGGTGACCGACATCGCGCCGGTGCGGATGTTGCTATGGCTCAGCATGACGCCCTTGGGCATCCCGGTAGAGCCGGACGTGTAGATGATCATCGCCAGCGCATCCGCAGCCGGATGATGTTCCTGACCGGCGCCCGTCGGTGTCAGGGCGGACCATGATTGCTGGCCGTCGGCCAGTGCTGCGACTTTACCCTCGACCAGCACGCCCAGCAGACCATCAGGCATCTTATCTGCGGTCAGATTTTTCAGGGCTGCTGCGTTGGTGATCAACGCGGCGGCGCCGGCATCGGACGCGACATAGCCCAGTTGCTCGGCCGTCCATTGTGTATTTACGTTGACAACGACCGCGCCGATTTTGGCCGCGCCAAACATTGCCGTGGCTTCCTGAATGCTTTTGCGCAGGTGAACGATAATCCGGTCGCCCGCCTTGACCCCGATGCCGGTCAGATAGTCAGCGACCAGATCAGCCTCGGCCGACATTTCGGCATAGCTCACGCGCTGTTTTGCGTCGATCAGCGCCGTCTTATCCGCCTTGGCGGGCAGATTATCGGCCATCAGTCTGTAAATGCTTGATCCGCCCATGGTCAGCTGTCCTTGTCCGTGTCATTCGCTGCGGGTTTTTTGGCAGCGAACATGGCCAGGCGCGGGAAGACCTTTGCCGGTGATCCAATCACCGTGGAATCCGATGGGACGTTGGTGGATACCGCCGTATTTGCGCCAATATGCACGCGGTCCCCGATGCGCACATTGCCCAGAATGGTCGAGTTCACGCCGATGAACACATCATCACCGATCACCGGGGCCTTTTCGCCCATATTGGTGCCAATTGTGACGTTATGCATCACGCCACACCGGTCGCCGATCACCACATTTGGGTGGATAGACAGGGACCCTTCGGCGTGGATGATGTGAAATGCCTCGCCGATCTGTACCTGCGGGGGGATCCAGACCTTGGTGACATTCAGGATGAAGAATTTCATCAGACCATAGCCCTTGTTGGCGACCCATCGCCCAACGGGATTTTTGATCCCGATGGCCCAGCGTCCATAGCGGTAGACCTGAAGCGAGACAAATGCGGGTTCAACGAGGGAACGGCCGTGCCGTATATAGTCGTCTTTTGTCACACGAAACACGTGTTTTCTCTCCAAACAGGGGCCCACATAACGGGCGAAGTCATTTCATAGCACATGGTATTTCACAAGGTTTATCCGGCGGTTCGGGCGCTGGGCGGGTGCGTCAAATCGCGGTTGTTGCAAATCTGTTGTGTGTTGCCGTCAAGTCGGGCGTTTTGCTGATTTATCCAGCAAATCAATGGTGCGTTGCAGATCGTCCCAGTTCACCTGAAAACCGTCCTGCGTCCCTTGACCGACCACAAAGGCATAACGTTGATCCTGCCGATCCGTCACCATTTTAAGCGTGGCAACAACCCGGTCGGGGGGCTGAATAACCAGTAGCGTCGCATGCCCGGGCATGGTGGCCAGACCATGGGCCAGGTGGCTTCCCTCGATCCCGGCGATGATCGCGGCCTCACCACAGGTTTCGGCGATTTCATCAACGGTGGCCTTGGCCGGGTCAAGGATATGAAAGCCATATGTGTCGGCCAGCTGTTGCGCGATCTCAAGTTCGTTTTCCAGAACCCGCGCATCGCCGGACCGGCCACGTACGATAAACACCCCGGGTAGCGGTTTGACGTCCCGACCGTCCAGCAAACGGGCCCGCAATTGGCGCGCACGGTCGGCCTTGGCGCTGTTGTTGGGCAAATCCTCGAACAGGATCAATTCGTCAAAATGCATGCTTTGAACGCGCTGCGGCGCCATGCCAAGCAACTCTTCGTATCGGGGAACATGCCCTGATGGCGTGGGCGATGTCGTCACCACTGTGCCGAGCCCTTCGGTCAGAAAATGCGTCAGGCAATCCTGCCGCAGCCATGTCCCGAACCAGCGATTGCCGATCCAGCTTTCATACATGACCGCATTCATCGCGGCTGTGGGTTTGCGGTAGGACAAGGATCGCGAAGAGCGGGCGCGCAGATGGCGTTCACGGCCCTTTGCATAGAGAACCCCATCCGCCAGATCCACGTGACGCAGCCGATATCCCACCGTGGGGGCTTCGGTCGTGTCGTAGCCACCTTCAAAGGCGCGGATGACCTCGGCCGGGGGCGAAAATTCTGTATCAGCGATCCGGTCGATCTGATCGGGCAGGAAAATCGCGGGTGGGGTATGCCGGGTGGCGCCGGGTGCGACCTCCCACCGATCAGCGGCGTTTTCCAGCAAATCAGGAAGCGCCCTGCCAAGCCGACGGCGGATTTGGGCATGCAATGGTCTGAAAGACATCATAATGAATAGGAACCAAAAAACGGAATAAAAACGTCGCCACACATAGGCAAGTGATGTCGGTCTGTCCAGTCGCCATCCGGTGTGATGCACCTTTTGCGGTAGCCCTGTGACAGATTGTATCGCTGCGTAACAAAACCTGTTCCCGCAGCGGCAACAGTTGCAGTGACGTAACGGTATTGTTGCGGTGGCGGCTGCAGTCTTCATTTGGCGTTGTCAAGATGACATCCTTGGGCCATACAAAGACAACATTTTGTTAATTGGTGACATAATATGAGCACATTTCGCGCTTCAAAAGCATTCTTCAAAGCAGTTGTCTTTTCTGCTTTGGCCCTTGGATCAGCTGCAAATGCAGCGACCCTGGACATCTCGCACAAGCTGGAAGTCGAATACGAAACCGTCGATGGGGTCCGCAGCAACACTGCAACCTATTCTACGGATTTTCACGGCTCGCTGGTCACAGCCACTTATGTAGATGGCACAACCGAGTCGATGATCTGGACACAGACATCGCAATGGACAGCTGGCATCAACAGCGATGATATCGGATTGCGCTACCGCTGGTGGGGTTTTGATCTGACGGCGCATCGCGGTCTTGCATCGCTGTCGTTTGATCTTGCGGCATCGGGTGTGATTTTTGACGCCGGATATCACGAGGGCGAAGTTGGCAACACGCCGACAACGTCCAGCGGCATCCCGGTGCATCTGAACGCGTTCAATTCATGGAACACTGCGGATAGCAGCCTGATCGGGTCTGTTCACGCGACCTATAGTGGTCTGGTGCAGATGGTCGGACATGCGCCCGGCATGGACGCCTTCACCCGCCTGTTGATCGACTTCACCGGCCTTGAAGGTGGTGGGTTCCTTGGTGCAGTGACACTCGCCCTTGATCTCGATGTGCTCGAAGGCGGGTCCGAGGGGATTTCCAACGTGCCACTTCCGCCTGCGCTGTTGCTTTTGCTGGCAGCGGTTGGCGCGCTGGGTCTTCTTCAGGTGCTGCAAAAGCGCGAACCTGAACTGGTTCCCGCGCGGGCCTGATCGCAACAGAACAAAACGACGTTAAGGCCGCCGGAACTGGGCGGCCTTTTTCGTTGCCCCGTGCAAGGGCCGCCCGCTGTTGACAATGCGCGTGGTCGTTGGGCAGGTTGCCCATGCGCCCCAGATCAAAAGGTAGTTCCCCTGCATGGCAAATGTGCTGCCCGACAATACGGCCACCCGTCAGTCCATGATTGATGCCTGTATCTGGATGGGGCAGGCCGGGATCAACCACGGATCGTCCGGGAATATCTCGGTCAGGACGTCGGGTGGTGTGTTGATCACACCCTCAGCCGTGCCATATGCCGAAATGACGCCGGCCATGATCTGCCAGATCCCGACCACCGGTGCGCCTGACCCCAAAGATACCCCAAAGCCATCGACAGAGTGGCAATTCCATCAATCCGCCCTGCAGGCCAGACCAGATGTCGCGGCCGTGGTGCATGCCCACCCACCCCATGCGACGGCCATTTCGACATTGCGCAAACCGATCCCGGCCATTCACTATATGGTCGCGGCTTTTGGCGGTGCGGATGTTCCCGTGACCGACTATGCGCTTTTCGGCAGCGCGGCACTGGCGGGCCTTGTCGCATCCGCGCTGCAGGCCCGGGATGCCTGCCTGTTGGCCAATCATGGGGCCATTACGCTGGGTGCGACGCTGGACCAGGCATTGTGGCGGATGGCAGAGCTCGAGAACCTTACACGCATCTTTACCATTGCCGTATCCACCGGCGACCCCGTCTTGCTGACCGAGGCCGAGATCGCCGAGGCGCTGGAAAGCTTTGCAAGCTACGGGCGCTAAGGTCAGATATTGTAGCTGGGCAGACCTTTGAACGCGGCCTTTAGCGCGTCGCCCCAGTCTTCGGATATCGCCTGATAGACGGGGTCGGTGCTTTCGACCCGCTTGTGCCGGTCAGAGCTGAACGATCCGTCTTCGTAAATCTCGACATCGAAGGGCAGGCCGACGGACAGGTTGGCCTTTACCGTCGAATCGAAGGACACAAGAAGCAGCTTGATCGCGTCTTCAAAGCTCATATCCGGATCATAGGCGCGGACGATGATGGGCTTGCCGTATTTCGTCTCGCCGATCTGAAAGAACGGTGTGTCGTCGGATATTTCGATGAAATTCCCCTCGGGGTAGATCAGAAAAATCGTCGGCTTTCCGTCACCGATTTGTCCGCCCAGGATCACAGATGCCCGAAACTGATCATCGGATGTCTGGCCATTTGGTGAACTTTCGGCAATCACCTCTTTCAACGTATCCCCGACCAGCCTTGCGACCTGGAACATCGTCGGCTGTTTCAGGATGCTGGGATCACGATCCTCGACAACATGGGACCGTTCCTCCAACAGGCTGATCAGCGACTGGGTTGTGGCGAGGTTGCCAGCCGTCAATATCGTGATCTTACGTTCGCCCGGAATGGTCCAGGTGAACATCTTGCGGGTTGTGGCAAAGTTGTCGACGCCCGCGCTTGTGCGGGTGTCGGACATAAAGACAAGCCCGCGATTGATGCGCATGCCAACGCCATAAGTCATATCAGGTGATCCAATGATAGGTCCAAGTCAGATATTTATTGCTGGACCTGTAAAGATACAATCAAACTCTCGGACCCTGGACCCATGCGAAGGCCGGAAATCGGTGCGGCATCCTGCGCGTCGCGCCCAATGGCGATCCGGACATAGCGTTCATCCGGTGAAATCCCGTTTGAGACATCAAAGCCAACCCATCCCAGATCGTCCAGATGGACCTCGGCCCAGGCGTGGCTGGCATCCTGGTCAATCTGGCCGTCCAGCATCAGGTATCCGCTGACATAGCGGGCGGGCAGGCCAGCCTGCCGTGCTGCCCCGATCATGATATGGCTGTGATCCTGGCAGACGCCAAACCCGTGTTTTAGCGCCTCTTCGCCGGTTGTTTCGGCTTGCGTTTCACCTGTTCTGTAGGGGGCTGCCTCAAGGATGGCGGCGGATATTTCGTGCAGGCTGCCCAGCATATCGTCTGTGCCGTTCAAAGCCTTGGACAATGCCCGTATGCCTGTGCCGGGCTTGGTCAGCAGGGTCTGCTGCCGAAAGTGCCACAGCGGCGCACGGCCGTAACGCTTGCCAAAAATGCCAGCCGCATCCTTGGTGTCGATCGTTCCGCTGGCGGTCAGGGTCAGGCCGCCTGTCCCGGGATCGGCGCTGACAAGATCCACGTGATTGCCGTAGTGATCGGTATAGCTTGCCTCGACCTTGCCGCCGTCAATCTGCAGGCTCCAGTCCTGAACGGTCTGCACATCGGATGTCAGCGGGCGCAACCTGACTTTCTGCAGCGTGTAGGTCACCGGCTGGTCATAGGCATATTGGGTCGTATGTCGGATCGAAAGCTGCATGTCAGTTATTGAACCTGTAGTCTTGTTCAATCTGTTGGCCGAGGCTGGCGGTGTCGCTGATCACCGATGTCAGGAATTCGTGCAGCCCCTCTTCGAAAATGGAATCGATATCCCGGTCTTTCAGTCGGGCCATCAGCGCATCAGCCTTGTCATGGCAGGCCATCCGTCCGCCATATTCCTCGGCCAGATACCCAAGATTAGAGGATACCTGCGAACAGCAAAATGACAGCGACCGTGGCATCCGGCGATCAAGGATCAAGAAATTCGCAATGGACCCCGCTGAAAACTCATCATCGGTCGCCCACCTGTAGGATCGGTGCGCCGAGACCGACCGCAGGATGGTCTCCCATTGCACATTGTCCATGCGGCTGCCCACATAGGATGGTGACGGCAGCAGCGCGTAATATTTCACGTCAACGATCCGGGCGGTGTT
Source organism: Yoonia sp. SS1-5 (assembly GCF_038443705.2). Lineage (NCBI taxonomy): Bacteria > Pseudomonadati > Pseudomonadota > Alphaproteobacteria > Rhodobacterales > Paracoccaceae > Yoonia > Yoonia rhodophyticola. The sequence continues at coordinate 1,693,155 of NZ_CP151767.2, read as the reverse complement.
GTCCATCCGTTCCACAAAGGTGCCGATCCGGCAGAAATCATAGATGTCATTGCGCAGCATGGTGCCGTGCAGCGCCCCCCGCACAAGTGCCGATTGCTGGCGAATGGTTGCCAGCAGATCGGGCAGGTCGGTTTCCTTGATGGGCCGTTTCAACAGATCGGCCAGCAGCATCCATGTCTCGTTGATCGCGGACCAGACCTCGGTCGTCAGGGCCGTCCGGACAAGCCGGGCATTGTCGCGCGCCGATTTGAAGACGGAATAGACCGAACTTGGATTGGTCTTGTCCCGCAGCAGGAAGTTGACCACCTGTCCGCTGTCATACCCATCGTGATTTGCCTCATAAGCGGCTTGCGCAGCAGAGGTCACAATCACCGACCGCCATTCTGATGCCGTGTCGGTTGAGCGGGTCAATGCGATCCGGAACCCGGCTTCGATCAGTCGGGCTGTGTTCTCGGCCCGCTCAAGCGAACGGAACATCCAGTAGAGGCCGCCTGCGGTTTTTCCTAACATCAGTCTTCCAGTACCCAGGTATCTTTCGTGCCGCCGCCCTGGCTTGAATTCACCACCAGGCTGCCCGCCTTCAGCGCCACGCGGGTCAGCCCGCCGGGCGTGATATCCACACCGTTGGGTGACACAAGCGCAAAGGGCCGCAAATCCACATGGCGCGGCGCGAGCCCCTTCTTGGTGAAAATAGGCACCGTGGACAGGGACAGGGTCGGCTGGGCAATATAGTTGGCAGGCCGGGCTTTCAGCTTGGCGGTAAAGTCCGCCAATTCCCGTTTGCTGGCTGCCGGTCCGACCAGCATGCCGTAACCGCCGGATCCGTGGACCTCTTTGACGACCAGATCGGCAAGGTTATCCAGCACGTATTTCAACGCATCCGGTTCCGAGCAGCGATAGGTCTCGACGTTTTTCAAAATGGCCTTCTCGCCGGTGTAGAATTCCACGATCTCGGGCATGTAGCTGTAGATCGCCTTGTCATCGGCCACGCCGGTACCCGGTGCGTTTGTGATGGCGATGTTGCCGGCCCGGTAGACATCCATGATCCCAGGCACGCCCAGCATGGAGGACGGATCGAATGTAAGCGGGTCAAGGAAGGCATCGTCAACCCGGCGATAAAGCACGTCGATCACTTTATAACCGCGCGTTGTGCGCATTGCGATATGGCCATCCACGACGCGCAAATCATGCCCTTCGACCAGTTCCACACCCATCTGATCGGCCAGAAAGCTATGTTCGTAATAGGCTGAATTGTGGATACCCGGCGTCAGAACGGCCACACATGGGCGCCCTTTGCATGATTTCGGCGCGCAGGCGGCCAGCGATTTTCGCAGGTTCTTGGGATAGTCGCTGACGGGTTGCACTTTGATCTTGCTGAAAAGTTCGGGGAACATTTGCAGCATGGTTTCGCGGTTTTCGAGCATGTAACTGACGCCCGACGGGGTTCGCGCGTTGTCCTCAAGCACGAAAAAGTCGTCTTCGCCGGTGCGCACCACGTCCGTGCCGACGATATGTGTGTACACATCCCCCGGCGGCGTGAACCCGATCATCTGCGGCAGAAAGGCATCATTTTGGGCGATCAGCTCAACCGGGACAACACCGGCGCGCAGGATTTCCTGCCGGTTATAGATATCATGCAGAAAGGCGTTGATGGCTCTGACACGTTGATCAATGCCCTTGGCAAGCTTGGTCCACTCTTTGTTGGAAACGATACGCGGGACCAGATCAAAGGGGATCAACCGCTCTTCCGCGTCGGCCTGTCCGTAAACGTTGAAGGTGATCCCGGTGCGCCGAAAGAACGCTTCGGCCTCGCGGCTTTTCTTTGAAAGTCGCGCAGTATCCTGCGATGTGAACCACCCGTCATAGGCGGCATAGGGGTAGCGCACGCCGTCGGGCGTCTGCATTTCCGAGAAATGTTCTATGGAAGTCATGCCGTCAAGCTTAGAGTGTTTGGCGCTATTGGCAAACGGTTTACTCGATCCGTCCGCGGGCCCGCCATGGATTGGGTGGCCCGGCCGCCAGTGATCCGCCTATGGGTTCTTCGCTGATGGCCAGAATAGCACCCGGCACCAGCCGGCGATATTGATCATCGACCGTAAGCCGCCCGGACGTGGCCGTCGGCAATGGTCCCAATGGCATCGGCGCGAGATCCTCAAGCACAAGCCAAAGCGTCAGGACATGATCGTCCGATGCAGTCCCGGCTGTCCGGTCAAGGGCGAGGACCCCGCTATCGGGGTCAAATGCAACATCCAGGATCACCGACCGATCAGCGGCGCTGATGGTGGCAAACAGGTCGTTGCGCGCCGCGTTGCTGGGTCCAAGCAGCAGATTGACAATCAACAGCGCTGCACCCACGGCGACCCCGACACCGGCCAACCAAATCACCGCCTTGTGCTGCCACCAGCGTGTTACCTTGGGTCCGAATAGCTGCAATCCGATCTGATCGAAAAGGGCCGCAGGCGGGATCACTGGCCCAATCGGATCGGTCAGTTGGGCCAGATCCTCGGTCCAGTTGATCAGCAATTGGGACAGGGCCGGTTCGGCCGTCAGCCGCGCCTCGAGATCGGCGGCTTCGGCCCGGGTCAGAAGCCCAAGCGCATATTCCGCGGTCAGGACCGCGTCGGCGCCGTGGTCTTGATCGTCGCCTGCGTCGAGGCAGCCGCGAAGCGCAGCAAGATGACTGGACATCTGCGCGCGCAAGGTATCGGCCGAGACGTCAAGCCGATCCGCCAGATCCACATAAGTCTGCCCATCCAGATAGGCCCGCCGCAACGCAATGGCCCGATCCTTTGGCATCTTATCCAGGCAGTTTGCGATCTGGCTGCGCGCGCCTGCCGCACCGCTCTGCATCTCGGGTGATCTGGCCGGGGCGGTGATTGCGGCGATATCGTCCAGATCTTCGCGGCCACCGCGCGGCCCAATCTGGCGCCGCCGCAACCTGTCCACGGCGGTGTTGCGGGCAATCGTCAGCAACCACGTCATGGGACCCAGACCGTTGCGGGGGTATTTGCCCGCTGCCTGCCAAATGCTGCGGTAGGTATCGACCAATGCATCTTCGGCATCGGCACGGTTGCCCAATATCCACAATGTCAGGCCGAACAGTTTTTCCGATGTGGCGTTATAAAGGGTTGCCAGGCTGTCCTGATCGCCGGCTGCAATCGCGGCGATATATGTTTCGATATCCGGCGGGGTACTCATGAAATCGGTCCAGTATTTACAGCGATAGAAAAGCACAGCGTTTCAGCCCAATCCAGCGCGCACAGAGGCTGAATGCCCCGCTTGCGCAGTTTTGTGTTGACCGCCCGCTGACAATTCGCCCGGTCAGTCGGGGCTGTTTCCAATATGACGTTTTGGCCTGACCCTAACGGCGCCGCTCAATGCATAGCGCGCCGCGAGGCCCATCACGGTCACCAAGTGCCGCAAGCAGATGAAGCGAGCCGACCGTGGGCGCCCAAGGGGCCAGTGCGCAGTAGACAGGAGCCGTGGCCGCACCCACATCCCCGATGGCAGTGGCCGGGCAGATCGGATCCGCAAGCGCGTCATTTGCCAGATGGGTCAATACGACGCCCGTTTCCTCGCCCCTGTGCCGTTCTCCGTTGAAGTCCGACAGCAGCGCACCCGGCGTGGCTTGCCCGGCGCTGGCCTTGGTCAGACAATCGGTCATGGCCCGTCCCATGATACCGCGTTCGGGATCGTCAAGGCGGGCCTGCTCTGTGCCGATAGCGGTGCCGTGCAGGCGCGCCATGAACGGGCGGTCATCCGGATCTGCGGCTTGCACCACAAGAAGGGCGCCGGCCTCGCCGGGAACAACGCCGTAAGGATTGGTCTGCACATTGGCGAGACCGGCCAGCGCCCGTCGGTCAAGAACCAAGGGTGCCACCAGACTGTCAACGCCAGCGACCATTGCAACACTCACGTCGCCACTGGCCAAAGCGTCCGCCGCAGCATCGGTGGCCTTTACGCCTGCGACAGCCCCGCCAAAGATGTAGGTCAGGCCGCCAATGCGTGACAGCCCCATCGTGGGCATCAGTGTCTTGAACTGGTGCAGCCGTGCTGCATCATGTTCCAACCATGCCGGCAGCGCCAGAAACAGGTGCCAGCGTTCATCGCGAGGCATATCCTCTGGCAGGTCCGCCATCGCCCCCGCATAGGCCGCCGCCAGAAGATAACCCAGCCGCGCAATCGGATCGCGCTCTTCCAGACAACCGGCCACAAAGCCGCCGGTCTGCGGCAGGCCATCATGCCCTACAAAGCTGGGATGCCGTTCCAGATAGGCCGTTCCGGCCAGGATTTCCGGCGCGGCGCTATGGAGTACGCCTGATGCGGGGCTGATCAGCCCGGCGGCCCGGATATCCAGCGCGACCTTCATACCGCCACACCTGTCATCTGTTTGAGCCGAACGGTGCTGTACGCGATCCCCGCATCATCGCCGTTGCAGGCAACCTTGGTGGTATAGACCAACCGCAATTGGCGGCTGTCCAGATCGACCTCGGCCCGCAACATGGTGAACCGGGTGTCGATGGGTTGATTGCGAAACAATGTCCGGGCGGTCAGGATCAATTGCGGGATTTTGAACTGAACCGGGCCGGTCGTGAAAAAGCCGTCCAGCGCAATCGTCTCGCCCCCGTGCAGGAAATCCGGCACGATCTGGTCAGGGGGCGCGGTGTTGAAAAAGAGCGGGTTGAAATCGCGCGGCAAGAGCGGTGATCGTTCCGCCTCCCATTTGGCATCGTAGGTGCCGGCATATCCGACGCGCGGGGTCCAGTTGCGTGCAATCGGTCCAAACCCGATCGGCGTCGTATCCGCCCCCCAGGACATGATATCGGTGCCGGGGTGATGGATGCGCGGCAACATGATCTCGGCGCCGCGTTCACCGCCCGCGCCAAGTTGCATTTGCATCCCCGTCCCGATGGGATTGGCCGGATGCCATTCAGGATGATGCGGTTCCAGCGTGCCGCCATAGCAATGACGCCAGCTGATCAGCGTGTCTGCAACCGGGCTGTGTTCTTCGACTTTCCAGCCCAGCAGCCCTTTGCGTGCGATGCGGGTTCCGGTCAACTCGGCGGTTTTGATCTGGCCGTCGCGCGCCAGTTTCAGTGGCCAGTTTGATACCGGCTTGGCCGGGGCCCCGATTGTTCCAGTAATCAACAGATCGGTCGCCGTTGCGAAGGCCACAATATCCTGCTCGGCGGCCAGTTCGGCGCCGTCGCCCGGCAGATATTCAGGTGCGACACGGACATCCTGCTGATCCTCCGCGATCCGTAGCGCAGATTGAGGGCCGATATCGAAACTGGCCCGAACCGCAACGCACCATACCTCCTGCCCATTGGTATCGCGTTCAAATGCGCCTGCGGTCTTGAATGGGGTGCGATTGCGTATTTCCCACATGCCGCTACCGGCCCGCCAAAAGATCAAGTTCGTCCAGCGCCAATGTACCCATGATGACGGTGTCAGTGCTTGTCTGATGCGCAGCCTGCGCCTGCATCAACATATCCTTTGCACGGGGTGTCGCATGCCGGACCCCACGCTGGATCTGGTCATCTTGTGCAGGCCGGACCTCTGACCGGCCATTCTGCGTCACGATACCGCCCAGCGTGCCATTGTCCGGAAAAGCGAAACCATGGGCGAGCACATATCCCGCCTGCCCGTTTCCGGCCGTGGCGAGCAATTGTCGCAGCACGTTAAACCCGCCGATGATTTCGGGCATGCTGTCTGTCCACAACAGCGACATGCCTGTCAGGTAACCTGTCGGCTTGTCATAGGCGAAATGCCAGCCCATCTGCGGTGCGCTGCCAGCGCGCAATTGATCCAGATACTTGCCTGCCGTGCTTGGTGTTTCGCGCAAGTCGCTGGCATAGATATATTGCCCCAACATATCCCAATCATTGAATGTTGTCGGTGGGGTTACCGGTGCCGTTAGTGCGGCGGGAAACTGGTCGGGATTGATCGGCGCGTAAAAGGCAAGGCAGAATGGCTCCGACATGGTGTCAGTTACTCCTCGCGATCAAACCGGCGCACCCAGCGCAGCGTTTCTTCATAAGGGTCCAGCGGTTCCGGCACGTTCAGCAAGGCCATCGGCGTGTTGGGATAGTCCTCGAACCGGATCGGGCGCAGCGCGTCATTCACAGCGCAATAGGCCGTGGGCCACAAATCAGCGTTCCGGTCGCCGATATCCGGCAGATCGCCCGCCTGGATCAGGACGCCGCCATCCCATTTGTGAATTTTCGCGGCATCACCCAATGCACTTGTCAGATCATCCAATCCGCCAATTCCGGCCAGCAGTTCATCATTGAGGATCGTCAGCCAGTTCACGGACCCGATCTTGCCGGTCACGCAATTGGCCTCAAAAAACGCGACCTCATCATCGAGCCCCGGAAACCGGGCCAGATATGGCCATTGTTCGCGAAAACGGGCGCGCATCATGCCCGCCTCTGTGGTCATGGCGATGCCGATTGTGCCCTTGACCGGTTTCAGCCGGTTGCACCAATCCAGCATCAGCGCGATCCATTCCGCATCATGATCGGCGAACCATTCCAGCGGCACATGGGCCATGACCGTGGAATAGGGGACCTCGTCCAGATCGTCGGTTCCGGCCAGAAAGGCCTGCGCGGCATGGCTGGGCGGGATATCGGGATCGGTGAGATGAATTGAGAATTCATCCTCGGCCGGGTCCAGATCAGCCATCAGCTTGCGGTAATAATCCACAAACCCGTCGCCCTTGATCGGGGACAGGCGATTTGCGTTTCGCTTCTGATAGGCGCCAACATCATCCGCAAAGGTCTTTTGGAACTCTGCGAAGACATCCAGCACGGCGGCCCGTTTCTGCGGATCATCGGATTGATCAACCGCCAAAAGCGCCTGCATCGAAAAATCGAGTGCGGGTTCGTCCGGCGCGTCGTGAAAGCCGATGGCGAGGTTGCCAAGCTCTTTGATCTGGTCTTTGTCCATGCTCATCTGGTCTTATTTCCCGGCAATTCCGCCGACGCTGGCCGGTCCGGCGGCACCCGCCGCGACGGTCTTTTTGCGCTTGCTCTTTGATGTCTTGCCTGCGGCACTCTTGCGTTTTTTTGGTTTCGGGAAACAGGGGCAATCGTCAATCACGTCGTAATTGACCCCAAATTGCTTGGCGGCTTTGCTGTATTTGCTGTTGGGATGTCGCTTTTGGCTGTCACGCAGGGTGTCGCCGGGGAACTTCATCTCGAAGATGCATTGCGGCTTGCCGCTGCCATCCACCGCAACCGCATCCGGACGGATGCCGCCGCCTCGTGTGAAGGGGTTGCTGGATGGCATCGGGCCCTTGCCCTTGTTCTGCTTGACGATACCCCATTTTCCGCCCTTCTTTTCCATGCTGACTTCGCGCCAGAGATAGCTGTCTTTCTTGGGGTATTTGCCCTTGTAGTGCTGTTTTTCGATCTTCTTGTTCAGGCAGGCCTGGCCCTTGCCTTCCTCATAGCATTCGCAGGCAAGCTCGCAGAGGTGATCGCGCATAGCCTTGATCGCACTTGGTGTCACCGGGGCCTGCAGTTCACCACCCATCGACACCGTGTTGCCCTTGTTCATGAGCATCTTGTCGGTCAGACGGCAGGCGTTCTTGCCATCAAGTTTGACATCCATCGAATAGGTCAGCCATGTGGCCTTGCCTTTGAATGTGCCTGATTTGACGCCCCCGGCTGTGCCAGGTTCATCGCCTATGGACATGAAAAATTCGGACCCCTTGACCGCACAGCTGTTGCTGCCATCGGCGGTCACGGTTGTGGTGCCTTTTGCCAGATCCTTTGAGAATGCGATATTGGGGTAGGGGATGGGAACAGGGCCACCGGGGCTGGGTGTTTTGCACACATCGGGGATCGTGGCCGTCACCACCCCGGTAGAGCCCTTATGCGATAGCGATATGCCGTTGATATTGACCGTGACCGGCATGTCAGTTCAGCTCGATCGCTGCACCATTCAACACAAGCGTGCCATGCGACATCGCCGTCACCCGCTTGCCTTCGATCCGGACCGACCCGTCCTTGCGCACCAGTAGCCTGGCCTTGCCTGCCGCGATCCGCAATGTCTCGCTTGGGGCGTCATATTGCACGACCTGCAGGATCGCGCGAAGTTGCTGCAATTCATCCTGTGTCAGCTGCGGTTCGGGTGTGACCGGTGCGGTCTCAGCGCCAAAGGCGTCGTTTGATAATTTGTTCATCTTGAAAATCCAGTCTGGTCAAATCGAAAAACAGGTCAGTTCATATTCAGCTTCGAGCCCTTGATCGTCACGCTGGACGAGGCCTTGATGCCAACTTTCTTCTTGGAGGAGGCAGACACATTGCCGTCCCCGTTAATGGTGATGTCCTTGCCGGTCAGGGTGATTGTGCCATCCTTTTTCATCAGCAACTTGGCCTTGCCGACCTGGATGCTCAATTCATCCTCGACGACGATGGTTTTCTTGGCCCCAACCTGGGTGGCCTGATTGCCGCCGATATTGATCGCCTCGTTCCCCGATACGGTCAGGGATTTGTCCTTGCCGACCTGCTGGCTGGCATTGGCCCCGACGGTCAGAGAATGGGCTGTGCCCACCGCAGTACTCATGCCAAGCGCGACTGCAATGCTCATCGCGCCGCCAATCCGTTCATCGTGGTGCTGACCAAGGGTCATGGATTTGTTGACCGCAATGCTTTCGGTATGGTTGTTGCCGACGGTGATTGTCTTGTCATGCCCGATGGTTTCGGTCTGGTCATTGCCGACGGTTTTGCTGCGATCCACCCCGATGCTGTGGGTCTCGTTGTTCAGGATCGTTGTATTGTGATCCTTTTGCGCGTGCATGTAGATTTCTTCGCTGCCGGACTGATCTTCAAACCGCAGCTCGTTGCGGCCCGATCCTTCGTGGCTGACGGACAAAAACCCACTTTGGCTTTTGTTGGCGGGCAATTCATAAGGCGGCATGTTGCTGCCGTTATAGACGCAACCGGTGACCAGGGGCTTGGTCGGATCGCCATCAAGATATTCGACGACGACCTCCATACCGATCCGGGGCAGCACCATCGCGCCCCATCCCTGATGCGCAGAAATCTGGGCGACACGGCAACGCATCGAATTGGCCCCCGCCAGATCCCACGGAAAATGCACAAGGATGCGGCCGAACTCGTCGCAGTCGATTTCACCTTCGCCAACAACCGTTGCCGTCTGCGGGCCGTGAATACGCGGGGTGGGGGTGACGCGTTGCGGGGCATAGGGCGCGGTCAAAGGTGTGAATGCATACTGGCCGGTATAGCTTTCATCCGACCCGCCGGCCTCGGACCCGTAGGATTCAGATAGAAATGTGTGATGGGCCGAAAGGCACAGATATTCGATGTCTGCGACGCCTTCCGCGTGCTCGCCCGCCAGCGTCATGGTCATCCCCGATGCCAGGCTCATCGTGTTGCCGGTGGCCATATGGCGATAATCGGCGCTGCGCTCTTGCTGGGTGCGCAGCCGGCTGAGGGTCTTGCCATCGTCCAGCTCCAGATAATCGCCCGGATAGTCATAGGTTTCGATCTGGCCCTGGGCATAGGCCGCGTCACTGACGTGATCGGCCTCCATCGTGGCGTTGGGTTTTTTGAAATTATAGTCGGTCATGCGAACCGCACCCGTGGTCAGATGCCGTTTCGGTTTCCACTTCCAAAAATATTCACCCTCGGATTGCTCCATCCCCTCATTGGGGTTGTAGGTGCGGGTATCACCAGGGATCGGATCAAATTCGAGCAGGCTATCGGTCAGCACAAGCGTATGGCTGCCCTCTTCGTGCTTGAAATGAAAGCTCATCCCGAACTGTTCCATCAACCGGCGGACAAAGTTCAGGTCTGATTCCTGATATTGGACCGTATATTCCAGTTCCGGATATGTTTCGACCAGCCGGGTATCGACGGCGGCGTCGCATTGTCCGGCCCAGTAACTGAAGACCTCGCCGATAATGGCATCCGGGGTCATGTTGTGAAAAATCCGCTGGTTGCGGCGTTTGTCAGCCAGCCAGAACCAGGGGCGCAGCTGGAAACGATAGACATTGGCCGTCTCGTTTGTGCCGACCCATTCTGCCTCGGTCACGATGCCGTCGAAATATCGGGCATCGTGGTGCATTGTGCCCAGCTCGACGGTCATATGCGTGCCGATCAACTGGTCGAAATCTATATTGGCCTCAAGTGAAAGCGCCTCGACCCTGTAGTCAAAAAGATCGTTCACATGGTCTGCGCCCTCAAATCGCTGCAGCACCAGAACATCCTCGCCCAGCCCGGTATGGAGCTTGCCCACACGGTCTTCCTGGCGAAATGTAAAATTCATTTGCCAAACTCCTTTATCAAATACTGTCAGGATATCATCGTTTCCGGGCTGTCCAAACAGTTTTGTCGTATGCGCCAACATTATTGGGCCGGACCGGCAGATCCTGATGATGGTCGTGCACTACGCAGGCCTTGCCGAAATTGCCTAACAAACAGGCAAAACCGGTATGCAACGTTGCGGCCCCGCCTTTGCCCTTTCGTCCGCCCGCATGCAGGCTCAGAACGGCGCGGTGAATAGCCGGATCAAAATTGTCGTTGTCGAGCCTGACCGGACCCGCGCGGTCGAGATTATTGACGCGCTGCATGAAGGCGGCTGGTCTGATGTCACCGTCCTTGCCGAAACGACGGCACTGGCCCGGCGGCTGACCGAGATCGACCCCGATCTGGTATTGATTGATCTGGCGCATCCAAGCCGGGATACGCTTGAGCAGCTTAGCGTCGCCTCTGATGCGCGCGGCCGTCCGGTGGCCATGTTTGTTGACCGGTCTGATGACGAAATGACCAAAGCGGCTATTGCCGCCGGGCTCAGCGCCTATGTGGTCGGCGGATTGCAAAAGGCGCGCATCAAGCCGGTGCTTGAGACCGCGATTGCCCGGTTCCAGATGATGAGTCAGATGCGCTCGGAACTGGATGCTGCCAAGCAGGCGCTGGAGGATCGCAAAACGCTGGACCGGGCCAAGGGCATCATGATGCGGGCCAAAGGGATCAGCGAGGATGAGGCCTATCAGCTTTTGCGAAAAACGGCGATGGATCAGGGCCGCAAGGTCATTGATGTCGCACAGGCGCTGGTGACCGCGTCGGAGCTTTTGGGATGACACGCGACCATATCAATTGCGGTTATGTGCCGCTTGTTGACAGTGCGCCGCTGATCATCGCCCGCGAATTGCGGTTTGCCGAGGATGAGGGGATCAGGCTTAACCTGTTGCGCCAGCCATCCTGGTCGGCGCTGCGGGATCTGCTTGCGCTTGGGCATCTGGATGTCGCGCATATGCTGTCGCCGATGCCGGTCGCGATGTCATTGGGGCTGGGCGGGTTGGCGGCCCCGATTGATGCGCTGATGGTGCTGTCGGTCAACGGCAACATTGTCGGGGTGTCGAATGCCTTGGCCGACGGGATGCGGGCGCAAGGATGGGACGGTGCCTTTCAAGACCCGCGCGGGACCGCCTCTGCCCTGTTAAAGGCAGCCGACGCCCCGTTGCGGGTGGGCATACCTTTCCCATTTTCGATGCACCGGCTGTTGTTTGAATATTGGATGCGGGCCGACCCGGCATATACGCCCGGTTGCTACGAGATCATTACAACGCCGCCGCCCCTGATGGCCGAGACCATGGCCGCGGGCGAGCTGGATGTATTTTGCGTGGGTGAGCCATGGGGGTCGATGGCGGTTGCCGGCGAGGTGGGCGAGCTGATCCTGCCCATGTGTGCCATCTGGGAATTTGCCCCCGAAAAGGTGCTGGGCGCGCGCCGGGACTGGGTCACCAATAACCCGCAGACATGTGGTGCGGTCATGCGCGCCGTTTATCGGGCCGCAAAATGGCTGGACCGTCCCGACAACCACGCCCTGGCGACGGAAATCCTTGCACGAAGCGAGCATCTGGACCTCCCCGGTCATGTCATTGATCACGCGATCCGGGGGCAGATCGTGACACGTCTGGGTGCCGCGCCGGTGCAGACACCGCATTTCCTGCGGTTTCATGCAGGTGCCGCGAATTTTCCGTGGCGCAGTCAGGCTGCGTGGATCGGGACGCAATTGGGCGCGGCAGCGGCCCAGAGCACTGGCAGCTTTCGCAGCGATCTTTTTCGGACATATCTGGGGCCGTCAGGTGTGGATATGCCCGGTGCGTCGGCCAAATTGGAAGGGGCGATGCGGTATCCAACGGCAGTCGCATCGACCAAGGGACATATGATTCTGGGCCCTGATGCGTTTTTCAATGGCGCGACTTTCGACTTTGACACGCCTGAGTGATCAAAAAATAGGCAAAATGCTGCATCGCAGCGGTGTTTTTGCAATCGCAGCAACGAAAGGGATGGTCCGCCAAAAATCCTGTGGCAACTTAGGTCCAAGCGGGGCGATGATGCCTCTCTCTCATGTCTTCGATGTCGAAGATACGCAAAGAGCAAAGCTGCTCGACCGGATCATGCCCTCCCTCCCGCATGGTTTAGTCGAGCAGCTTTTTTTGTTTTCCGAACCGACGCAAAGGAACAAGAAATGACCAAGACACTGCATTGGGCGCTTGCGACCACTTTCCTGATGGGCGCGCCTGCCATGGCCCAGACACTTGATCTGGAAAAAGAGGATCTGACATTCGGCTTCATTAAGCTGACCGATATGGCGCCGCTCGCCGTTGCGTATGAGAACGGGTATTTTGAAGATGAGGGGCTGTTTGTCACGCTTGAGGCGCAGGCCAACTGGAAGGTGCTTTTGGATGGTGTGATCGGTGGTCAGCTGGATGGCGCGCATATGTTGGCGGGTCAGCCGCTTGCGGCCACAATCGGCTACGGCACTGAGGCGCATATCATTACCCCGTTCTCAATGGATTTGAACGGTAACGGCATCACGGTGTCGAACGAAATCTGGGATCAGATGAAGCCGAACGTTCCCCTGATGGATGACGGACGCCCGCAACACCCGATCAGCGCAAGCGCGCTGGCGCCTGTGGTCGAGGATTACAATGACCGGGGCGAGCCCTTTAACATGGGCATGGTTTTCCCTGTATCCACCCACAATTACGAAATCCGCTATTGGCTGGCAGCAGGCGGGCTGGAGCCGGGTTATTATTCTCCACAGGATATCTCGGGCCAGATCGGGGCTGATGTTCTGCTATCTGTCACCCCCCCACCACAAATGCCTGCCACGATGGAGGCTGGCACGATCTACGGCTATGCCGTGGGCGAGCCATGGAACCAGCAGGCCGTGTTCAAGGGCATCGGCGTGCCGGTCATCACGGATTACGACATGTGGAAGAATAACCCCGAGAAAGTCTTCGGGATCACCAAGGAATTTGCCGAAGAGAACCCCAACACCACCATTGCCCTGACAAAGGCCTTGATCCGGGCGGCCATCTGGCTGGATGAAAATGACAACGCCAATCGTCCTGAGGCCGTCGAGATCCTGGCCCGCTCGGAATATGTCGGTGCCGATTATGATGTCATTGCAAATTCGATGACCGGCTTTTTCGAATTTGAGAAGGGCGATGTGCGTCCGGCGCCGGACTTTAACGTATTCTTTCGGTACAACGCCACATATCCGTTCTATTCCGATGCGATCTGGTATCTGACGCAGATGCGTCGTTGGGGCCAAATCCCCGAGGCCAAGTCCGATGAGTGGTTTTTCGAGACTGCGCGGGATGTCTATCGTCCGGACATCTATCTTGAAGCAGCGCGGATGCTGGTTGACGAGGGGTTCGCGAACGAGGCCGATTTTCCCTGGGATAGCGACGGGTTCAAGGCGCCGACACCAGCGGCCGATATCATTGACGGCATCCCCTATGACGGACGTCAGCCAAATGCATATCTCGACAGTCTGCCAATTGGCCTGAAGGGATCGCAGACAATCGTAGGAAGCGAAATCCAAGGCTAGATGGATCAAGATCCATCCTACGGCGTCGCGACATCGTAGGATGGGTTTCAACCCATCCCCGTTGAAAATCAGGAGCTTGCGATGACCGCCATCGACCCCGACACCCTCGATACCGAAGCCCGCCGGGCGCGCCGTTTCACCCGGATCAACAAGGCTGATGCCTGGTTTCAGGTGCTTGGCCTGGCGTGGCTGACGCCAATTCTCAAGGCTATTGCGGGAGACAACCCCAAGGCGCAGGCGGCTGAAATCTGGCGGCTTCTTGGTATCCCGCTTTTTGCCATTGGCCTTTTCCTGATCGCCTGGGGGACCCTTGCGCCCAAGGTCCAGACCTCGTTGGGGGCGATCCCCGGCCCCTTGCAGGTTTGGGAACAGGTTGGAACCCTGCACGCTGATGCGCAGCGCGAAGCCGACAAAGAGGCATCATTCTACGACCGTCAGGAGACCCGCAATGCCGAACACATCGCCAATGGCGAACCGGACAAGGTGCGCGACCGGGTCTATACCGGCAAACCGACCTATTACGACCAAATCTGGACCAGCATCAAAACCGTCTTCTTTGGTTTCCTGATCGCCTCTATTGTTGCCATCCCGCTTGGCATCATGGCGGGGCTCAGCGCAACTGCCAATGCCGCCTTGAACCCGCTGATCCAGATCTTCAAGCCTGTGTCCCCTCTGGCATGGCTGCCCATTGTGACCATGATCGTCTCGGCGACCTACGCCAATGACGGGTTCTTCGCCAAATCCTTCCTTGTATCCGCGATCACGGTGACGCTGTGTTCGCTATGGCCGACGTTGATCAACACGGCCCTTGGCGTCGCAAGTATCGACAAGGACTTGGTCAATGTCTCCAAAGTCCTGAAAATGAACACCTACACCAAGATCACAAAGCTGGTCTTGCCATCTGCATTGCCGTTGATCTTCACGGGCTTACGCCTGTCGCTGGGCGTCGGCTGGATGGTCTTGATCGCCGCCGAAATGCTGGCACAGAACCCCGGCTTGGGCAAATTCGTCTGGGATGAGTTTCAGAATGGATCCTCCCAATCGCTGGCCCGGATCATGGTCGCGGTGCTGACCATCGGCATCATCGGGTTCATGCTGGATCGGATCATGTTCACGCTCCAATCCCTTTTCACCTTCACGAATAACCGGTGAGCGGCATGAGCATCCTGAAACTTGAAAATGTCTCAAAAAGCTTTGGTGAGGGGATCCATGCCACCGCTGTCCTCAAGGATATCGACCTTGAAGTCGCGGAAGGGGAGTTCCTTGTCCTTCTGGGTTTTTCCGGCACCGGAAAGACGACCCTGATCAACATGCTGGCCGGTCTGGACCATCCGACCACGGGCAGGGCGACGTTCAAGGGCGCCCCCATCATGGGGCCGGGGCCAGAGCGCGGGGTGATTTTCCAAAGTTATTCTTTGATGCCGTGGCTGACGGTTAGCGGCAATGTCGGGCTGGCGGTGGATACGGTATTCCCGAAGCTGACCAAGGCAGAACGGGCCGAGAAGGTCGCGCATTACGTCAAGATGGTGGGTCTCAGCCATGCGGCCACCCGGCGCCCGGCCGAGCTGTCAGGTGGAATGCGCCAACGCGTCAATGTGGCCCGTGCCCTTGCCATGAACCCGCAAGTGCTGTTGCTGGATGAGCCGCTATCCGCCCTTGACGCGCTGACCCGCGCCAATCTGGCCGATGAGATTGAACATATCTGGGAAGCGGACAAGAAGACCTGCGTCCTGATTACCAATGACGTAGACGAGGCCATCATCCTTGCGGATCGGATCATCGCGTTGAACCCCGACGGGACGTTGGGCGAAGAATTCAAGGTCAGCATCCCCCGTCCGCGCGATCGGATCGCGATGAACCACGATGAGACCTTTAAACGTCTGCGCGCCGATGTAACCCGCTATCTGATGGATGTGGGGATCGAAGCCAAGGTTGAAGGCACACGGCAACTGCCCGATGTGACCCCGATCCATGGGGTGCCTGCAGCCGTCGCCAAATCGCAGGAAGGGATGATCGAAAACCGCTTTCTGGATTTCTCTCAACTCGACAAGGTTTATCCAACTCCGAAAGGCCCGCTGACGGTTGTCGAAAATTTCGACCTCAAGGTCAACAAGGGCGAGTTTATCAGCCTGATCGGCCATTCCGGTTGCGGCAAATCAACCGTGCTGACCATGGCCGCAGGCCTGAACGAAATCAGCAAGGGGGCGATCAAGCTGGATGGGCGTCACGTCGAAGGCGCCGACCCGGAACGTGCTGTCGTGTTTCAGTCGCCCAACCTGTTTCCATGGCTGACGGCAAAGGAAAACGTGGCCATCGGTGTTGACAAGGTCTACCCGCGGGCCAGCCTGGCCGAACGGCAGGATGTTGTTGAATACTACCTCGAACGGGTTGGCCTTGCTGACAGCATGAACAAGGGTGCTGCGGACCTGTCCAACGGTATGAAACAGCGCGTTGGCATCGCCCGCGCCTTTGCGCTGTCGCCCAAATTGCTGCTGCTGGATGAGCCTTTTGGCATGCTCGACAGTCTGACCCGCTGGGAGCTGCAGGAAGTCCTGATGGAGGTCTGGTCACGCACCAAGGTGACCGCGATTTGCGTGACCCATGATGTGGATGAAGCGATCTTGCTTGCTGATCGCGTCGTGATGATGACCAACGGCCCCCAGGCAACCATCGGCAAGATCACCAATGTCGACCTGCCACGGCCACGGACCCGCAAGGCCCTGCTGGAGCATCCTGATTACTACGCATACCGGCAGGAAGTGCTCGATTTCCTGGAGGAATACGAACATGGCGCGACACCCAAGCCAAAACCCACAGCAATAGCCGCGGAGTGA
Source organism: Yoonia sp. SS1-5 (assembly GCF_038443705.2). NCBI lineage: Bacteria > Pseudomonadati > Pseudomonadota > Alphaproteobacteria > Rhodobacterales > Paracoccaceae > Yoonia > Yoonia rhodophyticola. Next base: position 1,676,446 of record NZ_CP151767.2, on the reverse strand, counting down.
ATGCAATGACCCAGAAACTGATCGTCATTGGGGCAGGGATGGCCACGGGGCGGGCGCTGGAACATCTGTTCGAGGCGGATGCCGATTATGACGTCACCCTGTTCAACGCCGAACCGCGCGGCAATTACAACCGGATCATGCTGTCCCCCGTCTTGGCCGGTGACAAGACATATCAAGAGATCATCACCCATGACGCTGAATGGTATGACGCAAACGGCGTGACCTGCCGCTTTGGCGAGCGGATTGCCAAGATTGATCCCGTGGCCAAAACGGTCACGGCCGAAAATGGCGACGTGCTGTCTTATGACAAATTGCTGTTTGGTACCGGGTCAAACCCGTTCATGATCCCCCTGCCGGGGCATGATCTGGAAGGGGTGATCGCCTATCGCGATCTGGAAGACACCCAGCAGATGATGGCGCTTGGCCCTGACAACAAGGTTGTTGTCATCGGTGGCGGCCTGCTGGGGTTGGAAGCAGCGGCAGGCATGGCCGCCCGCGGTGTTGATGTCACTGTCGTGCATATCATGGGCCATTTGATGGAACGCCAGCTGGACGAGGCGGCCGGATATCTGCTGCGCAAGGCGTTGATCGACAAGGGCATCACAGTCAGATGTCAGGCCAATTCCAAGGAAATTCTGGGCGAAAACGGGCAGGTCAAGGCACTGCTTTTGGATGACGGCACTGAACTGCCCTGTGATTTGCTGGTGATGGCTGTGGGCATTCGCCCGAATGTAAAACTCGCGCAGGATTGTGGGCTTGCCGTGGGCAAGGGCATTCATGTGGACGATCAGATGGTCACCTCTGATCCCGATATTCTGGCCGTCGGCGAATGTGTTGAACATGATCGCGCGATCTTTGGCCTTGTTGCCCCGCTCTATGATCAGGCCACGGTGGCGGCAAAGACGCTGATGCAGCAAGAGGCGACATTTGTTCAAAAGGAATTGTCGACCAAGCTGAAAGTCACCGGCTGTGATCTGTTCAGTGCGGGTGATTTTGCGGATGCCGAGGGGCGCGAGGATATCGTCTTTCGCGATCCTGCCCGTGGGGTCTATCGCCGTCTGGTGATCGAAAAGGACGTTGTTATCGGGGCTGTCATGTATGGCGACACGGCTGACAGCAACTGGTTCTTTGGCCTGATCCGCGACAAGACCGATATCTCGGAAATGCGCGATACGTTGATCTTTGGTCCGGCCTATCAGGGGGGCACCCCCATGGACCCGTTAGCAGCCGTTGCAGCCTTACCGCGTGATGCGGAAATCTGCGGCTGCAACGGCATTTGTAAAGGTCAGATTGAAGACGCGATTGCCGATGGCGCAACTGATCTGGGTGCGGTTCGGGCAGTCACCAAGGCGTCTGGATCTTGCGGGACCTGCACAGGGCTGGTTGAACAGGTTCTGGCGGTAACCTTGGGTGATGATTTTGTTATTCCGGCGGCGCAGTCGATTTGTGGTTGCACGGATATGACCCATGAAGACGTCCGCCGCTTGATCAAATCGCGCGCGCTGAAATCCATGCCTGCCGTCTGGCAGGAATGCGGATGGAAGACATCCTGCGGGTGCCATGTCTGCCGGCCTGCCCTGAATTTCTATCTGCTTGCGGATTGGCCGCTGGAATATGCCGATGATCCCCAGTCGCGGTTCATCAATGAACGCAAGCACGCCAATATCCAGAAGGACGGCACCTTTAGCGTCGTACCGCGCATGTGGGGTGGCATAACAACCCCCGATGAGCTGCGCGCGATTGCGGATGCGGCCGATAAATACATGGTCCCGACCGTGAAGGTGACCGGTGGCCAGCGTATTGATCTGTTGGGGGTAAAGGGCGAGGACCTGCCGAACATCTGGAAGGATCTGAACGATGCGGGCATGGTGTCTGGCTATGCCTATTCCAAGGGGTTGCGCACGGTTAAAACATGCGTCGGCACCGATCATTGCCGGTTTGGCACACAGGACAGTACGGGCCTTGGCATCAAGCTGGAAAAGACCCTGCACGGGTCATGGACGCCGCATAAGCTGAAGCTGGGGGTGTCGGGTTGCCCCCGCAACTGCGCCGAGGCCACCTGCAAGGATATCGGCGTTGTCTGTGTCGATAGCGGCTATCAGATCAGCATTGGTGGTGCCGCTGGCATGGATGTGAAGGAAACCGAATTCCTGATCCAGGTCGCGACCGAGGATGAATCCATCGACGTGATCAAGGCCGTCACGCAGGCCTACCGCGAAAACGCCAAATATCTGGACCGCATCTATAAATGGATCGGCAAGGTCGGGCTGGAATGGGTCAAGGAACAGATCGAAGACCTGACCATCCGTCAGGCGTTGGTGGACCGGTTCGAGCTGTCGCAAAGCGTCTACCGCGTTGATCCATGGGCCGAACATGTCCGCAAGGCAGAGACCTATCAACCGATTGCAAACCTGACATTGGAGGCCGCGGAATGACCGACTGGATTGATGTCGCCGCCTTGGACGATATTGCCCCCCGGGGTGCGCGCCTGGTCAAGACGCGGATGGGATGTGTGGCCCTGTTCCGCACCGCGGATGATGCGGTCTTTGCGCTGGACAATGCCTGCCCGCACAAACAAGGGCCGCTGGCCGAAGGCATCGTGCACGGCAAGGCTGTGACCTGTCCGCTGCACAACTGGGTCATCTCGTTAGAGACCGGGTTGGTGCAGGGCAATGATGAAGGGCAGGTTGCGACCTATCCGGCCCGGGTTGCTGATGGGCGCGTGTTGTTGGATGCCGGTTTCATTCGGGCGCGGTCTGCGGCGTGAAACAGGTCCGCACAACTTGTCCCTATTGCGGTGTCGGGTGCGGTATTCTTGCGTCGCCCGACGGCCGCATTGAGGGGGACCCGGATCATCCAGCCAATTTCGGCAGGTTGTGTTCCAAGGGGTCGGCGCTCGGCGAGACCCTGGATATCCAGGGTCGTCTTCTCGCGCCGCAGATCGGCGGACGCCGTGCCGATTGGACCGCTGCACTGGATCTGGTCGCAGACAGGTTCACAGCCGCGATCAGCCAACATGGCCCGGACAGTGTGGCCATCTACGGGTCCGGTCAGTTGCTGACCGAGGACTATTATGTCGCCAACAAGCTGATGAAGGGCTATATCGGGTCCGCAAATATCGACACCAATTCAAGGCTTTGCATGGCTTCAACCGTGGCCGGGCACAAGCGCGCCTTTGGCACGGATACGGTGCCCGGCACATATGAAGACCTGGATGAGGCTGATCTGATCGTCCTTGTCGGATCGAACCTGGCCTGGTGTCACCCTGTTCTTTATCAGCGGATCGCTGCGGCCAAGGCAGCCAGACCCGCCCTGCGCGTGGTCAATATCGACCCCAGGATGACAGCCACATCGGCGCTTGCCGACCTGCATTTGCAGATCAAGGCCGATAGCGACGTGGCCCTGTTTAACGGGCTGCTCGCGCATCTGGTTGATACGCAGGCGATTGATCTGGATTACCTCAACAACCATGTCGTCGTATGTCGCGATGCCGTCGCTGCCGCCCGCCAAAGTGACCCGCGCGATACCGGGCTGACGCCGCAGACCCTGCAGCAGTTTTACCAGCTGTGGGCCGGCACCCCACGCGTTGTGACTGTCTATTCCCAAGGCGTCAACCAGTCCACATCCGGCACCGATAAGGTCAATGCAATTATCAATTGCCATCTGGCAACCGGTCGGATCGGCCAACCCGGGATGGGCCCGTTTTCCGTCACCGGCCAACCCAATGCCATGGGCGGACGCGAGGTGGGCGGTCTTGCCAATATGCTCGCCGCCCATCTTGATATTGAGGATGCCGATCACCGTGCCGCATTGCAGGCGGCATGGCAGAGCCCTGCAATGTGCACCAAGCCGGGCTTGAAAGCAGTCGATCTATTCAAGGCCTGTGCAGACGGGCGCATCAAGGCGCTGTGGATCATGTCAACCAATCCCGCCGTCAGTATGCCGGACGCGCCCGCAGTTGCCGATGCGATCAGAAACGTCCCGTTTACTGTCCTCAGCGACATGATGGCCCGCACCGATACGGGCGATTGCGTTGATGTGTTGCTTCCGGCCGCAGGGTGGGGCGAAAAAAGCGGTACGGTGACCAATTCCGAACGTCGCGTGTCGCGTCAGCGCGCCTTTCTCCCCATCCCGGGCGAGGCCCGCCCTGACTGGCAGATCATTTGCGATGTCGCCGGGCGCATGGGTTTTGATGGCTTTGATTTTGCGGGGCCTGCGGACATTTTCCGCGAATATGCAGCCCTGACCAGGCTGAGCAGGCAATTTGGCAAGGATCTGGATCTGACCCCGTTGGCAAACGCGGATTATGACGCGTTGCCGCCAACCCAGTGGCCTGTCGGTCAATCACCGCGCTTCTTCGCAGATGGCAGGTTTTTTCACGCTGACGGCAAGGCCCGAATGATTGCGTTGAAAACGCCCGCGCTGACGACGCCTACTTTCCGGCTGAACACGGGCCGTATCCGGGATCAGTGGCACACGATGACCCGTACCGGCAAATCAGCCACCCTCGGCGCGCATTTGGCAGAACCTTATGCCGAGATACACCCATCAGACGCGACGGTATTGGGTGTTGCACCTGCGGACTTGTTGGCGCTGGGCGATGGGCAGATTTTCCGCGTGCTGATCAGCGACAGGGTTGCGCCCGGCACACTCTTTGCCCCAATGCATTGGACACGGCAAACCGCCACATCGGGTCTTGTGAATAGTATTCCCGCAATCGGGGTTGATCCTGTCTCGGGCCAACCGGCATTAAAGGGCGCTCAGGTGACCGCCACCCGGTTTGACGCAGGCTGGTATGGGTTTGCTGTGAGTGCGGCGCAGATGGCACCGACCCGTCCCTATCACGCAATTGCCCGCACCCGTACCGGATGGCAGGCGGAATGCGCCGGGTACAAACTGCCCATGGATTGGGAGGCCGAGGCGCGCACAATCACCGCCATATCGCATGGCGATGCCGCCACGTTGCATGATCCCGCGACCGGCCAGACCCGGGTTGCGATCATCGTCGATGGCCGCATTTCGGCGCTGTTTTTTGCGGCAACTGATCCTGTGGTCGTCAACCGGCAGCATGCGGCCTCGCTGATCGGATCTGCGGTAGGGGGGCTGGCTGCCTTGGCAGGACGGACAGCAGCGGACAAACCTGACCCCGGTGCGACGGTCTGCGCCTGTTTCAATGTAGGGGTGAACACTTTGCGTGCTGCGGCGGCTGCCGGCGCGCAAAGCGTCGAACGCATCGGAGAGGTGACATGCGCGGGGACAAATTGCGGTTCCTGCAAGCCCGAACTGGCAGCCCTGCTTGACCGAATGCAACTGCCGATGGCTGCGGAATGACGGCACTGGCGCCATATGTGCAGATTGTGGCGCGTGGGCCCGGCCGTGGTCGGTCGCTGACACAGGACGAAGCGTTTGATGCCATGCGGATCATGCTGTCAGGGTCCGCCAGCCCTCAGGCTGTCGGCGCGCTGTTGATGGTTTTGCGATATCGCGGCGAAACAGCCGCCGAAATTGCGGGCTTTACGGCTGCGGTCCGATCTTATGCGCAGGTTGCTTGCCCCGCCGAACTGGATTGGCCGTGTTATGCGGCTGGCCGAACCCGTGGCGCGCCCTTGTTTCTGCTTGCAGCCAGACTTGTGGCTGCTGCGGGTTATCGTGTTGTTCTGCATGGCTGGAATTCGCATCAGGGACAGGCCGCAAATGTCCGTAAGGCGCTTGCACAGCTGGATATTCCGGTCGGCCTGAATGCCGGGCCGATCCGCTACTTGCCACTTGAAGACCATGCACCGCAGCTTTTTGCGCTTTTGCAGTTGCGTGATCTGCTTGGGCTGCGGTCCTGCGTCAACACGGTCTGCCGGATGTGGAACCCCAGTGAGGCCCGGGCCACGGTACAGGGTGTTTTTCACCCCTCATATCGCGGCTTGCAGGCCCAGGCTGCGGTTGCGCTGGGCAAGAGCGACCTGAGCGTGATCAAAGGGGGTGGCGGCGAGTTCGAACGGCATCCCGGGAAGGCATTGCAGGTTTACGGCCTGCGACAGGGGCAGCATCAGCAAACAACCGCACCGGCGCTTTTGGATGCAACGCGCAAACTGCATGAACCTGACCGCCCTGTTGATGTCGCCGCACTTTGGTTTGGTGGGCAAGACGACCCGTTCGCGGAACAGACCGTGATTGGGACCGCGGGCCTCGCGCTATGGACTTTGGGGGCGGCGCCATCAATTGCGGCCGCCGATGCCTTGGCCGCGGAACTTTGGCTCAAGCGGTATGATGCGATGAGGATGCGGGCATGAAAACCTTTCCGATGTTTCTGACGATGGCCGGTCGGCACGTGGTGATCGCCGGGGGCGGCGAGCAGGCTGCGCAAAAATGCCGACTGATGCTGAAGACCGAGGCTGAAATCAGGGTTCTGGCACCTGAACTTGACGTTGAATTGGCCGATCTGCACCGGTCGGGACGGATCCTGTGGCAGGCCGCGCCGATAGATACTGACAGTTTTGCAGATGCGGCCTTGTGTTTTATTGCCACCGGTTGTCCCGGGCTTGATGCCTCATTGCACGCATTGGCAAAGGCGGCGGGCGCTGTCGTCAATGTCGTTGATCAACCAGCATTATGTGACGCGATCACGCCCTCCATCGTTGATCGGGACCCCGTGGTTGTTGCAATCGGGACAGAAGGCACAGCGCCTGTTCTGGCCCGTCAGATCAAGACGCGGATGGAAGAACTGCTTGAGCCGCGCCTGGGTGATTTGGCAGCACTTGCTGGTCGGTTGCGCGACCGGGCCGCCGCCCGCCTGCAACCGCGCCAGCGCCGTGATCTGTGGCGCTGGGTGTTTAACGGCCCCGCACGGGCGGCGCATAAACGGGGGGCCGAACGTGACGCGGCCTCAATGATCAAGGAGGCCATCAAGACCGGTGATTTTGGGCAAGCCGTGGTTGCGCCGGTTTCCCTTGTGGGCGCCGGGCCGGGTGCGCGTGACCTGATCACACTGCGCGGCGTACAGCGGCTGCAAGAGGCGGATATCATATTCTACGACAGGTTGGTCGACCCGCAGGTCCTGGAACTTGCCCGCCGGGATGCAGAGCGGGTTTTTGTCGGCAAAACGCCCGGCGCCCACACCTGGCCACAGGACAAGATCAACGCGGTGATTGTCGCAGCCGCGCTGCAAGGCAAACGGGTTGTGCGCCTGAAATGCGGTGATCCGGGTATTTTTGCACGCGGGGCAGAGGAGCTTGCCGCGCTCGAGGATGCCGGCCTCGCCTACGAGATTGTTCCCGGTGTCACGGCCGCAAGCGCTGCTGCGGCGTGTGCCGGGCAGATGTTGACGCACCGACACGCGACCGACACGCTGGTTTTGACCACGGGGCAAAGCGCCGTTGCGGGGCGGGTGCCAGATTGGGTCGGCCACCTGCGGGAAGGGGCCAATATCGCGATCTATATGGGTGTGAATACCGCGCAACAGATTGAAAATGCGGTCATCGCGGCCGGGCTGGGGCGGGTGGTTGAGGTGCATATCGTCAGCCACGCACAGATGCCCACGCAGCAGACCGTGTCCTGTGCGCCGACGCGTCTTGTTGAAACGATCACGACGCATGGGTTGCAAAACCCGGCGATTATTTTTCTGCGCTACCCCTACCAGACGCAAAGCGTTCAGGCAGCAACCGATCCACCACAGCTGCGCGTTGTTGCCCCGGTCTAGACGGAACAGGTACTTTCGTACGTCGAAGACAACGAAACACGATTCTCTGCAGGAAATTCATTGGCGAAACAGCGGGTTGGCCAATCGCGCATGACGCGGCGTCACCTTGGGTGTCGCGGCGGGTAAATGTGTCAATCCTGTGCAATTCACCGCTACGACACCTGGCGTATTTCCGGGTAGGTCATTTATTTTAAAGGAGAAAATTCATTGTTTCGCAACCGGTGACAGTTGTTGAATATCGTGCTAATCATCCAAATTCTGCCCGCATTCAATGTTGTAATGACGCTGAATTGATTGTGGGCGCGACTGGCCTGCAAGACGACCACATCTACGCTACTGGAGCTTTGAGACCGCATGTTGAAGAAAATTGCCACAGCTTTGCTATGCACAGCCGCGCCCGCCGCGTTGCTGGCTGAACCGGTCGATCTGCGTTCAGACGACGGGCTGATCAGCGTTGTTGGCGAGATTCTCGCGTTTGACGGGACGATTTTGACGGTCGAGACATCCGTTGGTCCCGTTGGTGTGCCTGCCGCGGTTGTTTCCTGTTACGGGACCAACTGCCTGACTGCGCTGGCTGATGCCAGCCTTGGCCTCAGCCCTTCAACATTCCAGAATATCTATATTGCCGGGGCCGCGATCGAAATCCTCGACAGTGGTGACGATACGGCAGATACCGATAATTCAAGCGAGGCCACAAATGCCGCCGTCGCAGCCGCAATTGCAAATGAGCCGGCCCCGCAGGCCCCGGGCGAATTGCGCGATGATCAGATGACGATCAGCTTTGAGACGGCCGAGAACGCGGCGCTTTTCAATGCGGTTGCGGCCGGTTTCGCAGTGGCGAGCGACACATCCGGCAGCTTGTCCTTGTCCACCCCGGGCCAGATTGGCCTGTCAAACCCATCGCTGAACCAGACCGCAAGCCTGACAATTGGCGATGAGGGCGGCGATGGCGATATCGAGATTGTCACCGTATCAACCCATGGCCTCTCGACCCCCGAATATTCCGGCCCCGGCGATTGGGCGTTGACCGGCCCGTTGAGCCATCAATTGCTGGCGCTTAAAGCCTTTGCAGTGGTCATGTCCCCGGATGTTGGCCTGCCCGCGATTTCGGTTGACGATCTCGCCGCGATCTACGCGGGCGAAATCACCAATTGGTCGGAACTGGGCGGTCCGGACCTGCGCATATTGCCCCTGCAACTGCCCGCTGATGCGCAACTGCGTCGCGAAATGATCCGTATCGTCATGGAACCGGCAGGCAAGTCGATTGCCGACACTGTGCTGACGATGGCCGATGAGGCCAGCATTGCCACATCTGTCGGACAGTTCCCGGGAAGCGTCAGTATCCTGGCGCTTGAAAACGCGCAGCCAGACGCAACCGTGCCGGTGGCAGGCACATGCGGCGTGCCTGTTGATCCAACAGCCTTCAATATCGTGTCCGGGGACTACCCGCTGATCCGGCCCGTCATGGCCCGATTTGACCGTGCGCCGACGACCGGTCTGATGACCGAATTGTTCGATTTCGCCTCTGACGCTGCCGCGACCGAGCAGGTCACCGCTGCCGGTTTCCTTGATCGGACCGGCGTGTTCGAGGACCAGGACATCAACAATGCCCGCGTCTCAAATATCCTGACGTCTGCGCTGGATGATGCGGCCAAGCCTGCGGCAGGTCAGATGTTCGAGGTGTTGTTTGATGCGGATCGATTGTCGCATACGATGATTGGCGGCGCCGCCTCTGGCCCCGAAGGCGGCTGGAACCGCGCGATGTTCCGCAATCTGGCAGATACCCTGTCCCTGCCAGCCTATGAGGGACGCGAGATCATCTTTGTCGGCCTCGGCACCAGCGAAAACGGTGCGCAAGCTGCAGTAGAGGTATCCAACCGTGCGGCCTTGGAAATGCAGGCCGCGTTTGGTCAGTTTGCGGCGGATGTCATTGCAGACAACAACCTGACATTTTCGGCCTATGGCTTTGGCCCAGTTGCGCAGGTGGCCTGCTATGAAGGGCAGATCACCAGTGAAACAGATACCCGCGTCGAAGTCTGGGTGCGCTAGGGTCAGGACCCTAAATTCCCATAACTCGGACAAAGGCCGTCCTGTTATCGGTAATCACCCGGCGTGATATCGCCTAGCGGGGTCAAAACTGCTGTTGTGTGCCCTATCTAAGCCGTGCAGACACGGCACCGGTAACACATAGGTAGAAGTTATGACCAAACGTATCCTCGCATTGGCGATTGTAGCGCTTATGGCGCTCTGGTCGGGGGCGGCAACGGCGCAGCAGCTAAGCCTCGCGCAGGTTTCGCAATACCTCAACCAGTTGCAGACGGCCCAAGGCGGGTTCACGCAGATCAACGCCGACGGGACCCTTTCAACCGGCACCGTTTATATCAAGCGGCCCGGGCGCATTCGGTTCGAATACAATCCGCCTGACAAGTCGCTGGTGATTGCGCAAGGGGGGCAGCTGGCTGTCTTTGATCCGCGCTCGAACACGGGGCCAGAAAAATTCCCGCTGAACCGGACCCCGCTCAGCATTATTCTTGCAAGCAACGTTGATCTGGGGCGCGCGCGGATGGTGACGGGGCAGACCTCTGATGGAACGACGACGACGATCACGGCCCAGGACCCGGACAATCCGCAATATGGCAACATCCAGATGGTGTTTACCGCCAACCCGGTTGAGCTGCGTCAATGGATCGTTACCGACGATACCGGTACGCAGACGACCGTGATCCTGAACGATCTGATCTCGGGCGGAAGTATTCCGGACACACGGTTCAACATCATCGCCGCGACCCGCGACTGGAACCCCTAAAGCGGCCTGCACAGGCACAAAAAAAGGCGGCCCCGACGGCCGCCTTTTTCATGTCTATAGCGTTTGACGAAATACCTGATACATCGAATATCGCCTAACGCTTTAGCGTTTGCCGCAGGATCGCAGCTGCGTGTCGTAGAGGACGGCGCGCGTCTCGACTTCGCCGGCGATCCGGATCAACCAGCTTTTTGATCGCCAGGTCCCGCGCAGGAACCCGGTGCGCCCGTCGTGATAGGCCAGATACTGATTGCGGGTGTCATTGATCGGCACACCCGTTTCTTCGACGGTTTGCTGCATGTACCAGCCCATGAAATCCGTCGCGGCCCGAATGTCGTCGCGCCGGGCACGGCGGCCACCAACCTCGGCCTGGTATTCCTTCCAGGTGCCGTCCAAGGCCTGCGAGTAACCGAACGCGGATGATTGCCGCCCCACCGGAATGACCCCCAGCGCATATTGGTGCGGGGTCCGGTTATCCGAGATGAATTTGCTTTCCTGGTAGATGATCGCCATCAGCGATGGCACCGGGACACCATATTTGCGCTCAACCGTTTTGAACGCGCGAAGATATTCAGGGCGCTGCGATACGATACTGCAAGCGTCATCCAGATTGCGCGGCGCAGAGCCATAGCCCCCACCTCCGCTGCAACTGCCCAACGCCAGCACCACGATCATCGCGCGAAAGAAACTGCTCATTTGCCTCTCGCTTCTGTTATTTTTTTCTTACGATAGCGGATCAGTGGCGCTGTGTGAACGATAAAGGTGCGCAGATCAGATCACAAAGGCCAGGATCAGCGGTAAAGCGATCACCGACAGCACGGTCGAGACAACGACAAGGCCTGCAACAGGCATGGCGTCAGTGCCGTATTTTTCGGCCAGCAGATAGGACGTCACCGCGACGGGTGTGGCCAATTGAACGATCAGCACGGCCGCCGCCACAGGTTCCAGATCGAAGACACGTGTCGCCGCCCACCCTGCTGCCACGCAGATCAGCACCTTGATCACCGACAGGATAATCGCCTGTCCGATGGCCTTGGTCTGCAGCCGCGCGATGGCCACACCCAAGGTGATCAGCATCATCGGGATCGCCATCTGTCCGATCAGATCCATCGCATTGGTCAGAAATGCGGGCGTCTGCCACCCCTGCCACAGAAACAATGCCCCCAGCAGGGTGGCCGCAACCAGCGGTTCCTTGACAACCCGGACAAGCGATCCGCCGCCCGACACCAGCCAAATCCCGATGGTAAACGACAAGATGGCCATCACGGCGAAGACGACAACCGCATAGCCCAACCCGATTTCCCCAAATGCAAACAGCGCAAGCGGCAGGCCGAGATTGCCGGTATTGCCAAATGACAGGGGCGCCACATAGGTCGCCACATCCAGCCGCAGAAGCCGGACCAGCACCAGACATCCCACCATCACCACCGCATAGGCCCCCAATGACGCAAGCGATATCGCGGCCAGCGCCTCTGGCGCGATCTCGGTGCGGATCAGGGCCACAAAGATCAGACACGGCACTGACAGGGTCATCGCAAGCCGTGTGACGAACTCAACCCGGTACTCAAAACCGAGCTTTACCCAAAAGAAACCGACCGCTGCGAGCAAGAAAACCGGGGCCGTAATGTTCAATACTGTCAGTGCGATGTTCACAAACTGTTTCCGTCTAATTCTAACGGTGAATCTGGACTTTTCGCCCCTTGTGGCCTTATATGAGGCGTGGGGTACATGTTAAATGTTCAAAACGCGTGCGAAATATCATCTCGGTCAAGTGGTCCGCCACCGCAAACACCCTTTTCGGGGTGTGGTCTTTGACGTGGATGCCATGTTTTCGAACACCGACGCATGGTACAATGCGATCCCCGAAGACAGCCGCCCCAAGAAAGATCAGCCGTTCTATCATTTGCTCGCCGAAAATGAGCAGAGCTTTTATGTAGCCTATGTGTCTGAACAAAACCTTGTTGCGGATTATTCCGGCGAACCGGTCGACCACCCCGATCTGGATGATTTGTTTGGTCCGTTCGAAGACGGGCAGTACCCGTTGCAGGTTCAGTTAAACTAAGCTCTTGATGCAGCGGCAAAGCAAAAATGGCACCCGCGCGCAATCCCGGAATGTCTCTCTCACCTTAAACAGAATGAGGAGGTGCGGACAGGGGCTGGGTGGTTATCCGCGCAGGCGCCCTGAAAGAGCTGCGGCCAGCACAAGCTGCGCGTAACTTCACACTGACCGGCGCCCTGAACGCAGGCTATACTGCTGTTTTCGAACTTGGCGGCGTCAGGCTAACGATAGCCGTCCGGGTCATTCGATGCGTGTAGCAATGTGCCCTCGAACGCATCAAGGTCATCCGACATTTGAAGCCAGTGCAACCGACTTTGCTTGTTGACATGGAAGGTTGGCTTAAACGCCTCCGGGTTTTCGAGCGAGGCGGCATAGAGGTGCATTCCACCCGGATAATGGTCAGCTTCAAATCCGGTGGGTCACCCACATGCTCCGCAGAAATGTCGGAAAACGCCTTTGGAGCTTTCAAAGGTATTTGGTTTATCGCCAGTCCATTCAAAATTTTCTATTGGCACACCAAACCATGCCACCACCGGGGCCGCGCAGTTTCGACGGCAATCATCACAGTGGCAATAGCAAGCCCATGTTTGATCCCCGTGGTAGACCCAGCTTGTTCTTTTACACAGACAGTAACCGCGCGTTGCCATGAGATTTTCCTCCAACACAGAGGTAATGGATCTTCGTTTTGCGAGGCGTCGGTTTTTGGACTGTTTGAAAGAAAAAAACGTCATGGGCTCCTGATGTTTCCTGCGCTGCGCGAGGGTTCAACGGGTTTGGCGCGTACGGCCAAGCCCGTGAAAAGGCACGCCAGCCAGGGGTGCGATAGCTAAGTTCGTCACCCTGTCAGGCTTTGCCCCCTCAACGCCTGTGGTGACACCTCTGCCGGGGACGCCCGGTGACAGTTCTAACTGGTTCCAACATCCTGACCCGAAACGTCACAGGGACTGGTCCTTGGCGCTGACGGTGATACATCTCCCTCAAGTCCCGAAGGAGGTTTGTCATGCTCGTTACCATTTCGCCCGCAAAATCACTTGATATGGAACCCGCGACGGTTGCCACCACGCAGCCTGCGTTCCAGCGCGAGGCCGTCAGTCTGGCAAAAACCGCCCGCAATCTGACCCTGCGGGATCTCAAGGGGCTGATGGGGCTGTCAGATGATCTTGCCCGCCTCAATCGCGACCGGTTCAAGGTCTTTGCCGCAGACCCCGCGCCAGACCAGATCAAGGCGGCTGCGCTGGCTTTCAATGGCGACACATATCAGGGCCTTGAGGCCAAGACATTGTCAGATGCTGACCTGGCCTGGGCGCAGGATCATCTGTGCATTCTATCGGGGCTCTATGGCCTGCTGCGCCCGCTTGATGCGATCCAGCCCTACCGGTTGGAAATGGGCAGCCGGCTCAAAACCCGGCGGGGCAAGTCGCTCTATGATTATTGGGGTGATACGATCGCCAAGGCCCTGAACGCGCAGGCTGCCGCGCTGGATACCGATACGTTGATTAACTGCGCAAGTCAGGAATATTTCGGCGCTGCGGATCGCAAGGCGCTGCGGCTGAATGTGATCACCCCTAGTTTCATGGAACTTAAGGATGATCGCCCCCGCATTGTCAGCTTCTTTGCCAAACGCGCGCGGGGTGCAATGGCCCGGTACATCATCGAGAACCGCCTGACACAAGCTGCCGATATCAAGTCATTTGCTGCAGGCGGCTACCAGTTTGATCCCGACCTGTCAGAGGGCAACAAGTGGGTCTTTCTGCGCGACTATCCAGAAACTGCCGGATAATCAGCCCAGGCTGTTGATCTGATCAAACTTGGGCGTATCGGCCATCCGGCTCTGCCAGGCCACGATATTCTTGCGCGAAGGCAGCAGGTCGCGCCCCTCGGGGGTGGCGGCGAGGTAATGCATCACCGGGGCCAGAAACAGATCAGCCAGGCTGAGCTTTGCGCCGCACAGATAGTCCGATCCATCCAGCGCATCATCCATGATGCTGACATGTTCGGTGATCCGGGGCAGGGCGGCGGCAATCAGGTCGGTATCCGGTTCCAGCCCGCGCATCGGCTTGACGAAACGTTCGGTGACACAGTGGCGGACAACGCTGTCATAGATGTAGTCATTTGTCGCGCTGACCCATTGCAGCATCCGCGCCCGACCCACGGGATCGGCAGGCTGCAGTGCCGGCCCATCCAGAACCTCATCAACATAGGTCGCGATTGCAAGCGCCTCATAAAGCGTCACATCCCCGTGCTGCATCGCAGGCATTTTGCCAAAAGGATGCTGAGCCCGGTAGGCGGGATCACGGAAATCGACCGGCTGCAGCCGATACGCGACCCCCTTACTCTCGCAGACCATCAGCGCGGTGCGCACATAGCTGCTGGGGGGCAAGCCAAAGATGATGACGTCGGACATGGACATTCCTTTCTAGGTAAGCGGGGGACAGTGATCTGCGGCATATGCGGCAAAAGCCTCGCCCAGAATAGCGGACCAGCCGCGTATGTAGTTCTTGCGGATGTCAGCGGCGCGCGCACCAAGCGCCGCCCATCCGTCGTGCACCAGTGTCACGCCAGTGCGCCCGTCATCGGTAGGCGCAAAGCGCACGGAAATATCGGTTGGAACGGCATCCTTGCCCCCGACATACCATGACAGGGCAATATGGCGGTTCTCTTCCCACGCGGTGATATGTCCCCAGACATGTTTCGCGCCGTCGCTGGCGGTTTCGATGATCTGTCCGCCCAAACGTGGCTCCATCACAACGGACCCGCCTGCGACGGAAAAGGACGCGACCGGCCACCAGCGGCCTACATCTGTCACAAATGCCTGAAAGGCTGCTGATTGGGTGGTGTTCAGAACCACAACGACTTCGATAGGGTCATGCATCATCATCAATCCTTTGGCCCAAGATCGCCAAGTGCTGCCAGCCAATGCTGTTGCAGATAATGCCGAAGCGCCTCCAGACTGTCGGTTTCAATACGGTAGATGCGTCGCATGCCGTCGGGCGTGACCCTGATAAGTCCGGCCTCGCGCAGGACCTTCAGGTGCTGGGACACGACAGGTTGCGACGCGTCAAGCTGATCAGTCAGATCACCGACCGACGCCGGCGCGCGGGTCAGAAGATGCAGTATGTTCTGTCGCAACGGGTGCGAAAGCGCTGAAAACTGGTCTTCATAAGGCATTTCTAATATAAGGCACGCCTTATGTATCAATGCAAGATAAACCTGCGCATCGCTTATCACATACACGCTGTGGCTGTATTAGGCAGCCCGATACCTGTCGCGGATCAGCCGCGCTTGCCCAAAGAATGATCCCTGCGCGCCGCCCGATATGCGATTGCGCGTTCCTTAACGATATAACGCCAAGATCGTTGTGATTCGGATCGGAGTTGCCTGAAACATGCCCATTTTCACACTCTTTGCGCTTGATGCGGGTGAGATCAGTGTGTCTAGCGGCGAGACGCTTGGCAATTCAGGGCAGGGTGATGCCAGTCATCTGGATGGGCTGACGATCACCCTGAACAGCAATGCCTGGACTGCGATAAGCATTGATGATGGTGACGCCAATTTCGAGGATAACGAAGTCACGCAAACCCTCAATGGCAACCAGACATTCGGTGGTGTCAACTATTTCGACGACACGCCGGTTGAGGCCGAATATACCGTCACAGTCGAAGATCCCGACGGCAATGAATACACGCTGATCGGGTTCAACATCAACGCCGCAGCCCCGGGTGCAGCCTATTCGACGGTAGAAGGGCTGGCATTTGTCGGCCCTGTTGCAGGCTTTCCGCCGATCAATACCCCGCTGCTGGTCACAGGCACTTCAGAAGGGCCCACCGGGTCCACAACACCTTACGCTGCCTATGCGTCGCCCCCGTGTTTTTGCGCAGACACGTTGATTGAAACCGCAGACGGGCCGCGCCCGGTGCGGGATATCATGGTGGGTGATCGGGTCAGGACGCTTGATAATGGCTTGCAACCCGTCCGGTGGACCGGGCAGGTCACGTTCAGTGCGGGCGACCTGCGCGCCGCCCCCGACTTTCGCCCGATCGAGATTGACGCAGATGCATTTGGTCCCGGTATACCGCTCCGCCCGATCCGGGTCTCGCCCCAGCATCGTATTGTCGTTGATCACTGGAAGGCCGAATATCTTTTTGGGGAACCGCAGGTTCTTGTGCCCGCCAAACATCTGACCCATCAGCGGCAAGTGCGCGTTGTGACCCCAAAGGCGGGCATCACATATGTGCATCTACTGTTTGATGCCCATCAACTGATCTGGTCCGAGGGGTTGCTCAGCGAAAGTTTTCACCCCGGTCAGCAATCCATCGGTGCGCTTGCCCCGCAGACGCGGGCAGAGTTGATGGCCCTCTTTCCAGAGCTGACCGATGCCCATCACCACATGATCGGCGCCCGCCGGACCCTGACCAGGCAAGAGGCCCGGCTGGTCGACCTTGGCTAACCAGCGCGGCGCGGCCTCAAAGCCGTTCGATTGCCAGTGCGATCCCCTGTCCGCCGCCAATGCACATTGTGATCAAGGCGCGATGACCAGCGATCCGGGTCAATTCATACATGGCTTTGACAGTAATGATGGCACCCGTTGCCCCAACCGGATGCCCCAGCGCAATCGCGCCGCCATTGGGGTTGACCTTTGCCGGGTCCAGCCCCAACTCCCGCGACACGGCAAGGGCCTGTGCGGCGAAGGCCTCGTTCGATTCAATGACATCGAAATCGTCAACAGACAGACCGGTTTTTTCAAGCAACCGCCGAACGGCCGGCACCGGGCCGATCCCCATCACCTCGGGGCGAACGCCGGCATGGGCATAGCCCAAGACCCGGAATGCCGGCGCAATGCCCGCTTTGGCTGCCGCATCAGCCGTTGCCATGACGATTGCCGCCGCCCCATCGTTTAGCCCGGACGCGTTGCCGGCAGTCACGGATCCATCCTTTTGAAAGACCGGGCGCAGACCTGCCAGCGCCTCGGCCGTGGTGGCCTTGGGATGTTCGTCAACGGCGAAATCGACCATCTCGCGTTTGCGCCGGACGGATACTGGCACGATTTGGTCCTCGAAATACCCCGCCTGCATGGCCGCCGCTGCGCGCGACTGACTTTGCAAGGCAAATGCATCCTGATCCGCGCGGCTGACATGATGTTCGGTCGCGACGTTTTCTGCGGTTACACCCATATGCCCGGTGCCAAACGGACAGTTCAGTGCGCCCAGCATCATATCCTGGCTTCGGATGTCCCCCATTTTTGCGCCCCAGCGTTGGTCTGAGACGATATGGGGTGATCTGCTCATACATTCTGATCCACCGGCAAGGCCGAATTCGGCATCCCCCAGTTGCAGCGATTGCATGACAGAGACAATTGCCTGCACGCCTGAGCCGCAGAGCCTGTTCACATTCATCGCAGGCGTGCTTTCGGGGATGCCGGCCTGCATGGCCGCAACCCGGCTGACATACATGTCGCGCGGTTCGGTGTTGATCACATGTCCCATGGCCACATGACCGATCTGCGGCCCCGCGACACCTGCGCGTGCCAATGCGGCCTTCGCGACGACAGTTCCCAATGCGATGGGCGTTGTCCCTGCCAGCGACCCGCTAAACGTGCCGATGGCCGTGCGCGCACCGCCCAAAATCACAATGTCAGACATCTCAACCCCCCATCTTTGCTTGTTTACATCATATGTGGCGCAAGCATGGAGAGACAGAAAAACGTCAGGTCAAATCAACGGGCTGGAATATGGATGCATTTAGTATACAATTGCATACCGAAAGGATATCCACGATGCTTGGCGATCTCGATCACATTCAACTGGCCTTCCCTGCTGGCGCCGAAAGCCGGATGCGGGCCTATTATTGCGATCTTTTGGGAATGGTCGAAATCGCCAAACCGGCGGCGTTGCAAGGCCGGGGCGGGTTCTGGACACGGGTCGGCGCGCTGGAAATCCATTTCGGCAAGGATCCGGACTTTCACCGGGCGACCAAGGCGCATCCGGCCTTTCGGGTGGCCGATATCGACCGGCTTGCCCGTTTGCTGACCGATGCAGGCTTTCCTGTCTTGTGGGACACGGCCTTGCCCGATGTCATACGTTTCTTCAGCACCGATCCTGTCGGAAACCGGATCGAATTCATCAGCGCCGAAACGTCGCGCGGCGGTTTCCTTCGGCATCCTGCGTGATAAGTCTGTCGCAGATCGCGAGGGTAAATGCTGCTGCACGTTGACAATATTCACAAGACCTATGCCACCGCCGACGGGCCGTTTCCCGTGCTCAGGGGGGTCAGTATGGATTTGCAGGCGGGCGAAACGCTTGCCCTTACTGGTGAGTCCGGAAGCGGCAAAAGCACGTTATTGCATCTGATCGGCGGGCTGGATGCGCCCGATCAAGGGCAGATCGTACTGAACGGTCAGGATATTGCGGCACTTGATGACAAGGGCAGGGCCAGTTTGCGCCGCGGGCAGGTCGGCGTGGTTTTTCAGCAGTTCAACCTGATCCCCAGTTTGAAGGTCGCGGATAATATTGCGTTTCAGGCCCGGTTGGCTGACCGGCATGACCCGCAATGGTGCGTGATGCTTGCCAATCGCCTCGGCCTTGAAGCGCAATTGCAAAAATATCCCGAGCAATTGTCAGGCGGGCAGCAGCAGCGGGTGGCGATTGCGCGCACGCTTGCCCCTAAGCCATCTTTGGTGCTGGCGGACGAACCCACAGGCAATCTGGATGAACAGACCGCCGGGACCGTCATGGACCTGCTGCTTGATCTGGTGGCGCAATCCGGCGCGGGTCTGTTGATGGTAACCCATTCCATGGCACTGGCGGGGCGTCTGTCGCGCAGGCTGCACCTGCGCGCCGGGCAGGTCGCATGAACCGCACGATCCTGAAAGCCCTGCTGTCGCATTGGTGGCGCAATCCCTTGCAACTTTTCACGCTGCTGACGGGGCTGGCGCTGGCGACCGCACTTTGGTCAGGCGTGCAGGCCGTGAATGCCGAGGCCCGGGCCAGCTATGACGCAGCGGCGGCCACCTTGGGCGAGGGGCAATATGATCGCTTGGTGCGCAGCGACGGCACGCCGTTGGCACAATCCACATATATCGCGCTGCGGCGGGCGGGCTGGCTTGTCAGCCCGGTTGTCGAGGGCCGGTATAACGGTGTGCGCATTATCGGGATTGATCCGCTTACCGCGCCTTCGGGGATCGGCCCGGTCGATATGGCCGCAGGTACGGATGTGCAAAGCTTTCTGACCGGGGCAGGGCAGCTATTCGCCAATGCCGAGACAGCCCAGCGTCTGGGCGATCTGGATGTTATGATTTCGACGGATGCCGCACCGGGCACTGCGGTGACCGATATTGGGGTTGCGCAGCGATTGCTGGGCAAGGCGGCCCAAATTGATGCCCTGATCGTTGATCCGGTCCAGCCAAAGAGACAGCCGGCCTTGGCTGGCATTGCCCCCGATCTGACTCGACAGCAGGCGCAGGCCGGGTCCGATATTGGTCAACTGACCGACAGCTTTCACCTGAACCTGACAGCGTTTGGGCTGTTGTCCTTTGCTGTGGGCATCTTCATCGTCAACGGGGCGATTGGGCTTGCATTCGAACAGCGCCGCCCGGTGGTGCGGACCTTGCGCGCGCTGGGCGTACCTTTGGGGCGGCTGGTGGTCCTGATGGGGGTAGAATTGGCGGCCTTTGCCCTGCTCGCCGGGGGAATTGGTGTGGCGCTGGGCTATGTCATTGCGGCACTGCTTTTGCCCGATGTGGCGGCAACATTGCGGGGTCTTTACGGGGCGGATGTGTCCGGCACGCTGCAACTGCGCCCGGTCTGGTGGGTGTCGGGCATGGCCATTGCGCTTGGCGGTACGGCCATTGCGGCCAGCGGGGCGTTGTACAAACTGTCACGCATGCCGCTGCTGGCTGGGGCGCAACCGCGCGCATTGGCGATGGCGGCGGGGCGGGGCGCGCGGCTGCAGGCACTTGTCGCGGTTGTTCTTTTGGGCATCGCGCTTGTGTTGATGTTCACAGCGGATGGTTTGCTTGGCGGCTTTGTATTGCTTGCGGCGTTGCTGATTGGAGCAGCGCTGGGCCTGCCATTGATCCTTGACCGTTTGCTGGCATTGGGCGGGGCACTGTCCCGGTCTGTCACCGGACAATGGTTCTGGGCCGATACCCGGCAGCAATTGCCGGGATTGTCGCTGGCGTTGATGGCGCTTTTGCTGGCGATGGCCGCCAATGTTGGCGTGTCCACCATGGTGTCCAGCTTTCGGCTGACATTCACCGATTTTCTGGACCAGCGTCTGGCGTCCGAGCTTTACGTCGACACCAAGACCGCGGCAGAGGCGCAGGCCGTCATTGCCTATGCCGATGGACGGGTCGACGCGGTTTTGCCGATCCAATCCGCCGAGGTCATGATCAGCGGGCAGCGCACCGATATATTCGGCGCCCGCGATCATGCCACGTACCGCGATAACTGGATCTTTCTTCAAGCAGCGCCTGCATTGTGGGACACCACATTTGCCGGGCAGACGATCCTGATCAATGAACAGCTGGCCCGCCGGGGCGGGCTTGGGCTGGGCGATACCGTTACGATCAAGGGGGCAACCTTTACGGTTGCGGGCATCTATGGCGACTATGGCAATCCGATTGGTCAGGCCCTGATCGCCGAGGACAGCTTTGCCACGCTTTACCCCCAAATCGCCCCGACACGGTTTGGCCTGCGCCTTGCAAAAGAGGCGGTCCCTGATTTTGTCGCAGGACTTGAGGCCGCAACCGGCATTCCGGCAGCCCAGACCATCAACCAGGCCGGGATCAAGGCATTTTCGCTCAGCATTTTTGAACGGACCTTTACCGTGACAACTGCATTGAATGTGCTGACCCTTGCTGTTGCAGGGTTTGCGATCCTGATGAGCCTGCTGACGCTGGCCGCCATGCGGGTTCCGCAACTGGCGCCAGCCTGGGCCGTTGGCATGACCCGCGCGACCTTGGGCCGGTTGGAGCTTTACCGGGCAGTCCTGCTTGCGGCGCTATCGGCGTTGATCGCGCTGCCGCTGGGACTGGCGCTTGCCTGGGCGTTGCTGGCGGTCGTCAATGTGGCAGCCTTTGGATGGGAATTGCCGATGTATCTGTTTCCGGTGGATTATGCGCGTTTGGGGCTGTTTGCATTGATGGCCGCGGCCCTTGCGGCGATCTGGCCGGCAACCAGGCTGGCCCGGACGCCGCCTGCCGATCTGCATAAGGTGTTTTCCAATGAACGGTAGAAGGCTTTTTCTGGTTCTGACCATTTGGGTGGCTTGGCTTGCCGGTCCGTCGCACGCACAGGGGTTTGCCGGGTTGGGCAGTGATGCTGACGGCTTTGCGGTGCCGCAACCCGACCCGCAGTTTTCCTTTCCGCAGGATCATGGGGCGCATCCTGACTACCGGATCGAATGGTGGTATCTGACGGCCAATCTGGCTGCAGAGGATGGCACAAAATACGGGCTGCAATGGACGCTGTTTCGCTCGGCCCTCGCGCCAGAGGACGGGACGGGCTGGCAGACGCCACAGCTTTGGATGGGGCATGCTGCCGTCACTACACCAGACCGGCATTTCGTCAGCGAAAGGCTGGCCCGCGGCGGGATCGGGCAGGCCGGTGTGACGGCCGATCCGTTTGAGGCATGGATCGACGATTGGGTGCTGCAGGGGGACTGGGCCCAGATGCAAATGCGTGCCAGCGGGCCGGATTTCAGCTATGACGTTGGGCTGACCGCCGAAGGTCCATTGGTGTTTCACGGGGACGATGGCTATTCGGTGAAATCCGCAGCGGGGCAGGCATCTTACTACTACTCGCAGCCATTCTTTTCCGTGGCGGGTACGTTAAGTTTGCCAGCGGGCGATATTGCGGTGACCGGCACAGCCTGGCTGGATCGGGAATGGTCATCCCAGCCGCTCTCGGACAATCAGACCGGGTGGGACTGGTTTTCACTGTCCTTTGATGATGGGGCAAAACTGATGGGGTTTCGGCTGCAACAGACAGATGGGAACAACTATACATCTGCGACCTATATTGCGCCCGATGGCATCACCACCGCCTATCCGGATGGCGCTTTTTCGGCAACGCCGCTGGAAAATGCGGCGCAGCGGGAGATTCCTGTCAGATGGCAGGTGGTTTTGCCTGCAAAGGGCATTGACGTTACTGTACAAGCAATCAATGAGGATGCGTGGATGTCGACAACGGTCCCTTATTGGGAAGGACCGGTTGACGTAAACGGTAGCCACCAGGGTTATGGGTATTTGGAGATGACCGGGTATGAGTGATTGGTTTGAGACATTAGAGGCGCTGCACGCCGAAATCTGGGACAGCGTGGTGCAGGGGATCGGCAATAGCGACCACCCAACACGCACCCCGACCTTTGCGACAGTATCGCCAAAGGGCTGGCCCGAGGCGCGCACGGTGGTTCTGCGGGCGGTTGATACTGAATATGGGACGCTGGCGTTTTATACCGACCTGTTCTCGGACAAGATCAGAAGCCTGCAGGCAACGCCGCGCGCGGCCCTGCATATCTGGGATGCCGAGAAGGCGTTACAGATCCGGATGTCGATGCATGTCAAAATCGCCTCGGGCGACGCAGTAAAAAGCATCTGGGCGAATTTGCCAGAGCATTCCAAGTTAAGCTACGGGGTTGATCCGGCCCCGGGACAGCCGATCAAACAGGCGCTGAATTATTCAAAAACGCCTGACCCGGCCGCCTTCGCCGTGCTGAATTGCGAGGTCCTGACCATCGACGCGGTGCATCTGGGCGACGACCATCGCCGGGCGATCTATTCACGATCTGATGACTGGATGGGACACTGGCTTTCGCCCTGACCCGCAGCCGACTAAAGAAAACATATGCAGGGTTTCCCATTCACACGTGATCTGGTTCTGGTCGGCGGTGGTCACACGCATGCGCTGGTGTTGCGCCAATGGGGGATGAACCCGTTGGCTGGCGTGCGGCTGACCGTGATCAATCCGGGGCCAACGGCACCTTATTCCGGCATGTTGCCCGGCTTTGTGGCCGGGCATTACACCCGGGACGAGTTGGATATTGATCTGGTCAAACTTGCGCGTTTTGCCGGGGCCCGGTTGATCAATGGCGCCGTCAGCGGCATTGACCGGGACGCCCGCACTGTCACGGTGCCGGGGCGTCCACCAGTTGGATTTGACGTGCTGTCGATTGATGTTGGCATCACCTCGGCCATGCCCGACATGCCGGGTTTTGGGGCGCATGCGGTCCCGGCGAAACCCTTAGGGATTTTTGCCTCGCGCTGGGACGCATTTCAGAAGCAAGCCGATGCGCCCGAAATTGCGATTATCGGCGGCGGTGTCGCGGGTGCAGAGCTTGCGATGGCCATGGCCCACGCGTTGCGCGGCAGATCACCAATCGTCCGCCTGATTGACCGCGGCCGCGTGCTGACAGCGCTGGGACATACCGCCCGGACCAAGATGTTGGCCGCGCTGAACGGCGCAGATGTCACCGTGATCGAGGATGCAGACGTGTCCGAAATCGTGGCGCAGGGCGTTGTTTTGTCTGACGGGCGCAGATTGCGCAGCGACTTCACAACAGGGGCTGCGGGCGCCAAGCCGCATGACTGGATTGCGCAGACCGGCCTGTCCCTGCATGAGGGCTTTGTCAATGTGGACGCGAATTTGCAATCCAGCGACCCGGCGATCTTTGCTGTGGGTGATTGCGCGCATCTGTCCGCAGACCCCCGACCCAAGGCCGGCGTCTATGCTGTCCGGCAGGCACCTGTCCTGTTCGACAATCTGCGCGCTGTTCTGTCTGGCGGTCAATTGCGCCCTTATCGCGCCCAGAAAGACTATCTGAAGCTGATATCGCTTGGCCGCAAATCGGCCTTGGCCGAAAAGTTTGGCACAGCCCGCGAGGGTCCGTTGCTGTGGAAGCTCAAGGATTACATCGACCGCAAATTCATGGACCAATTTGCAGAGCTCCCCATGATGGCCCCGCCCAAAGTGCCGCGCACAGCCGCGCTGGGCCTTCAGGACCTTTTGGGGACGCAGCCGATCTGCGGTGGATGTGGCGCCAAGGTAGGCAAGGGGGCGCTCCTGGATGTCCTTGCCGACAGCTTTGGTGATGACGCCGCACAGGTTCAGCCCGGTCAGGTCATCAGCACCGATCATTTGCGGGCTTTCAGTCATGATCCCGTTATCATGACACGTATTGCCGCGATCCATGCCTTGGGTGATGTCTGGGCAATGGGTGCAGTGCCACAAGCCGCGACCATCGGTTTGGTTCTGCCCCGCATGTCGGATGATTTGCAGCGCCGCACCCTGCACGAAATCATGGCCGTCGCCCGGGCGACCTGCGCGGAGGCTGGTGCAAAAATCGTGGGCGGGCACAGCTCGCTGGGTGAGGAATTGACAATTGGCTTTACGGTCACCGGCCTGACGGATGCGCCGGTGACGCAGGCAGGCGCGCGCAGCGGGGATCGCCTGATCCTGACCAAACCGATTGGCAGCGGCACTGTTCTTGCGGCCGAGATGCAAGGCAAGGCCCGCGGTGCAGATGTGATGGCCTGCCTTGACCTGATGGCGCAGGGGCAGGGTGATGCGGCCCGGATATTGGGACCGGCGCATGCGATGACCGATGTCACCGGATTCGGTCTTGCCGGTCATCTACGCGGCATCTGCGCGGCCTCTGGCGTTGGGGCCACCATCAGGCAGGCGGATATTCCGCTGATGCAGGGTGCGTCTGATCTTGCGGGCGCAGGCATACGTTCGACCCTGTTTGCGGAAAACAAATCAGCGGCCGGTCATCTGCAAGCTGCGCCCTTTGATCTTTTGTACGATCCGCAAACGGCTGGCGGGTTGCTTGCCGCCGTTGATCCGGTGGACGCGGACAAGCTGCTTGCTGCACTGCGCGAGGCTGGATATCCGGCGGCGATCATTGGTGAAATCGTGGATGGCGATGTGATCAGGGTTGTCTAATGCCCTGACTTTAGGGTCAGGACCCATTCATTCCACGCCGCCAGTTTGACCGATTTTGGTCGTGACGAGGCGCGGCCCCGCAGTAATAGTGGTTCTATTGCAAGGGGATGCAACGATGATCACGGCCAAAATCAGCCAAACCCTTCGGGCGCAGATTTCACTTCATCTCAGCGGCGCGGGCCGCTTGTCCGTAGAACAACTATGGCCTGCGCGTCCCAAACCACCGATATTTCGTGAAATCTGCGCTGGCGGTGCGGAATGAATGGGTCCTGACCCTAGAGCGCCTTGAGGATGGTAAGTATCTGATCTGCCGCCTTTTCCTGTGCGTCATCGTCCAGCGTGTTGGCCGCAATGCGTGCGATGATGTCCCTGTCGTCAATCCGGCGGGATTTCTCGTAAGCCGGATCGTAGTGATCCTGCATCAGCGCATAGGACAGATCGACCAACTCCCCCTGCTGTGAAAGCGCAACCCAGCGATCCACGACCCGATGCCCGCGCAAGCGCCGCAATGGCGCAAGGCGGGTTGCGACGATGTTCGGATCGGCGATCACATCATGATAGGCCGTGGCCAGATATTGCGCGCGGGCTGCCTGTGGGACATCCAGCACGATGCGTGGCGCCTGCAGCATGGCCACCCAAAGGCTGGGCGGAATGACAAGCCGTCCGATCTTGCTGCTTTCCGCCTCGATCAGAACAGGCAGGTCCGGTGTCATACCGCGCAGCGCGTTGGCAATGGCGGTTTCAAATGCCTTCTGCGCTGGCTGTCCGCCCGGCTGGGCGCCCAGCAGCGAACCGCGGTGACGGGCGAGCCCCTCCAGATCAATCATCTGAACGCCGCGTGCAGCCAGGCGATGCAGCAATTCCGTCTTGGCGGTGCCTGTATTCCCGTCCAGCAGGATCAGCCGGTGGGCCAAGGGTTGATCATAAAGCGCCGTGTTCACAAGCCGGCGGTAGGTCTGGTAGCCACCTTTGACGGTCTCTGCGCGCCATCCGACCTCACCCAGCAGGCCGGCAAAAACGCCTGACCGCTGACCGCCTCGCCAGCAATAGACAAGGGGGCGCCAACTGCCATCCTTTTCTGACAATGGTCCGTCGAGGTGATTGGCCAGATTGCGGATCACCATCGCAGCGCCAATCTTGCGCCCGTCAAAAGGGCTGACCTGCTTGTATATTGTGCCAACTTCTGCCCGTTCGGCATTTGACAGGGCGGGGAGGTTGATTGCACCTGGCACATGGTCTGCGGCAAATTCCGCAGGTGAGCGGACATCAATGACCGTATCAAACCCGTGATCCAGCATTGCGTCGAGTGTTTTAAAAGTGACGGGCATTGGCGCGGGATATCCTACCAAACCAGCGATGAGAACCGGAAAAGTGTCCGACCTGCCGGGCGGCTACGGGGTCAGGGCGACCCGGCCCTTGTCAGTCAGCAGCCAGCAGTCCCGTCCTTCAAACACCGCCGGAACAAGCGGTTTACCATAGCCCGCGCCGCCGTCCAGGTCGATGCGATTGCCGAAATGGGTGGGATGATCAAGTGCCGTGTGTCCATGCACGACCAGCTTGCCAAAGTCATGGGTGCTTTCCAGAAACCCGTCCCGGATCCAGATCAGGTCTTCGGGGTCTTGCTTTTCCAGTGGAATGCCGGGGCGCAGACCCGCGTGAACAAAAATCAAATCATCGGTTTGATAGGTCAGTGGCAGTTCATCCAGAAAATCGAGATGCGATTGCGGGACGTGTTGCTGCGCTATGCGCTGCAACGCATCCTTGGTGATCCGCCCACTGTCGCCTGTGTAATAGGCCAGTGTTTCAAGGGCATCTTGGCTGGGGCGTTCGAAATGCATCTGACCGGTCACGCCATAAGAGGCCAGCGTTGCCGTGCCACCCAGACGCGGGTTCAGCCAACTGATGCCGGATTTCACGCGGGGGTCATGTTCGATCCCGTGCCGGACGAAATTGCTGAACAGGCGATCATGATTGCCCTTGATGAACACCCAGTCCCGCCCGGCCTCGCGCCCCTTGATCAGCGTGTCGATGACGGCCTGACTGTCGGGGCCGCGATCAGTGTAGTCGCCAAGGAATACGACCTTTGCATCGTCGCCGCCATCGGCGGCGATCAGCGCCAAAGCATGTTCCAGCATGGCCATCTGGCCGTGAATATCACCAATTGCATAAAGCAGGCTCATAAGGTCCTTTCGGCCAGCGACAGGCGCAGAGGGCGTAAGATGGGTTTAAACCCATCCTACGACGTTGCGATTGCCGCGATCAGACGTCAAATATCAGCGGCTTGACCTGTTGGAACAGCCCGGTGGCCTCCAACGCTGCGATGGCAGGGGCCGGTACCGGTTCATCAACATAGAGAAGCGCAATCGCCTCTCCTTTGGCCTCCGACCGGCCCAGGGTGAAGTTGGCGATGTTGACGTCATTGGCCCCCATCGTTGTTCCCAAGGATCCGATGATGCCTGGAACATCTTCATTCGTTGTGTAGACCATATGCGTCCCGATCTCGGCATCAATGTTGATTCCCTTGATCTGGATGAAGCGGGGCTTGCCATCACTGAACACTGTCCCAGCCACCGAACGTTCCCGCTTGTCCGTGACAACGGTAACTTTGACATAGCCTTCAAACGCCCCGGATTGGTCCTGTTTTGTGGTCGATATCTTCACCCCACGTTCCTTCGCGATTACGGGGGCCGAGACCATGTTCACATCAGGATTGGCCGATTTCATGATGCCTGCAACGGTGGCAGCGGTCAAAGCTTTAAGGTTCATATCGCTGGCCTGGCCATCAAACAGGATGTTGATTGCCTTGATCGGCTCATCGGTCATCTGCCCGATGAAGTGACCCAAGTGACCGGACAGTTTGATCCATGGCCCCATGATCTTGGCCTCTTCGGCTGTGACGGACGGCATGTTCAGAGCATTTTGCACGGCACCTGTCAGCAGGTAATCCGACATCTGTTCGGCCACTTGCAATGCCACGTTTTCCTGCGCCTCGGTTGTTGCAGCACCCAGATGCGGGGTGCAGACGACATTCGGCAAATTGAACAATGGGTTTTCCGTCGCCGGTTCATTGGCGAAGACATCAAATGCAGCACCGGCCACATGCCCTGATTCAAGCAGCTCCGCCAATGCGGCCTCATCCACCAGACCACCGCGGGCGCAGTTGATGATCCGCACGCCCTTCTTGGTCTTTGCGAGGTTCTCGGCGCTGAGAATGTTCTTGGTGTCAGCCGTCAGCGGCACGTGAAGGGTGATGAAATCAGCGCGCGCCAGAAGTTCGTCAAGTTCGACCTTTTCAATGCCAATCTCGGTCGCGCGTTCCTCGGACAGGAACGGGTCCATTGCGATGACTTTCATCTTCAGTCCGCGCGCCCGGTCACAGACGATCGAGCCGATATTGCCGGCGCCAATAACACCCAGGGTCTTGCCGGTCAGTTCGACACCCATGAACTTGGACTTCTCCCACTTGCCCGCATGTGTTGATGCGCTGGCTTCGGGGATCTGACGGGCCACGGCAAACATCATTGCGATAGCATGTTCGGCTGTGGTGATCATATTCCCGAACGGGGTGTTCATCACAATGATTCCCTTTCGGGACGCGGCGTCCCTGTCCACATTGTCCACGCCGATCCCTGCGCGGCCGATCACTTTGAGATTGTCGGCGGCGGCGATGATCTTCTCGGTTGCCTTGGTGGCGGACCGGATGGCAAGCCCGTCATATTTGCCGATCACGCTGAGCAGCTTGTCCTTGTCCTTGCCTAGATCGGGTTCAAAATCCACCTCGATGCCGCGATCCTTGAAGATCTGGACGGCTGCAGGGGAAAGTTTGTCAGATATCAGTACTTTGGGGGCCATGTGCCGCTCCTTGGGAATGTCAGTGATGGGGGAGGTAAGATGGGTTTAAACCCATCCTACGCGTTGATTTCAGCCTCAAAGGCCCAGCTGAGCCAGGGCAGCATGGCTTCGATATCGGATGTCTCGACTGTTGCGCCGCACCAGATCCGAAGACCCGCTGGCGCATCGCGATAGGCGCCGATATCCAGCGCAATACCTTCTGCGTCAAGCCGCTTTGCAACAGCCTTGGCGAATGCGGCCCCGTCAGCGATCCGTTCATCTGTGAATTTCAGACATACCGATGTGTTTGACCGTGTCGCGGGATCGGCTGCAAGGTTTGCAATCCATGGTGTGGCTGCACAAAAGTTCCAGATCGCTTGCGCATTTGCATTGGCCCGGTGGATCAGCGCATCCAGACCACCGATGGACTTGGCCCATTTCAGCCCCACAAGGTAGTCTTCGACTGCCAGCATTGACGGCGTATTGATGGTTTCACCCCGGAAAATGCCCTCGATCAGCTTACCGCCTTTGGTCAGGCGGAAGATTTTCGGCAAGGGCCAGGCAGGGGTGTAACTTTCCAGACGCGCGACGGCCCGCGGGCTAAGGATCAACATCCCGTGCGCCGCTTCGCCCCCCATGACCTTTTGCCAGGAAAACGTGGTCACATCCAGCTTGTCCCATGGCAGGTCCTGTGCAAATGCAGCCGAGGTCGCATCACACAGCGTCAAACCGGCCCGGTCCGCCGGTATCATGTCACCAGATACCATGCGTACGCCGGATGTCGTGCCATTCCAGGTAAAGCAGACATCATTGTCATAGTTGAGGGCGGCCATATCGACGATGTCGCCATATTCCGCAGTGTGGGTGGTTGCGTCGATCTTGAGCTGTTTGACAACATCCGTCACCCAGCCGGCGCCAAAACTTTCCCAGGCGACCATCTGTGCCGGGCGTTCGCCCAGCATTGACCACATGGCCATCTCAAACGCGCCGGTGTCAGAGGCAGGGACGATCCCGATGCGATAATCGGCGGGTACACCCAGGATCTCGCGAGTCAGATCGATAGCCTCGGCCAGCTTGGCTTTGCCTATTGCGGCGCGATGCGATCTGCCCAGTGCGGCATCGCTCAGCTTGTCCAGTTGCCAAATGGGGGGTTTGGCACAGGGGCCAGACGAAAAACGCGGATTTGCCGGCCGCGTTGCCGGTTTGGTCATTACCATCAGTGGTATCCTCACAGATATGCGCCCTTCGTTGGGGAAGGGTGTCCCACCGCCGGACATACGGAACCCCAGTAAAAACAGCAACAGGCAAAGGTACTTGCTATGCAGGTAAATGTAGACTTTTGCAGAACGATGCAGGAACGCATGTTTCCTATTGGCACAAATCTGACACAGGTGGATCGCGCCTTGTTCCGCCATGGCTTATCCGGAAATCAGCTCGTTCACATCTACGGAAACGACTATTTAGAAGACACTGCGGCTCAGTCGGTGCGACCAACAGTTACTCGGCGATCGCACACGGGCGGAACCTCGCAGTCGGCCTTATCGCTGGCCGGGCACCACAGCAATTCGCACACCTCGCGGACGCGGTTCTGGCAGAACAGAGGTGGTCGTGGAAATTCGGACCAGACGTTAAGGTGGATCGCATAATGAAGGTGACGATCCAGGATGAAGAAACGAAAGAACCATTCGTTCAACTGCCCGGCAGTCGATACGCAGTGAGGCGATCCGTGAGGAGATGACGCTAGCGGAGCTGTTCAAGAAGTATGGCGTCCATCCGACCCAGGTCGGGACTTGGAAGCGCGCCGCGATAGAGCACATGGCGACTGCATTTACGCGCCTTGGTGCGGCCCCAGAACAGGTTAGCGCCGCCGATGTCGACAAGCTGCATTCCGTTAACCGGCAGGGTATTGCGTAGCAATGTCCCGGAAGGGAAAGACTGGTCAGTTGGTAGTTGAACGGGATTTTTTAGCCCCCTCTCGGCAGCAAGCCGCGCATGCGCCTGCCGGGCAATGGAAGCCTCGCATCAACCGGTCGGGACGCGTCCCTCTCATGGCTTTGCCTTTGGCAAGGCACTGCCGGTCGATGGGAAAAAAATGGTGAGCCGGGATCACAAGCTAAGCCTTCGTAAACAGTGCGAACTGTTGCAGCTATCGCGATCACGGCTTTACTATCAGCCCGTCGGCGCAAGCGCGGAAAGCCTGCGTTTTATGGAGATCATCGACAAGCAGTTTCTGGAAACACCGTGGTATGGCTCGCGTCAGATGGCCCGTTACATGAAACGGCAAGGCCATAAATGCGGCCGCCATCGTATCCGCAGATATCTGAACGCCTTTGAGACGGGCTCAGAAATGCGCGTCGGGATCGGCAAATGAATGAGCTACTATAACTCCGAGCGTCCCCACTCGACGCATGGCTTGTTGACCCCTAACGACGCCTATGCCCGCAAAAACGAACCAATGAGAATAGCAGCATAAATGAACCAATGATCCATCTTAACCAAGCTGCAAATTGGTCTAAAATCTAGGACCACCTCTGACAATCAAAACTATTGGCCGGGGGCCGGCGATGGTAAGTCCTTTGAGCAGCTGTTTGACGAATTCTGCTCATTGTTTGCGTTCCATTTGTATCCGCCTGACCGGCCAGCGTCAGCCCAGAACCAATGTCGGGTTTGGGTTGGCTGCGGTCACACGACTAAGTTCGTCAGATGTCGGTTCTGAGCCCATCCTGTGAATTCAAGTTTCTCGCTGCGCGTGCTCGCAGCGTAGAAAACGCGGATTTTGCGTAATCTATAATGCCGCAATGCGGCGGAACAACCGGCCATTCAGCAACAATATTGCGAGACCATTCTGTTGGACTCACATCATCCAGACAAACTGCGTGGTATGCTTGCCGTATTTGCTCAGGTAGGGGACATGCGCGGTTAGCGCCAAAGCATCTCAGTGTTGAGGTGATTTTCTCCAAATTGGCCGTTCCTTCACTTTAATCGAGACTCAGCGTTGCCGAAGCCGTACGGTCCTCATCTGAAGCGATGTGATCGTGCCTCTACAAAAGTACTTTCATGCATCGCTCAATCCCACGGGGTGCCAAACCATCACAAACCTCATTCAGATCGTTTATGCGTCACAGCCGTTTGGGTACGATGAGCCGACACTGGCAGGCATTTTGCTCGATGCCAGACGCTGTAATAAGCGGGATGACGTGACCGGCGCGCTGGTTTGCCGACACGACATCTACCTCCAGCTACTTGAAGGTCCGGAAGATGCAGTGCGCGCAGCATATTCAAGGATACGTCGCGATGATCGGCATGCTGGGATCAAAGAACTCGTGAACCACAAGATACAAAGTCGCTTGTTTGCGAGTTGGGCAATGCTTCATGATCCTGCAAAGACATGGATTTGGACGGAAGAAGAGATCGCTAACGCGGCACTTGATCGCGCGGAGCCCACAGAAATCATAAAAGTATTCAAAGATCTATCGGATCGGTCCGAGAAACCGGCTGCGCATTGATGCAACCCCTTCGCGCAGCAATGCATACGCGATCCACAATTTGTAAGTGGTGGGCGGAATGATGGCTGTGTACTCAGTGCCCAATGCGTTTACTACGGGGGAATGCGATCACATCGTTGCGGCAATTTCTAACATCCCCACCGATGACGCGCTGCTTGTGGGCCGCAATCGGGATCACAATCTGCGTCATGCGGAACTCGTTTGGATGGACGATGTCGGAGACCTAAGCTGGGTTATGACCCGGTTGATTGAGCTGTAAAACACACGACTTGATCTGACATTTCTGCTCTTCTGGAGCGCAATCAAGGAGTGTCGATCAATGACAAGTATTCAAGAGAAGATCATCAAGCCGAAGCTGGGGCTGTTGGAACTGGCCAAACAGCTCGGAAGCGTGTCGCAGGCCTGCAAAGTGATGGGTTATTCGCGGGACAGCTTTTACCGGTTCAGAGAACTTTACGATCAGGGTGGCGAAGAAGCCCTGATGGATCTCAGCCGCCGCAAGCCGGTGATGAAAAACCGCGTGCCAGAACATGTCGAGAAGGCGGTCATCGAACTGGCCATCGACAACCCGGCTCTGGGTCAGAAACGGGCGTCGTGGGAGCTGCAGCAGAAAGGCATCATGGTGTCATCGTCGGGCGTCCGGTCGATCTGGCTGCGTAATGATCTGGAAACCATGAAAAAGCGCCTCAAGGCCCTGGAGGCCCGTGCCGCCCAAGAGGGTATCTTGCTCACCGAGGATCAGTTGGCCGCGCTGGAAAAAGCCAAGGCCAAGAAAGAAGCCCATGGCGAGATCGAGAGCCACCACCCTGGCTATCTGGGCAGCCAGGACACCTATTATGTGGGCACAATGAAGGGCGTCGGACGCATTTATCAACAGACCTTTGTCGATACCTATGCCCGCGTGGCGATCTGCAAGCTCTACACTGAAAAGACGGCAATCACCGCGGCCGACTTGCTGAACGACCGCGTGATCCCGTTCTTTGCAGAGCATGAGATCAGCCTGCTGCGCGTCCTGACAGACCGGGGCACGGAATACTGTGGCAAGGTCGAGAACCACGCCTACCAGCTTTATCTGGCCGTCGAGGACGTGGACCACACCCGAACCAAGGCCAATTCTCCGCAAACAAACGGCATCTGCGAGCGGTTCCATCGCACCATCAAGGATGAGTTCTACGACATCGCATTCCGCAAGAAACTGTATCGGTCAGTCGAAGAGTTGCAGGCCGATCTGGATGCGTGGCTGGCAAAGTACAACGAACAGCGGCCACATTCGGGACGTCACTGCTATGGCAAAACACCTATGCAGACCTTCCGCGAAACGCTACACATCGCTGTCGAGAAGACGATCAAAACGCACGACCAATCGGACAGTGCGCAACCCGTTCTCAGCGTCGCAAGCTGAGATGTCCGTCAGATCAAGTCTGAAGTTTTACAATTGAGCTTGTCAGTCATTCCAACAAGCACCAGTTTGATTTCGACGTGCGCGAATTTGCGGAAAGCCCGCAAGTAGCCAAATATGATGCAACCAAAGGTGGCCATTTTGCCTGGCATTCTGACATTGGTCATGGTCTTGCCGCTGGCAAAAGGAAGCTCACGCTTGTGCTGCAATTGAGCAATCCGGACACCTACGACGGGGGTGACTTGGAAATCAGGCCAAGTGCTCAAATCCAAATGGCCAATCGGGCGCAAGGATCTGTAAGTGTGTTTCCAAGCTTTGCACTGCATCAAGTTACGCTGATTAAGCGGGGCATTCGGCGCTCGCTGACCGTCTGGGCGCATGGTCCCGCGTTTCGCTGAAGGCGGCGAGAACAGGTCAAAATGGTAGACCCATCGACGGTGTTGGGAAATGGTCAGGTTAGCTAGCATTGTAAATCAGGCGCTAAGCGACTACGTACGTCATACAAAGTTGTGATTTTCTTCGGCAAAGGCGCATCGTCTGCCAGAGCCAGTTGCAATTATCTATCATTAAAATTCGATTGTCGCATGCCGTGACAAGAATCTAACGCCTATGAAGGTTGCCGATGTTGTCGCGCACGACCATGCGTCATGTGCACCCGCTATGGCGGCCTGGCGGACCAGCGATTTGCGACCAAGCATAGATTGCGCGTTGTCGATCAAACGATCTCGAAACGGCTCTGACAAAATGTTTTGTCAGCGCAAAAACAGCGTGGCGGCGCTTTCTCCGTCAAAGGATTAAAAATGACTTTTCCTGAATGGACGAAACCCGGCATCTACGGTGCTTTGGGTGGCGCGATTGCGGTTTCTATCTTGGGCTTCTCATGGGGGGGCTGGACAACAAGCGGCAGTGCCCAAACCATGGCACAGGACCTGGCTGCTGAAGAGGTGACTTTGGCGATGGTGCCGGTCTGCCTCAATATGTCAGCGGCTGATCCGGAACGCACAGAGAAGCTCGCAACTCTTCAGGATCTCTCTAGTTTTGGCCGCCGCAATGCAATGATGGAAACGGGCTGGGCCACGCGCCCCGGTACAGATACGCCAGATCGTGGCCTAGCGGCCGCTTGCCTCGCGGGGCTTGAGTTGGATGGATCATAATTCAAAAGTAACGCCGCAATCGTCAGAAATAGTTTGCGGGACATCGATGTTGGCGGACGCTCGGCTACTTTGGGCCGTTTTCATGGGCCCAATCTTTGTTCTGCTACTCCTTGCAATGCCCGCCATGGCCCAGACCATGCCAGAAAACGCCAGCGCAAAGAGCTATGGCGACGGTTGGCAGTGCAATGTCGGGTATCGGCTCACGGACGAGAGTTGTGCAGCTATTGTGGTCCCCGAAAATGCCTATGCGACAAACCGCACCTATGGACCCGGATGGGAATGTTATCACGGATTTCGCAAAGTCGACGGGGTGGCCTGCGTTGCAGTGATTATCCCCGATGGTGGCTTTCTAGACCCCTCTGGCGAACGCTGGCGCTGCCTACGCGGCTTTCTCAAGGTCGACGATACCTGCCAAGAGGTCATAGTGCCTGAAAATGCCTATCTTGCGGATGTTTCCGCATGGGAATGTGGACGCGGGTTTGAGAAGACGGACGACAGTTGCACCGCAATCGCGGTTCCGACCAACGCATATCTGAACGGTTCTCGCTATGGTCAGCCCTGGACATGCGAACGTGGGTATTTCGAACAAGACGGTCTGTGCGCGGCTGTCGTCATCCCGGAATTCGCATATTTTGACGACGCATCTTACGGCGAGGGATGGAAATGCCTGCGGGGATATGAAGCTTCTGGTGCAGGCTGTGAAGCGATCAACGTTCCGGCAAACGCCCATCTCGACCGGTCGGGAAACCGTTGGGAATGCAACCGGAATTTCCAGAAATCTAAGGGGCTGTGCGTTCTCAATAACTGAGCGCGTCGCACCAAGACGTCCGCCTCAACACCTCGTCGAACGACAGTCTCAGCATCAAAAGGATGACAAGATGAAAACCGAAATCCAGACAGTAGATACCGTTCGCCGCCCCGTCAGGGGCGCTCAGACGCCCCCCATGATACGTGACGCACAGGCACAATCATCTTCGCTCACCCAGATCCCCACAGCGGTTATCTATTGCGAGGGCAACTTTGCCAAAATTGACGGCAAGACGGCCAACGGCCTCGTGCGTCATTCAGAGGCCTACAAGATCATCTCGGTCATCGACAGCGCTCACGGTGGCGAGAACAGCGGGCAGGTTCTTGATGACGTGATCAACAACGTACCAATTCTCAAAGACCTAGATGCCTCCGTCGCCCATGCAACCGCCAAACCTGATACCTTTATCTATGGAATGGCCCCCTCAACAGGGCGACTTTCGCTCGCTGATCGTGGGGTCGTACTGGATGCGATTGGGCGCGGCATGAACATCGTCAGTGGCTTGCATGAGTACCTCAGCGACGATCCCGAAATTGCGCAAGCCGCATCGGACAGACAGGTCACCATTCGCGACATCCGCAAACCCAAAGCCAGCAAAGACATGCGCTTGTTCGACGGCAGCGTCGCGGATGTCCACGCGCTACGCATCGCAGTACTGGGGACCGATTGCGCGATCGGAAAACGGACCACTGCGACGGTCTTGGCACGCGCCCTCAACGCAAAGGGCATCAAGACTGTACTGGTTGGCACCGGTCAGACGGGACTGATGCAGGGCGCAAAATATGGCGTGGCCATGGATGCCGTCCCGCCCCAATTCTGCTGTGGCGAACTTGAGGGCGCGATTGTCGCGGCCTCGGAGGCCGAGCAACCGGACGTTATCTTGATCGAAGGCCAGGGTGCGCTCAGCCATCCGGCGTTCTGTACATCGGCTTTTATCTTGCGCGGCAGCCAACCCGATGCGGTTATCCTTCAGCACGCACCAAAACGCGCGCACCGCTGCGATTTTCCCAATATGCCTATGCCCACCCCGGTAAGCGAGATTGCTTTGATCGAGGCCTTTGCCGATACGAAAGTCATCGGCGTCACGCTTAATCACGAGGGGATGTCCGACGCTGAGGTCACAAATGCGATTTCTGTGCAAACAGACAAACTCGATTTGCCTGTAACCGACGCCCTTAGTCGACCAGCGGCCCACTTGCTGGCAATGGTTGCTGCGGCCTATCCCGGCCTCCAGCAAGGAACACCCAAGGTCGCGGTTTGAGGTGCCCACGCATAGAAGTTGATCTGCGCAAGATACGCCACAACACGCAGACGATAGCTGAACGGTTGAAGAGACGTGGCATCCACGTGACCGCGGTGACCAAAGCCGTGTGTGGGCACCCGGCTATCGCCCGTGCCATGCTCGACGGCGGCGCTGCGGGCCTGGCTGAAGGGCGTTTGAGCAATGCGAAGCGGTTACGTCAGGCTGGTGTGACTTGTCCGATCACATTGATCCGCACACCAATGCTGAGTCAGGTCGATGACGTCGTGCAAGCCTGTGAGGCGAGCTACAACACCGAGATGGCTGTGATCGCAGCATTGGCGGCTGCTGCAAGCCGACAAAATACGGTTCACGGCATTATCCTGATGGTCGAAATGGGCGACCAGCGAGAAGGGATCATGCCACACGACGTTGGCCATATGGGCCAACTAGTCGTCGACATGCCCGGCGTGACGTTGAAGGGCATTGGGGCCAACTTTGCTTGTCTGAATGGCCTTGCCCCGACGGCTGCAAAGATGCGGGCATTGTCTGCGCTAGCGAATGATGTGGAGGGGCGGTGTGGCCCATTCATTGAGACCGTATCTGGCGGCAATTCTGCAAACCTGCCTTGGGCGTTTGGGGCGTGCGCCACAGGCCGGATCAACGATCTGCGCATTGGCGAGGCCATACTACTTGGCGTCGATCCAATCACAGGGGATCAGATTGGTGGCATGTATCGGGACGCCTTTACGCTTGTCGCCGAAGTGATCGAGACGGATGCCAAGTCTGTGCACCCATCCATGAGCAATGCTGACCACACCTTGGCAAGAATTCGGCTTGTATCCGCCAACTTAAAAACGACTCGGATCATTCTTGCCATCGGGCATCAGGATACGGACGCAGCAGGGCTTTCAATGCCTCCCGAAAACACACTTATTGGCGCAACAAGCGATCATCTGGTCATCGGCACGAAAGATGCGGCGCTCTGCGTTGGATCGGAAATGCGGTTTCAGATGCGTTATGGCGCTTTGATGCGCGCCATGGCCGCCCCGGATATTCAGATAAATCTGCGCAATGACAGACCCGCGTCAATCGCAAACAAGGCCCATGGCCCAGGCAAACACCTGGTATTAGTTTGAACAGTCCTGTTCAGACACGCATGGATGAAATTAGAAAGGAGATTGCCACTTGGCAAAGCTGACAAAAACAAGCGTATTTAAAGCGCAAGGCTCCAAGGCGGAAACACCATTGGACAAGACAACCCGTGTCGTTCGGAAAATGGTCGAAGAAGAGGCCAAGCAGCGACAAACCAAGATGAACCGTCTTCGTAACGCGCGCCTCGAACGAGAAGCCAACACTCCGATAAAGCCGTCGCGCTAGGGCCTCGGACCGGTTTAGCCAAAGCGGCCGCATCGCAACACCCCAAGTTTCGCCTGCATCTTTCAATCTGCCTAAGCGACCGGACACACCATGAGGAATTTGCCAATGACCCACGCAGACGAGAGCACAGCAAAAGTTCACTATATCTGTCAGACATATGTGGAACAGAAGCCCGGGCGCGACGGGCAAGCGAGCCTGAAGATTGGCAAGCAATTTCAGTATTCCACGGCAGCAGAGGCTCAGAACAGAGCGGAACGGGAAGTCCAGTCTGAGGATTGTGCCGGTGCGGATGCCTATATGATTAGCGA
Source organism: Yoonia sp. SS1-5 (assembly GCF_038443705.2). NCBI lineage: Bacteria > Pseudomonadati > Pseudomonadota > Alphaproteobacteria > Rhodobacterales > Paracoccaceae > Yoonia > Yoonia rhodophyticola. Next base: position 1,637,330 of record NZ_CP151767.2, on the reverse strand, counting down.
AGACCCAGACAGTGGTGAAGTCGGATCACCAAGCTTTCTTGTCAGGCTTGGGAGCGTCCCGGAAACTGATGATTTCTAGTACTACGCCTCTGGCGAAGTGCCTTCTAAAAGGCGTGCCACCACCATGGGCCGACGTCGTTAGAAAAGCAATTATCGGCGCAGCCGCAGCGAACAGTAAAGGTGCCGATCAGCTCAATATCGAAGTTTTGAATGACGGCTTCGATGCTATCAGCTGCATCTAGGTACTAGTCATGCCGCACCAGCGAAGACATGCTGCATCAGCAATAGCTGCGGCTGCACAAGTCCGGTTTGTCCGCAGTACAGCCGCTGTCCCATAGACCAGCTGAGGTCCGGTCTGCGGGACGAAGTGTTCTTTTGGCTTCTTCTACTGAATGCTTGCTTTGCGCGCTTCGGGCTCCGACACCTCGTAAGGATGCAGTTGATCGTCTGACCCTTACCCGGCTGGTGATGGGTGACGAACGTACCCCAGGCCACTATCAGTCTTACCGTCTGCTCTTTTCGATGCTTGATGTTGGTCCTAGGCAAGCCCGATTTTCCGATAGCCCGAGATGTGGGCGTCTTTCCGTGAAATCTTGCGGTCAGGGTACGGATGACGCCCGGTTCTCCCGCAATACAGGTCTGCACCCAGCCCTTGGGCCAGTCACATGTGCGCAGGAATCCGCTTTTTGTTGCGATGGCCTTGTCGGGTGCGGTGACGATGGGGGCTGAGAGTGCCAATGAAACAATCAAAGAAGGGACGGCTTTGGTTAAATGATGGGTCGTGCGTCAGACTTCGCCCTGAGTACCGCAACCATCTCTGACCGTACAATTTCGTGTATTGCCGGACTGACGACGGAAAGGCGTTCCGGACATTGAGCATTACCGACGCGTAAGGCCGAGAGCGACGTGATGTTGTCCGCCATTGGGCTGAAGACGATGGTCGCGTGCCATTCGTTTGGATCGCGAACTAAATTAGAGCAATGTCATCGACGCCTTGAGTGATCTGTTCACCCTGCGCTGCATCCTGTCGTTCATTCGGTCAGACAATGGCCCGGAATTTGTTGCTCAGGCCGTCCAAGATGGGATCAGGGCCCCCTCTCGGCAAATTGCTACGCAATCGCCTGTCGGGCAATGGTTGGCGCGAACACCGCATACATCGAACCAGGGTCACCTTGCGAAAACGGACACCGCGAAAGCTTCAATGCCCGGTTCAGAGATGAGTTCTTGAGTGGCGAGAACTTCTAGAGCTTACGCGAAGCCCAAATCCTGATTGAGGAATGGAGGAAACACGACAACACCAAACGACCACAATGCTCTGGGTCACCATCCGCCAGCGCCAGAAGTCATCGTCCAGATGAATGAAAGGCCCATCATGCACTCACAATCCAATTGGACCACTCAAGTGGGGCTGATCACGTCCAGAGCGCAACGGGCAGTGATATGATCGACACCACTCGAGCATTGAACAAGTCGATAAAGGGCAGACAATTTTCCGTTCGTTTGGATTCGAACAACCAAGCCTGGCACCCCCAATCAAAAAAAGCCCCGGTCGCATCACTGCTCCCGGGACCTTCTTTTCGTCGTCACTGATCGACAATGGCATCAGCCAAAGAAGTCGAAGTTCCCCTCCTGCAGAGCAAAATCGACGCCTTGCAGCGTGATGCTGTCATCACCGAACGCGATCACAGTGTCGGTGCGCGTGTCGCCACCGCCGACATCTGATGCGGTCTGGAAGATTTCGAGGTCGTCGAAACCGTTCACACCATCACCAGCCAAGAGCTGGATCGTGTCGATGATCTCGAAGTCCGTCACGACGTCGTCCCCGAAGCCATCGCGTTCGGTAAAGCGGAACGTGTCGGCATTGGCACCACCTGTCAGCACATCGTCGCCGATGCCACCGATCAGCAGGTCTTCTCCGCGACCACCGTCGAGGACATCGTTACCTGCCTCGCCAATCAACACGTCGTCGCCACTCAGACCATCGACCACGTCGTTGCCTGCGCCGGCCTCAATGCGGTTTTCAGCGTTTGAGCCGCGCACGAGGTCGGCAAAGGCCGTACCTGTGACGTTCTCGATCGAGACCAGTTGGTCACCCGCCGCATCGCCGCCATCACCGCGCCGGTTGCCGTTGTCCAGAACGATGTCGATGCCTTCGGCAGATGCCGAATAGTCGACCTCGTCAACGCCACGACCGCCATCCAGCCGGTCGGACCCGGCACCGCCGACAAGAACGTCATTGCCGTCTTGACCAAAGAGCCGGTCCGCGCCATTGCCGCCATTCAGGACGTCGTTGCCGTTGCCACCGACGAGTTCGTCATTGCCGCCTTCGCCGTTCAGCACATCGTTGCCGTTGCGGCCTTCAAGGCGGTCTCCCAACGCGGTGCCGGTCACGGTTTCGTCGCCATCGTCGCCGAAGAAGAAGAACTGGTCCTCATCATCGAGGCCAATCAGCGCGATGTTCGACAGATCGACCGTGTCAGAGCCATCGCCGAAGACTTCGATTTCCACAGCACGACCGTTCTGGCTGTCGTAGGTGATCTCTTCAAAGGTCACCTGATCGGCGTCAAGGCGCACAACTGCGGTGCGATCTTGACCGATGATTTCCAACGCTTCGAAGTTCGTCACCTCATCGTCGCTATTCAGCCCAACACGGTCCGCAACACGCAGCGTGTCAAAGCCCGCGCCACCGTCAAAGCTGCGATTTGCGCCATCCTGAACAATCACGGTGTCGTCGCCGTCGCCGGCTTGGATCGTGTCACGACCACCAAGACCCTCGATTACGTCGTCGCCATCCAGACCCTGGATGAAGTTCGCACCATTGTTGCCAGTCAGACGGTCATCATGGTTCGACGCCCTGATGTTTTCGATGCCGCGCAGCACGTCGCCTTGGGCATCACCACCCTGTTGTGGGTTTGTGCCCTGGTTGAGCGAGACAGTGACACCTTCCGCCGAGTCAGAGTAGACCGCTGTGTCGGTCCCGCTGCCACCGTCGATCAGGTCAGCACCGGCACCGCCACGAATACTGTCGTTGCCGTCCTCGCCCCGGATTTCGTCATCACCGGCACCACCGCTCAGCGCATCGCGTCCATCGCCACCGCGAATGTCGTCGTTGCCTGCGCCAGTTGACACAACGTCGTTTCCGCCACCGGCACGAACAAAGTCGTTGACCTCACTGCCGATGATTTCGTTTCGGTCGTTGTTTGCAACGATCTCGACCTGATCACGGCCATCTACGAAACCGTTGAAAGCGATATCGGACAGATCGACGTTGTCAGTATCAAGGCGGACGTCGACCACACCGGCGCGACCGTTGGCCGAGTTAAACGTGATGGTCTCAAAATCCATTTGGCTTGAGTTCAAACGCGCCACTGCGTCTTCACGGGTTGATGCGCGGATCACCAGGTTTTCGATGGACGAAATCGTGTCTGTGCGCAGTTCAACGCGGCTGATCGTCTGCAACGTGTCGTTGCCAGCACCGCCATCGTAAGTCTGAGCAAAGCTGGAGTTGCGGGCAACGATGGTATCGTCGCCATTGCCGCCTTCCACGATATCACGTCCACCACGGCCGTCGATGATATCATTGCCGTTGCCACCTTTGATGACGTTGCTGCTGTCGTTACCAATCAGACGGTCATTAAAGGCCGAGCCGTTGATGTTTTCGATGCTGCGCAGCACGTCGCCTTCTGCATTACCACCGCGTTGGGGTTGTGTCCCCTGTCTCAGTGAGACGGTGACGGCTTCATCAGAATCCGAGTAGGTCGCTGTATCAACCCCGCGTCCGCCATCAATGTTGTCGGCCCCTGCGCCGCCGCGGATGAAGTCGTTGCCGTCTCCGCCGCGGATATCGTCGTCACCCGTACCGCCGTTCAGGCTATCGCGTCCGTTGCCACCTTCAAGAAGGTCGTCGCCTGCGCCACCGTTCAGCGTGTCGTTGCCGTTCCGGCCCTCCAGATGGTCGCCCAGTTCGGTGCCTGTGACTGTTTCGTCGGTGTCATTGCCGATGTAGCGGAACAGGTCCCCTTCGCCAAAGCCGGTCAGATTGGCCGTCGACAGGTCGAGTACCTCGGTCCCGTCACCGAAAATCTCGATCAGCGCGTCGCGATCATTCTGGCTGATGAACCGGATTTGTTCGAATGTCACCTGATCAGCATCAAGGCGCAGTCGCACATCGCTGTTGTCTGACTCGCGGATTTCAAGCGCTTCGAAGTTCGTCACCTCATCATCGCCGTTCAGCCCGACATTGTTGAAGGTGATCAGCGTGTCGAACCCCGCACCGCCGTCAAAGCTACGGCCTGCACCATCGCGCACAACGACTCTGTCGTCGCCATTGCCTGCTTCGATGACGTCGCGACCACCGCCGCCACTGATGGTGTCGTTGCCATCGCCGCCTTTGATGACGTTTGCGTTGTTGTTACCAATCAGACGGTCATTAAAGGCCGAGCCGTTGAGGTTTTCGATGTTGCGCAGCACGTCACCTTCGGCATCACCACCGCCTTGCGGCGTTGTGCCTTGGTTCAGTGAAACGGTGACGGCTTCATCCGAGTCAGAGTAAGTTGCTGTATCAACCCCACGTCCGCCGTCGATATTGTCGGCCCCTTCGCCGCCGCGGATAAAGTCGTTGCCGTCACCACCACGGATAACGTCGTCGCCTGTGCCGCCTGTTAGCGCATCGCGCCCGTCACCACCTTCAATAAGGTCATCACCAGCGCGGCCATCAATGATGTCGTTTCCACGACCGCCTTTGAGTGTGTCGTCACCGTCGGTTCCGTCCAGAATGTCGTTACCGTTCGTGCCAGTTTCGTTAATACCGTCCATTGTAATCATCCTTTTCAAAATATGCCCCCCACACAATGTGAGGTTGATCGTTAGTGCGCGGGCTGGGCGAAAAGGTTCGATATTTTTTCGAAATCAGTTCAGATATTTGGCGTCAAATCAGATTTTTTGTTCTAAAACTTATGGTTGAGCTGCAAAAAATCTTTCCATGGTAGGCGTATCTCAATGATCCGCACAACACGATTGCAGTGTCCGTCCGATGAAACCGCCCTGATGAGCCGAGGGATTAATTCGCGCAGGCGAGCGCTCTTGTGGTCGGCGGCTTTCCCGAGACCCCATGGAAGCAATGCTGTTGGATCGACTTTCTTGAGCTTCGCAGTCTCAGTCACGGCAACGGCGATTGCCGTCGACGGGAAAGCCCGTAAACATCCGGTTTTTCCGGCCCATGCTCACGGGTTTGACGGCGCGTTAGGTCGTAGACCGGATGTCAGATTTCACGCATTCCTTAGGGCGCACAGATCCCGGAACTACTCACGGGGCTGGCCATCGCGACGCATGCATCAAGCATGCGTGCACCGTCTTTATTACCAACTGCGCGGGTCAATCTGTCGTTGACCCCGGCATTGGTCAGACCCGGGTTCTGCGCCAGCATCAACGCCACAACGCCCGAGACATGGGCGGTCGCGATAGACGAGCCTGAGGCAAAGCCGTGCTTGTCACCAGGCGCGGTCGTGATCACGTCCTGCGTCGGTGCCGGGATACGGCCCGCACTGCCGCGACCTGCTGCAATCACGCCAGGCAGTGACGCCGGAAAGACATCACGTGCACTTTCGCCAGAGGCGGCAACAACAACCATGTTACGTGCAAGCGCCTGTGCAAGCAATTCGCGCAGCAGCGGGTCATCGGGGCCGCCGAGGCTGAGGTTCAGCACATCGATATCATTCAGAATGGCAAAGTTGATCGCACGGGCCAGCGAAAATGTGTTGCAGCGGCCGGATTGCCCGGGTGCCTGCCAGCAGGCCCGCAGACCGACCAAATCCGCCTCGGGGGCCACACCGACCATTCCAGCCGCATTTTCCGCGCTGGCTGCAATCACCCCTGCGACTGCGGTGCCATGGGCTTCGGCCAGGGCCGCGGGGGCGGTGGCCACAAAATCACGAGCATCCACCACCCGATCACGTAAATCGGTGTGGGTGCGGTCAATCGCGGAGTCGATCACACCCACCCGTATGCCGGCACCTCGCGACACCAGATGCGCCTCGGGCGCATTCATCTGTTCCAACGCGGTCTGCAACCGGAACAGCGGATCAGGGTAGGTGACCGCCGAAGTGGTGAAATCCTGGATCCGTTGGGCGGTCCTGATCCGCGCATCAGCCTCCATCGCGGCAATCAGCGCTTCGACATCGGCCGCATCTGTGGCGTCATAGACCAGACAATGCACGCCAATGGAATTCAGCGGCCATTCCGCGGCCAAGGGCACGTCAAAGTCCGCCGCGATCTCAGCAGCAATGGCGGCCAGCGCAACTGGATCGTCCTGCGGGACGGTCAGGATCAGATAAGTATCGGCACGTAGCTTATTGGCCTCGACCAGCCGCCAATCAGGGGCTTGGGCGCAGGCCGACAAGACCAGCGCGATCAAGCCAAACACGATCCAGAAAACGCGCATCATTCAGGCTCCGCCGCTGCAAAATCAATCTCCGACAAGGCCATCAACGCCTCCGCAATCGCTGTTGCATCCGCCCCTTCCGGCAGATCAGCGGTGTAAACACCCGTCTCAGACGGACCGTCGGTAATCGTCATGCCCTGTGCAGCCAATAGCGCGTTCAGCATGGATGCGTCCACATCTGCGGCGGGCAACAGTTTGATCTGTGTTGCCGTTTCACTGCCACCACTGGTCAGCGTGACAAACTCGCCATCACGCGGTGCCGATACCTGCACCACAACAAGAACACAGGCGACCGCAACGGTGCCCATCAAGGCCAAGACGCCCCCGTGCAAACCGGCAAACCAGCTGCGTTTGGCAGGCTGCGGCGTTCGCGCAGTGGCGTCGGCCTCGATCTGTGCGCGCAGGCTGTCCCAACTCCGCGCAAGGGGGGCATCAAAAGGGTCGGTGGTCGCAACTTTCTTGGCCAGCACCTGCTGGCGGGCAATCTCGGCCTCGCAATCAGGGCAGGTTTCGGAATGCGCCGCGACAGTGGCAGCCTCATCTTCTGGCAGGGACCCGTTTACATACCAGGGGATCAACTCCCATATGGCATCAGGGCAGCGCGCCGGCTGCGGTGGTCGTGTGTCATGCAACTTCATTTTGGTCACCCGATCGATCATGATCCGACAGCATCCCGCGCAGCTGGCTGCGTGCTGTCATCATGCGTGTTTTGACTGTCCCAACCGGACAATCGAGGATTTCGGCAATCTCGGTATAAAGATAGCCGTTATAATAGGTTAGCTCGACGACCGCGCGCAGCTCTGGTTTCAACTGCTGCATCGCCTTCATCAGATCTGCCGAGATCGCGACCTGCTCGGCCACATCCGCATCATCACCGATCAGGGTCTCGTCAAGTTCCACATCGCCCTTGCGTAACCCCAGTTTCTGGCGCTGCTTGATCGACATGCGATAGGCGATCCCAAAGATCCAGGTCGAGGGTTTTGATCGTCCCTCGAACCGATCTGCCGTTTTCCAGACGGTCAGCAGTACATCATTGGCCACTTCCTCGGCCACCTCGGCGCTATCTGTAATCCGGCGGGCAAAATGCATCAGCTTGGGGAAATACTTGCGGTGCAGCTGCTCAAACGCTTGCATGTCCCCTGCGGCAATCGCCCGCAGCATGTCCATGTCGGACATCGGGGCGGGGGTATCAGGGCCACTTAATATGGACTTGAGAATGCGCATTTCGCCAAAAATCTCTTGTTGTTTGAGTGTAAGTGCCCAGGTTCGGGCAAAAGGTTCATGCTGTTTGATATTTTTTTCGTGCTGCTGAAAAGCGTACTTGGCAAAACAACGTCCAACGAACGCTAACATCTTCGCGCGTCGTTGGAAAAGACGCAACTGCAGGTGGCAAAAGTCTTTCGCCGCATCCCCCAAAACGACGGCGAAAGACAAAAAAAATGACCGTTCAATACTTCTATGAATACTGGTTGAAAATGATGGTTTCGCGGAGGATTTTGTAAAAAAGTCACTCGTTAAATGCTCAGGTCGCCGGTCCGGCGACCCGAGCAGTTACGCACTAGCGGGCCACATGCCAGACACCGCCAACACCATCGCCATTTGTGTCACCAGGGGCGCTGTCACCTTGCCAGAAGTAAAGCGGCTCACCGCCTTTGGCCCATTGGCTGGTCCCATCACGGCGCTCAATGATCGAAAATCCGGCAGGCGCTGCCGCCCCGGCCTGTGCCAGATATGGGGGCCAGCTGACGGCACAGCTATCATAGCAATTCGATGTACCGGCGCTGTCCTTGTCAAAGGTATAAAGGGTCATCCCGTTCGGGGCGGCCAGGACACTATGCCCATCGGCGTAAGCCTCATCACAGGCGGTGACCAAAACGGCGGCGGCAAGTGCTGCAATCAATTTCATCTCAAAACTCCTACTGTTATCTGAAGGAACGCCCCAAACGGGCAGTCCAAATTTGTTTTCGTACTGGTAAGTGCCGCCCGGTTCGAAAAAGGTTCAAAAAAAGTTTTTCGTCGCTCCTGCCGCGAATAGGCGGGCGCTGATCACAGGTACCAATTGCGTCAAAGTCACGAAAAAGCGGCTGCAACAGCGCCCGATGGCCGGGATCTGCAAGTCAGCAGTGGCCTTGGTCGTCGCCGACAATCAGGAACGCAAAGACCATATGGCAGAGATCAAGCGCAAAGGAAGTCGTGCCGGGGCACGATCCTTTGTTGCAGTAAAGGCCATTAAAGGAGCGGCATCAAACCGCGACAGGTCCACTCGCAAGTGGCGCCGCATTAAGTGGGCTCTGCGATATGTCATGACGCACAGCGCGGCTGTCAGGGCCAGCGTCCAATATAGATATAGACCGGACGCGCTTGTTTTGTCCTGCAAACGCCTGAAGTTGATTGCGGAGATATGCGAAACTGGCCACGTGGCTGTCTCTTGAAAGACTGGTTGGGTCCAGTTCATGGCCCCTGTGACGCTGCAACTAGGTTGCCGCCCCGCCGACGGTCAGCCCGCCGATCAACAGGCTTGGTTGCCCGACCCCAACCGGCACCCATTGTCCGGCCTTGCCGCAATTGCCGATGCCGGGATCCAATTCCAGGTCGTTACCGACGCCGCGGATTTGCTTGAGGGCGGTGGCCCCGTCGCCAATCAGCGTCGCGCCTTTCACGGGTGCGCCCACAACCCCGTTCTTGACGCGATAGGCTTCGGTGCAGCTGAATACGAACTTGCCGTTGGTGATATCAACCTGGCCGCCGCCAAATCCGACCGCGTAGATGCCGTCTTTCAGGTCCGCCACAAGCGCGTCGGGTGGCGTGTCGCCGGCAAGCATGTAGGTATTTGTCATCCGCGGCATCGGCGCGTGCGCAAAGCTTTCGCGCCGCCCGTTTCCAGTGGGGGCGACGCCCATCAGGCGCGCATTTTGCCGGTCCTGCACGTAACCCACCAAAACCCCGTCTTCGATCAGGGTATTCTTGCCGCTGGGTGTGCCTTCGTCATCGACGGTAATTGATCCGCGGCGGTCAGGGATGGTGCCATCATCCAGCACGGTCACACCGCTGGCCGCAATTTGCTGACCCATCAGCCCCGCAAAGGCGCTGGAGCCCTTGCGGTTAAAGTCGCCTTCCAGCCCATGCCCGATGGCCTCGTGCAGCAGGATGCCCGGCCAGCCGGGGCCAAGCACAACATCCAGCACACCGGCCGGTGCGGGTTCTGCCTGCAGGTTGACAAGGGCAATGCGCAGCGCCTCTTGCACGACCGGCTGCCAATGTTCCGGTGTGATCAAGCCGGTTAGCCCGGCGCGTCCGCCCCCGCCCATGGCCCCGCTTTCACGCCGCCCGTTTTCCTCGACGATGACGCTGATATACAGCCGCGACATCGGGCGCGTATCGGTGACGAGCATGCCTTCGGGGCGCAGGATCACGACCTCCTGATGTGAGGCGGCAAGCGAGGCGCTGACCTGTACCACGCGTTTATCCAGTCCGCGCGCAAAATCGTCGATGTCGCGCAGCACATCAATTTTGACCGGAAAGCTGGCCTGAGCCATCGGATTTTCGTCCGTATAGAGTTTGCGGTTCGTGCCTGCGGGGGCAGCAGCCATCGTGCCGCCGCCGTCGCCAACGGCCAGCCGGGCGGTTGCCACGGCACGTTTCAGCGCGTGCTCGTCAATTGTTGTGGAATGGGCATATCCGGCGGTCTCGCCCCTGACCGCACGCAGGCCAAATCCTTCGCTGGCGTCAAAGCTGGCTGTCTTGATGCGCCCGTCATCAAGTGACAGCGCCTCTGATCTGCGCCGCTCGAGGAAAAGTTCCCCGTCATCCGCGCCAGCGGTTGCCTCGCGCAGCAAAGCGAGCGCCCGATCGGGATCAAGCATCGTCTCGAAGGGGCGAAATGGGTCGTCGGACATGCGGTTTCCTTTAAGGGGGCTGATTATTGTGGCGAAAAGCGTCTGTTTGCCGCAACAGGGGTTCTTGAGTTGTTTCGCAGGATATGGGAGACGGACGTCAAGATACAACGGGATTCCATCCATCCCTTGGATGGGGCCGCCAGGGGCTGCATCGCAAGGTGCGACGATATTAGGTGAAGAATATGCGACTGAAAACCTTAACAACCTCACTTTGGACAACGGCTGGTCTTGTGATCGCCGGCAGTTCCGCGATGGCGCAGGACGTCAACCAGGAACTCGAGATTGTCGGAAAGCCGCAACCGGGTGGCACAGGTTTTCAGCCAGCCGCAACCGAGCTGGCCCGTGATGTCCAGTGGCTGGACGGCATGTTGTTGGTCGTCATCACGCTGATTTCGCTGTTTGTGACCGGCCTGCTGGCCTGGGTCGCGATCCGCTATAACCAAAAGAAGCAGCCTGTTCCTGCAACCTTTACCCATAACTCGCCTCTGGAAGTGGCCTGGACCGTCGTTCCGATTGTGATCCTTGTCTTTATCGGGGCGTTTTCGCTACCTGTGTTGTTCAAACAGCAGGAAATTCCCGAAGCGGATATCACGATCAAGGTCACCGGCTACCAGTGGTACTGGGGCTATGAATATGTCGATGAAGGCGTCAGCTTTGAAAGCTTCATGCTGGCGCGCGATGAGTTAGAAGAATTCGGCTACAGCCAGGACGAATATCTGCTGGCGACCGACACAGCTGTCGTCGTTCCCGTTGGCGCAACAGTGGTCATGGATGTGACTGCCGCAGATGTTATCCACTCCTGGACGATCCCTGCTTTTGGGGTCAAGCAGGATGCCGTTCCCGGGCGTTTGGCGCAGTTGTGGTTCGCAGCCGAGCGTGAAGGCATCTATTTTGGCCAATGTTCGGAACTTTGCGGCAAGGATCATGCCTATATGCCGATTACCGTAAAAGTGGTCAGCCAGGAAACCTACGACACCTGGATGAGCGAAGCAAAAGGAACGTCCTGATCCCGTTTGAGGATGGGTCAAGACCCATCCTACGACGGATCGCGTGACCCGCTGTCGCGCTTTGTCAGGGCAAGTCCGGAAGGTAGCAGATGAGTGACATCAGCATGCAAGAGGCGCCGTATGAGGCAAGCATGGGTGACTATTTCGCCCTGCTGAAGCCACGCGTGATGTCGTTGGTCGTGTTCACCGCGCTTGTTGGCCTGTTGGTCGCACCCGTCCCGGTACATCCGTTCATCGGGTTTGTGGCCATCCTTTGCATTGCCGTCGGCGCAGGTGCATCAGGCGCCCTGAACATGTGGTGGGATGCGGATATCGACGCAAAGATGCGCCGGACTGCTGGTCGTCCCATCCCCTCGGGCCGTGTTGCTCCTGGTGAGGCGCTGGGCATTGGTCTGGGCCTGTCGGGCTTTGCGGTGATCCTTCTGGCCCTTGCGACGAACTGGCTGGCTGCCGGGATCCTGGCATTCACGATTTTCTTTTATGCGGTCATCTATTCCATGTGGCTCAAGCGGGCCACGCCCCAGAATATCGTTATTGGCGGGGCTGCAGGCGCATTCCCCCCAATGCTGGGCTGGGCGGTGGCAACAGGTGGCGTCAGCGTCGAAAGCATGCTGATGTTTGCGCTGATCTTCATGTGGACGCCGCCGCATTTCTGGGCGCTGGCCCTGTTCGTGAAATCCGACTACGGGAATGCCGGTGTGCCCATGCTGACCGAGACACATGGGCGTGATGCCACGCGTCGTCACGTGATTGTCTACACATTGCTCCTTGTTCCGGTTGCGATTGGCCTTGGTTTCACGTCCATCGGTGGCCCGGTCTACCTGGCCGTGGCTGCCGTGATGAATGCCTGGTTCCTCAAAGGCGCGTATGATATCTGGCGCCGGACTGACGCCGATTGCGAGGCTGACAAGCACAAGGTCGAAATCGGGGTGTTCAAAGTATCGCTCTACTATCTTTTTGCGCATTTCGGGGCCTTGTTGGTCGAGGCCGCCTTGCGTCAATCCGCTCTTGGGGGCTGGTGATGGCAATCAAGGTCGAACACGAACTGCACAACCGCCGCAAGGGGCGGAATGTTGGGGTGGGACTATTGCTGATTGGCTTTATCGGCATCGTTTTTGGATTAACCGTGGTCAAGGTCCTGCAATTGGGCGATGCGGCCCAGTTTGAAAAATTTGATCATGTGGCGCGCCCGCAGATCGTGCCGGTTGAAGGGGGCAGCGAATGACACTGTTTCCAAAACTGAAAGGCCCGCAACGGACCGCTGCGCAGGCAACCAGTGTTGTCATCCTGATGGGTGCGCTCGCATGGGCATCTGTTCCGTTTTACGACTGGTTTTGCCGGGTCACCGGCTTTGGCGGGGCCACCAATGTCGCCGAGGCCGGCAGCGACGTGATCCTTGATCAGACAATCACGGTCCGCTTTGATGCATCGCTGGAACGCGATATGCCGTGGACGTTCAAACCCGAAGTGCGCGAGATGGAGATCCGGATCGGCGAAACCGGTTTGGCATTTTACGAAGCGCATAACCCTTATGACGTGCCTATCGCGGGCCAGGCTGCCTACAACGTGACGCCTTACGAGGCCGGCGCGTTTTTCGACAAGATCGAGTGTTTCTGCTTTACAGAACAGGTGTTGCAGCCCGGGCAGACCGTCATGATGCCGGTGAGTTTCTTTGTGGACCCGGCCATCGTTGACGACCGCGAGGGGCAATATGTTCATACGATCACGCTCAGCTACACGTTCTACCAGATAGATCTGCCCGAGGACGCCCGCCAGGCTACTCTGCAGACACCATCCACTTTGACACCGGCGCCTGAAGGCGCCATAGAAACATACTAACGACCAGCCGATAGGGAGCGCAGCACATGGCGCACGCAAAGAACCACGATTACCACATTCTCCCGCCATCCATCTGGCCAATGATCGGCGGCATTGGCGGGTTCGTCATGCTGTTTGGGGCCGTGATCTGGATGCATGGATCCGGACCCTACATGTTCCTGGCCGGGCTCGCGGCGATCCTCTACGTGATGTATGCGTGGTGGGCCGAAGTGGTGGCCGAAAGCCGGGTTGGTGATCATACGCCTGTCGTGCGGATCGGCCTGCGCTATGGGTTTATCATGTTCATCATGTCCGAAGTGATGTTCTTTGCCGCCTGGTTCTGGTCCTTTTTCAAACATGCGATGTATCCGATGGGTCCGCAAAGCCCTGCGGTTGATGGGGTCTGGCCACCTGCGGGGATCGAAACGTTTGATCCCTGGCATCTGCCGCTGATCAACACGCTGATCCTGCTCTGCTCTGGGGCCGCGGCCACCTGGGCGCACCATGCGCTGGTGCATGAAAATAACCGCGAAGATATGAAATGGGGGCTGATCCTGGCCGTTGCGCTGGGCGCGCTGTTCACCGTGTTCCAGATCTACGAATACAGCCACGCGGCATTCGGGTTTTCGGGCAACATCTACGGGGCCAACTTCTTTATGGCGACGGGCTTTCACGGGGCGCATGTCTTTATCGGGACGATCTTCCTCCTGGTCTGCCTATTCCGGCTGCAAAGCGGGCATTTCACCCCGGAAAAGCATGTGGGCTTCGAAGCGGCCGCCTGGTACTGGCACTTTGTTGATGTGGTCTGGCTGTTCCTCTTTGCCGCTGTGTACGTCTGGGGCGGCTAACAGGCGCCACGCCCGTAAGATGGATCTTGATCCATCCCACCTGATCAAAACGCGCGAGGGGCCTCGCGCGTTTTTCTACGAAAAGGCCCGCGATGCTGCGTAAGATACTCTTCCCACTGATCCTCGGGATCGCCGGTTGCGGCGTGTTGATCAGCCTTGGGCTATGGCAAGTAGAAAGGCTCGCCTGGAAGGAAGACATCCTTGCGAATATCAATGCCCGGCTGGCAGAAGAACCCGGCCCGCTGCGAGATGACGTCACCGAAGAAGCAGACGAATATACGCGGGTCACTCTGCAAGGCAGGGCAGTCGGCGATGAACTGCATGTGCTGACCTCCGGCACGCAGGCTGGAACCGGCTACAGGGTGATCACGGCTTTCGAAACCGATAAAGGCACAATCATTCTGCTCGACAAGGGGTTGCTGCCTCTTGAGGCAAAAACGGCACCGCCACCCGATGGACCGGTTCAGGTCACGGGGACGCTGCTATGGCCCGACGACAAGAATAATAACACACCGGCCCCCGATCTGGACAAGAACATCTGGTTTGCCCGCGACGTAACCGACATGTCAGCAAAGCTGCAGACAGCGCCGCTGATGGTGGTCGCCAGCAGCACAAGCCCGGCTGATCCGCGTCTGACACCGCTCCCGGTCAGCACGACCAATATCAAGAACGACCATCTTGAATATGCGATCACTTGGTTCTTGCTGGCCTTGGTCTGGGGGATTATGAGCCTGTACCTGATCTACAGGACGACCACGCCAAAGGACGGCTGACGCGATGCAATATATCTCGACCCGTGGGCAAGCTCCGGCCCTGACATTCGAACAGGCCATGTTGACCGGTCTGGCACGCGATGGGGGCCTTTACGTCCCTGACACGGTGCCAACGCTGACACCGGCCCAGATTGCTGCAATGGCAGGCAAATCCTATGAAGAGGTCGCCTTTGATGTCATGCGCCCCTTTATTGGCGATACGTTTGACGGCGCCACCTTCAAAACGCTGATTGCAAATGCGTATGCCGGGTTTGGCCATGCCGCGCGCGCACCGCTGGTGCAACTCGACAGCAACCACTACCTGCTGGAACTTTTCCACGGCCCCACGCTGGCGTTCAAAGACTTTGCCATGCAGCTGATCGGGCAGATGTTTCAGGCAGCACTCAGCCGGTCCGGGGACCGGGTCACGATCGTCGGGGCTACGTCCGGCGACACCGGCTCTGCCGCGATCGAGGCCTTTCGGGGTCTGGCTGCCGTTGACGTCTTTATCCTCTACCCGCATGGCCGGGTGTCCGAGGTACAGCGCCGCCAGATGACCACCCCGACCGAGGACAACGTGCATGCGCTTGCCGTGGATGGCGACTTTGACGATTGTCAGGCCATGGTCAAAAACATGTTCAACGACTTCGCCTTTCGCGAAGCGGTAAAGCTGGCAGGCGTGAATTCCATCAATTGGGGCAGAGTGCTGGCACAGGTGGTGTACTACTTCACCGCTGCCGTATCGCTCGGCGCGCCGCATCGGCAGGTCAGCTTTACAGTCCCTACCGGAAATTTCGGCGACATCTTTGCAGGCTATATTGCCAAAAGGATGGGACTGCCGATTGCGGATCTGGTTGTTGCGACCAACCGCAATGATATCCTGCATCGCACATTGCAGACCGGCGCCTACACCAAGGAAGGGGTTGCACCCACAATCAGCCCGTCCATGGATATTCAGGTCAGTTCGAACTTTGAACGCGCCTTGTTCGATGCATATGGGCGGGATGGGGCGGCTGTGGCTGGGCAGATGGATGACCTTAAATCAGGGGGCTTCCAGATCAGTCAGGGTGCCTACCAGATGCTGAAGGACACGTTCAAATCCGGCCGCGCATCCGAGGATGAAACCCACCAAGCGATCAAAACCTACCGGCAGAACCATGGCGAACTGCTCTGCCCGCATACGGCCGTGGGCGTGCACGTGGCCGAGGCGCATCTTGGCCCCACCCCGATGGTCACATTGGCAACGGCCCATCCGGCTAAATTCCCAGATGCGGTAAAAGCGGCCTCTGGCGTCACGGCACCCCTTCCCCCGCGCATGGCCGACCTGTATGACCGGCCAGAGCGCGTGACGCGCGTAGCGGGGGAGCTGGCGGCCATTCAAGCTGTCATCAGGGAGCGGATCAGCTAATTGACGATTGAACTGCATACATTGTCCAACGGCTTTCGGATCGTGACCGAGCATATGCCGGGGCTGAAATCGACAAGCATCGGAATCTGGGTGCAGGCGGGCGGGCGGCACGAGCGTATCGAGCAAAACGGCATCGCCCATTTCCTAGAACATATGGCGTTCAAGGGAACCAAGACACGCAGCGCGCTACAGATAGCCGAAACCATCGAAGACGTGGGCGGCTATATCAACGCCTATACCAGCCGTGAAATGACAGCCTATTACGCGCGGGTTCTGCAGGATGATGTCGCACTTGGTCTGGATGTGATTGCCGATATCCTGCTCAACCCGGTCTTTGACCCCGCCGAGATCGAGGTGGAACGCGGTGTGATCCTGCAGGAAATCGGGCAGGCGCTGGATACGCCCGACGATATCATTTTTGACTGGCTGCAAGAGGCCGCGTTCCCGGATCAGGCTTTGGGCCGCACGATCCTTGGCCCGACAGAGCGTGTCAGCGCCTTTTCGCGGGATGATTTGCAAGGTTTCGTTGGCGAACATTACGGCCCCAACCAGATGATCCTTGCCGCAGCCGGTGCCGTTGACCATGCGGCCATCGTGGCACAGGCCGAGGCCCTGTTTGGCCATTTGCCTGCGATCACCCGCTCACCTGATCTGATGCAGCCTGCGGTGTTCAGCGGCGGCGAACGACGTGAACACAAGGCGCTCGAGCAGGTGCATTTTGCCATGGCGCTTGAGGGACCCACTTATCGCGATCCGGCAATTTATACAGCGCAGGTTTATGCCTCGGCCATGGGTGGGGGCATGTCCTCGCGCCTGTTTCAGGAGGTCCGGGAAAACCGTGGCCTGTGCTACACGATCTTTGCGCAGGCCGGGGCCTATGAGGACACCGGGCTGACGACGATCTATGCGGGCACCAGTGCTGCACAAATCGCCGAACTGGCCAATATCACCATGGACGAGATGAAACGGGCCGCTGATGATATGTCTGCGGCCGAGGTGGCGCGTGCCCGGGCGCAAATGAAAGCCGGTCTGCTGATGGGGCTGGAAAGCCCGTCGAACCGGGCTGAACGGCTGGCCCGCCTGTTGTCGATCTGGGACCGGATCCCATCCATTGACGAGACTGTCGAACGGATTGACGCGGTCACGACAGGTGATGTCAAAAGCTTTGCCGCGCAGATGGCAGGTCAGGCCGGGACGGCCATGGCGCTCTATGGTCCGGCAGAGGCCGCACCGGGTCTCGAGGCGCTGAAAGCACGGCTTGCCGCCTGATGCTGGGCGCAAAACGCAAGGTCCGGATTGAAACCGAACGGTTGACCCTGCGCCCGCCTCAACATGGTGATTTTCGGGCATGGTCCACGCTGCGCCGCGATAGCGAAGACTTCCTGCGCATGTGGGAGCCAACATGGGCCCCTGACCATCTGTCACGCAAGGCCTTTACCAATCGGGTCTATTGGGCGCAGCGTTCGATTGCGAATGGGACGGCGATGCCGTTGTTCCTGATCCGGCGGACCGACGACATGCTGGTGGGGGCAATCACGCTGGACAATATCCGGCGCGGCCCGGCCCAGGCGGGGACCACCGGCTATTGGATCGGCGCCCCTTACGCCCGGCAGGGCTATATGCGCGAAGCGATCGCGGCCGTCGTCCATCACGCGTTTACGGTGCTTGATATCAGCCGGGTCGAGGCCGGGTGCCTGCCGGAAAATGAGCCGTCACGACGATTGCTGGAAAAATGCGGCTACAAATATGAAGGGGTCGCGCAAAGCTATCTGCAAATCAATGGACGCTGGCGGAACCACGTACTCTACGCCAATCTGCGGCACGACCGGCGCGGAAAGACGGATGTCGGTTAAGGGGCGCGCGACGTGCGTTGGGTGAGTAAAACCGGACCCTCTTGAACGAATGTTTACTGTGGCGCGGCACAAGTTCTGGCTCGCTTAATGTGTTGTGCATGTTGACAGCAACGGCGATGCTGCAAAGATGGCCACCGAAATCGAGTTTTCTTTCGCAGCACTGAACGCATCAGCGCGACGGCACATTCGCGTATTTCAACTGCACCAGTTCCTTGACCGTTTTGCGATGGGACTGACAGTTGCCGTTGTTGTTCTGGCCTTGACTGATCGCGGCATGGACCTCTTTCAAATCTCGCTTCTCTTCGGGGTCTACTCGCTCACGACGATGGCGATGGAGCTGCCATTCGGTGGTCTTGCCGACAGCATTGGCCGCAAGCCGGTCTTTTTGACAGCGGTCGTCGCCAGTCTGGTTTCGCTTGTGCTGTTTCTCTCGACGGCGGACTTCTACATTCTCGCGCTTTCATTTGCATTCATCGGTTTTGGTCGCGCGCTCAGGTCAGGCACGCTTGATGCGTGGTTTCTCGAAACTTTCAAGGCCGCAGCACCGAATGTGGATCCCCAGCCCGCACTGGCCAAAGCGCAATGGGCCAATGCGGTTGGGTTGGCCATTGGTGCCGCGATTGGCGGCCTTCTGCCCGATATTCTTGGCCAGGTCGCAAAGCGGCTTGGGTTCAGCATCTATGATGCGTCCTACATGGCAAGCTTTGCTGTGATGTTGGGCGTGTTTGCGTTCACGGTGGTGGCCATTGTCGAAAAACCGCGCTCCAAGGGCGTCGCGGCTCTCAAGCATGGTTTCGCGAATGTTCCAACGGTCATGAAAGACGCCAGCCTGTTGGCGCTTAGACATCCGACTCTTTCGATCCTTCTGGCAGGTTTGGCGTTGCTTCTGATGGCAACCAACCCTGTTGAGGTGATCTGGCCGACCCATGCAAAGCCGATGTTGGATGAGGGTTACGCAAACACTGTCATCGGTATCATGACTGCGACCTACTTCTTCTCAATTGCTTTGGGGGCATCTCTGTCGGCGCATATCAGTCGGATCTTCAGGCGACGGCACGCCATGACGCTTGCGGCGAGTTTTGCTTGCTTGGCAGTCGTGCAGATCGCCTTGGCGCTGCAGGGTAGTATCCTCGGCTTTGTGACGGTATTCATCCTGTACGCTGTCATCCTTGGGGTCAGCGAAACGCCGGGCACCTGCATTTTGCATCGTTGCGTCGAAGACCGTCAACGGTCGACCATGCTCTCTCTGAGATCGTTGATACAACAGTTGGGGGCCGCGTTGGGTCTGGTGTTGGCCGGAGCTATCGCGGAGATTTACACGACACCGGTCGCATGGATTGTCGGTGCCGGGTTTCTGTTCTTTGCAGTGATACTGGTTTTGTTGTTGATCAGACGGTCGGCCGTAGACACCGATAGCTGACATTCCCAAACAGCGCGGTCGCCGACAAGACCCAATGATCCGCCCCCGACCGCATCAAATGGCCCTGATCCGGTTGTTTCGCGCGTTGTGTTCCAGCTCTACCAGTCCCAGCATTTCCAATACGGGGCTGACGTAGTTGGCGAACCGCCCGCGATAACCTTTGCGCAATCCGTAATAGCCGCCGACCGGATTTGCCGGATCGCGCGCCCAGTGTTCCAGCGTGCCGGCCTTGGTCGGTTTGCCTTCATCCGCGTTGCCCAGTGGCATCCAGTCACCGTATGCCACCAGCATCGCATGCGCATCTTTGATCGCGCGCCATTGATATGAAAGTTGCGTCTTGCCGACCTGGATGACCAACCGGTCCTCGTCGCGCCAGGCTTCGAACGCGGACGATAGCGGCGGTGTTTTCAGTATCCACGGGTCGCCCGCCACGCCCATGCCATAGGTGACGCGGTTCATGGCGTGTCCTCTGCTGCTGCTTTCAGTGCGTTTGCGAATGTCTCAAAGCTGGGTTGTAGATCCGGAATGAACCGCGTGATCAGGCCTTTCAGCGGTCCGGAATAAGTCTCGCGCATATCGAAACGCGTCCCGGTGCCGATTGGGGTCAGGCTGAATTGCCGGTTCCCCAGAAACAGCCCCAAAGGCATGCCACCATGCCATTCCATTCGCTGCGCGGGCTGCATCACCGCGACCTTGATCGGAAAGGCGCGCTTGGGGTCAACCGTTGACCATAGTTTGAATGATTGTCCGGCTGCGATCCGCCCGTCGATCCGGATGATGCTGAAACTGCCGTCTGACAGGCGATTTGCGTCGGTCAGAATGGACCAGACGGTTTCCGGTGGCGCGGCGATGTCGCGGGTGACGTGATAGGGTGTCATGCATGCTCCTTGTCTTGACACCACAGGGCTTAGCAACCCTTATATGACATCTTATGTCATGTTTGAGGGCTTGTCTTGCGCGCCTCCCGCCTTTTGCAGATCCTTTTGTTGCTTCAGAACCGGGGCCGATTGACGGCGACACAACTTGCGACCGAGCTGGAGGTGACCCCGCGCACGATCCTGCGCGATGTGGACGCAATGACCGAGGCGGGCCTGCCGATCATCGTGTTTCAGGGCAATCAGGGTGGGATCGAGCTTGGGTTTAATTATCGCACACGCCTGACGGGCCTGGATCGGGAGGAGGCCGAGGCGCTGGGCATCATCCTTGGTGCAGCGCAGCCCGCATTGACCCAGCTGGGCCTGGCCGACGCGGCCCGGCGCGCGACTGCAAAACTGATCGAGAGTTTCCCGGACAAGGTGCGTGATGTCACCCAGATGGCGATCAAGAGGTTTCCAATCCATGCCCATCAGCTGCCGGAGGACCCGCGCGTTGCGGCCTTTGCGGCTGCGGTGCGCGGCGGGCGCATTGTGCGGATCAGGGCCAGCAGTGACGCGGCGCAGGTGGTGCATCCCATCGCGGTCCGTCTGTCCCCTGATGGCTGGTATATTGGCGACGCCTTGACTGGCGACGATATCCCGCTGGATCAATGCGGGGATATCAACATCTCGGCACACAGATTTGCCTGTTAGGGTCCGGCCCCTAGAGTGTTTCCATCCGCCCAAGCACGTCATTGCCCTGCATATGCAGGAAATGCAGGATGTCGATGAAAATCCAATTCTCGGCCAGTTTGTCCCCATCCCGCCGGTACATATCAACCACCCGCATGTCGGCGGGCGTCCCAGCCGGCAGCCCCATATAGCCGCCTGCGTTTGTGAGGGTCAGGTTTGCCCAGCCAAAGAACCCGCCGAAGTTACCTTCGGCCATGCGGCAGACATGTCCGTTATAGACGCGGTCCTTGATCTGGGTCCGGAAGGGGCGCTGATGCTGGTCGATATAGCGGTCGATGGTGTAGGTCGCCCCAATCCCCTCTGGCCCCCACCAGAGCATATCGTCATGCCAGCATTGCGACAGCTCTTCCTGCCGGGTCGCATATTTTTCGTGCCCGTTGATGTCGCCGATCATGCGGTTGATCAGGGCGAGCGTCGCCTGACCCTCCACCGGATCAGCGTCATCGCGCAGCAACCCGTCATGGGTGGCGGGGCCGGGTTGAACCAGATGCATGCCGGTTTGCGGGGGCAGGGGATATTGGCCGGCCTGACGCATCAGATGGATTAGATCGCAGAACAGGGCGGTTTCGACGATCTTGCCGTTCTCAATCCGGTTGAATTCGGCATAGCGCAACATCGCGATCCGCCGATGCGGTTTGATGCCCAGAAACGGCGCATCAAACAGCCCCATCAGATGGCCCATCGAGGCCACCCAGACCGAGTTGAACCCGTCAATTTCATTTTTGCCCGCGAAAAAGATATCCTCGCGGCGCTGGACCCGGGATATAGCGCTCAGGAAGGGGGACCAGAAAGTATCGGCGACAGCCTGCGCCCCGTGTTGTTCATGAAACGGATGCATTCCGCGCCAATGCCAGTCAGGGCTGACCCGTTCAGCCAGGACATCGGCCACGGTGTCCGGCGTGGCCTTGGCCAGTGCCGCGTAATGCGCGCGCACCAGCGCCTTCTCAGTCTGGAAACTCATTTTAGCCTTTCACGGCACCGGCGGTCAGGCCCGATACGATCTGGCGCTGGAAGAACAGGATCATCACGAATAACGGCGCTGTCACCGATACAACCGCCGCCACCGCGAACATGACGTTGCCTTTGGTTTGTGTCGTCCCGAGGAAGCTGAAGATCTTGGGGATCATCGTGTGGTTTTCCTTGGACAGCAGCATTGTTGTGATCGCGAAGTCGTTGAACGCCAGCAGGAAGCTGAACAGCCCCGTGGTGATCACACCCGGCCACATCACCGGGATGATTACGTGCCGGAAGGCCTGGAACCGTGTGCACCCATCGACCATCGCGCTTTCGTCCAGGTCTTGGGGGATGTTCTTGAAGAATGAATGCAGCATCCAAAGGGTGAATGGTTGGTTGATGGCCACAAGCACGATGATCGTCGTAGACAGGTGCCCCCAGAGGTTCCATTCGAAGAAGGGCAGCAGGTATCCCGATACCAGCGTCACTGGTGGCATCGCCCGGAAGATCAGCGCAAAAAGCAAAAGCCAGAAAGCATAGCGATAGGGCGAGCGGGACAGCGCATAGCCCGCCAACGTTCCACAGGTCAGCGAGATCGTGACAACGCACAGGCAAACAAGGCCAGTGTGCCAGGCGGCCCGCCAGAACTCCTCTTGAATCCAGGCACCATAGTAGCCGTCACCGGTGAAACTGCCCCCGGTTTCGACCTTGGTGAGCGTCCCGAAGAGCGAATTCGCCCAATCAGCCTTGGAAAAGAAATCCCCTTCAACCTTGAACGATCCCCAAAGCGTCCAAAGAAAGGGGAAGGCGGCCAAGATCAGCCAAAGGACAAGGAAACTGCTGGCCAGAAAGCTGACACTCAACGGGCGGCGGGTGGCGATGGACATGAGCGTTCCCTTACTTGCGTGTGCCGAAGTCGCGCCATGTGCGGACCAGAACGGGTGAAAGCAGCATGGCGACAAAGATGATTGTCAGCACAGAGGTTGCCGCAGCAGAGGACAGAAGCCGTGTTTCGCCCCCCAGATCGTTGAAGATCGCGTATGACAGCGATGTGGCATGTGCCGCCGCGCTGAAGCTGATAATTGGCTCAAACACCCGGAAGTTATCCATCAGTTGGATCAGCGCGATGAATGTCGTCAGCGGCGCCAAATGCGGAACCACGACATAGCGGATCCGCTCCCACCGGCTGGCCCCGTCGATCAGGGCGGCCTCAAGCGTGTCCTGGTTCACGGTTTGCAGACCCGCATAATAGACGATGAACGCGAAGGGGGCAGAGTGCCAGACCCCGTAAAACATCAGCATCGCCCACATCAGCGGGGTTGAGGCCTTGACCGACAAGTTCGGATCATTGGCCAGCCATTGCAGACCGGTGCCCAAGATACCGCGCGCATCGACCATCCAGAAGATGATCAGCGACCCCACCAGCGGGGTCACAATCATCGGCAGCAGCGAGAAAAAGATCGTTGGCCCGCGCAAGGCCTTGGCCACGGAGTTCACCGCGATGGCGACCATGAACCCCAGAATGATCGTCAGCGGGGTGACGATGGCCGTATAAGTTATGGTAAAGCCCAAGGCACTGTAGAACGGCAGGTTCATCAGGCTTTTGCCGAAGTCGGGCAACCCGTCGGCATTGATCCAGGCGCTCGCAACCTCGGACAGGGCCAGATGGTTGCGATCCTTGTAGATATCCAGACCGGCCCATTTGCCCAGCGGCTCGGCGGCCTCTAGCGCTGCGGTTGCCTCTTGGTCGACGGTGGTCTCAACGGTGCAGCCGAAGGGGCCGCAGTTTTCAACCTCGATAATGACTTGTTCGTGCTTGGAATAGAGCGATTGGGTAACGACTGAGACAATCGGCAGCGCGATGAACAGGACCATCAGGAACACTGACGGCAGCACAAACCAGAAGAATGTCTTATGTTTCATCAGCCGCGCCCCCAAAGCTATGCGGAAAGAAGTCGGTGAGGGGGACAAACGCCCCCCTCACATCAGTCAGGCTTACTGAAGAAAGCCGTTTTCAGTGGCCGCAGCGGTATAGGCGGCTTCGATATCGGCCAGTGTCTGCTCGGCGCTTTCATTGCCCTGCAGGAAGTCTGCGATGTTGTCACCCAATGCGGTGTGCAACAGGCCTTGGAACGGCACCATCGGGTAGGGCGTTGAGCCGGCAGCAACAGAGGCCAAAACGCCCTCGTTCACAGGGGCAGGCTCGAACCCATCCATCAGCCAGACAGCTTGCGACATGGTCTCATCGTTGAGGATGTCAGAAGAGACGCCAGCTTTCATCGCCTTGAAGGTCGTAGCCGCATCTTCATCGCTGATGTTCTTGGCCACAGTCCAGCCATCCCACCATAGTGTCGTGGCAGGCGTGCCGCTGTCGCCAACCGTCAGGGGGCCGCCGACTTTGGTGTTTTCATATACGACGGCTTCTGATCCTTCGTCGTCCATCAATACGCCCGTCCGGCTGCCCCACATGTTCATCAGGGCCACGTTTCCTGCTTCCCATTCGGCGGATGTCGCGTTGCTGTCATGGGTCAGGTAGTCGGGGTTCATGTATTCGGACAGCGCTTTCATCATTTCCAGCGCTTCGACGCCTTGCGCGTTGTTGATGCTGACTTGCGCGGTGCCGGGCTCAAAGAAGCTGCCGCCGGTGCCGATATACATGTTGGTGAATTCCTGGGCCAGGTTCCAGCCAGCTGCATAAGCACCGCCAACGGGGTATTCCATGATGCCGGCTTCGCGGATCTTTGCGGCCGCATCCAGAACTTCCTCATAGGAGGTCGGGACCTCTGCGCCGATCTGCTGCAGTACATCGGCCCGGTAGACCAGATGCTGCGCATTCGCCATGAAAGCGACGGCCATGACCTTACCATCGACGGTGATCAACTGCTGCTTTGGGATGTCCTGGCCAAACTCTGCAACAAGATCGTCAAGCGGCTGAATGACGTCTTCGTTGATCAGTGCCACGATGGATGAGTTGGCAACAATCGCGGTAGTGTACTCCGCCGGATTGCCGGTCATGCCCGCGACGTTCAGTGTCTGATGTTCTGATGTCAGGTTAGCCTCGGCGCCGTCACCGGCACAGGCCTGGGCTGCGGCAGCGACAGTTTGAATCGCAGGAAATTCGTTGCCGATGATGTTCAACCGGCCATCGCCGCAATCGGCATGGCCACCGGCAAGGGCGGCACCTGTGCTTAACGCAACGAAAGCCGTGCTCAGTGTCAAATTTCTCATAAGTGTCATATGCTTATAGTCTCCCAGTTGTACGGCATTTCCGGTTATCCGGTCGCCATTTGCGGCGCTTTTCACCGCATTGATTTTTCTCGCGACCGAATCGGATTCGCGTTGCATACGTTTGCAATTAACCTTCAAACTGCAGCGTCACGCAAGAAACTTTTCGCAATTTTCCAGCAAATGTCGAGAAAGAAAATTAGGGGCTTGCGCGATTTGTGGAATCAGGCGAATGTTTTTGCAAACGTATGCAAGGGGGTGTGCACATGGCCGAAATTCAGCTGCGCAACGTGAGCAAGCGGTGGGGGTCATTCGTTGGTGTGAAGGAATTTGACCTGACCATTGCCGATCAGGAATTCCTCGTGCTGCTCGGGCCATCTGGTTGCGGCAAGACGACAACCATGCGGATGATCGCGGGTCTGGAAGACGCATCAGGCGGCGATATCCTGGTTGACGGAAAGCGGATCAACGACCTTGACCCAAAAGACCGGGATGTGGCCATGGTGTTCCAGTCCTACGCGCTTTACCCAAACATGAACGTCTACGACAACATCCGCTTTCCGCTGAAAGTACGCGGTGTGCCGCAATCCGAACATGACGATCGGGTCAAACGCGCCTCGGCGATGGTCGAACTCGACGAGTTCCTGCACCGCAAACCGGCTGAGTTGTCGGGCGGGCAACGCCAACGCGTGGCCCTTGCCCGTGCGGTTGTGCGCGAACCAAACGTGTTCCTGATGGATGAACCGCTGTCCAATCTTGATGCCAAGCTGCGCGTGTCGACCCGTGCGCAGATCAAGAACCTCAGCCACGAATTGAAGACAACCACAATCTACGTGACCCACGATCAGATCGAGGCGATGACCCTGGCCGACCGCGTTGTGGTGATGAACAAGGGTGTCGTGCAACAAGTCGGCACCCCGACCGAGATTTACGACAACCCCGCCAACACATTTGTCGCGGGCTTTATTGGCTCGCCCGCAATGAACCTGATGGATGGGGTATTGGAAAACGGCACCTTTACTGCTGAAAACATAAATATCCCCGGCCTGACGACAGGCCACAATGGTCCCGTGACACTGGGCTTCCGGGCCGAGGATGCAACCGTCGCCGACGGTCAGTCACAGGCGAATTCGCAGGTCTACTCGCTTGAACTGCTGGGCGAGGCGACAATGGTCACCATGCGCGCTGCCGGCACGATCATTTCCGTCAAGTCGGGCAAGGACTACCGGGTCGACATTGGCGACAGCGTCAGCGCCAGCATTCCGGCCAGCATTTGCCACCTTTTCGATGCGTCAACCGGGGACCGCCTGACATGAGCTATGATGAACAAACCGCAGCCTCGCTTGCTGCCGTGAAACGCATGGAAGACGGGCTTGCCGCGGGCGAGAACGACATGACCAAATATTTCACACCTGATTTTCTGTGGCGCGGCAATCAGGGCTGCGGCACCAAAAAGGGGGTCGAGGAATTTCGGCGGAACTGGCAGTTACCGCTGCGGGCAGCATTCAGCGACCGCGCATACAAGACCGAAAAATTCATGGCCGACGGTGACTGGGCGGCGTGTTTTGGACATATCGAGGCCACGCATTCCGGCGTGTTCATGGGGATCGCACCCACCGGCAAGCGTGTCAAAATCCCATACATGGATTTCTGGCGGGTCGAGGATGGGCGGATCGCCGACAATCCGGTTTCGGTCGATTTCGCCTCGGTGATGCAGCAACTGGGCGTCGACGTGTTCGGCGGGCAGGGCTGGGAAAATTACGACAATGGCAGTGCGACACCTGCGACACCAGACTAGCGCCGTCCCGGATCATATCCGGGATGCGGAGGAACCAAGCATGACTATCACCTACATCAAATCCGGCAAACCAGAGGCGGAACGGGCCGAAGATGACGCCAAGGTGCGCAAGATCGTCGAAAATACGCTCGCCGATATCGCGGACCGTGGTGATGCCGCGGTCCGTGATCTGTCCGAAAAATTCGACAAATATAGCCCATCCAGCTTTCGCCTCACCCAATCCGAAATTGACGCGGCCATGTCCAAGGTCACGACCCGTGATATGGAAGATATCAAGTTCGCGCAGACCCAGATCCGGCGCTTTGCCCAAGCGCAGCGTGCCTCCATGACGGATATCGAGGTCGAAACCATGCCGGGCGTGGTTCTGGGGCACAAGAACATCCCTGTTCAGTCCGTCGGCTGCTACGTGCCTGGGGGCAAGTTCCCGATGGTCGCTTCGGCCCATATGTCTGTCCTAACGGCGAATGTGGCAGGCGTGCCGCGCATCGTGGCCTCTGCCCCGCCGCAAAATGGCGAACCACATCCGGCAATTGTCGCGGCCATGCATATGGGTGGCGCACATGAGATCTATGTGCTTGGGGGCATGCAGGCCGTGGGGGCCATGGCGCTTGGTACAGAAACGATTGATCCGGTGCATATGATCGTTGGCCCGGGCAACGCCTTTGTCGCCGAAGCCAAGCGGCAATTGTTCGGGCGGGTCGGCATCGACCTGTTTGCAGGGCCAACCGAAACCATGGTCATCGCGGATGAGACGGTCGATGCAGAGCTTTGCGCGACCGACCTGCTGGGACAGGCCGAACACGGGTATAATTCGCCCGCCGTCCTGCTGACCAATTCCGAAAAGCTGGCCAGGGAAACCCTGTCTGAAATTGACCGGATCCTCGATATCCTGCCCACGGCGGAAACGGCACGCACGTCGTGGGAGGATTATGGTGAGGTCATCCTCTGCGACACCTATGAGGAAATGCTTGCTGTGGCCGATGCTATTGCGTCCGAGCATGTGCAAGTCATGACGGACCGTGATGATTGGTTCCTCGAAAACATGACCTGCTATGGCGCGTTGTTCCTGGGGCCGCGCACCAATGTGGCCAATGGCGACAAAGTCATCGGCACCAACCACACGCTGCCCACCAAAAAGGCGGGCCGGTATACGGGGGGGCTCTGGGTTGGGAAATTCCTCAAGACCCACAGCTACCAAAAGGTGCTCAGCGATGAAGCCGCGACCCTCGTGGGCGAATATGGCTCACGTCTGTGCATGCTCGAAGGCTTCGTTGGGCATGCTGAACAATGCAACATCCGGGTGCGCCGGTATGGGGGAAAGAACGTCGCCTACGGCACTGCCGCCGAATAGCCTATCATCTCGCCCAAAATACTCCCGCCGGAGGCTCCGGCGGTTGCAACGGACACAATACCCATGACCCTGCCACGCACCCCATCCTTTCAGCTGACCGGCAAGCGCGCCCTTGTCGCAGGGGCGTCCTCGGGGATCGGACTGGGCTGCGCCGTTGCATTGGCAGAGGCGGGTGCGCAAGTCACGCTGGCCGCCCGCAACAGTCAAAGGCTTCAAGACGCGGTCACACAGATGACCGGTGCCGGAATGCAGGCTGAGGCATTGCAATTGGATGTGGTCGATGTGGCCGCGACCGAAGCCGCTGTCAGCGCCGCAGGCCCGTTTGATATTCTCGTCAACTCTGCCGGGCTGGCCATCCACAGCCCCGCCACTGAAACGACCGAGGCTGATTTTGACGCGGTTGCCGATCTCAATATCAAGGGTGCCTATTTCCTGACCCGCGCGGTTGCCAGGGGACTGATAGCGGCAGGCAAGCCCGGCAGCCTGATCAATATCACCAGCCAGATGGCGTTTGTCGGCGGAATTGACCGGGCGGTCTATTGCGCGACCAAACACGCGGTCGAGGGCTTTACCAAGGCGATGGCGATTGAATGGGGCCCTCTTGGGATCCGGGTTAACACGCTCTGCCCGACATTTATCCGCACGCCGCTGACCGAACAGACATTTTCCAACCCCGACCGGGTGAAATGGATCGCGGAAAAGATCAAGCTGGGCCGGATCGGCGAGGTCAGTGATATCATGGGGCCTGTGGTCTATCTGGCCTCTGACGCGGCGGCGCTGATGACCGGCACCCATATGCTGATCGACGGCGGCTGGACGGCCGACTGATGGGCAATGTGACATCGCTTCAGGTGGCTGAAAGGGCCGGGGTCAGCCAATCGGCGGTCAGCCGGGTGTTCACACCCGGGGCCTCGGCAAGTGCCAAGACCGTCGAAAAAGTGCGCAAGGCGGCGCAGGAATTGGGGTATCGCCCCAATATGATGGCGCGCGCCATGATCACCGGCAAAAGCCGGATTATCGGACTGGTGGTCGCCTATCTGGACAATCAATTCTACCCCTTGGCGTTGGAACGGCTGTCAAACGCGCTGCAGGCCCAAGGGTACCATATACTGGTATTTACAGCCGCCAATAGTCGGGCGGATGTCGAGGAAGTGATGCAGGAACTGCTGGATTTTCAGGTTGACGGGATCATCACGGCCTCTGTCGGGATGACCAGTGATCTGACGGCACGGTGCAACGCGGCCGGCATCCCCGTGGTCATGTTCAACCGGGGACAGGACGGGGCGGGCGTTTCCGCCGTGACATCGGCAAATGTTGCAGGGGGTGAGACGGTGGGCAGATACCTGCTCTCTTGCGGGCATCGAAACATTGCACATATCAGCGGCTGGCAGGGGTCTTCTACCGGGCGGGACCGGCAGCAGGGCTTTGTCAATGTGCTGACACAGGCCGGGATCACGCCACAGATCATTGACGGGATGTATGATCGGGACACAGCCGCGGCTGCGACACGGACATTGATGGCGCAGGACGCCCCCCCTGACGCGATATTTGTGGGCAATGATCACATGGCCTTTGCCGTGATGGATACATTGCGACAAGAGCTTGGGCTGCGGGTTCCCGACGACGTCGCCGTGATCGGCTATGATGATGTACCCTTGGCGGCTTGGGCGGCTTATGACCTGACCACGATGCGACAGCCCGTCAACCGGATGGTCGAGGCAACCGTCGCGACCTTGCTGGCGCGTTTGACCGACCCGACCGCCCCGGCCAAACGGATCGAAATTGATAGCCCGCTGATCCGGCGCGGCTCTACCAAAGGACCAAAGGCATGAAGGGTTTCAACCCCAAATGGAAAGATTTCCCCGACTATATCATCGGGATTACCAAGGAAATCTGGGAAGACCGCGGGATCGGCACCCTGAACCATTATTATGCCCCCGATATCCCGGTGCGGACACCGATGGGCGTGGGCAAAGGCAATCAGGCGGTGATTGCCTCCACCATGGCGACCTGCCACGAATTCCCCGACCGCGAATTATTGGGCGAGGATGTGATCTGGTCCGGGAACGCGGATGACGGGTTCCTGTCATCCCACCGCCTGCTGACCAAAGCCACACACACGCGCGACGGACAATTTGGCCCCGCAACGGGCAAGCATTGGCAGGTCTATGTGATCGCGGATTGTGCGGCAAAGGAGGACACCATCTATGACGAATGGCTGGTGCGGGATTATGGCGGGATCGTCCGGCAATTGGGCATGGACCCGCGCGACTATGCCGAGGGCCTGATCGCACGCGAGGGCGGCCCGGCCAATTGCGCCAAGCCTTTTACACCCGCAATCGACATTCAGGGCGATTACACCGCAACCGGCAATGACAATGCCTGGGGGCAGCGTTACGCCGATACGCTGACGCGGATCATGAACCATGACTTTACCCATATCCGTGAAAGCTATGACCGGGCGATCATCGGCGAATATGCAGGGGCCAATCGGGTGACCGGTTGGGACGGTGTGCTGGCCTTCTGGGTCGGGCTACGTTCGTCCTTTCCGCATGCTGAATTCAAGATCCACCACCAGATCGGGATGGATGCCGATATGCTTTCGCCGCGCGCTGCGATCCGCTGGTCGCTGGATGGAGTTCACGATGGATGGGGCAGCTTTGGTGAACCCACCGGCGCGCAGGTCCATGTCATGGGCATGTGTCATGCAGAATTCGGACCTTATGGCCCGGACGGGATCGGGCTGCGCCGTGAATTTGCGCTCTATGATGAGATCGCAATCTGGAAACAGATATTGATGCATACCGGATAGCCTGAGGCGTCGCACCCGCGCCAAACGCAGCCGACCCTCTTTTGGAAAGACATTCAGATGACACCGCAAGATATGGAAACCCGCATCGTTCGCTATGGCGATCTGCACCCGTGCAAAACCGCCTTTATTGATGCGCACACACCCGGATCGGATCAAAAGGAAAACTTCACCATCATTGGTGGCGGCGTTTCTGAATCCCCCGATCAACACGTGCATATTGCGATCCCTCATGGGTTCAATATCGGGGCGGCAGGACAGCCCCCGAAATGCCGAAACTCCTTGCACAGTCACCGCACCGCCGAGGTGTTCTTTGTTCTCAAGGGGCGCTGGCGCTTCTTCTGGGGGCAGCATGGCACAGCTGGTGAGGTTGTTCTGGAAGAGGGCGATATCATCAATATTCCAACCGGTATTTTTCGGGGGTTCGAAAATATCGGCACAGATTACGGGATGATCATGGCCATCCTTGGCGGGGATGATGCAGGCGGTGGCGTGATCTGGGCCCCCCACGTGATTGTGGACGCGCAAGAACATGGTCTGGTGCTGGGTGACAATGGCAAGCTTTATGACAGCAAAAAGGGCCAGCGCCTGCCTGACGGCGTGAACCCGATGCCGCTTTTGACGCCGCAGGAACTGGCGGGCTACCCCGAACCCAGCGCGGCGGATGTGGTGCCAGGATATGTCGCCCGCTATTGGGACATGATGGCGATGGCGGATCCTGCGCCGGTTGTGGTGATTGGCGAAACAGGGATGCTGCGCGACAAGCCGGGCTTCGAAGTTGCCTTTATGAACAGGAATTCCGCGGATGAGGCGATGCATTCCCATGATCGTCCATCGGTCCTGATGCCCATGCGCGGCCATTGGAAGGTGAACTGGGATGGTGGCAGTGCGACACTTGCACCGGGGGACACGATGTCGGTTCCCGCGGACTTGATGCATAACGCAATCCCTGCGATGACAGGCGAGGCCAGCCTGTTCCATATCATTGCCACGGATGACGCAGCTGGCGCGACCTGGACAGGCTGACGCACGCGCGCAGCCCATTGCCGTCCCTCAACAAAAGATGCCGAGAATAACATGACCAAGGTACTTACAACGCATACCGGTTCGCTGCCGCGAACCCAGGATGTGGTCGATTTCATTTTTGCCCGTGAGAACGGAACTGCTTACGATCAGCAGGCTTTTGACGCGACAATGACCGCGGCTGTCGCCGATACGGTGCAAAAGCAGGTCGCCGCTGGCGTCGATATTGTCAGTGACGGGGAAACCTCCAAGATCTCCTACGCCACTTATGTCAAAGACCGCTATACCGGCTTTGACGGGGACAGCCCGCGCAATGCGCCTGCCGATCTCAAGCAGTTTCCGACCTTTCTGAAACGCTTGGCCGAGGGGGGCGGCACACCCCAATACGCAAGGCCGATGTGCGTGGGCGAGGTGCGGTCCAAGGGGCAGGGCGAACTGGAAAAGGACATCGCAAACCTCAAGGCTGCGATGGCCGAACATGGCGCGCAGCGCGGGTTCATGAATGCGGCATCGCCGGGCGTCATCTCGCTCTTTCTGCAGAACGACTACTACAAGACCCGCGAGGCTTATCTGGCTGCATTGGCTGATGCCATGAAGGCGGAATATGAAACCATCGTTGCCGCCGGTCTTGATGTGCAGCTTGACTGCCCCGATCTGGCCCTGTCGCGGCACATGTTGTTCAACGATTTGTCGGATGACGATTTTCTGAAAGTGGCCGCCAGCCATGTCGAGGCGCTGAACCATGCCTTGTCCGACGTTCCTGCCGAGAAAGTCAGGGTGCATATCTGCTGGGGCAATTACGAGGGGCCGCATATCTGCGATATCCCGATGGCCAAGATGTTCGACACGCTGATGTCGACCAAGTCGCGCTATGTGCTGTTTGAGACATCAAACCCCCGTCACGGCCATGAATGGGCGGTGTTTCGGGACCGGGCTGCCGATATTCCCGCAGACAAGGTGCTGGTGCCGGGTGTTGTGGACACGACCACAAATTTTGTCGAACACCCCGATCTGGTTGCTGAACGCGTCGAACGCTTTGTTGATATTGTCGGTGCAGACCGGGTGATCGCCGGGTCTGATTGCGGCTTTGGGACCTTTGCAGGCTTTGGCGCCATTGATCCGCAAATCGCCTATGCCAAGCTGGCCGCAATGTCCGAGGGTGCGGCCCGGGCAACCGCATAAACAACGTTGGCCTTCGCGTCCTTTTGGCCCATGTAGTGGCTGGACCAAAAGGACACGGATATGCTGAACCCCGTCACCCCGACCTTCACAGGGCATCTTCGCAATTTGCTGCCGGCCGCTGCATTCAAGGATGACAGCGCCGCCTATCTGCAAGAACCGCGTGACCGGTGGACCGGTCAGGGTCTGGTTGTGGCCCCCGCAAACACGCAAGAGGTTGCGGCACTTGTACGCGCCTGCGCTAAGGCGCGCGTCGGCGTGGTGCCCTATGCCGGCGGCACCGGGCTGGTCGGTGGGCAGATCATGGGTGAGGGGCCTGCCCCCGTCGTACTTAGCCTCGAGCGGATGAACCGCATTCGCGATGTCTATCCAATGGAAAACGTGCTTGTCTGTGATGCTGGCGTCATTCTCGCCGATATTCAGCGCGCCGCGGAAGAGATTGACCGGCTCTTCCCTCTGTCGCTGGGTTCGGAAGGGTCGGCGCGGATCGGGGGGCTTTTGTCCACCAATGCAGGCGGGGTAAATGTGCTGCGCTACGGCAATGCGCGCGCGCTGTGTCTGGGGCTTGAGGTCGTGCGCCCCGATGGCAGCATCTGGCACGGCCTGTCCCGGCTGCGCAAAGACAATACCGGCTATGACCTGCGTCATCTGATGATCGGGGCCGAAGGGACGCTGGGGATCATTACGGGTGCTGCGCTGAAACTGTCGCCGCAACCCTTTGCCACAGGGGCAGCCATGCTTGCCGTGCCGTCGCCCGCAGCGGCCCTTGATCTGTTGGCGCTTGCAGGGGCGCAGATGGGTGACACGATTTCCGCCTTCGAGATCATTCACAGGCAGGGCTTTGACTTCCTGGCCGAGGTGGGCCCCGAGGTGCGGATGCCATTTGCGGACATTCCCGAATGGTGCGTGTTGATAGATGTAGGCCTGCCTGCGGGACTGTCCCCTGATGCGGCTTTGGAGGCATTATTCGTTGCGGGGCATGAAAAGGGGCTGGTCAGCGACGGGGTCATTGCCCAAAGCGTCGCACAGCGGCAGGCGTTCTGGCATATCCGCGAGAGCATCCCGATTGCCAATCGGCGCATTGGATCTGTCAGTTCGCATGATATCTCTGTGCCGCTGAGTGTGATCCCTGACTTCATCGCCCGGGGGAATGCGGCGCTGGCTGATATTGGCCCATTTCGGATCAATTGTTTTGGGCATCTGGGGGACGGCAATCTGCATTACAACGTGTTCCCGATGCCTGGACGTACGCGCGACGATCATGAAGAACAGCGCGGCCAGATCAAGCAGACCGTGCATGATCTGGTCCATGCGCTGGGCGGATCGGTCAGCGCGGAACATGGGGTCGGGCGGCTGAAGGTTGACGATCTGGAAAACTATGGCGACCCGGCCAAGCTGGCGATGTTGCGGGCGGTCAAGGATGCGCTGGACCCGCTGGGTATCATGAACCCCGGCGCCGTTCTGCGCCAGCGCAGCGAATGATCCCGGGCGCATTTCTTTCTTTATGCGCCAAACCATGCTAGTGGTTTTCCATTGCAACAACAGGGGCTTGCGCAATTGAATCCGCGATACGTTCCGGCCCGATATTTCCTTATCGCGCTTGTACCCATTCTGATCTTTGCCCAAGAGGCGTTCATCACGACCCAGTTTCTGGCGATGGATCTCGCTATTCCTGCCACGGTCATTCAGGATGGGCGCGATTGGCTTGAGGCGGTCGGCCGGTTCCGTTTCCTGGGGGCGACCTGGGTTTTTGCAGCACTTGCCGTGATGGTCTTTGTGCTTGTGATCCGGGATATCGCGCAGCCCATGCGCCCCCAGACACGGCGGGTCGCGATCCTGGTGATCTTGGGTATTTTTTTGCTCGCGATGATGCCGACGGTGCAATATATCATCGCACCCGAAACGCCGCGTATCTTTCATCGACTGGGGGCGGATCTTTTCGAAAACGCGCTGGGCCGTGGTACGATTGCAGGATGTGCTACGCCCGCCGATCGCTGGCTTTTTGGGCCATGTGGCGAACAGCCGGTGATTACTTTGCTGAACAGGACGCTTGATATGATTAATATCTGCGCCGGTCTGGGGGTCGGCGCATTGATCGTGGGCATGATCCTGTGCCTTGATGTCCCCCAAACGGACGATCTGGAAAAGCAAGCCCAGCATCTGGAACGCAACCTGCGCCGGATGCGCCGGCAGCTTTATCTGTCAGGGCTGGTGCTGACCTTTGGTATCTTCTTTGCAACAAGCTGGATGCGTTGGCCATTGCCGATGATTGGTGCCGCGGATCAGGATGCGTTTGGCGCCGTGGTTGCGGCCTCGTCCCTGTTCACTGGTATCTATTTTACCTTGCTGATCCTGAGCTTTTATCTGCCTGTCGCGCTTGTTCTGGATGGACGCAGGCGGCGGCTGACATTGCGGGCAGCGGGTGAGGGTCAGTTGCGTGACCCGGCCAAAATGGTCGAATGGCAAAAAATGCGCGGACTTGCGAGCGATCCGGCAGAGGTCTTCCGATCCGGTTTTGCATTGGCAGCCCCGATCCTGGCCGCATTTGCAGGCGGTGTGCCGCTGGCGGTCTAGGCATCAAGAACGACTGACCGGTGGCGCGACCCTAGTCGCCTTCAAACTGGCAAAGCGCATGCACATCCATGCCCAATGCCTCAAGCTTGGCGCGTCCGCCGATATCGGGCAGATCAATCACAAAGGCACAGCCCATAACCTGGGCGCCCATGCGCTCGATCAGCTTGATCCCGGCCTCTGCGGTGCCGCCGGTTGCGAGCAGATCATCGACCAGCAGGACCCGCTCACCGGGTTGGAGCGCGTCGTCATGCACCTCCATCACCGCCTCACCATATTCGAGGGTGTAGCTTTGCTCGATCGTTTTGCCGGGCAGTTTGCCATTCTTGCGGATCGGCACAAAGCCAAGCGAAAGCTGGTGGGCGATTGCACCGCCGAGGATGAACCCGCGCGCCTCAAGCCCGACCACCTTGTCGATGGGTTGGCCCGCATAGGGGTGCAACAGCTGATCAATCGCAATCCGAAACCCGCGTGGATCGTTGAACAGGGTGGTGACATCGCGAAACATGATCCCTTCATGCGGGAAATCGGGAATCGTGCGGATATAGTCTTGGACAGTTTTCATCACGGACTTTCTGAAAGAGGCTAAAGGACGCGGCCAGCAACGGCATCAAGTTTTGCGACAAGGTCGGGATCACGCTTGTCGGGGGCGGTCATCACGGCAAATTCCAGCGCCCGGTCACATCCGTGGGGGCAGGGCGTGCGCGCGGCCCCCAAAATCTGCGGAAGCCGTGCCACCAGGTCGCGGGCCTTGGTCCCATTGCCTTGCAGCGTCTTGATGACCTCGCTGACATCAACCGCGCCGTGATCCGGATGCCAACTGTCATAATCGGTGATCATGGCGACAGAGGCATAGCAAATCTCGGCTTCGCGGGCGAGTTTTGCTTCGGGCATGTTGGTCATGCCGATCACATCACAGCCCCATTGGCGGTACAGGTTGCTTTCAGCCTGCGACGAAAACTGTGGGCCTTCCATGGCCAGATAGGTGCCGCCGCGATGGATCGTGATCCCGGCATCGCGTCCAGCCTGCGCGCAGGCGTCTGACAGTCGGTCGCATGTGGGGTGGGCCACACTGACATGGGCAACGCAGCCGCTGCCAAAGAACGATTTCGGACGGGCAAATGTCCGGTCGATAAACTGATCGACGATCACAAAATCCCCGGGCGCAAGTGCCTCGCGAAAGGATCCGCAAGCGCTGACACTGATAATGTCGGTCACGCCGATCCGTTTCAGCGCATCTATATTGGCCCGGTACGGCACATCTGTTGGTGAATGCACATGCCCGCGCCCATGCCGGGGCAGAAAGGCCATATCGACGCCGTCAAGCACCCCGGTCAGGATCGCATCTGACGGTTTGCCCCATGGGCTGTCGACCGTGATCCAGGCGGCCTCTTCCAGCGCATCCATCTCATAGATGCCGGACCCCCCGATGATGGCAATCTTTGTCCGCATTCATGCACCCGACGTTAACCAGTTTGCAGAACACTGTATTGGAATGAAGCAAATGTGAAGACCACGTGCCGTGCTGTTGCCGCAACATTGCGTCACGGCGCGGGTTGAAGGGGTGACATCGCGGGTGTGGTCGGTTAGGGCGGGGAAAATCTCCGAATATGACAGGACACCTGATGGCCCGCGCATTATTGGCGAGTTTCGCTGACAGTCTTTCGCTTGGTGAACCAAATGCACCACTGACCCCGGGGCGCTTGCGGGTCGAACTGTTATCGGGGCTGACGGTTGCGCTCGCCCTCGTGCCAGAGGCCGTGGCCTTTGCCTTTGTGGCTGGGGTTGAGCCGCTGGTCGGGCTTTACGCGGCGTTTATCGTTGGTCTGATTACGGCGGTATTTGGCGGGCGTCCGGGCATGATTTCCGGGGCGACAGGCGCACTGGCCGTTGTCATGGTCAGCCTTGTTGCGGTGCACGGCGTTGAATACCTGTTCGCGACCGTCGTCCTGATGGGGTTGATCCAGATATTTGTAGGCCTGATGCGCTGGGGCAAGTTTATTCGGCTTGTCCCGCATCCGGTCATGCTCGGCTTTGTGAACGGTCTTGCGATTGTTATTTTTCTTGCGCAACTCGGGCAGTTTCAGGTGCCGGGAACGGCGGAAAGCGCCGGACATGGCATGGCAAACGGGGAATGGCTGTCGGGGATGCCACTCTATCTGATGCTGGGGCTGGTCGCGCTGACGATGGCGATCATCTGGCTGATGCCGCGCCTGACGACTTTTGTGCCCGCACCACTTGCAGGGATCGCAATTGTTGCGGCCATCGTGATCGGCTTTGGTCTTGATACGCCGCTTGTCGGGGATCTGGCCTCGATCGAGGGTGGGTTGCCACCTTTTCATATCCCGGTGGTCCCACTGACATGGGAAACCTTCGAGATCATCTTGCCCTATGCGCTGATCCTGGCTGCGATTGGCCTGATCGAAAGTCTGCTGACCCTGAACCTTGTGGGTGAGATGACCGGCCAGCGCGGCGGCGCAAGTCAGGAATGTCTGGCACAGGGTGCGGCAAATACTGTGACCGGCTTTTTCGGCGGCATGGGGGGCTGCGCGATGATCGGGCAGTCCATGATTAACGTCAAATCCGGCGGACGCACGCGGGTGGCGGGAATTGCGGCGGCGTTGTTTCTGCTGGCTTTCATCCTGTTTGCGAGCGGCCTGATCGAACAAATCCCCCTGGCGGCACTTGTGGGCGTGATGTTCATGGTTGTGATCGGCACCTTTGCGTGGAACTCGCTGACGATCCTGCGCAAGGTCCCGCGGACCGACGCATTTGTTACGATCCTGGTCACGATTGTCACCGTCGCAACCGATCTGGCGACCGCAGTGGTCGTTGGGGTCATTGTGTCGGCGTTGGCTTATGCATGGCAGAACGCAACCCGCATTCACGCGATCAAGCGCGACAGCCGCACCGAGGCTGGTGCGCAGGTCTACGAAATTCAGGGCCCACTTTTCTTTGGATCAGCAGATGGGTTCACTGAAATCTTCGACGTACAGAATGATCCCGACGTCGTGATTGTGGATTTTGCGGCCAGTCGGGTCGCTGATCAATCAGCCCTGCAAGCGATTGAGGCTGTGGCCCAGAAATACGAGGATGCGGGCAAGGTTATCCAACTGCGCCACCTGAGCCGCGATTGCCACAGGTTGTTGTCAAATGCGGGCCACCTTGTCGTCGATAGTGACGATGATCCCGATTACGAACTGGCGGTCGATTACAGCGTAAAGACCGGGATTATCGGCGGGCATTGATTGCACTGGGCGGCTGTCGCGCGATGCGGCTCAGTCGTCGGGGCGCTGCAGGCTGAACACGTCACGGATCACCGCATAATCGCGATATCCCAATCGGGCGAGCGGGTTGAATCTGGTGACGTCGAATGTGCCATCGACGATGCAGTCATCGCGCAGATGAATACCGGTGACTTCGCCAAAAACCGCAAAATTCGCGGCGCCAGGCAGCGCGACAATCTGTGTCAGCTTGCATTCCAGCGTTGCGGGCGCTTGCGCGACCCGGGGGCAATCAATGGTCGTGCAATCCGTTTTTGCTATCCCGGCGGTGTCGAACTCATCGGTTTCGCGAGTCATCTGGCCGGAGGAGGCGTTCATCTGATCGCGCATCGCGTATTCCACGATATTGACCGCAAAGACGCCGGTGTCGCGAATATTGCTGACGCTGTCCTTGGTGTCGCCTTGATCGGCCTTGACCCCGGTTGAGGCAAACATGACCTGCGGCGGGACATATGCGACCGCGTTGAAAAAGGAATAGGGCGCCAGATTATCGGCCCCATCTGATCCACGGGTGGAAATCCAGCCGATAGGTCGGGGGGTCACAACGGCATTAAATGGGTTATGCGGCAGGCCATGCCCGTTTTTTGGCTCGTAGAACATGCTGGTGGTCTTTTCCTTATCTTTGCCTAGGGCTACCTTGCGGAAACCTGCTTGGCCAGATGAAAGAAGAATGCAGCAAGTCGCAATGAATTTGGCCACCGAGGAGACATCGGATTGGTGGGAAGTCGAGGCACTTTATGATTTGTGCTTTGCACCGGGCCGATCAGCCCTGTCATCCTACCGGCTGCGTGAAGGCATTGATCCGATTGCAGCGCTGTGCCTGACGGCGCGCGACGACAATGGCATTCTGGCCGGTGCAGTGCGCAACTGGCCGGTGCGGATCGGCCAATGGGATGCCATCCTGCTTGGGCCGATTGCTGTCCACCCGACCCGGCAGGGGGAAGGGGTTGCGTCGCTGCTGATGCAACGCTGCCTTGATTTGGCGAGGGCGGATGGCTGGCATCGTCTGATGCTTGTGGGCGATGCACCCTATTATGCGCGTTTCGGGTTTGATCGACTTGCGGATGTGATCATGCCGCAGCCAACCAACCCGGACCGAGTGCTTGGGATCGCACTCACGCCTGGTGCCTGGGATGCCGTCCACGGGCCGGTTAGCCGGACTGATGATTGAAATCTGTCATTCGAATGACCATCTGAAAACCATGAAAAAGACCAATGCTGCCCCCGACCCGTTGTCGGTTGATGAAAGTGACGTGCCGCTGACCCCTGATGCACGCGATCAGATTGCGGCAATTGTTGCACGACAACGCAAGGCCAATGGCGTCTTGATGAAGGCGATCAGCTTTGTCGGCGGGCAGGTCGAAGACGGGCTGAAGATGCTGCCGTCCTCTGTGCGCGCGCAGGTCGATGATGTGGCGCGCACAGCCTTGCGCCAAAGCTATGCACTTGCCGCCAAGTCACGCAATGGCATAGGTGAAAAAGTCAGCTCGGACCGATGGCACAAGGCGATGGGCGCGGTATCCGGCGCTGTTGGCGGTGTGGGTGGATTGCCAACGGCACTTGCCGAACTGCCCGTCGCCACCACCATGATATTCCGGGCCGTGCAAAATGTGGCCGTCGCTTATGGCGAAGATCCGGCCTCGGCCGAAACCCGCATGGAATGTCTGGCCGTCTTTGGGGCAGGCGGGCCCGGCACGGCGGATGACGGGATTGATACGTCATTTATTGGTGCGCGGCTTAGCCTTTCGGGTGCGGCGGTCAACGGTTTGATCAGTCGCGTGGCCCCACGGTTTGCCGCTGTCTTGTCCCAAAAGCTCGCCTCGCAGGCGGTACCTGTGCTGGGCGCGGCTGCAGGGGCCGGTACGAATTATGCCTTTATGGATTACTATGTCGCACTGGCGCATGTGCATTTCGGTTTGCGCCAATTGGCCCGCACCCATGGTGAGGCGGCAGTTACCGAAGAATTCCACCGCGTCCTTGCGGCATCAACCTTGCCTCAGACCTGATAGACCAGCCAATCGGCGACGGCGCGGCGCACCGATTGGTCGCCTTTCTTAATCGCGCCATCCATGATTTTGCGCACTTCGCCCAGATCAACCCGGCGCAAAAGATGCTTGACTGGCCCGATTGAGGCAGGACGCATAGACAGGCTGCGAAAACCCAACGCGGCAAGGCAAAGCGCCTCGACCGGGCGCCCGGCATCCTCGCCACAGAATGACAATGGGGTCCCGCTGTCCGCGCACCGTTTCACCACTTGGGCAAGAAATGACAGAAAGCTGACATCCAGCGTGTCATAGCGCCGGCGAACCCGTTCATTTTCCCGGTCGGCAGCGAAAAAGAACTGCTTGAGGTCATTGCCGCCGACAGAAATGAAATCCACCTCGCGGAAGAAGGCATCAGGCGCATAGGCAAGCGATGGGGTTTCGAGCATCGCACCGATTTCCAGCGTTTCGGGCAGGGCGTGGCCCAAAATCTTCTCGCGGGCCAGCGCCTTGTCCATTTCGGCCTTGGCGGCCTCAAACTCGCTCATCTGGGCGACAAAAGGAAACATCACCGATAGGGGTTTGCCATCAGCTGCCCGCAGCAATGCCTGCAATTGCATGCGCAAGACACCGGGCTTGTCCAGCCCGACCCGGATGGCACGCCAGCCCATGGCCGGGTTGGGTTCATCATTAGGCTTCATATAGGGAAGGACCTTGTCCGACCCGATATCGAGCGTGCGAAATGCCACCCGCTGCCCGTCAGCGGCTTTCAGCACCCGCGCATAGAGGGCGGACAATTCCGAGCGGCGGGGCATCTGGTTCCGGATCAGGAATTGCAGCTCTGTCCGGAACAGGCCAACGCCCTCGGCCCCCGATCCGGCCAGTGACGGCAGATCCGCGATCAGCCCGGCATTCATCTGCAGCGAAATGACATTGCCGCATTTCGTCTCTGCCGGCAGGTCCCGGATCGACGCATAGCGTTCCTGCGCCCGGGTTTGCATGGCGATCTTGTCGCGGAAGGCCGCATGGACGGTATCATCCGGCCGCAGATGTGCGATCCCCTGATCGCCGTCCACCAGGATCGTGTCGCCGGTTAATGCCTCGCGTGTGACGCCAGTCGCATTGATCACAAGCGGGATGGCCCAGGCCCGGGCGACAATGGTTGCATGACTGCCCACCGATCCTTCTTCAAGGACGATCCCTTTAAGGGCCTTGCCATATTCCAGCAATTCACCGGGGCCGATATTCCGCGCAACAAGGATCGGGTTTTCGGGCATATCCGCCACCACGTCGGCACCCTGACCGGTCAGAATACGCAGCAGGCGATTGGACAGATCATCCAGATCATGCAGTCGTTCCCGTAGATAAGGATCACCGGCATTCGACAATCTGCTGCGGGCGAGCGATTGCTCTTTTTCGACGGCGGCCTCGGCGGACAGGCCGTTGGCCACGTCTGCCTCCATCCGTTTCATCCAACTCGCTGAGTTGGCAAACATCCGGTAAGCCTCGAGAACCTGAATTTGATCCACGTCGACGGTTCTGGCACCGGTCAGCATGCTGTCGACGGAATTGCGCAGGGTTTCGACCCCGTCACGCAAACGGCCCAGTTCGCGGTCGGGGTCGTCCGAAATCGGGTTGGTCACGACAACGCGGGGTTCATGCAAGAAGACCTGACCTTCGCTTGTCCCCTCTTGCGCCACGGATCCGCGCAGCATCACAGGCTGCTGGTGGCGGGCTGACAAGGCGGCCCCTTCACCGACAAAGGCGCCAAGCTCGGTCATCTCGGCGATGACCATGGCGACAATCTCGAGCGCGTAGACCTCATCGGGGGTCAGTTGCCGGGCGGCCTTGGTCTGCACGACCAGAACACCCAATGCGTCCCCAAGGCGCTGAATAGGAACACCGCAGAAGGACGAATACCGCTCTTCCCCGGTTTCGGCCATGTAGCGAAACCCTTTGGCGGCCGGCGCATCAGCGGTGTTGATGACCTGGCCCGTCTTGGCAGTCTGGCCGACAAGCCCTTCGCCAAGTCGCATGCGGGTCTGGTGGACGGCGTCCTGACACAGGCCCTGCGTGGCGCATAGTTCCAGTGTTTCGGCGTCGCGGAACAGATAGATGGAACAGACCTCGGCCTGCATCGAGTTTGCGATCAAGTCGACCACCTTATTCAGGCGGGCCTGTCCCTCGCTGTCAGCGGCCAGCGCCTCGCGAAGCCGGCCAAGTAACTTGCGGCTTTCTGTTTCCAGCCTATGTGGCATTTGCACTCCCCATGCCCGTCAGGTTCCATCTATATGGGATCGCTGAACAATGTGGGAGAGGCAAACGCGACACATACCTGAGTTTATCGTTAACACGTCGTGCTTTGATGATGGTCTACCTGAAAACCGGTCAGTGAACCGCAAAGGCGTTAGTATGCAGGCGTACTGAACTGCGTAGGTCGCGCTACGCCATTGACGGACATGCCCTTTTTGGGTGGCACAAAGGTTAACGCCTGCCGGACTCGGCTGCCTGCTCCAGTTTGAAGACGTCATGCAGGGCCTGCACCGCCAGTTCCATATATTTGCGGTCAATCAGCACCGAAATCTTGATTTCGGATGTTGTGATGACCTTGATGTTGATGCCTTCGTCATGCAGCGCCTTGAACATCTGCGCCGCAACACCCGCATGGCTGCGCATGCCGATACCGACGACCGAAACCTTGGCGACCCCATCATCGGTCACCAGATCGTGGAAATTGATGCTGCCATTGCTCTTGGCATCCTCGACCGCCTTGCGCGCGCGCAGGACCTGATCAACGGGGCAGGAAAACGTCATGTCTGTCCGCCCCTCTTCAGAAATGTTCTGAACGATCATGTCCACATTCACGCCCGCCTCGGACAGTGGCCCGAAAATAGCAGCCGCGATGCCCGGTCGGTCAGCCACGGAAATCAGCGTCATTTTGGCCTCGTCCCGGGAATAGGCCACACCGGCAACAACATTGGATTCCATGATTTCCTCCTCGTCACAGACCAGCGTGCCTGCACTGTCTGATGGTTCTTCGAATGATGACAGGACCCGCAGCCGGACCTTATAGCGCATGGCCAATTCGACTGATCGGGTCTGCAGGACCTTGGCGCCAAGCGAGGCAAGTTCCAGCATTTCCTCAAACGCGATCTTGTCCAGCTTGCGTGCCTTGGATGTGATGCGCGGATCGGTGGTGTAGACACCATCGACATCGGTGTAGATGTCGCAGCGTTCCGCATCAAATGCGGCGGCGAAGGCAACTGCGGTTGTATCTGACCCACCGCGCCCCAGCGTCGTAATCCGGCCTTCGGGGCTGATGCCCTGAAAGCCCGCGACCACCGCAACCCGCATGCCTTCGCCAAATTTTTCGTTGATATTGTCGGTCGGAATTTCCTCGATCCGCGCGCTGGAATGTGAGGAATTGGTTTTCAACGGCACCTGCCACCCCTGCCAACTGCGGGCGGGAATATCCATTTCCTGCAAGCGCAGCGCCATCAGGCCGGCGGTCACATTCTCGCCCGACGAGACGATG
This sequence comes from Yoonia sp. SS1-5, assembly GCF_038443705.2. Taxonomy (NCBI): domain Bacteria; kingdom Pseudomonadati; phylum Pseudomonadota; class Alphaproteobacteria; order Rhodobacterales; family Paracoccaceae; genus Yoonia; species Yoonia rhodophyticola. The sequence goes on along the minus strand of NZ_CP151767.2, from coordinate 1,592,571 downwards.
GCGTCATATTCACGGGCATCATAAAGCGGCGAGGTTTCATCAACCCAGCCAACCAGCTCGTTGGTCTTGCCCGACATGGCCGACACGATCACGATCACATCATAGCCATTGGCGACCTCTACGGCCACGCGTTTGGCCGCACGTGCAATGCGGTCAAGGTTGGCAACGGATGTTCCGCCAAATTTCATCACAAGCGTCGGCATAGCACTTCCTCTACGGACGAGATTTTGTCCGCGTCCCCTTTAAGCGCAGCGGTGGTGAAGCGCAAACCGTTTCAACGCGTGGTCAAAATGTGGCGTGGGGTCATGGCCCTAATAGGGGTGCGCGCGCCCATCCCAGGTTTCGAAACACCCGGTGCTGTCCAGCGACAACGCATCGCATCGCGCCACAAGCCCAGCGGCTGCTTCTGCGACCGTGATTTCAGCGGTCTGCCCGCCCATATCCGTCTGAACCCAGCCGGGATGGTAGATGCCTACGGCAATACCGCGCGGTTTCAGATCTGCCGCCAGATTGCGCCCCAGATTTAACACCGCAGCCTTGCTGGCCCTGTAAATATAGCTGCCACCTGGCGCCCGCGTATGCGAGGCCATTTGAGACGAGATGATCGCAATACGCGGTGTCTGGCCGCGCGCCAGATGCGGCAGAAGGTGTTGGACGGTCAAAAACACACCGGTCACATTTGTGGCAAATGCGTCGGCCCACATATCGGCGGGGTAGCCATCGTCAAGCGGCTGACCCTTGTCAGGATAGATACCTGCATTGCAGATCAGCAAATCAAGGGGCGCATCGCCCAGGGTGGTGGCAAGTGCCTGATGGGATGCAGGAATGGTGACATCCAATGGCAGGTGTTTGTCGTCAGACGGTGTGCGGGCGGTGCCGATAACATGCGTGCCGCGCGCGGCGTAATTTTCCGCCAATGCCTTGCCAATCCCGCGATTTGCACCGGTAATCAGAACGGTCATCAGTTCGTCTTCTTGGTCGGGATGAACGGCAGGGGCATCACGGGGATGCCATCATCCACAAGTTTTTTCGCCTCTGCCAGATTGGCCTGCCCGTAGATCGGTCGTTCGGGCTTGGTCCCATCATGCATTGCCCGCGCCTCTGCCGGGAAGGCGTCACCCACATAGTCAGAGGTTTCTTCGACCTTTTTGCGCAGATCCTGCAGGTCTGGCTGTTGTGGCCTTGGGGCGGTCACCTCGGTGGATGTGCTGACCGCCGGGGCCATGATGGACTTGCTGACATTGGTCGAACCGCAGGAAGTACAGGCCAGCATGTTGGCGGCCACCAGCTTGTCAAAGGCTGCGCCTGACTGAAACCAGCTTTCAAACGCATGGTCTTGGTCACATTTCAAAGTAAAGCGGATCATGACAACCAGTTTTCTACGAGGAACCTGTTAAATAGGTGTTTTCTTTGCCGAAGCAAGCTTGCTTTTGGGTGGTGATTTACTTGGGGTGAAGGATGCGACAATCAGTTTCAGCTCTGGCTCGGTCAGTTTCTTGGCCGCCTTCTTGGGGCTGAACCATTTGCGTTTACGCTGCTGTCTTTCGGGCCATTTGCTATGCACTTTCTTGACCTCAAGCGGATAGACCATCGCGATGGTCGGCGTCATCTGGTCGCGCAGGGGTTTGACATAGCTGAAAAGGCCCAGACATTGCTCACCCGCGATGCCGGTGACACCGGCCTCTTCCCAGGCTTCGGTTGCGGCGGCGTCTGCGGGGGTTTGCTTGTGCATGGGCCAGCCCTTGGGAATGATCCAGCGTTTGCGGGTCCTGCTGGTGACAAGGCAGATCTGCAACTTGCCGTTTTTGTAGCGCCAGCAGAGGGCCGCAAATTGCGCCCTGATATCGGTTTTGCGCCCGGTCTTGAAACGTAGCGGCAGCTGCCGGCCGGAAGAATTTGTCATGGCTCTGACCGCGAAAAGAGTTAAATGCCTGTTATGGCATTCATACGTCATGGCCCGGCTGCCGTCACACCCCCCAAACCCCGATTTATCGGGTCTGAGATATATCGGCACTCCAGCTATGGGGCCTGGCATCCGCTGCGTATCCCCCGCGTCTCGACGGTGATGGACCTGTCACGCGCATTGGGCTGGCTGCCAAGGGCGCAATTTATCACGTCGCCCCGCGCCAAACCGGCGGCACTGACCGGGTTTCACACGCCGCGCTACATCGCCGCCTTGCAGGCGGCAGAGCAAACCCAAGAGGTCAGCGACCGGGTCAAGCAGCGCCATGCGCTTGGGTCACCGTCCAATCCGATCTTCCCCGAGATGTATCGCCGTCCCGCAACTTCGGCTGGTGCGTCAATGCTGGCCGGCGAACTGCTGGCCAAGCCGGGGGTGATTTATACCCCCGCTGGCGGCACTCATCATGGCATGCCCGATCGGGCAAACGGGTTCTGCTACCTCAACGATCCTGTTCTGGCGATTCAGTCGCTGCGGCGAAACGGTGCAGCCAAGATCGCCTATGTGGATATTGACGCACATCATCCCGACGGGGTCGAACATGCTTTCGCGCATGATCCGGACATATTGCTGATCTCGGTGCATGAGGAAAACCGCTGGCCCCGTACAGGGGCGCTGACCGATCAGGGGGCGGGACAGGTCTATAACCTGCCAGTTCCCGCCGGTTTGCATGATACCGAGATGGCCTTGATCAGGGATCAGTTGATCTTGCCGGCAGTGGCTGCATTTCGCCCCGATGCTATCGTTTTGCAATGCGGTGCTGACGCGGTGCTCGAGGACCCTCAATCGCGGCTGGCCCTGTCCAACAATGCCCATTGGGCAATCGTTGCCGCGCTGCGTGAATTGGCGCCCCGATATCTGGTGCTGGGCGGTGGCGGATATAACCCCTGGTCTGTCGGGCGTTTATGGACCGGCGTCTGGGCCACCCTGACCGGGGCCGAGATACCGGACCAATTGCCGACAGCTGCCGCCGATATCTTGCGCGCCCTGCAGTGGGCGCGGCCGACAAAAACCTACCAACCGCAGCCGCACTGGCTGACCACTTTGCGCGACCCACCGCGCGAGGGGGCGATCAGTGGCGAAATACGCAATCGGGTCGCCCAGTTGATCGCGCGCAATCGTGCTTGGGTCTGACCCTTGCGAACCCGGTCGAACCGCCCGATAGTCGGCCCATGTTGACCCGCCTTTTCATGTTGCTTGTCATGCTCTTGTGTCCCATCGCCGCAACTGCGGAGATCGTGGTATTTGCGGCGGCCAGCCTGAAAGAACCGATAGATGCGCTGGCGGCAGAATTCGGGGATGTGTCCGTGTCCTATGCCGGAAGCGGCAAGATTGCCCGGCAGGTCGGGCAGGGGGCGCCAGCCGATCTGGTGCTGCTGGCCAATGCGGATTGGATGGACGTTTTGGTCGAAACCAACGCTTTGGAACCTGACAGCGTGGCTGATATCGCAAGCAACGCATTGGTGCTGATCGGCCCCCGGGATGCGGGCGACGTTTTGCTGCACGGCTATGGGATGGCATCTGCACTTGGCGATGGGCGGCTGGCCGTCGGGCTGACCGATGCTGTGCCTGCGGGTATCTACGCCAAGGCCGCACTGACCTCGCTGAATATGTGGGAGCCGCTATCCCATCGGCTTGCCGAAGTGGACAGCGTGCGCGCGGCCTTGAACCTTGTTGCCCGAGGCGAGACACCGCTGGGTGTTGTTTACCAGACGGATGCGGGTGTGACGGATGCGGTCCGCATTGTCGCGCGCTTTCCAACAGATAGCTATCCGCCGATCCGATATGTGGGTGCGGTGACCGCGGGGGCGGACCCGCAGGCATCCGCCTTTCTGGACTTTCTGACCGGGGCAGCAGGGCAGGCCACCTTGCAAGAGGCAGGGTTTTTACCGCCCATTCGACGCCCATGATGGACCAGTTAGGTCCGGAAGAATGGGCCGCCATTCGGCTATCGCTTTGGGTTGCGGGGGTGGCGATGCTTGCAGCCCTGCCAATTGCGATTGGGGTGGCCTATCTTTTGGCGCGCAAGCGTTTTCCGGGCCGCCACCTGTTGAATGGTCTGGTACATTTGCCGCTGGTCCTGCCGCCTGTTGTCACCGGATACCTTCTGCTGATCGTTTTCGGGCGGCAGGGTGCGGTTGGTGCATTTCTATATGATGCGTTTGGCATCACGCTTGCTTTTCGTTGGACCGGGGCCGCACTGGCCGCTGCAATTATGGCGTTCCCGCTGATGGTGCGGGCGATCAGACTGGCGATCGAGGCGATCTCGCCCGGGTTGGAAGACGCTGCCGCAACGCTGGGGGCCTCGCGGATGCGCATTTTTGTGACAGTCACTTTGCCGCTGATCCTGCCGGGCATTCTGGCCGGGGGCATATTGGGTTTTGCCAAAGCGCTGGGTGAATTTGGTGCGACCATCACCTTTGTCGCGGCCATCCCCGGACAGACCCAGACGATCCCGACCGCGATCTATGGGCTTTTGCAGGTGCCCGGCGCTGAACCGGCTGTTCTGGGGCTTGTGGTGGTTTCCATCATCTTAGCGATGGGCGCTTTGCTGGTATCAGAATGGCTGGCCCGGCGGGTGACCAAACGGATGGGCCAGTAGATGTTGGACCTGCGCATCACCAAACAGCTGGGGGATTTCCATCTGGACGTGACCTTTGATGCGCCTGCGGGCGTCACGGCGATTTTCGGACGGTCGGGATCAGGTAAGACATCGGTGGTCAATGCGATTGCCGGGCTGAGCTTGCCCGATGCGGGGCGGATTGCCATCGGTGAACAGGTGCTGTTTGACACCAAAAACCGGATCAACCTGCGCCCGCAAAAGCGCAGGACAGGCTACGTGTTTCAGGATGCCCGCTTGTTCCCCCACATGAGTGTGCGTCAGAACCTTGCCTATGGCGGGCGTCATGATTGGGACCGGATCATTGCGACCCTGGGCCTTGAAAGCCTGCTGGATCGACGGCCCGCGGGTCTGTCGGGCGGGGAAAAACAGCGGGTGGCACTGGGGCGGGCCTTGGCGTCTGACCCACAAATACTGTTGATGGATGAACCGCTGGCCGCACTTGACGCCCCCCGCAAGGCCGAGATCCTGCCCTATCTCGAACGGTTGCGGGACGAGGTCCAGATCCCGATCATCTATGTCAGCCACGATGTATCCGAGGTCGCCAGACTGGCCACAACACTGGTCATTCTGGACGCCGGGCGGGTCGTCGCAAACGGGCCGCTGGGCGAGGTCCTTTCGCAGCCCGGCACTGTGCCGCTTCTTGGTGTGCGCGAGGCCGGCGCGGTGATCCAGACCAAGATCGCCGGGCGCCTCCAGGATGACGGGCTGACGGAACTGGCGTTTTCTGGGGGGCGGCTCATGTTGCCCGGGCAATTCGGCAAGCTAGGGGACAGGGTCAGGCTGCGCATTGCGGCACAAGACGTCATTTTGGCGACGACGCGCCCTGCGGGCATCAGCGCGCTGAATGTGCTGCCTGTGACGATCACCGCGATGGAACAGGGCCGGGGGCCGGGGGTTGCCGTGCGGCTGCTGGCTGGTGAGGATCCGTTGCTGGCGCGCGTTACCCGGCGCAGCGCACAACGCATGGGCCTGTCCGTGGGGCAACAGGTTTTCGCGATCATCAAGGCGACCGCCGTCCGCCCGGAAGATGTCGGGCACTAGGTCAGCGCATCAATCGCCGCCAAGGTCCGGCGGACACTGCCCGCATGGTCGGCATAAAAGGCCGCGATTTGCGCATCGGTGACCATCGGCGGGTCAGCGACAATGGATTTAAGGGCGCCGGGGCTTTCCACCATGTGGCAGACACCTGCGGCAATCGCCTCGGTCGCGGGATAAGCGATTGTCCAGATATGTGGCCCGACAATGACCGGCTTTCGCAGGGCCAATGGTTCGATGATGTTATGGGCGCCTTTTTCGACAAAGCCGCCACCCACAATCGCCCGATCACACAAAGACAGGTAGAAATACATCTCGCCCATGCTGTCACCCAGCAACACGTCGACTTCGGGGGCCTCACCCGTCAGGGCAAGGTCAGGACCAAGCAGCGTGGATCGGCGCGCAAATCGCAGACCTTTGGCCGCCAGCATGTCGGCAACTTCGTCAAAACGTTCCGGCGCGCGCGGAACATAGACAAACAGGGCATCTGGTGTGGCGGCGATCATATCTAGGTAGAGCGCGTCTTCGCCCTCTACCACGCTGGTCAATGTGAAAATCGGGCGATCAGCGGCCAATCGCGGGCGCAATGCGGCACCCGCATCCAGTTGCGCTTGCGGGATAGGTTGTTCAAACCGCAACTCGCCCGTGACGTTGATATTGCGCATGCCCGCATGTGCAAAACGAGACTTTTGCTGTTCTGATTTGACAAATCCGCCAGAAAAACCAGCCATAAGTGCGGCACGAAGGCCAAACCCCCTCTGGTCCTTTTCAAAACTCCTCTGCGGATATTGTGCGTTGCACATGAACAGATTTGTGCCGTGGCGCCGGCAGGCCATGATCATGCGTGGCCAAACCTCGATCTCCATCACCAGACCATATTTCGGGGTGAAGTGGCGCAGGAAGCGGCGATATGCAAAGCCGAATTCAAACGGAACCCAGACGACCTGCACCTGACCATCGCGTATTTCGGCGGCAAATTCACGCTCTGCCTCGCGTCGGCCGGCGGGTGTGAAATGGGTTGTCACAATACGTTCGCCCCTGCCAAGCAATGCCCGGATCAGCGGCGTCGCGGATCGCATCTCGCCCAGTGATACCGCATGTATCCAGACGACATCGCCCCGGCTGGGCGCGCAGACGCCGAAACGCTCGCGCAGATGCATCCGGTAGGCCGGGTCCTTGCGTCCGCGACGGCGCAGATAGAGCAGTATGACCGGCAGCATCAGCCACCACAGCACCGCATAGGCCCATAGGCCCAAGCGCAGCTTGAATGGCGGAAAGTCTGCGGCTTTATCCATCATCACAGATATCCAGAAGCTGTCGGGCAAGGGTTTGTGTTTGCGCACGTGCGTTTTCCGCGACCGTGCGCGCATTCCGGGCGACCGCCTGCAACCCGGTATTTTGTAGCGCGGCCACAATATCGGTGGCGTCGGCCACCGAAAGGGCGCCATCTGCAGCATCCAGCATGGCAAAATCAGTGGCGAAATTGTCCGTATGCGGGCCGTGCAGGATTGCATTGTCCAGATTGACAGCCTCCCACGGGTTATGCCCCTCGATGTCCGAGAAGGTCCCACCGATCAACACAGCCTTTGACAGACGATAGATCAGGCCAAGTTCGCCGTAGGTATCGCAAAGCCATGTCTTATCGGCTGGCCCGGGCATTTGCCCCTTTGACCGGCGCGGGTAGGCGCCTTGCGCCCGATCCGGAAAACGCGGCGCGATGATCAGCAACGCGTCGGGCTGGTGTGCGCATAACCGTTCATGGGCCTCGACCGCAACCGTCTGATCAGCCGGATGGGCGGGTGCAACAGCCCAAACGAAGCGGTCGCCAATGCCCTGCCTGACGGCGGTCAGTTCCGCCGCCTCACAGTGCAATGCGGGCGCGCTGGGTTTCAGGGAACCGGTGACTGCGACCTCGCCCGTGCCACCCAGCATTTGCAGGTGATCGGCCGTGCGTTGATCTTGCGCCGTGATCAGCGCCATTGCCTGATAAAGGTTCGCATAAAGGCCACGTGCCTTTTGGTGCTTGCGAAACGAGGCTGCATTCATGCGGGCGGCAATAACGGCCTGTGGAATGCGCCGCTTTGCAAGGTCGCTGACAAAACCCGGCCACAGGTCCTGTTCCGCCCAGACACATAGGTTGGGTTGGAAATGATCCAGAAAACGACCCCTGTAAGGTGGGGCGTCGATGGGCAGAAAGTGATGTGTCGTACGGGGTGGCAAATTTCTGGCAAAGACAGCAGCCGAGGCCTTAGTACTGGAGGTCACAAGAAAATGTGCCTTTGGATCATCGGCAGCCATAAAGTCAATCAAACCGCGCAGGGACATGACCTCGCCCAATCCAACCGCATGGATCCAGATCAGCCTGCCCCGGGGGCGCGGCGGCAAATCCAGCCCGCGCTTGGCTCTGACGCTGCCTGCTGTTTCTTTCCCCCGCGCCAGGCGTTTGCGCAAGATCAGTGGGGCCAGCAGGGCCAACCCGTATGATGCAAGCAGGTATAGCCGTAGCGGCCATCCGCGGGTCATGTCACCCGTGGGCATCATCGAAGGTTTTCTGCAGCGGCGCCGACCAGAAAGTCGGATCATTCAGCACGTTGAGAAAGCGGTCAGCGGCGCTGCCCCCGCCAAAGGCATCATGGCGCGGATAGGATTTCCCCCATTGCGTCTTTAGAAATGTCGCGATGGCTGTCTCGTCGGTTGCATCGGCAAAGAACACAGAGGGGGATTTCGCGCGGTTGGTTTGGCGTGTGCCAATATCGAGTGACGGCAGGCCGACAAAGGGTGCCTCTCTGACCCCGGCGGATGAGTTGCCGATCATGACGGCCGCGTTTTTCATCAGCTCCGAGAAATGGGCAAAGCGCATGGAAGGCAAAACGCGGAACCTGTCGGCCGGCAGGGTGTCGATCTGGGCGAAAATATCGGCAGAGCCGGGGTCGTTATTGGGCGCAATCAGAACAAAGCTCCGCGTGGATGCCTTCAAGGCATCAAACAGGGATTGGGCCTGCACGCCCATCGTCGCGGCCTCCGAGGTGACCGGGTGGAACACGCAGATGCCAAATGTGTCAAAGGGGATGGCGTAACGGGCCTTGACTGCATCAATGGTGACGCCGGATGGGCCCGCGTGGAAATCCAGCTCTGGCGAGCCGATGGCATGAATATGTTCGGCCGGTTCCCCCAACGCGCGCACCCGGCGGGCGGCGTCCTCGGACGAGACGAAATGCGTGCTCGCCAGCTTGCTGTTGCAGTGTCGGTAGATCTCGTCAATCGTTCCCGATACTTCGCCACCTTCGATATGCGCACAGCGGATGTAATTCGTGGCGCAGACAAGGGCGCAGGCCAGCGCCTCAACCCGGTCGCCATGGATAACAACCAGATCCGGGTGATGTTCCGTGACGAAATCGGAAAAACCGATCACTGTTTTCGCCAGCACCATATCCTGCGGGTCACCGGGGCGCTGGTTGAGGAATTCATGTACCTTGACGCCTTGTGTGCGGTGGACCTCAAGCTTGGTCAGCCCATAGCGGTCAAGCATATGCATACCTGTGACGAAAAAAGATACATCAAAGCCGCTATCGCGTGCGGCGATAGCCAAGGGCTCAAGCTTTCCAAAATCAGCCCGGGTGCCGGTGACGAACAGAACTGATTTTACCATCGGGCGTTATGCATCACGTTTTGGCCTTTTACACCTGTGTTCCGAACGGGTAAGTGACGTTTGCCGTCAGGCATAACGGTTAAGGTAAGCCTATGGAAATTACATTGCAAACCGCGAGCAGGCAAGCAGAGTATCGGCATGCCATCATCTTGTGCTGTGATGCCAGATACTTACCTTTCGCGGCTTTGACAATCAGTACCATTGTGGCCACAAACCCTGACCGTGAATTCGACATTTGTATTGCGTCGGAACAAGCGTTGGACACACCGCCTGCGCTGACAAATCATGGCGTTCGCATGTGCCAGATTGATGTCGGTGACGCGTTCGCCGGCTTCCCGACATCGGAACGGTTTTCAATGGCGGCCTATTTGCGGATTGTCCTGCCAGAGGCGTTTGTAGCGGACTACGATCGTATTTTGTATGTTGATTGCGATGTTTTTGCGGTTGGTGGCGCACTGGGCGAGCTTTTCAAGCTCGACCTTCACGGCAAACCCGTTGGCGCGGTCGCTGACAATGTGAAATGGAAACGCCCAAAAAAGGCGACCTCGGATCAAGAGAAATTGGGTCTGAATGGTCCCTATTTCAATTCCGGGGTATTACTGATGGATTGCAAGACTTATATCGGCGAACAAATCCGGCAGGCCTGCATAGACGTCACAACGCGGTATGATCACGAAAAGATTTATTTCGATCAGACTGTTTTGAATTTAGCGCTGGAAGGTAAATGGGCCAGCCTGCATCCAGGTTGGAATTGGCAATGGCCGGTCGTGCGCCCGCTATTTGAGTTTTTTGTTGATGTACAGCTTGTCCATTTTATTACCACGACTAAACCATGGTCGGATATCAAGGGTGACCTTCCAATACGCTACCGTGCTTTGGCACGTCGCTTCTTTGCCAAATACTATCCCGAGCTTGCATTAAATATTGCACCCGCTGCAACTGCACTGCGCAAAGGAAAAATAATTGCCGGGCTGTTCAAACACATGACCCGCGTGCCAGCGTTTGTTTATCGTTTCAATCTTCACGGCGGTGACATCCGCAAGGTGATCGCCGATCCGACAGATTAGGGTGAGGCCTCCGCGATTTTATGGCACTATGCTGCATGATGGCCCAAAGTCAGTAAACTGGGCTACAAAACTAAGGGGGCCTAACGCTAGGCGCCGCTTGTTTTTGAAGGCCACATCCCGTTGCGCCAGAGCCAAAATAACCGGCGCAGATAGTTCCCCGCCTTCAGCCGATAATGCGGTAGCCGCTTGTACCATTTGAATTTATTGACCAAGGCGAACTGCGTGCCGGTAATCGAACTGACATTGCCGTCGTCGACATGGCTTGAAAACGGTTCCATCCCAAGTTGCCGATAGTTATGTTTGAAAAATCTATTGAGCTCGTGGTCGAACGCGCGGGTCTGTGGCCACAAGTTCGGAAGTAAACGTTCTGCCACATCGCGTTTCAACAAATAGGTCGCGTTGCCGGTAAAGGGCCCGATATACGCATTGAGCTGGTAGGCGCCGATAGATCGTTGCCGGACCGGTAGCTTGGCCCGAATGCAATTGAACCGCAATGTGTCCCAGTGATCTTCGGCTTCAAGTGCCAAACCGAGGCTTGTCAGAAAATCGTCGTGAAAAACGACGTCATCCTCCAGTATCAGTGCAAATTTGTATGTGGAGGCGAGGAAAGCCTCCCATACGGCTATGTGGCTGGCATAGCAGCCCATCTTTCCAGGAAGAATCGGACTTCCCATATTGCGTGCATATGCTTGTGCGTCAGCGCGTTTGCTCAAAGTTTCGGCCTGCTCTTTGCCATTGATTGCCGCAAACCGTTGATAGCGAAGCCCCAATGCATCCAGCTGGGCTTGCATCTTTTCGCGCCGTTCCTGATCCTTGTCGAGGTTGATCAGCCAAATACCGAGATCAGCGCGGATCGGATCCGGATCATTCATCCAGATCGCTCCATTTCAGCTGGGTGTTCCGGGTCACGTCGCGGGTCAATGTCATTCCGACCACCGTGTCAAAGTCATATCCGGCAATCTCGCCTGACCCCGGACGGCGTGCCCAGATATCAGCCTCGGTGATCACATGCCCCGCAGACAGATCGCGGTCCGCAACAACCGAGGCCCGCGCAAAGCGATACACGTCCTCTTCGGCGTCGGTGCGTTGTTTGGGGTTCATCAATGCGGTGTGGATCTCCCGCGACCGGTCAATCAGCAGGCGCAGCTCGGCAGGGTCCATCGAGTTGATGATATCCGGACCCTTGCGATAGCGGGTGTCCGTGTAGTGCCGCTCGAGGATACAGGAGCCAAGGGCCACAGAGGCAAGCGCCATCTCAGGCCCGATGGAATGGTCTGAAAAGCCCACAACGGCCCCCGGAAACGCGTTCCTGAGGTCGGTGACGCCCTGCAGCGATACGATTTCAGGTGGCGATGGGTAGAGATTGGTGCATTCCAGCAAGGCATATTCCACCCCGGCGTCATCCAGAATTTTGACGGAATCGCGGATCGTCTCGATGCTTTGCATGCCCGTAGACATGATCACGGGCTTTCCTTTGCGGGCAATGTGGCGGATCAGCGGCAGGTTATCGGCCTCGCCCGACCCGATCTTGTAGGCAGGTACGTCAAGCGTTTCGAGAAAATCGGCAGCGGCGCGCGAAAACGGGGTGGAAATCCAGATGATCCCCAACTCTTCGCTATAGCGTTTCAACTCGGCCTCGTCCTCTTGCGACAGGGCGCATTCGGCCATCACATCCCAGATCGACTTGTCCGCATTGGGCGGGAAAATCTGTTTGGCCTCGTCTGTCATCTCATCTTCGATGATATGGGTCTGATGCTTGATCATTTCACATCCGGCGCCAGCAGCCAGCCGCACCATCTGTTTGGCGACATCCAGGTCACCACCGTGGTTGATGCCGATTTCGGCGATCACCAAGGGGGGATGGGATGGTCCGATTTTGCGACCTGAAATTTCCATCAAATTCTCTCCTGCGCACTTTTTGATGACATGATCAAACGCCTCTGCAAATGGGTGCCGCCCATTGCAATACCGCTGCCAATGCGCCAAGTGAAGACCGTTGGTCGAAGACAGGGCGATTATGATCCGCGGTTTGCTGCAAATACTTGAGAAGTTGGAACGCGACTGGCGCAATTCGTTCGGCCACGACATTGTTGATCCCAAAGAGCGGCGCAGGTCGCAATGGCATCTGAATTGGCTGGATCACGGGGTTCTGCGAAAGAAATGGCACAATTTCGAAGAGTTCGCGCCCGGCGCATTCCGTTCTAACCATCCAGACCACAAGCGTTTTGCCGACTACGCCGCACGCGGGATCAAGACGGTGCTGAACCTGCGCGGGGTGGCCAAACAGCCACACCATCTGTTCGAAGTGGAAAGCTGTGCCGCCCTTGGACTGACATTGGTCAATGTGCAGATGGCGGCCCGCCGGGCCCCGAATGTCACCGAACTTAAAAAGCTGTTGCATGCGTTTGAAACGATGGACCGTCCGTTTCTGATGCATTGCAAATCGGGCGCTGATCGCACCGGGCTGGCGGCGGCGATCTATCTGATGATGTATCACGATGCAGCATTGGACGAGGCACGCAAGCAGCTGAGTTTCCGGTATATTCACATCCGCAAAACGGAAACCGGCATCCTGGATCACTTTTTGGATGTTTATGCGGTCCGGAATGCGCAGGCCCCGATTGCCATCGACACATGGATCAGAACAGAATACGACCCGGCCGCACTAACGGCGAGCTTTGCCGAGATGCGCCGTTCACAATGGTTCTGGCAAGGCTGGCGTTAAGCGGGTGATCGCAGCCCATCCGCAATCTGGCGCCCCAGCAGATAGTCGATGACATCCCAGTCAAACGGGCTGTCCACGTCCAGTCCACGCTCATTCGGGACGACCAAGGGGATCACGTGACCGTCAAATAGGCTTTGCGCGCGGCGCAGATAGTCGGGTTTCACCACGTAAACCAGACCAACATGATCATAGACCATTGGCGCCTGCTGCCGGGCCACGACCCCGTGTGGCAAGGGCTTTGATACATGCAGCCCGCCTGTGTCATCCGTCTCTAACATATTGAAATAGGGGTTCTTGCGGCTTTCGCAGCAGGACATCACCATGTCAGGCTGTGCGGTCGCATAAAGATCAAGCCCGGCCTCGATATCCTGCGGCAGCCGCAGCGGCGAGGTGCAGTCAAGGTCCAGAAATGCGCTGGCGGGGCCGGTCTGCTTTTCAACCTCGCCCAATGCGTGCTGCCAGACATGCCATTTTGCCGCTGTATCCGTTGCAAGTTCGGCAGGCCGCAGTCCGATTTCCATGCAGCCGCGGGCGACGGCATGGGCGTAAATCTCGGGTGAATCGGTCGAGACAACAACGTGATCGACCCGGTCACAGGCAAATAGCTGGTCAAGCGACCAGTCGATCAGATGCTTGCCATGCAGCATGCGGAAATTCTTGTTTGGCACGCCTTTGCTGCCAGCACGCGCCCCGATATGACCGATAATCATCCCAAATCCCCATCTGCAACCGTATCGGGATCAGCTAGCCTAGCGACGCCCTTCGCGCAACCAGGCCGCAACAATCAGCAGGGCGGCCAGCAACAGAAACGCCCATGCCGGCAATAACGCAGTGATGCTGATATCGGCTGTCTGGTAGGCGCCGCGCGGCGTAATCCCGATCCAGCCGCGCCCAGCGGCGGGCCGGCCCTCGCGTACATTGCGGATATCAATATCGCCATCGACGATCTGCATGACACCCCCGTTGGTGCTGTCGATAATGGGCTGCAAAACCTCGGCTGATGCGATGGTCCGCTCGAATTCGCGCGGGGCAGACGGGCCAAGGGCGATGACACTGGTTTCCTCGCCGTCATCCAGACGATACAGGCCAATTTCCGGCGCGTCCCACAAGGTCTCGAACCGACCGGGTGAGACCTCTTCCAGCGTCAGCTGGGTCTCGCTGCCATCGGGGTGGGTGACGGTGACGTCTGGTGTTTCCAGATCAAGAGTGCGGCGAATGATCCGCATGGTTTGCCCGTTGGGTTCCGCCCAGAGGGCTTCTTCCTCGAGTTCGGGTTCCTTCATCATCCAATGGGCAAGACGGCGCAGCAATTCCAGTTGCGGCCCGCCGCCTTCATAGCCGCGATCCCACAGCCAGCTTTGATCGGAGGTCATCAGCGACACGCGCCCTTCGCCGATGCGGTTCAGGATCAACAGGGGGCGATCATCGAGACCTGACATCACCGTCGTAGCCTCTTGCTGAACCAGCACATCAATCAGGCGAAACCAACGGCCCCAGGGGGCGGCTTCGTTTGTTGGGTCGGGCGCAAATGTGACAAGCCCCTCGGTGACCGGGTGACGGGCGCCGATATCGGTGATTTGGGGGGTGAACCCTTCCTCGAACACGCGCGCGGTGGGGGCGCCGGGCAGGATTTGCCCCAGCGGTGACCGGTAGATACTTTCGGCAGAGCCGTATTCAGGCCCGGAGGAGATCAAAACAGCGCCGCCCTGTTCAACATATTGACGGATATTGTCGAGATATTCGCTCGGCAGAATGCCCCGGCGCCGGTAGCGGTCAAAGATGATCAGGTCAAAATCATTGATCTTTTCAAGGAACAGTTCCCGGGTCGGAAAGGCGATCAAGGATAACTCGTTGACGGGCACACCGTCCTGCTTGTTGGGTGGGCGCAGAATGGTGAAATGCACCAGATCAACCGAACTGTCGGATTTCAGCAGATTGCGCCATGTCCGTTCGCCAGGATGCGGTTCGCCAGAAACCAACAGCACCCGAAGGCGGTCGCGCACCCCGTTGATCTGAACGACGGCCGCATTGTTGCGGTTGGTCAGCTCGCCTTCTGCATCGGGTATGGTGAATTGAAGAACGTTCATCCCGCCGTGGGGCAGTTCGATCGGCAATTCGATGTCCCGCCCAATGGGAATGGGCAGCGTTGTCGGGGGCGCCCCATCAATGGAAATAGACAGGTCGACCGAAGTATCCGGCGGGGCCGCACCCTGGTCTTCTACCCGCAGGGTCAGGTTGACCTGCTCGCCCAGGATCGCAAAGGCAGGGGCGTTGGCGACGACCAGCCGGCGGTCCCAATCCGCAGGTTGGCCGGTCAGCAATGTGTGCAATGGTGCAGGCAATCGGGGTGCATTTTCAATATCATGCACCCGCCCGTCCGTGACCAGAATAATCCCCGCAATGCGGCCCTGGGGTTCGGTGGCAAGCGCTTCTGATAATGCGCCCATCAATGCGGTCCCGATGTCGCCTTCGCCGTCGCCCAGCGTGACTTTGCGCAATTCGGTGTTGGGCTTGCGGGCGATCTCGGCCTCGATATTGGCGATGGCGGCGGCGTTCTGATCCGGCCGATCCGCGATGCGCTGACTGGCGCTTTCGTCCACAACCAACATCACGATGTCTGACAGGGGCTCACGGTCCTCGCGCTGGATCGACGGATTGGCCAGCGCCAATAGCAGGGCCAGCCCTGCAAGCCCGCGCAGCCACCACCCCGGCAGCCTGCGCCAGATTGCCAGCGCGACTGCAACCGCCGCAATGCCCGCCGCGATCCACAGGATGGGCAGGGGCAATAAGGGGTCAAGCAGCAGGGAACCCGTCATTGACCCAACCTGTCCAGAAGATCAGGCACATGGACCTGATCGGATTTATAATTCCCTGTCAGCACGTGCATGATGACATTAACGCCAAAGCGCAGGGCGATTTCGCGTTGCCGTTCGCCCGCCATGCCGCGCCCGACCGGGAACATCCGGGCGCCGCTGGGCGATACGGCCCAGGCCCGCGCCCAGTCATTGCCGCCGATGATTACCGGCGTGACGCCGTCATTGAGATTGCGAAAGGGCATGCCTTCGATCAGTTCCGCATCCGGTGGCGCGGCCTCGACCCAGACGTCGCGGCTTGCATAGCGGCCGGGGAAGTCCTGCAGCAGATAGAATGTCCGGGTCAGGACGTGATCGGACGGGATCGGTTCCAGCGGCGGGATATCCAGTGACCGGGCGATTGCCTGTAGCTTGCGCCCCTCGGGCGAGCTTGATCCAAACCGCGCGGTGTTTGCGTCGCTGGTGTCAAACAGGATCATCCCCCCCGAACGCAGATAGCGGTTCAATTTGCCATAGGCCGTCCGGGATGGCAGTGGTTGATCCGCCGTAATCGGCCAGTAAAGGAACGGGAAAAAGGCCAGTTCGTCCTGTTCCAGATCGACCCCCAAAGGGGCTGCCGGTTCGATAGAGGTACGGCGGAACAATGTCTGCGACAGGCCCAGAAGGCCCGCAGCGGCGACCTCGTCCGTCTCGGGGTCGCCGGTCAATATATGGCCCAGCACGACCTCCGACGTGGCCGTGGTTGCGAACTCATCCGGGGTCTGCGCATCCGCCTGCGGCGCGGCCAACAGCAGCAGCATCAGCCCTGCCGCAACATCTGCGCGCGGCCCGCGCAGGCGACCACCCACTGCCAATGAGGCCACGACATCCATCAGCAGTAGGCAAATGGCGATGCCCAGCAACCAGCCTTTCAGGGCGGTTTCGCGCATGACGGCCATGCCTTCGACGACGATCCTGGGCGGCCATTGTGCAGAACTCAGCATCGTATCCTTTCCGATGACATTGATTGCGATCTGACGGTCATCATTGGCATATAGGCCGGGTGGCAGGCTTGGCCCAGGCTGGGCCGTGGCCAATTCTTCGCCCGGTATGCCCGGCAGATTGCTGGCATCTGCAAAACGGCCGTAGGCGTCAAGTATCTTGCCAGCCGTCCATGTGGTGCCTTCCAGTTCGGTGGCATCGGGCGATGCGGGCCGGGTCGAGACGGCCAGCCGTTCCAGCATTTGCACAAACAATCCCGACAAAGGCAGCGTTGACCATTCGGCATTTGCGGTCACATGCACAAGGACCACCTGACCTTCACCGCTGATCTTGCGGGTCACAAGCGGGGTGCCGTCAGCAAGCTGCGCGATCACCCGGTCAGCCAGCGTGGGATCAGGTTGCGCCATCACTTGCGACGTCACGGCCACATCGGTCGGCACCGCAAGGCCGAAGAAGGGGCTGTCTTCGGTGAATGGCGCCAGTGACTTTGGCTCGCCCCAACTCATCGCGCCGCCCACGCTGCGCCCGCCGGAGCGCAGACGAACGGGCAAAAGCGGATCCTCACTGTTGCGCCCCAGATCAGAGGCGGCCAGACGCGGCCCGGCAAACCGCAAAAGCATACCACCCTGATTGACCCAGTCTTCGACCCCGGATGCCTCGATATCGGTCAGGATCGCCACATCGGCGAGGATGATCACATCCGGATTGGCCTGCAGGATATCCGTGAGCGCGCCATCAATCAGGTCTGCCGTCGGCTCCAATGCTTCGCGCAGATAGTAAAGCGGGGACAGCAGTTCCAGCCCTTCGCGGTCGTCCCGGCCTGCGATCAGGGCAACTTCGCGCCGTTTCAGCGCATCATCGGTCAAGCTGACTGCGGCAGCGGACCGGGTGCCGGTGATCTCGAACCGGGTAATCCTGTTGCGCAATTCAGGCGGCAACACCATGGCTGTTTCGGCAACGGCCTCGCCCGCGTCGAATGTCATGGGCACGGTTGCCAGTTGTCGTTCTACCCCGGCAGGGTCCAGCCCGATGGCCGAAATGGTGGTTTCGGTCAGGTTGCCAACCGGTGTCCGCGTGGCCGAGACCAGGACCTGCCCGTCCTCAAACCGGGCGGGGCGCAATCCGGTCGTCTGTCGGGGTGTTTGAAAAACCCGGACAGTGCCGAAACCTTCAAGTGTTTCAAGCAGGTCGGTGCGCGAGGCGTAGTCCAGCCCGTCAGAGATCCAGTAGGTTTCGAATGATCCCGACTGGCTGGCGAAATAGGCGGCGGGGTCAGCGGGTTGCCACGGGTTCGGTTGCAGATTGGGCAGCCTGTTTTGCCATTCAAGCGGTGCGGTGAAGGGCAAATCATCATTCGGCAGGTCGGTCAGCGAGACAACGGCCACCCGCCTGTCGGCCACGGCAGCCTCATCCAGCAGGCTGTCGACCCTGTCGATTTTTGCCTGCCAGCTGGCTGCCCCGGCCCAGGATCCATCCAGCACAATCACCAGATCGCCAGTCCCATCACGCGCGGCTTGCGGATTGAGAACCGGACCGGCAAAGCCGATGATCATGGCAGCGACGGCCAGCAGTCGCAATAGCAGCAGCCACCACGGGGTCCGGTCAGATTGTGTCTCATTGTCTGTCAGCCCGAGCAAAAGGGCAACGCCCGGAAACCGCCGCCGGATCGGTGCAGGCGGCACGGCGCGCAGCAAAATCCACAGGATCGGCAGGGCGATAAGCCCCAGCAGCAGCCATGGTGCCGCAAAACCTATGGGGCCGATGGACCACATCAGATGCAGGCCTCAGCACCTGGGGTGGCGTTGATTTTTTGAGTATTTTGGGCGAGATGATGGATCATGCGCGCCGCTCCATCGCGCCGTAGAGCCACAGAAGCGCGTTTGTGGCACTTTGGCCGGTATGGTGCGTGCTGAATTGCCAGCCGGTAATCCGCGCCAGATGAGCAAGCCGATCTTTGCGCTGGGCAAGCCGGTCGAGATAGCGCTGTTTCAGGTCACCCGCTTTCAGCGTTTCATGTTCCAGCGCGCCGGTCATGGACTGGAAGATGGTGCGCCCATCGAAGGGGAAGGCTTCTTCTTGGGGATCGAGGACTTGCAGAAGCGTGCCGCGCACGTCGCGGTCGGCGGCGCGTAGCAATGCCTCTTCGACCGGCCCGATATCGCCAAGAAAATCGCTGATGAACAGCGCGCGGGAATGGGGCAACATGCCTTGTGCCTCGGGCGCCCCATAGTCGATTGCATCGTCTTCACTGAGCAATTGCGCCATTTGCATCAATTGCGCCTCGCCCCGACGCGGGGGTAGCCGGAGGCCGGTCAGGCCAACCCGTTCGCCACCGCGGATCAGCAGGATCGCCATGGCAAGGGCGAGAGTGCGCGCCCGTTCTGCCTTGGTCGGGTGGTTTTCTGAAGCAAAGGACATGGATGCCGCCTGATCCACCCACAGGATGATGGATTGGGCAATTTGCCATTCCTTGTCCTGCACAAAATTACTGTCGGATCGGGCGGACCGCCGCCAGTCGATGCTGCGGGCCTCATCATGCGGTTGCGCGGGCCGGTATTGCCAGAAGGTGTCCCCCGTTCCAGCGCGCCTGCGCCCGTGATCGCCCAGAAGGACAGCCGCCGCCAGATGCTCTGCCCCTGCAAGCAGGGCAGGCAGCGGCGCGGCGATATCCTCGGCGGCTGAGCGTAGGGCGAGCGGTTGGATCATGCGGCGGCAGATACGGAGGTGACCCGATCAGCGGCGGCATTGATGATCTGATGGATACTTTCGCCACGGGCGCGCGCCGCAAAGGAAAGTGCCATTCGATGTTCCAGCACTGGCACGGCCATACTGCGCACATCATCAGCTGATGGGGCAAGCCTGCCGTTTAAAAGGGCCGCGGCGCGCACAGTCAGCATCAGGGCCTGTGCCGCACGCGGGCCGGGACCCCAGCTGACATTGGCCTTGATCGCCTCGGGGGCGGCGGCATCGTCGGGTCGGCAGGACCGCACCAGATCAAGGATCATTTCCACGATATTGTCGCCCACAGGCATCCGGCGCAGAAGCAATTGTGCATCCAACAGCTCTTGCGCAGTAAAGACGGCACTCGATTGCGCCTCTTCAACGCCGGTTGTGGCGATCAGGATGTCCTTTTCAGTGCCCCGGTCGGGGTAGGGGACGTCAATTTGCACCAGAAAGCGGTCAAGCTGTGCCTCGGGCAGGGGGTAGGTGCCTTCCTGTTCGATGGGGTTCTGCGTTGCCAGAACATGAAAAGGTATCCCAAGCGCGCGATGTTGCCCCGCAATGGTGACTTCTTTTTCCTGCATGGCTTGCAAAAGCGCTGATTGGGTCCGGGGCGAGGCGCGGTTGATCTCGTCGGCCATCAGAAGCTGGCAGAAAATCGGCCCTTCGATAAAGCGAAAGTTGCGCTGCCCGTCATCAGAGGTTTCCAGCACTTCTGATCCCAGAATGTCGGCAGGCATCAGATCGGGCGTGAACTGAATGCGGTTCCCGTTCAACCCCATCACCGTTGACAGCGTGTCGACCAGCCGCGTCTTTCCAAGGCCCGGCAGGCCGATCAGCACCGCGTGCCCGCCGCAGATCAATGCGGTCAGGGTCAGGTCCACAACCCGGGGCTGGCCGATGAAGCGGGCGGCAATACTGGTGCGCGCTGCCTCAAGCTTTGCGCCGAGCGCTTCGATATCGGCGACAAGATCGGCGTCGTGGGCCATGACATTCCTCCGGTTGAACTATATCTTTCATTCGAACAGATAATCCCATCAAGCCCAATGGCAAAAACAATGAACACACAAAAGATTGTGACACCCTCGGCGGAAAGCCTCGCATCTAGCGCCCGCGCTGCCCAAAAGGGCGGTTTGCCGCCCGTTCATCTGTGGAATCCGCCGCATTGCGGGCATATCGACATGCGCATCGCGCGCGACGGCACATGGTATTACATGGGCACCCCGATTGGACGGTTTGAGTTGGTGAAGCTGTTTTCAACGATTCTGCGCCGGGATGGGGATGATTATGTGCTTGTCACTCCGGTCGAAAAGGTAGGGATTACCGTTGACGATGCGCCATTTGTCGCGGTTGATTTCAACCCGGTGGGCGACGGGTTGGAGTTTGAGACCAATGTGGGCGACCGCATGATCGCCGGCCCGGATCATCCGATCCGCGTCACCCGCGACCCCGAAACCGGTGAACCCAGCCCCTATGTGCGGGTCAGAGCCAACCTTGAGGCGTTGATTGATCGTAAATCATTCTACCGCCTGGTCGAGCTGGGCGAAGAGGATGCGCATGAGGGCGCCCGGTGGTTTGGTGTGCGGTCCGCGGGCGTGTTTTTTCCGATCATCCCAGCCGCAGAGCTGGCTTAGGGTCCTGACCCTAGCTTAGTTCAGAACCGTGGGCCAGTTGCGGTCGCCTGCAGCGATCCGCCCGGGGATATCCCGTTCCCAACGGCGTTGGATGCGACGCGAGTAGTTCAGGTAAAGCTTGCCATCCACGATGCGCCAAGCCTCTGGGACGGTCGAGGCGGTATAGCCCTCGCTGACCGCATAGGCACAATAGCCACCATATTGCGGCGCGTATGCGGCCGGATCTGCCGCAAAAAGATCGCGGTTTTCGGCGCTGCTGAACTGCCATGTCGCGCCTTCCCAGTCATGTGTAATGGTCGGATCGCCCGCGACTGGCGCGCCTTGTTTGAAATAGGCAACAGGATCTGTGCCGTCGATGGCGATCCCACCTTCGGCGTAGAATGTCGGCGTGGATTGGGCGACGGCAATATTGGCGAGCGTCGCCGTCAAAGGCAGCGTTGCACACAAGGTCAGAACGTTGCGGCGGGTCGGGTGCATGGACAATACTCCGGCTAGACTGGTTGGTCATAAAGATAGCCGCGCCTGCGTTGCGGCAAAACCAGGCTCACCGAAATGTCATGCGATGTTGCGCGGGGCCGCTGAACGGCGCCCCCGCACCGGTTCAGCCAGTGTTACTCGGCAGGCTCGGTTGCCTTTGCGCCACGGCTTTCTTTTTCAGTTTCATAGTTGTTCTGCGCTGTCTCGACTGCCTTGGCGTGGATTTCCGCAAGTTCCGGGCGCATTTTTTGCGCGCACATGGCCGCATTCATCGTCGACAGATGTTGTCCCTGGAAATGCGGGAACACCTCGCGGGCGATCAGCTCGTAGGATTTCTTGGTCGCCTCGAAATTCGCCCAGTTATGGGCCAACATCAGATAGGCGCCAAATCCGCCGTTGGACTGTTTCCACAGCCGGTCGATCTGGGCGCGGCACATCTCGGGTGTGCCGATGGCGCCAAAGCCGCTGTCATTGATGAAGTCGATCATCTCTTTGGCGTTTTGGCCGGGCATGGACATCTGCGGGAATGCGGCGATTTCCTGGAAATAGTTGAACCAGTGCTCGATACCGTATTCGACGTCGCGCCGGGCCTGTTCGGCCGTCTCGGCGATGTGGCAAAGGCCGACCAATCGCCATTTTGCCCGGTCCACCTGCTGTTTGTGGTGTCGGGCCTCTTCCTCGATCACGTCCCAATGCAGGGCAAGCGCGTCAAAACCGGCCGCTGTCGTGGCGCCGATGGAAATCAGGCCGGTCCCGTATTTACCGGCGAGCTTTGGCCCCGTGGGTGAGGCAACCGCCGCAGTGGCCAGATCAAAGTTCGAATAGGGGCGCAGATGCAGCCGGGCGTCTTTCAGCACCCAGCGGTCATTCTCGAAGTTAACCGGCGCGTCACTGCGCAGCAGGCGGGTGATGACGTCAAGCCCATCAGCCAGCAGACCGCGCGTGTCCTTTTGGCTAAGCCCGATCATCGCGGCGTCGGTGGGCAGCGATCCAGGCCCAAGCCCCAGCATCACGCGGCCCCGGGTCAGGTGATCAAGTTGCACGATCTTTTCGGCGACCCATAGCGGATTGTGGTAGCTGACAGACACAACGCCGGTGCCAAGCTTGATATGCCGGGTTCGGGGTGCTGCGGTTGCGATCATGATCTCGGGGCTTGCAGAAATTTCGGACCCCGCCGAATGGTGTTCGCCAAACCAGACCTCGTCATAGTCGCATCGGTCGAGCCATTGAACCAGCTCCAGATCCTGTTCCAGTGCCAAGGTCGGATTGATGCCCGGCTTGTGAAAAGGGGCCAGAAAAATGCCAAATCTCATTCGATTATTCATGATTGTTCCTCCCATTAGGTCGCCTGCGAAAGGCAGGTGACGCTAGGTCAGGCTATGCGAACACCTTGCGCGTTAGGAAGCTTTTTCGAAATGATTGCTGCCTGGTGACGCCTGTGGCACCCATTTTTCTATTGCGAACCAAGGATTTGGGTAGGATGGTATGGGTGAAAAACACGCGAGGTCTGATGCCGAAATTCTGTGCCAACCTGACCTATCTGTTTCAGGAAATCCCGTTCATGGAACGGTTTACGGCCGCCAAGGAGGCGGGTTTTGATGCGGTCGAGGTGCTCGAACCCTACGACGTGAACGCGCAGGATGTGGTCAATGAGATGGCCAGATATGAATTGCAGATGGCGCTCATCAGCAGCCCACCGCCAAACTACACCGGGGGCGAGCGTGGTTGGGCCGCGGTTCCGGACTTGCAACAACGGTTTCAACGAGATTTCAAACGCGCATTGCGTTATGCCAAGACCTTGGGCGCTTCCCATGTTCAGGTGGCGCCGGGCGTGGCGACGGGGGATGCTGCACATGCGGTCTTCGTCGAAAATCTGCGCTGGGCCGCCGCAGAGGCACCAAAGCAGATTTTGACAATCAAGCCCGTTGCGGGCGACGATTTCCTGTCAGGTTTCGATCTGGCGCGCGAGGTGCTGGCAGCGGTTGGTGCGGATAATGTCAGACTGCAGTTCAGCGTGTATGAGGCAGCACGCCTTCAGGGCGATCCGATCACGGTGTGGAAAGATGTCGCCGATCTGGTGGCCCATGTGCAGGTTGCGCAACTTCCTGACGAGACAGAGCCGGACAAGGGCGAAATCGACTACCCTGCCTTCTTTGCGATGCTCGATGCGGACGGGTATGATGGCTGGGTCAGCGGGGCATATCACCCAAAGATCACGACCCAGGCCGGGTTGGCCTGGGTGTCCTGATCCGCTTATTGGCGATTTACCGGGCCAGGCTTTGTGCCAGCCGCATCAATTGCACGGCCTCTGTCCGGTAGCCAAAAGGGTCATCGCCCCGACTGGCGTTTGCCAGCGCAATGGCCTCATCGTACCCCCAGTCACCCAGATACTGGCCGCCTTGCAACAACTGGCCGAAACCCGCAATTGCGGTTGCAAAATTGGCCTCTGTTCCCGGAACACTCTCGCCGATTATCGGGGTCTCGATCAGCTCGCTCGTATCCGCGCCGGGTTCTTTGTAGCGCAGTTTGAGAAACCCGATTTCGTCCGAACCAGCGGCCACGGTGCCGGCGCCATAGCGCAACGGATCGCTCAGTTGCGCGGGTGAGCCGACGGGCGTGACCTCGTAGAGTGCGGTCACTGCGTGACCTGCGCCCAACTCGCCCGCATCCACGCGATCATTGTTGAAGTCCTCGCGGCGCAACGCGCGGGTCTCATAGCCGATCAGCCGATATTCGGCGATCTGCGCGGGGTTGAATTCGACCTGCACCTTGACGTCACCCGCGATGGGAAACAGCGCACCGCTGACCTGATCAACCAGCACTTTCTGCGCCTCGGACAGCGTGTCGATATAGGCCGCGATGCCGTTGCCGTTCTGGGCGAGCGCCTGCATGGTGGCGTCGTCCAGATTACCCCGCCCAAAGCCCAGCACGGACAGGTAGGTGCCGGTCTCGCGCTTGTCTGCGATATAGTCTTTCAAAGCTTCAGGGTCGCTGAGGCCCACGTTGAAATCCCCGTCAGTTGCCAGAATGATCCGGCTGACCTCGCCATCTTCGGCCATCCCGTCAGCGGTGGCATAGGCCTGCTGCAGCCCGCCCTGGCCATTTGTGCCGCCGCCGGCGCGCAATTGATCAAGGGCGGCAAGGATCGTTGACCGCTCACGCGCCTTGGTCGGTGCGAGGACCTGCCCGGCGCTGCCGGCATAGGTGACGATGGCAACCTCATCCTCTGGCCGCAATTGATCCAGCATCAGGCGGAACGATTGTTTGAGCAGCGGCAGTTTGGCGGCGGCATCCATTGATCCGGACGTGTCGATCAAAAAGACCAGATTAAGCGGCGGACGCATTGCGTCGCTGGGCATTTCCCCCTGCAGGCCGATATGGACAATGCGCGTATCAGGGTTCCAGGGGGTCTGAAACGTATTGATGGTTGGCCGAAACGGGGCATCATCTGCGTCGGGGGCAGCGTAGTCATACGGGAAATAGTTGATCATCTCTTCGATCCGCACAGCATTTGCAGGCGGCATCTGCCCGCGTGCAAGAGAAGATCGGACAAATGCATAAGAGGCCGTGTCCACGTCGATGGAAAAGGTCGAGACTGGTTCTTCTGCCGTGACCTTGAGGGTGTTGGGGGCTTCTGTTGGAAAGGTTTCGGTGTTGGGTGCGGGATTGGCCGAAATGTCAGCTTGCGACATGCGATTCGGTGACACGACAGTACCGGCCTCTATACCGGTATCGTCTAGCGCGCGTGATAGATCCCTGGGCTGCAGATCTGTGCTGTTTTCCAGACGTGCGCGCCCACTATTTGACGACAACATCTCCGCAATCGCTGGCGCGGCCTTGGCGCTGTCATCCACTTGTTCGGCAAGAACGCTGGGTGCGACGGGCGCTGTTGGCGCGGGTTCCGAGGCGGTCACTGGTGCGATCTCGACGGGCACGTCGTTAGTCGTTTGCGGCGACTCGCTGAGCAATTGATCCCCAGTAAAGTCCCCGAAGTTCCTGACACCGCTATCCATGATCTGCGGCGATAAATAAAGGAAACCAACCGCCACAATGGCTGTTGTCGTTGTCAGTGCCGGTTTGGATGTAAAAGTAGTCAGCATGGTCTTTACTCCTGTCCAGAGGCCCTTTGCCTCGGTTGCAGAAGTGGGACGCGGCTGTGTCCGCGATCCTTGGAGCGCGTCAAAATTTTTCTGCGCCAATGCCAGATTTTCTGCCCGCCGTGCCGCATCGGGCCGGGGCGTTGCATCATCCATCATTGCCTTGAGGTCGCTCAGGTCGTCATTCATGCCACGTCCTCTTTTTCCTTGATCGCGCGCAGGGCCTTTTTGGCTTCCGAGATCCGCCAGCTGATTGTCCCTTCCGAGACGCCAAGTATCTCGGCGGCTTGGGCGTGTGTCATCTCATCCAGCACAAGGGCGAGCGTGTCGCGCAGATCATCGCTGAGTTGGTTCATCGCCTGGGTCAGCCAGTCGATTTGGTCGTTGGTATCATGGTTGGCGGCAGTGCGGTTAGTTTCCCAATCGCCCCATCCTTCGGACGCTTTTACGTAGGTGGCGCGTTTGCGCCGTCGGTCATGGGCGGCGTTCACCGCCACGCGGTATAGCCAGGTCGTGACCTTGGCCCGCTTTTGGTAGCTGGCAAGCTTGGCCGGCAGGGCCAGGCAGATATCCTGACACAGATCTTCGGCTTCGGCCCGCGCGCCGGTCAGCCGAAAGCAGAACGCAAACAAGCGGTCGTAATGGCGATCAAGCAGGCTTGCAAAGGCCTGTCCGTCACCATTTGCGGCCGCTGCCGCGAGGTCCTCATCGCTTGTCATCATGCGCATCACGGTGATTTGACGCAGCCAATAGGTCAATCCTTGGCTGCGGCTTGGATTTTTTTCGAATTTTCTGCTGAATAGTGGTAAAGGCGGTCCATCAGGTTTGGGGTGACGCAGCAAAAAGATAGGCATTTACATGGCTGACTTTCTGAATGGCATACTCATCAGCGAGATTCTGGCAGACAACGCAGGCGGGGCCGCCGTGGATGTCAACGGGAATGGCACGACCAACAAACAGGACGAATTTGTCGAATTTCAGAACAACACAAATGCGGATATTGATCTGGAAGGTTATGCGGTCTGGTCACAAGAGCGTGGCTTGCTGCACGAGTTCATCGCCGGCAGCACCATTCTGGCGGGTCAGACCGCGGCTGTAATCGGGGAATACACCGGCAGCCGCACCGATTATTTCGGGGCCAGCAACAATTCATCTTCCGGCAATGCGCAGGGCGGATTTCTGGAAGATGGCGAGGGCAACAAGGACGACACCATATATCTTGTCGCACCCAATGGCGATTACATCCGCCTGTCCTATGGCCAGCCACCAAACGTGCCGACGACCCTGCCCACTGATTTTCCGACGGGCGGAAGTTTGCAAGGCACCGGTGAGACGATCAATAGCGGCGCGCCGAACGGGACGTCGTTTGTGCGCGATGCCGATGGAAACTTTGTCGAGGGTACGCCAACCCCCGGCGTGCCGGGCACCCCGTGCTTCACCCCCGGTACGATGATCGCGACAGATCAGGGCGATGTGCCGGTCGCTGCGCTAAGGCCGGGCATGCGGGTCAAAAGCCGTGACAATGGATATGTGCCGCTGCGTGCGATCCGCGCCGCCGAGATCGCCCGGGCGGTCTTGCAGTGGCACCCGGATTTGCGTGCCGTAACAATACCTGCAGGCGCGCTGGGGAATGATCGGCAGATGATGCTGTCACCAGCGCATTGCGTGTTGGTGCAGGGCGCTGATGTGGAGCTTATCTGCGACGCGCCCGAAGCCTTTGTTCCGGTGCATCATTTTGTTGGCCTGGCAGGGATCGGGCGGGTTCCCGGCAACCAGCCGGTCACCTATTGTCATCTGCTTTTTGATCGTCATGAGGTGATTTGCAGTGACGGCGCATGGACCGAAAGCCTCTATATGGGCGATTTGGCACATGCCGCGCTGCGGGCGGTGCAGGAATGGGAGACCGAGGAGGGCCGCAGACCAGAAGACATCACACATGACGCCCGCGCCCGCACCGTGCTGAAGGCGTTTGAAGCGCGGGTGCTACTTGATCGCGGATTGCGATGTGTGAAGGCAGCCGATCTGGCTGCCTAGGTTCCTGACCCTAGGTTTCTACGGCCCGCTAAATACCCGTGCAGATATATTTCATTTCCAGAAACTCTTCGATCCCATGGGACGACCCTTCACGCCCGAGGCCTGATTGCTTGATCCCGCCAAAGGGCGCCACTTCGGTCGAGATGATGCCCGTATTCACCCCGACGATCCCGTATTCCAGCGCTTCGGATACCTTTGTCACCCGACTGATATCCTTGGCATAAAAATATGCGGCGAGGCCAAAGATCGTGTCATTGGCTTGCGCGATGACGTCATCCTCGTCCTCGAATTTAAAAAGCGGGGCAAAGGGGCCAAATGTCTCATCGGTGCAGACAATCATGTCTTTGCTGGCCTGCGTGATGATTGTCGGCTCAAAAAACAGCCCACCCAGGTCATGCGGCTTCCCGCCGGTCAGAACCTGGCCGCCTTTGGACAGTGCGTCGTCCAGATGGGATTGTACTTTGTCCACGGCCTTGGGCTCGATCAGGGGTCCCAATGTGGTGCCATCCTGCATGCCGTCCCCGACCTGCAGGGCCTCGACGGCGGCTTTGAATTTGGCCGCGAAGGCGTCGTAAACGCCTGCCTGAACGTAGATGCGGTTCGCGCAAACGCAGGTTTGCCCGTTATTGCGGAACTTGCAGGCGATGGCCCCTGTGACGGCCTCGTCCAGATCGGCATCGTCAAACACGATGAAGGGGGCGTTGCCACCCAGTTCCATGCTGCATTTCATCACCTGATCGGCCGCCTGTGCCAGCAGGATGCGCCCCACTTGTGTTGACCCGGTAAAGGTCAGCTTGCGGACCACCGGATTTTCGCAGAATTCCTTGCCGATGTCAGAAGATGAGCTTGAGGTCACAACAGAAAACAGGCCCGCAGGCACCCCGGCCTCTTCCGCCAGTTTCGCCATGGCGAGGGCGGAAAGCGGGGTCAATTCAGAGGGTTTGATCACAAACGCGCAGCCAGCGGCCAATGCCGGGGCGACCTTGCGGGCGATCATCGCGTTGGGAAAATTCCACGGCGTGATGCCAGCCGCTACGCCAATTGGTTGTTTGATCACCGTGATCCGCTTGTCCGCCATATGGCCGGGGATTGTTTCGCCGTAAATCCGCTTGGCCTCTTCGCCAAACCACTCGACGAATGAGGCGCCATAGGCAATCTCGCCCCGCGCTTCTGCCAGGGGTTTGCCCTGTTCGGCGGTCATGATGATTGCAAGATCTTCCTGATGTGCCATCAGCAGATCGAACCATTTGCGCAATATCTGTGCGCGTTCTTTCGCAGCCCTTGCAGCCCACGGCTTTTGCGCTGTCTGTGCGGCATCAATCGCGGCGGCAACTTCGGACCTGCCAAGATCGGGAACGGTCGCAATTACATCGCCGCGGGCGGGGTTGGTCACATCAAACGTCTTGCCGCTTTGCGCGGCGATCCACGCCCCGCCGATATAGGCCGTGTCGCAAACAAGGTCAGCCCGCGACAGCATGGATTTGAGGTTGGTGGTCTCGTCAAGCATGTTAGGCTCCTGTTGGATTTGCGACATCAGAGCGCGCGGCGCGCGCAAGGTAAAGGGGCAGCCATGGAATTAGATGACGCGTATGCGAATGCAACCCATATTCCGGGCGGTGCAGACTATCCCGCGAAATGGGCAGCGCTTGCACAGGCCTTTCGCGACAATGCCTTGTGCGAATTGGATTTGCCATATGGCGAGACGCCCCGCCAGCGATTTGATCTGTTCCATCCCAGCCGTCTGTCCAAAGGACTGATCATCTTTGTGCATGGGGGCTATTGGCTGCGGTTTGACAAATCCTACTGGTCGCATCTGGCCGCTGGCCCGCTGGCGGATGGATGGAGCGTCGCAATGCCGTCCTATGATCTGTGCCCTGATGTGCGGATCAGTCAGATCGGGGAACAAATCGGCCGGGCCATTGCCGTCATCGGCGCCCGTGTTGCAGGGCCGGTCCGCCTATGCGGTCATTCCGCAGGCGGACAGTTGGTGGCCCGGCATGCCAATGCAGCGCGGGTCGAGAATGTCGTGTCTGTGTCGCCGGTATCGGACCTGGCGCCGTTACAGCGGACGCGCATGAATGCAGACCTGCGCATTGATGCCGCAGAGGCCCGCACCGAAAGCCCGGTGCATCTGCCGCCGCCTGCGACACCTGTGACCGTCTGGGTGGGTGGGGCGGAGCGCCCTGCGTTTCTTGATCAGGCCAAGTGGTTGGCAGAGGCGTGGAATTGCACGCATGTCGTGGCCCCGGGCGCACATCATTTCAACGTCATTGAGGCCTTGGCCGATCCACAATCACCCCTGACGCAGACCCTTGTTGGCTAGGGTCAGGATTGCTGTCTGATATCCCGCTTGGCCCGTTCCAGATCAGCGGCGGTCGTGATTTTGTAATTCGCCTCATCACCCAACACAAAGGCCACCGGAATACCGGCCGCCCGCGCGACAAAGACATCATCCGCCCCGGTGCCATCGTGATCTGCATGTGCGGCGCGGATGGCCGCAAAGTGAAACCCCTGCGGCGTTTGCGCCCGCCACAGCCCGTCGCGCGGGATGCTGGATGCGGCAAGGTCACCATCGCTGCGCCAAAGCGCATCGACCACCGGCAACGCAACACATGCCCCTTGGTGCGACCCAAGCGCCTTGATCGTGTTTTCGACGATGACGGGGGCAATGAACGGGCGGGCGGCATCGTGAATCAACACCAAATCCGGGGCCATGTGATCAAGCGATGTCAGGCCATTTCTGACCGATGCCGCGCGGGTTTCGCCGCCTGGGACCGGTTCGCGCAGTTTGTGGTCGACCAGCCCATCCACGGCGGCGTCATATAACGCCTTGTCGTCGGGATGGATGACGGTGGTGATGCTGTTGATTTGCGGCAAGGACAAAAACAGATCGACGGTGCGGCGCAAGGCGCACAGGCCTTCAATTGGGATATACTGCTTTGGGATCGTGCCGCCCAACCTGCGTCCGCGCCCGGCCGCGACGATCAGGACGGCTGTTCTTGAGGTCTGATCTATCACGCCTTGGCCCTTTATCAGCGCATCGGCGCAAATTGCGCGTTGTCCAGCGTGCAATCGCGGATCACGTCATTGCCGCAGAGACGCGGGCTAAGGTCACGGTCAAGGCAGATGCGCGCCTCTTGGATATAGCCTTGCTTGCAGGTGATGGTGATCTGATCGGGTTGCAGTTCAGGGT
The DNA here is from genome assembly GCF_038443705.2 of Yoonia sp. SS1-5. Classification (NCBI taxonomy): domain Bacteria; kingdom Pseudomonadati; phylum Pseudomonadota; class Alphaproteobacteria; order Rhodobacterales; family Paracoccaceae; genus Yoonia; species Yoonia rhodophyticola. The sequence goes on along the minus strand of NZ_CP151767.2, from coordinate 1,561,562 downwards.
TGTCCCTCAGGAAAGCTTCCTCCACGACCGAGGCTGGCAGGGTGATGGCGTCTTCCAGCTTGCGGAACACGGCGGGGCGGGTGATCTGGCCATAAGCCGCGCGCGACAGGGCAAAATAGTCATCCGGCGACAGGCCCGTGCAGACCCCGTGCTTGCGCCATTGATGCCAGGCCAAGCCGGACGTGCCCATGATGTCGGTCATTGCGGCCGTGTCGCCCCGTGTCGGCGGGGCAAAGCCGCTGGGGCAGAACTCTGGATAGCCGCTTTCATATTGGGGCCACAGACCGTGCAGGATCCAGCCATGATCCTCGGACGGATCGCATTGCGGCGAATTGCGCGCATCCCCTTCCAGTGCGCACCAGTTGGCGGACCATGACAGGGACAGGACGTAATAGTCGAACTCGCCAGCGGTATCATTCGCGGCCGCCTGTGATGCGGCAATGGTCAGCAGGGTCGTCAGCAGGCGCATTTTTGATCTTTCATCCGGGCTTTGATCCCCTTATATAGCAGTCAAGTTCCCCGACAATGCGAACCCGGCCGGAAACGGTCTGCCCCTCAAGGGCGTGGAACAGCTTTGTCAGATGTTCAGGAGATGAGACATGTCCAATACACCGATCATGGCCAAGGCGACCGCTGTGTGGCTCTGCGACAATACGACCATTACATTCAAGCAGATTGCCGATTTTTGCGGCCTGCATGAATTGGAGGTTCAGGGCATCGCCGATGGCGACGTGGCCACCGGGGTCAAGGGGTTTGACCCGATTGCAAACAAGCAGCTGACCCAGGACGAGATCAGCAAGGCAGAAGCCAACCCGATGCATAAGCTCAAGCTGCTCTATAACCCCGCCTCTGCGGGTGAGGAAAAGCGTCGCGGCCCCCGCTATACCCCCTTGTCCAAGCGTCAGGATCGTCCTGCATCAATCTATTGGCTGGTCAAGTTCCATCCTGAATTGTCCGACGGTCAGATTTCGAAACTTGTCGGTACGACCAAACCAACCATTCAGGCGATCCGCGACAGAACCCATTGGAATATCAACAATATTGATCCCATTGATCCGGTAGCACTGGGCCTTTGCAAACAATCCGAGCTTGATACAGCCGTCCAGAAGGCGAATGCCAAGAAGGCCAAGGAAGGCACAGTGATGTCGGATGACGAACGGCGCAAGCTGGTCAGCACCGAACAATCGCTGGGCATGGAGCCAGAGCCAAAAATGCCTGCGGCGATGGCTGGCCTTGAAACCTTCAGCCTGTCTGATCCGCGCGAAGATGACGAAGATGACAAGGCCGATGATCGTGACGTCAGCGATGCGGACAGCTTTTTCAACCTGCCCGATGATGACGACGACCAAAAGGACGATTGATCACGCGGCCCTTGCGCCAACGCACTGAATTGTGAAGCCCCGCAGACTGGTTCTGGCGGGGCTTTCTATTACGCTGGGTATCAGTTGATTTTGGTCTGGTTCGGGGGCAAGCTGAGGCTATGCGATTTATATGTTTATGTCTGACCTTCCTGATCGCGGCGCCCGCCGCGCAGGCCTCTGACGATTTCTGTCACGAATTGTGGTACACCCGAAACCTGATCGTTGATCGCACCGGCTATTGCTTTGGGTCGGAACTGGGCCAGTCGGTGTTTGATAACACCGGTTGCACCACCGGATCTCCAGCGCTGTCATCGGCGGATGCGCGCAAGGTCGCGCGGATCCGTGATGTGGAAGACGAAATGATGTGTTCGGTCAATACGGGCAGCACGCGGCTGAACTTTTCGGCCACCGCGGAATTGCAGCGCCTTCTGGATTTGCCGGTGCCTGACCGGATCGAAGGCGGCTGTGTCGGATGGCAGGGCGGGGCGCGTGCATTGCGCGCCGGGCACGATGCCGATGCGGCCCAGATCGGAACCCTGAACGACGGTGATTCCGTGTCCTTCGCGCATGAGCCGGAAGGCGATTGGAGTTACGTGACAATCTATGATGGTCCCGATGACGGTCAGGCCGGCTGGGTCATGCTTGCGCCGATATCCGAGGACAGCTGCGCCCAGTGGGTTGGCTAAAGCGCCTTGCGGGCGTTGAGTGCGGCGGTAATTGTGCCGTCGTCCAGGTAATCCAGTTCCCCACCAACAGGCACCCCTTGCGCCAGTGACGTGACGGTCACATCGGGCAACTGATCGGCGATGTAATGCGCCGTTGTCTGGCCGTCGATTGTTGCGCCAAGGGCCAGAATAACTTCTGTGATATCTTCCGCGGTGATCCGGTCCAGCAGCTTGGGTATGCGCAACTCGTCCGGACCCACGGCATCAAGGGCAGATAATGTCCCGCCCAGCACGTGATAGCGCCCGTGAAAGACTGCGGACCGTTCCATCGCCCACAGATCGGCGACATCCTCAACCACGCAGATCTGGCCTGTTCGCCGCTTTTCCGACAGGCAGATATCGCAGATATCAGCCGTACAGACATTGCCGCAATTCAGACATTCGCGGACAGTTGAGCCGACTTTGTGCATCGCATCGGCAAGTGGTAGCAGTACAAGGCTGCGTTTCTTGATCAGATGCAGCACCGCCCGCCGGGCCGAGCGGGGGCCAAGCCCGGGGAGCTTCGCCATCAGTGCAATCAGGTGATCAAGGTCTTCGTTGCCATTTGACATGGTTGGGTCCGGTCATAGTCTGCCGTCGCATATTGCGGAATTTCTAGAACGATACCAGCCCCAGCAGATGTTCGAAAATTGTTGGCAGGAATGTCAGGATGCTGACACCAACCGCTGTGAAAATTGAGAACTCGCCGCCAGGTGGCAGCGTCTTGATTTTGCGGACCTGCTCGCGCAGGGCGACAAGCTCGTCCATCTTGCCGCGATATGCACCGGGGTCGTCCGCATCCACCATCTGTTCGTAGACGGCATCAATATGTTTCTCGACCCTGTTCAGTTCTGTCACCCGTGTTTCCTGAAACTTTGCCGTCAGTGGCAGCATGGGAACCAGATATGTGGCCATGACGGTTGCCAGCGCTGACAGCGAAAACAGGAATGCAGTCACCCCCACAGTGATCACGGATAGTGGCAGGCTGATGACGGCCAGCGTTGCGACAACTGCCACAAGGATCACGATCCGTTTGGTGATGTCCTGATAGATCGCAATGTCCGGCCGGGTTGGGTTAAAGATGTTCAGTTTGATCTTGCTGATCCGCCGCGCCGACAACAGCCAGAAGCGCAAGATGCAATATAGCCCATATCCGATCATCAGGTTGCCGCAGAACAAAAACACGGTCAGCAGCCAGTTCAGCGCACGCGCTTGGTCCGGCGTGCCCGTCCCCGCCCATGGGGCGAGCAGATACACCCAGCCAGCGATAAAACACGCAAAGCAGATCGCGGCAGGGATCGCAAAAATGTCGTTGAATATGTTGCGGAAGGCCCGCCCGATTTCCATTTTTCGGGCGGCGTCCTCTTCCTGTGCATTGAAGGCGACAATCAGCGCGCGCAACCGCGTCTCGAACTGAAAGCCGAAAATCGCGCCGATGCAGGTATTCAGCGCGATGATGAAGACAAAAAGCGGGTCCGCAACACGGCCGAAAAAAGCGATCTGTGCCGCCACATATGCCAGGCCGACCAGAATGGCGGTTCCAATCGAAATCCAGCTTATCAGCCGCCACAGGCCAAGATGGCCGGTATCCGGTTCTGCGCCTTGCGGTTTTTCTGCCATCCTTGTGTCACTCCGGCCCTGCGGTGATCGACCGAATTAGACAGCCAACGCCTTAAAAGGGCAAGTTCATCCCGGGGGGCAGTCCCAGACCTTCGGTGATCTTGGCCATTTCTTCCTGTGCCCGTTCGGCTGCCTTGGTCTGCGCATCCTTGATCGCGGCAAGGATCAGGTCTTCGACGACTTCCTTGTCATCGCCATTGAAGATCGACGGATCAATATCAAGCCCTTTCAGCTCGCCCTTGGCTGTCGCTGTCGCCTTGACCAGACCGGCCCCGCTGACGCCCTCGACCATGATATTTTCCATGTCTTCCTGCATCTGGGCCATCTTGCCCTGCATTTCCTGCGCCTGCTTCATCATCTTGGCCATGTCGCCAAGACCGCCTAAGCCTTTGAGCATATGAATTCTCCTGTCATTTTGAGCGCCGGGGCAACGGCGCTGTATAGAGCACTACACCGATACATAGGATTGTCACAACCGCAATGAAGAGGGCAGGGCTGCCGACGCAGCCTTCGATCATGGCCTGCTGCTTGATGTCATCACCCAGCAGGATGTAGCAGATCGCGCTCCAGCCGACGACAACGACAAGGCCACCCCATTCGCTGCGAAACCGGACGGCCAGGGCGGTGGTCAGGATCATCAACAGAATGATAGGCGTTTGCAGCAGATAGATCAGCTCATCAAGGCTGGTGAATGCGGCACCATCCCAGTCGGGCCTTTCTTTGTCGCAAACCGCGGCCATGGCCATTTGCGGCCACACAACAACTGCGCTCAGGCTCAGGGTTAGTCCTCGTCGAATGGGTCCCATTCCTCGTCCACCTCGGGCAGGGCATCCGCAAACGCGTCATGTTCCTTTTCGGCCTCGGTGCGGATATCCGTGATCCGGGCCTTGGGAAAGGCGGCGATGACGGCCTGCACCAGCGGATGCGCTTCGGCTTCGGCCCTGATTGCGTTTTCAGCGGCATCGCGGACCTCGGCAATCGTGGGGGCGTCGCCTTCGGCGACGCTGATGGCCCAGCGATTTCCCGTCCAGGCTTGCAAACGCGACCCCAGGCGCCCGATCAGGTCCGGGGCGGCATCGGCGGTTGGGTTCACCTCGATCCGGCCGGGCTGGTAGCTGACCAGGCGCAGGCCCGTTTCCACCTCGACCAGCAGTTTGACATCCCTGTGCGCCCGGATCAGGTCAACGACATCCTCAAACCGGGCATAATGCTCCAGCGCGTCTGTACTTAGCGCGACGGCCGTTTGCGCGCCCGATGCGGACGGCCCCGCGGGCGAGGCATGCGTTGGGGCTGGCGCGCTGGCCATGGCCGTTGCACCGCCGCCCGTCGGCGCGGGCCGCCCAGTTGGGGCCGGGCCAGTCGGGGGCGAGGCATCCTGCAATTTGCGCACAAGCTCGTCCGGGCTGGGCAGATCAGCCACATGGGTCAGCCGGATCACCGCCATTTCCGCCGCCATCATCGCATTGGGGGCCATTGCGACCTCTTCAAGAGCTTTCAGCAGCATCTGCCACATCCGGGACAAGACCCGCATTGGCAGGCTCTCGGCCATGGCCTGCCCGCGGCTGCGCTCATCGGGGCTGATCGTGGGATCCTCGGCGGCCTCGGGGGTAATCTTGACGACGCTGACCCAATGACAGACTTCGGCCAGGTCGCGCAGAACGGCCACCGGATCGGCCCCATCGGCATATTGGGCAGACAGTTCCGTCAGCGCGGCGGCGGCTTCACCACGCAGGATCATGTCAAACAGGTCCAGCACGCGACCGCGATCAGCCAAACCCAGCATCGCGCGCACCTGATCGGCCGTCGTTTCACCTGCACCATGGCTGATGGCCTGATCCAGCAATGATTGCGCATCGCGCGCGGACCCTTCCGCCGCGCGGGTGATCAGCGCCAGGGCCTCATCCGTTATCTGCGCGTTTTCGGATGTCGCGATTTTGCGCAGCAGGGCAATCTGGGCCTCGGGCTCGATGCGGCGCAAATCAAAGCGCTGACACCGGGACAACACCGTCACAGGAACCTGCCTGATCTCTGTTGTCGCAAAAATGAATTTCACATGCGCGGGCGGTTCTTCCAGCGTCTTCAAAAGCGCGTTGAACGCGTTCTTGGACAGCATGTGGACTTCGTCGATGATATAGATCTTGTAACGGGCAGAGGCGGCCCGGTAATGCACGCTGTCGATAATCTCGCGAATATCGCCCACACCGGTGCGGGATGCGGCATCCATTTCCATCACATCCACATGGCTGCCATCCATGATGGCGGTGCAATGCTCGCACTGGCCACAAGGGTCCGTGGTTGGCCCACTTGTGCCATCCGGGCCAATACAGTTCATGCCCTTGGCAATGATCCGGGCGGTTGTTGTCTTACCGGTTCCGCGAATGCCCGTCATGATGAATGCCTGCGCGATACGGTCGGCTGCAAAGGCGTTACGCAAGGTCCGCACCATCGCATCCTGCCCGACCAGATCGGCAAAGGTCTCGGGCCGGTACTTGCGCGCGAGGACTTGATAGGTGGGTTGGTCGGTCATCTGCATCTTTCGGATTCGGGTCGGTCGCAAGCCTATGCGTCGGGTCGGGCAACGTCCACCGGATTGCCTTGCGCCCTATCGCGTCACACGCTACCTTTCAGACAGGCCGATTGGGCGGCCACCAGGTTCGCGGAAAGCGAGACGCACCCAAATACGATCTTGAATGACCCATATCGTGGTCTTTCTCATTCGCCCCGATCAGCGAACCGGCGGGCAATTTACGTGAGGAAGCCAATGACAAAGACACTTGATGACCTGCGCCGGCAGGCCAAAACTCTGCAGAAAACCTATGAGGCTGGCGACCGTGCTGCGATCGCACGTGTTGACCTGATCAAACCCCGCACCGGGGTGCTGAAACGGGCGGATTTCCTGCATGTGGTCGCACAGGAAAACAACTTTGCAAGTTGGCCGGAACTGAAAGCGGCGGTGGAAACCCATGGTATGGACCGGGCCGCCCGCCAGCAGCGGCTGAAAATCGCGTTGTATCACGGGCAGGGCCATGTGGTGCAGCGGTTGATGACAGACATGCCCGATCTGGCAGATGGGGCATTTGGCCTGCAGGTTGGTCTGTTTGACCTTGATGCCGTCAGGTCTGTGTTGGCCGATGACCCTGCTGCGGCCACCCGCCAGATCGGGCCACGGCGTCCGATCCTGCATCTGGCCTTTTCCAAGGTTCTGCAGATCTGGCCCGAGCGTCAAGCCGACATGCTGGCCATTGCGGCGCTGCTGGTTGAACACGGGGCCGATGTGAATGACGGCTACCCGGCTGAGCCGGGCAGCACGCATCTGCTTTCGGCGCTTTACGGGGCGATCGGGCACGCGGGCAACATGGCGCTTGGGCAATGGTTGCTGGATCAGGGGGCTGACCCCAATGATGACGAAAGCCTTTATCACGCGACAGAGCTTGGCCATGCGGATGGGGTGCGGATGCTGCTGGCTGCCGGCGCATCGCCTGCACGGACGAATGCCCTGAAACGCGCGATGGATTTCCACAATGCCGAAATGGTGGATCTGCTGCTGGATGCGGGTGCAGGTCCGAACGAAGACCATGGGATGACCGCGCTGCATCACGCGATGGTGCGCAGGGTGCCGCCTGCGATGGTCCAGCGCCTGCTGGACGCGGGTGCGGATGAAACCATCCGCCGGCAAGGTGTCACGGCCTATAGCATGGCGCGGGTCTACGGGGTCGGGGCGGAACTGACGGATATGTTGACCCCGCAACCGCTTGGCGAGGCCGAGCATCTGCTGGCGCAAGCCGCTGAAGGCGTGACCCCCGCGTGCACATTCATTGATCCCGCCACGATCCCCGAGATCTACCGCCATCTGTTGCATGACATCCTGCACAAGGATGACGACTTGGCCCATACCAAGGCGCTGGTTGCGATTGGCATTCCCTGGGATGCGCCAAACGGGGCGGGGCTGACGCCCGTACAGATCGCGGGTTGGGAGGGGCTTGTCCCCGTTCTGGCGTATTTCTTGTCACTCAAACCCGACCTGTCGCATGTGAACGGGTTTGGCGGTACGTTGCTGTCGACCATCATTCATGGGTCCGAAAACAATCCCAACCGGTCGGGACGGGATTATCTCGGTTGCCTGCGGCTTGTACTCGCTGAGGGCGTGGCTTTGCCGCGGCGGGCTATTGAACTGGCAGGTGCGCCCGAGGTTGCGGATTTACTGGCCGCGTGGGCGGCGGCCCATCCGGGACAGGTGGTGGAACATGGCATTGCCTGACTTCACAATCCACAGTCTTGGGGTTGGTGGTGGTGTTCTCGCCATCAGCCCTATTCCGGGCCGTAGCCGACATTATCAGGCCGATTGGGACAGGTTGCTGGCATGGAACCCCGCTTGCGTGATCAGCTTGACGACAACGGCGGAATTGCAACGCAAGGGGGCGGGTTCGCTTGGGCAGGATCTGGCGAATGCGGGGATCAGCTGGATGCATTTGCCCATCGCCGATATGGGGGTGCCGGACCGTTTTGACTGGCCAGATCTGCGGGACCGGGTCTGCGGATTACTGCAAAACAAGGGGCGCGTACTGGTCCATTGCTATGGCGGCTGCGGACGATCGGGGATGCTGGCATTGCGGCTGATGATTGCGGCGGGCGAGGCACCGGATATGGCGCTGGAACGGTTGCGCGGGGCGCGGCCATGCGCGATCGAAACGGATGAACAGATGGCATGGGCGCGTCAGGACGCGACGGCGTAGGATGGATCTTGATCCATCCCACCGGGCGGCGGCGCCCGTCAGTTTTTAATAATGCTGTGGCTGCCAAAGAACCAAAAGAAGGGAACAAATATGATCCATCGTCTTTGTCTGATCGCAGCCCTGTTGGGGCTGACGGGATGTGTGGCCGTGATCGCCCCATGTGCCGAAGGGCAGGATGGGGGCATCGGGAATAGCGGGACCTGCGTCACCACCCCATTGTCAATTCTGGGATAGGCGCGCAGGCCCGGCTGATCAGCGTTTCTTGCGGGACTGTGCGGATTTATACATCTTGCCCAGCTTGCGATACCGGTCGCGGGCCTCGGCGATGGTTTCGGTTGCGTGCTGGTTCTCGCGTTTCAGCTTCTTGAAACGTTTCAGGCGGTCGGCATCAATGTCGCCCCGCTTGATCGCGGCCTGCACGGCGCAGCCCGGTTCGGTTTCATGTCCGCAATCGCGAAATTTGCATTGATCTGCCAGTTCCGAGATCTCCGGGAAAGTCGCATCAATCCCAAATGCGACCTCGGCGACACCCAGGCCGCGCATCCCCGGCGTGTCGATCAGCCAGCCGCCGGTGGGTATCTGATGCAGGGATCGGCCTGTCGTGGTGTGCCGGCCGCGCGCATCATCCTCGCGGATGTCCTGCGTCAGGGCATGCCCGCCCGTTAAGGCATTGGCCAGCGTGGTTTTGCCCACACCCGAGGATCCGGCCAGGGCAACGGTTTGGCCTACACCACACCAGGGCTGCAAGTGACCGGCAACCTCATCGGATTTTGCGTTGATCGTCAGCACATCAAGATCACGCCCAAGACTGCGGGCCTGATCGCGGTAGTGATCCGGATCATCGGCCTGATCCGCTTTGGTAATCAGAATGACAGGTGTGATCAGCGCATCATGGGCAAGGGCCAGATAACGTTCCAGCCGGGCCACGTTGAAGTCGTTATTGCAGGACGTCGTGATAAAAAGCGTATCAAGATTGGCGGCAATCAGCTGCCGTTCGCCGCTGTGATATTCAGTTCCGCGGCTTAGTTCGGTTTTACGTTCCAGCAGGCGGACCAGCCGGTGTTGTTCGGGCGCGGCCAGCGCCCAGTCGCCCACGGCAACAGCCCCGGTCGTCAGTCCGGGATCAAGCGTCAGTTCCAGCGGGCCATCGGTACTTAGCCCAACAACCCGGTCGCGATGGACAGTTGCAATCCGTGTGGGGGTCAGTGTCTCCAGCTCTTCGATCTCAAGCTGTGACATGAAAAAAGGCTGCCAGCCAAGCGTGGCAAGGGTGAGGTCAGTCAATGCGATATCCTCGTCAAAGGAAGAAAAATCCTTGCGCATTGGTCATGCGCAAAATGCACCGGACGAGGGGACGGAAATAAGTTCAGCGCACCCTGGCCGGGAGGATGGTCAATACAACAATCATGAATGCCCTCCTTGGCTGAACATCTGTTGCGGCGCATCGGTTCCGACTGCCGCATATTAACTAAGGTGAGAGGCTGACAACGACCCAAGCGGGGCTCGTTATGGCTGCTTCCTTCCGGACCTGACCAGGTTGGCGAGGCGCTCGCCCGCGCCAACCTCTCACCTGTCATATAAGGTGGGGAACGCGACGGTGCAAGCGTTCAGAAGGTCAGCCTGAATTTGTCAAAGCCGTGCTCTGCCGCGCCCAAATGTGTGATGGCACCGCTGGCAAAGCGTTGGGCCGCCGGTGCCGACAAAAAGATCGCACTGGTATCCGGCAATGCCGTAAAGCTGCGCCCGGTTTGCGGCGTGATATCCACAACGCGCCGATCCGCCACATAATTGATCAGAATGTCGCGCACCGTCTCGACCGACCGATAAAGGATATCGTCGGCCTCGACCCCGGGAAAGCCGCCGCCGCCATTGGTGCGGTAGGTATTGGCCGCGACGATGAACTGGTCATCATCGCGCACGTCCTCGCCGTCATAGCGCAACCATCGTACCCTGCGCGCGGCGGGGTCGGCGACCAGTCCTTCGGTATCAAAATGGCTGGGCTGGCTGAGATCAAATTCATATTCCAGCCCGTAAATCGTATCGCAATTATAAGATGGGCTGCCGGGGTTCAGCAGGTCCTGATCGGCCTGTCCGACAATCATTTGCGCAAAATGCACAGCGCTTTGTTCCAGCCACAACCGCAATGCGGCACCACTGCGGCGGACCGCGCAAAGCGTATTTGCAAACGGATAGATTGCCGACGCATCGCGCAACGTCAATGGGCCGGGCGGGATATGGGTGTAGTGGCTGGCCCCGCCATGGCCGCCGGCCCGAAATGGTGCGGTGGCCGCAAGAACCGGCAGGTCCCTGAAACTGGTATCGGTCAGAACACGGGCCACATATGCCTGTTTTGCCTGTGCCAGCAATTGCTGGCTTAGATCGTGGTCAATCGTGCCAAAATAGCTGTGCAGATCAACCTTGGTGCGGGCCACAGGGCGCCGGATATGGCGCAAGGTGGCATGATGGGCGTTTTTCACATCCTGGGTCAGTTTCTGCTGCAGCCTTGTGCCGCTGCCATTGGTCGCCACGGCGCGCCGCAGGCCGATATTGCCGATATCCCACAGCCATTGATCATCCGTCCAGCGCAGGTCCAGATCAATCACGCCCAGACAACTGCCATAGGATCCGGCCATCACCGTCGGTTTTCCATGCAGGGTGCCGCGCACTGGATCAATGATGCCTGTGCGTTGCCGGTGGGCCCCTGGGAATTCTTCGTGGGTGTGGCCGGTCAGCAGAATATCCAAGCCCGATACTGCAGCCAGCGGGACGGCTGCATTTTCCATACCAGGGTGATGCGCCTCGGCGCCGATCCCGGTGTGACACAGGCCCACAATGATATCAGCCCCCGCATCGCGCATCAGCGGTATCGTCGCTTGCGCCGATTTGACCATGTCAGAGGCACAGACCGCACCATCCAGCGCGACTTTGTCCCATTTGGTGATTTGGGGCGGGACGAACCCGATCACGCCGATATTTATCTTGCGAACATGGCCGTCATCGCAGGCAAGATCGCGTTCCAGAATCAGGAAGGGGGCGAAAAAGGCGGTGCCCTTGCACAGATGAATATTCGCGCAGGTCACCGGAAATTCGGCATCCCGTAATATTTTGCGCAGAAAGGGCAGCCCATAGTTGAATTCGTGATTGCCCAGTGTCACCGCATCATAATCCAGCGCATTAAACGCGCCGATCATGGGATGCGGCGTGTCTGTATTCTCTGCCGCGCTGAGGTAATCGGCGAGCGGATTGCCCTGCAAAAAGTCACCGTTGTCAAATAGCAACGATGTTATGGTTTTGTCTGCGCGCAGGTCTTCTATCAGGGCTGTCAGCGGGATCAGACCGCGCATCACCACATCTTGTTCGCTGAAATAGTCGTAGCCAAGCAGCTGCATGTGCAAATCGGTTGTTTCCAAAATGCGAAGCCGTGCGGTCGGAATATGTCCTTGTTTGCTTGATGCGCCTGAACCGGGCATTCCCATTGACGGTAATCAACCTTAAATTGCAACTCGCGAAGTCGCACACTTTTAGCACATAATAATTTGAACTCCATATACTCACATGTCATTTCGAGCATATGAAAAATGCAGAATTGGTCACTTTTGGGAATGGTGGGCTGGATCGGGCCGCTGAATGGCGTGCGGATTCGGTCAATTTGCGCAACCGGCCCGACGCCAAAGCGGTCGTTTTGTGGCGTGGCAAGCCGCTTGTGCAGGCGGATGCGCTGGTCAAAATCCCACTTGATCATCCCCTATTGGCGGATGCCGCTGATGAAATGATCCTGCTTGGCCGATCCGAGGGCGCGCCGCTTTTTGCTGCCGATATCTCGGGATGGGTGCCGCAGGATCTGGACCTTACAACGCTTGATACCTTTCTTGACCCAACCGAACAGGTGCATCCTGCCCTGCCGGACGCTGCATTTCGGGAATTGCGCGGGATCATGACCGGCCTTGACCGGCATGATGCCGAAGTCGCGGCGACCGCCAAGGCCATCATGGGCTGGCATCGGTCGCATCGTTTTTGCGCGCGCTGCGGACAGGAAAGCACGATGGCCATGGCCGGCTGGCAGCGCGATTGCGCGGCTTGCGGCGGTCACCATTTTCCGCGGACCGATCCGGTTGTGATCATGCTGATCACGCACGGGAATGATGTGCTTTTGGGCCGGTCGCCCGGTTGGCCCGAGGGGATGTATTCCTGTCTGGCAGGATTTGTGGAACCGGGCGAGACCATCGAGGCGGCCGTACGCCGCGAGACATTCGAAGAGGCGGGGGTGGCCGTCGGGCGGGTTTCATATCTGTCCAGTCAGCCATGGCCCTTTCCCGCATCGTTGATGTTTGGCTGTCTGGGCGAGGCGCTGAGCACTGATCTGCATATTGACCCTGCCGAGATCGAAGATGCCCGCTGGGTCAGCCGGGAAGAACTGGCAAAGGCCGTTACCGGTCAGCATCCGGATATCCTGCCTGCCCGAAAAGGGGCAATCGCGCATTTCCTGCTGGAAAACTGGTTGGCAGACAGGCTTGAATAGCCTTTGGTGAAAGATAGGTTGCCCCCAATAAGGTTTGGTACGCACGGATGAAATTCAGCACTCGCGAAGATATCGAAGCGCCGATTGAGCATGTTTTTGAACGGGTCAGCGATTTCGCAAGTTTCGAGCGGCGCGCGCTGCGGCATGGTGCGGATATCGTCCGGCTTGATGACGGGGCTTATCAGGTCGGGTCTGGCTGGGATGTCAGTTTCACGTTTCGGGGCCGCGAACGGCGGATGCATGGCGAACTGACCGAGATTGACCCGCCCAATATGTATCAGGTTTACACCAGCTCGGACGGCATGAACATCACGACAGAGGTGCAGTTGGTTGCCCTGTCGCGTGGGCGCACCCGGGTGGCCGTATCCATGGACCTGCGCGCGAAATCTCTGACCGCCCGGCTTTTGCTGCAATCCATGAAGCTGGCCAAGACAAAGCTGACCAAGCGGTTCAAGGCCCGCGTGCTGGAATTCGCCGAAGACATCGAAGACGCCTACCGCAAGGGCAGCTGACGGGGCCTGGCCCTAGGTCTTGGTATGGCGTCTGCCAGCGGCCGGATAAACCCCCATCACATGCAAATGGTCGGTGAAGTAGCGCAATTCTTCCATTGCCAGCTGCACGTTGCGATCGTCAGGATGCCCTTCGATTTCGGCGTAGAACTGTGTGGCCTGAAAGGACCCCCCAACCATGTAGCTTTCCAGCTTGGTCATATTCACCCCATTGGTCGCAAAGCCGCCCATTGCCTTGTAAAGTGCTGCAGGAATGTTGCGCACCCGAAAGACAAAGCTGGTCATCATGCCATGCTTGCCGCGCCTTTTGTAGTCAGGCTCGCGGGCCATGACGAGGAAACGGGTGGTGTTATTGTCTGTATCCTCGATATGCCGGGCCAGGATATCGAGGTCGTAAATTTTTGCGGCCAATTCCGAGGCCAGCGCGCCGCGGCTTTGATCATCGCCTGCGGCCACGTCGCGCGCGGCCTTGGCGTTGTCCGAACTGACGCGCCCCCTGATTCCGTTTTCACGCAGAAAGCCTGCGCATTGCGGCAGTATGACAACATGCCCATAGGCATCCGTGATCCCGTCCAGCTTGGCGCCTTTCTTGCCCAGCAGGTTGATATGGACGCGCACAAAGCTTTCATCAACGATATGCAGCCCGCTTTCAGGCAGCAGGGAGTGCACGTCGGCCACACGGCCATAGGTCGAATTTTCGACCGCGATCATGCCCAGATCGGCATCTCCCTTGCGCACGGCCTCAATGGCGCTGTCGAAAGTCGGGCAGGGATGGGGGGTGAAATCCGGGCGACTTTGCACGCAAGCCTCGTGCCCATAAGCGCCAAGTTCCCCCTGAAAAGCGATTTTCCGGGACATGATTGTGGTCCTCCCCCTCTGACCGACCAATTTTGGGCGTTTGGTCGCGGCAGTATACCTTGCAACCCGGTGTGGGAAGCGGATAGATACCCGCAAAACTGTGAACGGAATGGAACGCGACATGTTCGACACAATGACAATGACCAAAGTGGTAGGAGCCCTATGCGGCACGTTCCTCGTCTATCTTCTGGGTGGCTGGGGTGCGGAGCTGATTTATCACAGCGGTGGCGGACATGGGGATCATGCCCAGGCTTACGAGATCGAGGTCGCAAGCGCCGAAGATGCGGACGAGGGCGCGCCCGAGGAAGAGGTTGATTTTGCCGTTGTCATGGCATCGGCCAGTGTCGAGGATGGCGAAACATTGTGGCGGAACTGCCGGTCTTGTCACGCGCTGGAATCGGGTGTGCATGGCACTGGGCCGGCACTGCTTGGTGTGGTGAACCGCGAAGTCGCATTTTATGACGACTTCAACTATTCGGGCGCCTTGGTCGCCGTCGCAGAGACGTGGACACCCGAGAACCTGAATGCTTTCCTTGAAAACCCAAAGGGTTACGCCCCGGGCACGGCCATGGGCTATAACGGCATGCGCAAGATCGAGGATCGGGCAAATCTGATCGCCTATCTCGAAAGCGTGGCGCAGTAAGACAGCGTCCCTTGCAAGTTATGAACAGGCCGTCCGCTATGGGCGGCCTTTTTCATGATTGTTACAGTTCTATCACCCTTGGATCACGCATTCTCAACTTGAATGTTTGCCGTGCTGTCTCGTAGCCTCATCTATGAGTACAGTAGCGACACAAATACCGGAGAGACTGATGCATCATCGCCCCCTGTCCAAAGCGGCCGCCATAACCAAAGATCGCCAGCAGACGCGATTGAAACACTGGGTGTTGGGATCGGTCTTTGGCGTAGGTGCTGTGTTTGCGGCAGAACCGCTATGGGCGGACAGCCATCAGACGATCATCGAAAGCCATGGCTTTAACGAATATGGCGAATTGAAATATGGGCCGGATTTTCCGCATCTGGACTATGTGAACCCGGATGCCCCGTTGGGTGGTCAAATTTCGGTATCGACGACCGGCACGTTTGACAGCATGAACCCGTTTGCGACCTTGTCCGGAACGCCCGGCGCATTGGCCTCGACCATTTATGAGCGGATCATGGCGGCAACCTCGGACGAGGTCGGGTCAATCTATTGTGTGCTCTGCAGGACACTGGAATATCCCGAGGACCGGTCCTGGGTCATTTTTAACCTGCGCGACGATGTGACCTTTTCTGACGGCACGCCGTTTACGGCCCATGACATTGTTCACACGCACAAATTGTTCCGCGAGCAGGGGACACCGTCGTTCCGGGCGGGGATCACCGAACTTGTCACCGGCTATGAGGCCTTGGATGATCTGACTGTGAAATTCACGTTCAACGAAGACTCCCCATTCCGCAGCCGGATTTCGCAAATGGGGTCTGCGCTAGCGATGTCCAAGGCATGGTTTGAAGAAACCGGCGCGCGGCTGGATGAGCCGGGTTTGGAGGTGTCGCCGGGTACGGGTGAATATGTGATCGGCAAGGTCGACCCGGGACGTCAGATCATTTACGAACGCAACCCCGACTATTGGGGGCAGGACGTACCGATCAATGTCGGGCGCGGAAACTACGACAGCATCCGGATCGAATATTTCGCAGATTCGTCCGCCGCATTCGAGGCGTTCAAGGCGGGCGAATTCACCTTCCGGCAAGAGACAAGTTCGCTGAACTGGGCGACATCCTATGACTTTCCGGCCATCGAAAATGACTGGGTGACCAAGGATGTTCTGGATGACGGGACATTGGCCGCGGCAACCGGGTTTGTGTTTAACCTTGGTCGCGAGAAATTGCAGGATCGCCGGGTGCGTCTGGCACTGGGGCTGATGTATAATTTCAACTGGACGAACACAAACCTGCAATATGGCCTGTTCGAACAGCGCGAAAGTTTTTGGGAAAATGACCGGTTGAAAGCAACGGGCCTGCCCGAGGGGCTGGAACTGGACATGCTGGAAACGGTCCGCGATATGCTTCCCGAAGAGATATTCACCGAACCTGCCTATCTGCCGCATGAAAGTGGCGAACGCCCGCTTGACCGGGGTAATCTGCGACGTGCCTTGGCCCTGATGGAAGAGGCCGGATATGTCACCGGTGACGATGGTTTGCTACGCAATGCAGATGGCCAGACGCTTGACGTGGAGTTTCTGGAAACCCGCCAAAGCTTTGACCGGGTGCTGACGCCCTATATCGACAATCTTGAACGGCTGGGCGTGAATGTGACCTATAACCGGGTCGATGCGTCGCAATATCAGGCCCGCGTGCAGGCGAAGGATTATGACATGATCTTTAGCTTCTGGGTCAATGGGTTGCAGGAAGGCACGGGCCTTCTTCAGCGCTACGGTTGCGAGGACAAGGACGATATTTTCAATCGGTCGGCCTATTGTTCGCCAGCTGTTGATGCGCTGGGCGAATTGGTCAGTAACGCGGCAAACTACGACGAGATGTCAGCCGCCGTGCGCGCCATTGATCGCATCATGCGCTACGACTACTTCGTGGTGCCGGTCTGGACCCGTTCCTCTAACTGGGTGGCCTATTACGATATGTATGAATACCCCGAAAACCTGCCGGAATTTGGGCTGGGTCATCTGGACTACTGGTGGTTCAACCAGGAAAAAGCTGACGCGCTGCAAGCGGCCGGCGCTTTTCAGTAGTATCATTCATGGGCGCCTATATTCTTCGACGGATGTTGCTGGTGATCCCCACCTTGTTGGGGATCATGATCATCAATTTCAGCCTGATCCAGTTTGTGCCGGGCGGGCCGATTGAACAGATATTGGCCGAGCTGGAAGGCGGCGGCGACGTGTTCGAAGGCATTGCCGGTGGCTCTGGCGACGCGGATATCGGTAGTGAGGGTGACAGCGACTATATCGGCGGGCGCGGTTTGCCGCCTGAATTCATCGCCGAGTTGGAGCGCGAGTTTGGGTTCGACAAACCCCCGCTCGAGCGGTTTCTGAACATGATGTGGAACTATATCCGGTTCGATTTTGGTGAAAGCTACTTCCGGTCGATCAGCGTGTTTGATCTGGTCATGGAAAAGATGCCGGTGTCGATCACGCTGGGGCTTTGGTCGACGCTGATTGCCTATCTGGTGTCCATCCCGTTGGGGATCAAGAAGGCGGTCCGCGACGGGTCGCCCTTTGATACATGGACGTCGGGGGCCATCATAATCGGTTATGCGATCCCAGGCTTTCTGTTCGCGATATTGTTGATCGTCCTGTTCGCGGGCGGATCCTATTGGCGGGTATTCCCGCTGCGCGGCCTGACATCGGCGAATTTCGATGACCTCAGCCTGATTGGAAAGATTCTGGACTATCTGTGGCATATCGCGCTGCCGGTCTTTGCATCAACCATATCCGCCTTTGCGACGCTGACATTGCTGACCAAGAACAGCTTTCTGGACGAGATCAATAAGCAATATGTCATCACAGCCAAGGCCAAGGGGTTGACCGAGGCGCGCGTGCTTTATGGCCATGTCTTCCGCAACGCGATGCTGATCGTGATCTCGGGGTTTCCCGCATTGTTCATCGGGGTCTTTTTCGGCGGATCACTGATCATCGAAACGCTTTTCTCGCTTGATGGGCTGGGCCGGCTGGGGTTCGAGGCCGCCGTGGCCCGTGATTATCCGGTTGTGTTCGGGACGCTCTTTGCGTTTTCGCTGATCGGGCTGATCGTGGGGATTCTGACCGATATCACCTATGTGTTCATCGACCCACGCATTGATTTTGAGGCGCGCGGATGATGCGGCTATCCCCTCTCAACCAGCGCCGCTGGCGCAATTTCAAACGCAATCGGCGGGCAACATGGTCGCTGACGATCTTTCTGGTGCTGTTCGGATTGTCGTTATTCGCCGAATTCATCGCCAATGACAAACCGATCATGGTCAACTACCGGGGCGAGCTGCGGATGCCGATCTTCAGCTTTTATTCCGAGCGTGACTTCGGTGGCGATTTCCCCACAGAAGCCGCCTATCAGGATGTCGAAGTCCAATGCCTGATCAGGACCGGCGGTCTGGAAGACTGCTTTGATACCCCCGAGGAGTTGATCGAAACGATTGATGGCGGTGCTGCGGTCGATATTGAAGGTTTTGAGAAGGGGTGGATGCTGTGGCCGATCATTCCTTATTCCTACAATACAATCGTGGATGTTGCAGGCGTCGCCCCGTCCCCCCCAAGCCCCGACAATTGGCTGGGCACTGACGATACCAAACGCGACGTGGTCGCGCGCGTGATCTACGGGTTCCGCCTGTCGGTGATGTTTGCGCTGCTTGTGACCGTTGCATCATCCATCATCGGGATCACTGCGGGTGCTGTGCAGGGGTATTTTGGTGGCTGGACGGATCTGATCTTTCAACGTTTCATTGAAATCTGGAACGGGACCCCGTCGCTTTACGTGATCATTATTGTCTTCGCGATCCTGGGGCGAAGTTTCTGGCTCCTTGTGTTTTTGACTGTGCTGTTCGGCTGGCCTGCGCTTGTTGGCGTTGTCCGGGCGGAATTCCTGCGTGCGCGCAATCTGGAATATGTGCGTGCGGCCAAGGCGCTGGGCGTGCGTGACCGAACCATCATGTTCCGGCACATGCTGCCAAATGCGATGGTTGCGACGGTGACGATGCTGCCATTCCTGGTGACCGGCGCGATTGCAACGCTTGCTTCGCTTGATTTTCTGGGCTTCGGGCTGCCATCATCCGCACCCTCGCTGGGCGAAATGACCTTGCAGGCCAAACAGAACCTGCAAGCGCCATGGCTTGGTTTCACCGCGTTCTTTGTCTTTGCAATCATGCTGTCGCTGCTGGTCTTTATCTTCGAAGGGGTGCGCGATGCGTTTGATCCGCGCAAGACCTTTGTCGTGGATACCAAAACCGAATTGGGCGGGGCCGATCCCATTGCTGACGCCAACATATCCGGGATTGACGCAAGATGAGCACGGTATTGGATGTGCGCGACCTGCGCGTTGGGTTTCGGCAGGACGGAACAATTGTTCACGCCGTGCGGGGCGTGTCGTTTCAGGTGCATCGGGGCGAGACCGTCGCGCTGGTCGGCGAAAGCGGATCGGGCAAGTCCGTCACGGCGTTGTCCACGGTACAATTGCTGGGTGACAACGCCGCAATGTCCGGGTCAATCCGTTATGCTGGCACCGAAATGGTCGGCGCAAGCGAGGCTGATTTGCGCCGGGTCCGGGGCAACGATATCAGTTTCATCTTTCAAGAGCCGATGACATCGCTGAACCCGCTTCACACGCTGGAAAAGCAGCTTGCCGAAAGCATTGAACTGCATCAGGGCCTGCGCGGTCCGGCGGTGCGCGACCGGATAATCGAATTGCTGAACCGGGTTGGTATCCGGGACCCTGAAAGCCGGTTGAATTCCTATCCTCACCAACTGTCCGGCGGGCAGCGGCAGCGTGTTATGATTGCGATGGCGCTGGCCAATGGGCCGGAACTTTTGATAGCCGACGAACCGACCACCGCCCTCGATGTGACAATTCAGGCGCAAATTCTGGATTTGCTGGCCGAGCTGAAAGATCGCGAACGCATGTCGATGCTGTTCATCACGCATGATCTGACCATCGTGCGCAAGATCGCGGACCGCGTCTGCGTGATGAAAGACGGTGAGATCGTCGAAACAGGGCCGACCGCCGACATTTTCGCAAACCCGCAGCATCCCTATACCCGCACATTGCTGGCTGCCGAATCCACCGGCGTGCCGGCCCCCGTGGATGCGGACGCGCCTGTGGTCCTTGAAACCAGCAACGCCAAAATCTGGTTTCCTGTTCAGGCCGGCCTGCTAAAGCGCACAGTTGGCCATATCAAGGCCGTAAATGACGCAACCCTGACCGTCCGCGCGGGCGAGACGTTGGGTGTGGTCGGCGAAAGCGGTTCGGGCAAAACCACGCTTGCGCTGGCGGTGATGCGGTTGATCCGGTCCGAGGGGCGGATCGCGTTTCAAGGCACCGATATCCATCACCTGAACCAACGGCAGATGCGCCCCTTGCGCAGCGATATGCAGATCGTCTTTCAGGATCCCTACGGCTCGCTTAGTCCGCGGATGACCGTGGCCGAGATTATCGCCGAAGGCTTGACCATTCATGATGTTGACCCCGGTCGGAACCGGCGCGATATGGTGGCCGAAATCCTGCAAGAGGTCGGGCTGGATCCCGATCTGATGGACCGCTACCCGCATGAGTTTTCGGGCGGTCAGCGACAGCGGATCGCCATCGCGCGCGCCATGATCCTGCGGCCCAAGCTATTGATCCTGGACGAGCCGACCTCGGCCCTTGATATGACGGTGCAGGTGCAGATCGTGCATTTGCTGCGTGAATTGCAGGTGAAATACGGGTTGGCCTATCTGTTTATCAGCCACGACCTGAAGGTCGTGCGCGCCTTGTCGCACAAGGTGATGGTGATGAAGCAGGGTGATGTGGTTGAGGCGGGGCCCGCAAACGAGATCTTTGATGCGCCGCGGGATGACTATACCCGTGCGCTGATGATGGCGGCCTTCGAGGGCGAAGTGGCCTAGCGCCGGTTTGCAGACAGAGACAAAGCACTGAAATCCGGCCGCAGTATTGTTGACATCAGCGGTCTTGCGCGTTGGCCGTCGCACCTTGCAACGGTGGTGACTTGGTCGAGGATTTTGAGGCTGGGCATGATGGGGTAGATGATCATCGCGAAGCGTCTGATCGACGCTTCGAGACTGGTCTGGACCATTCGTATAACAACCAAACGGCTTGAGGTTTTACCACATGCCCAGCTGAACCAATGGCGTGGCTGTCACGACACATGATTGCCTGCGCTCGAATGTGCTCTAG
This sequence comes from Yoonia sp. SS1-5, assembly GCF_038443705.2. Classification (NCBI taxonomy): domain Bacteria; kingdom Pseudomonadati; phylum Pseudomonadota; class Alphaproteobacteria; order Rhodobacterales; family Paracoccaceae; genus Yoonia; species Yoonia rhodophyticola. Next base: position 1,540,379 of record NZ_CP151767.2, on the reverse strand, counting down.
CTTTCCGCGCCGATCATGAAACAGGTGGTTCCACGCGCCTGCAAGCGTCGGCAGGCCAGATCGGCCCCTTCGCGGGTCAGGCCCATGAAATTGGCATCAAAGCCACCGGATCGCTGAATGACCCGCCGCAAGGACCCGTCAAGTGTGCTCATCTCGTTCAGGGCAACGCGCAACAGAACGCGTTCTGCGTCATAGCGCGAGTTGTATCTGCCCACGTTCACACCCCAGTGACGCCCACCGGATGTCGAAATGCGGGTCACGACCTCTGGTTCGGCATCCACCACCGGCGCAGGCGCTGCGGCGGCCACGACGACCTGTTGTTGGGCCGGGCGCTGGCGCGGTGTCACGGCAGGGGTCTGTGCCACCTGCTGAACTTGTTCTGCTGGCGCGGCGGGGGCTGGTTCGGCAACGGCGGCAGCAAGCGCCTCGGCAACGGCCGCATCAACGGCGCTGGCGACAACCTCGTCAATGACCTGTTGGTCCACGCTGGCAACCAGTTGGGTGGTCGCGGGTGCTGCGGCACCAGGCCGGGCGCGGGGGCGGATACTGCGCGTGATCAGCCCGCTGACCCGAATGATCTTGCCGGCCCCGCCATTGCTGGCGCGCGCTGGATTAGCCTCGGCCGACAGCATTGCTGCAGGCGGGTTGGGTTGGCGCACGCGGGCGCGTGACGGCGCGCGGTTAAAGCCCATATCCATCAATTCGGTGATACGGGCGTTGCGGGCGGCAGTGGACGATCCGCCAAAGACGGTTGCGATGATACGCTCCTGCCCCCGCTGGGCAGAGGCCACAAGGTTGAAGCCAGCCGCGCGGGTATATCCGGTCTTGATCCCGTCACCGCCGGCGTAATTGTTCAACCAGCGACGGTTGGTGTGCCGCACGGTGGCAATGCCGGCATCCGCTGTTCTGCGCGAAAACAGGTTATAATATTGCGGAAAGTCATAAATGACGTGACGGCCCAGGATCGACATGTCCCGCGCCGTAGACATGTGACCGTTCTGGGTCAGCCCGTGCGCATTGCGAAAGGTTGTGTTGCGCATGCCCATCGCGGTGGCTGTGCGGTTCATCCGGGTGGCAAACGCAGCCTCCGATCCGGAAATTGCGACGCCAATGGCCGTCGCGGCGTCATTTGCCGATTTCACAGCGGCAGCGCGCAACAGATAGCGCAGGCGAATTTTCTGACCCTCGCGCAGACCCAGCTTTGAAGGGGGCTCTGCCGCGGCCAGCCGTGTCACAGTCACCGGCGTGTCCAGCGAAATCTCGCCACGTTCAATCGCCTGGAACGCGATATAGAGCGTCATCATCTTGGTCAGCGAGGCCGGATGCAATCGGGTGTCGGCATTGCGCGAATGCAAGACCTCGCCCGTGCGCGCATCCATCACCATCGCTGCGTAAGGTGCCGCTACCGCAGAAACGGGTGCCAATAGCGAAAAGGCCAATAGAAATAATGAAAATAGCCCGTTGAGGGCCAACAGTCCCGGACGACTTGCCACGTCGCTTGCCTCTTTTTTCTGCCTCTGACCCCGGATTTTTCCGGTGGTCTTATTGTTATGGCAAGACGCTAGCACATGTTTGAAAATCAGAAAACACCCTAATTTCAAAGGTTTTTGGGGTGATCATAAGGTCACACGCGCAAGATGTTGTGTGTGTGGCGACCGTGATGGCAACATACTCGGGGTTTGCGGAAAATCTGCTCGCCGCAGGTTAACAAAACCTTGGTCTTTTCATGTGTCCATCTTGTCTTATATATAGCGCTGACCAAACAGGGCGACTGGATGTCAGAAGATTTCTACATGATGGCGGAACGGGAAGGTAACGATGATGGCGACATCGGCGTTGCGCTGGAAACCAAGCCGAAGACCAAACGCCCACCGATGTACAAGGTGCTGATCCTGAATGATGATTTCACGCCGATGGAATTTGTCGTTCATGTTCTGGAACGGTTCTTTGGCCTGTCGCATGCGCAGGCCTTTGAATTGATGCTGACCGTGCACAAAAAAGGCGTGGCCGTTGTAGGCGTGTTCAGTCACGAGATTGCGGAAACCAAGGTCGCACAGGTGATGGATTTCGCCCAACGCCACCAGCATCCTCTGCAATGCACCATGGAGAAAGAATAGCGCGGCCGCGCTGTTCGTGATCTGATGTCCCAATCCCGCCTCCGCACGGCCATCGACGAAGGTGGGTTTGATCCCGGTGCGGGTACTGTCGCCGTGATGCGGCCGCCGCCGGGCTACGATATTGGGGCATTGCCGCGCGATAGCGTGCAGATCGTCCACAGTTACTATCCCGATTGCGCGGCCTGGGATGCCGCTGGCTATCCGGTGACGCAGGAACATACAAAGGTCAGTGCCGCCATTGTCGTGGTGCCCCGTGCCAAGGCGCTGGCCCGGTCGATGATTGCTGCCGCCTGCCAATATGCCGATCTGGTGATCGTGGACGGGCAAAAAACCGATGGCGTCGACAGCCTGTTCAAGCAATGTCGCAAGGTGCTGGGGGATCTGCCCGCGATCACCAAGGGGCATGGCCGTATCTTTTGGTTTCCTGCCACAACCGATTTTCAGGATTGGGCCGCGCCGCCCCCGGAAAAAGGCGCACATGGCTATTTCACCACGGCGGGCGTGTTTTCCGACGGCGCGATTGATCGCGGCTCTGCCTTGCTTGCAGATGCGCTGCCATCGAAGTTGCCCGGGCGGATGGCGGATCTGGGCGCAGGCTGGGGATATCTGGCCGCACCCGTCTTGCAGCGCGACGGTGTTGCGGCCCTTGATCTGATCGAGGCCGAGGCCCTGTCGCTGGCATGCGCGCGGCTGAATGTGTCAGACCCGCGCGCCCAATTCCATTGGGCCGACGCCACCCAATTCCGGCCTGACGCCCCCTATGATGGGATTGTGATGAACCCGCCCTTTCACGTTTCGCGGACGGCTGATCCGGGCTTGGGGCGGGCGTTCATTCAATCGGCAAGCCGTATGCTGACGCCGAACGGGAAACTGTGGATGGTGGCCAACAAGCATTTGCCATATGAAACAACATTGTCGGAATGCTTCCGCAATGTGGACATCATTGCAGGCGACGCTGCATTCAAAGTCTTTCACGCGACAAAGCCGCAAACCAAATCCTGAGCAAGGAGGCCGCAGATGTCCTTTTCTATTGCCGGCAAGACAGCCATTGTCACAGGCGCCGCCAACGGTGTGGGGTTGGCCATCGGGCGGCACTTCACCGCAATGGGCGCCAATGTCGTCTTTGCGGATATGGACGAAAAGACGCTTGTCCATCAGATGGGGGATGAGGCGGATAAGGAAGACAATATTCGTATCTTTGCAGGCGATTTGCGCAAGAAACTGACCATCGCCAACCTGCTATCAGCGACCGTGGATGCGTTCGAACGGGTTGATATCCTTGTGAATGCATCCCGTCAGGTGATGACAACCGATCCGCTGGATCCGCAAGACAACACGCTGGAAGAGTTGTTGCAGCAGAACACGCTGACGGCGTTTCGCATGTCGCAGGCCACAGCAAGGCGGATGATCAAGCAAGCCGGTGAGGAAAGCGAAGGGCCGATTGGATCCATCGTCAATATCAGCTCCATCGCCGCCCGCCGGACACATCCGGATCTTTTGGCCTATTCGGTCAGCACCGCAGCGCTGGAACAGATGACAAGGTCCTTTGCCGTGACGCTTGCGCCGCACCGGATCCGGGTTAATGCGGTGGCCTTTGGCAGCGTGATGAGCGCAAGCCTGAAGGGCTCCCTTAAGGATCATGACACAATGCGCGAAACCATCGTCGAAAACACGCCGCTGCACCGGATTGCAAGCCCGGGCGAGGTGTCAGACGCGGTGCAATATCTTGCGTCGGATGCAGCCGGTTTTGTGACCGGCCAGATCATTACCGTTGATGGTGGCCGCACCTTGATTGATCCGGCCGCCGTGTCGGCACACTGATTATTCCGGATGCACGGCGATGCATTGCGCAATCGCCTGATTGGAACGGGATTGGCTCAGCGCCTGCCGTTCTAGCAGCGAATCGAGTTTTTTCTGTTCTTCGTTCAGGTCGATGGCGACCGGCACATTTGTGGTGATGGTGCGCGTTTCATCGCATCGGAACCGAAATGTCGTGCCATCTTCGTTGCGACCACGGCAGGTCTCGCGGACTGTTCTGACCTCTTGTTTTTGCTCAATCGCATAACCGCGCTGCAGGTTCCGCTGTGTTTCGGTCACCAGCGCGTTGATGACACGGGTATCGCGTAGCGCGACATCAATGCATTCTTCGCGGGGTGTTGCACAGGCGGCAAGGGCTGCCAGTGGCAGGATGATAAGGGCGGTCCGCATAACAGTCTCCGTTCGGTGAACCGGAAGGCGATTGATCTGGATCATCGCCCGCCGATGGGTATGGTGCAAGAACGCTAACACATCGTGTTATTCAATATCAGGGGTTCAAGACAGGAATGTCCGACGGGTTTGAGGCCGAAAAGGCAACAGCATCAGCATGGTTCCGCCAGTTGCGCGACGATATCGTCAGCGCCTTCGAAGGGATGGAGGACAGCCACCAAGGCATCGGCAGTGCCGGCCGGTTCGAGGTGACGGAAACCAAACGCAGCGCCGATGACGGAAGTGACGCAGGTGGCGGTCTGATGTCGGTCATGCGCGGTGGGCGCGTTTTTGAAAAGGTCGGCGTGAATATCTCGACCGTTTATGGCCAATTGGGCGATGCCGCGCAAAAGGCAATGGCCGCCCGCGGCGTGCCGGGGATGGCCGATGATCCGCGTTTCTGGGCCTCGGGCATCTCGCTGGTCGCCCATATGCAAAACCCCCATGTCCCGGCGGTTCATATGAACACCCGCATGTTCTGGACGCCGCATGCCTGGTGGTTTGGTGGTGGGTCAGACCTGAACCCCTGCATCGAGTATTCCGAAGATACCGCCCATTTTCACGACACCCAAAAAGCACATCTCGACCCGCACGGGGCTGACCACTATCCCAAGCTCAAGGCATGGGCGGATGAATATTTCTATATCCCGCATCGCAACCGCGCCCGGGGTGTCGGGGGCATCTTTATGGATGATTATTGCACCGGCGATTGGTCATCCGACTTTGCGCTGACCCAAGATATCGGGCGCGCCTTCCTGCCGGCCTATCTGCCGCTTGTCGAAAAACGCCGCAACACACCCTGGGATGACGCCGACAAGGATACGCAATTGGTCCATCGCGGGCTTTATGCCGAATATAACCTTGTCTACGACCGCGGGACCAAGTTCGGCCTGACCACCGGACATGATGCAAATGCAGTCCTGATGAGTTTGCCGCCCCTGGCCAAGTGGTTCTGAGCGACCCACGCGCCCCTGACGTCGCCAAAGTGCGCGAATGTCGGCAGGCTGTGCATATGCGGGTGGTCGAAGGCTGCGGCGCCATCACGTCCGAAGATTGGTATTACGGCTGATCAGCGGTCGACGCGGACGAACTTGGCCCCGCCTGTGCTGCGGGTCGGGGCGCTTGCGTCTTCTGGTGGGACAGCAGCCGCAGTGCGTCCTGACGATCGGTTGCCCGCCGCAAGATCACGCAGGATCATGCCCGCCAATGCGACGGAAATCTCGCCATCGGTCGAGCGGCTCAGCATGCGCGCGGCACGGTCGGGTGCAAAATGAACCATTGCACGCGCCACCCGCATCGCTGTCAGGTCAAGCGGATCGGGGCCAGAGAGCGGTGCGTTCAACGCCGTGCGTTCCGCACCGCTGGCCGGCACAAGCGCAAGCCAGCCGATCAAGGTGATGGCGACCGCCAGCGAAAGGCTTCGCAGGCTGTAGAAAATCAGGCGCAGGGTCAGTGGGAACCGCAAGGTGTTGCTCCGCTATGGTATCACTGAACGCTAGACGCGCTTTGCGACACTTCTATGGCGCCCAGATGCCAAAGCTTGGGTCGGTGGTTTTACGATTGACGGACCGTATCAATCATCAACTGCACATTCTCAGGATCGGCGTCCGGCGTGATGCCATGGCCCAGATTGAAAATATGTGGACCACCGCGCAGCTGATCGCAGATGCGCCGGGTCTCGGCGACCAACGCATCACCGCCCGTCACCATATGCGATGACTTCAGGTTTCCCTGCACACAGCCGTCTTTCTGCACATGGTCCGCAACCCAGGCCGCGTCCACGCCGTCATCAACGGCAACACAATCGGCACCGGTGGCCGCGTGAACACCCGCATATCTTTCACCTGCGCCGCGCGGAAACGCGATGACGGGAATACCCGGGTGGCGCGCCTTGAGGGCGGCAGTGATCTGCTGCATGGGCTTGATCGAGAAGTTCAGGAAATCATCACCCTCCAGCGACCCTGCCCAGCTATCGAAGAGTTTGACACATTCGGCGCCTGCGTCGATTTGCTTGGACAGATAGGCAATAGTGCCTTCGGTGATCCGGTTGATGATCCCTTCAAAGACGGGCCGGTTCTCGGCCTTCAGGGCATGGGCCGGACCCTGATCCGGTGTGCCTTGCCCGGCGATCATATAGGTGGCGACGGTCCAGGGGGCACCGGCAAAGCCGATCAGCGTTGTTTCCTTGGGCAATTCGGCGGATAGAATTTTGACAGTCTCGTAAACCGGGTTCAGCGTGTCATGGATCGCATCGGTTGGCTTGAGCTGTGCCAGTTCGTCAGCGGTGGTGATGGTCGACAACCGGGGGCCTTCGCCGGTCACGAACCACAGGTCAGCCCCCAGCGCCTGCGGCAGCAGCAGAATATCGGCAAATAGGATCGCGGCATCAAAACCATAGCGACGGATGGGTTGCAGCGTCACCTCGGCGGCAAGTTCGGGATTGTAGCACAATGAAAGAAAGTCACCGGCCTGCGCACGGGTCGCTTTGTATTCGGGCAGGTAGCGCCCGGCCTGACGCATCATCCAGATCGGAGGGGTCGGAAGTGTTTCGCCCGCAAGGGCCCGAAGGATGGTCTTTTTCTGCGTCATGAACTGTCCTTTTATCTGGGTCTTGTGGTCCCAATTGCCGATCTGCTTGTCAAGGGAGTTGTCAGGCCAAGTTGACACGTCTAACAATCTGATCATGACAGTGAATTTGCCGACCCCCGCCGCCTCTTTCAATATTGGCACACGTGGATCCCCGCTTGCATTGGCGCAAGCGCATGAAACCAGATCGCGGCTGATGGCGGCCTTTGATTTGCCGCAGGAGGCTTTCAAGATTTGTGTGATCAAGGTCACTGGTGACCAGATCCTTGACAAACCATTGCGTGAAATCGACGGGAAGGGCCTGTTCACCCGCGAGATCGAAGAAGCGCTGCTTGACCACAATATCGACATCGCTGTGCATTCGACCAAGGACATGCCCGTTGAACAGCCCGGCGGGCTGATTCTGGATACATTCCTGCCCCGCGAGGATGTTCGCGATGCCTTTGTGTCGCTGAAATATAAATCACTTGCGGCACTACCTGACGGCGCCGTGGTGGGCACGTCATCCACGCGCAGACGGGCGCAATTGGCTGCCCGATACCCAAAGCTGCAAGTCGTTGAATTTCGGGGCAATGTTCAGACCCGTTTGAAAAAGCTGGCTGATGGCGTCGCGGATGCCACATTTCTGGCGACTGCGGGCTTGCGCCGATTGAACATGGATGATGTGCCATATGCGCCCATATCACCCGACGATATGTTGCCCGCCATTGCGCAGGGGGCCATCGGGATTGAACGGCGCATCGCTGATGACCGGGCCGCTGAAATGCTGGCCGCGATCCATGATGCGGAAACGGGGCATCGGTTGGCTGCGGAACGGGCCTTTCTGGGTGGACTAGACGGGTCATGTGAGACCCCGATTGGTGGCTTGGCAGAAATTGACGGGGAGACGCTTTTCCTGCGTGGCGAGATCTTGCGACCTGACGGGTCGCTGGTGTTGACCGATCAGTTACGCGTTCCCGTGGGCGAGGGGGCCGCAGCGGGCGCCGCTATGGCAGCGCGCCTTCTGTCCAAAGCCGGCACCGATTTTTTCGACGCTTAGGCCCAGTTGTTCTGAGGTCTTAGGATCGTGCTGATCGCGGCACCGGTATTTGCGGCCTGATAGATCGGGCGGGGCGACCGGCGCGAGGTATCGAAACTCCGCCGTAGCCATGCTTGTTCCTCGAGCCGGTAAAGCGACTGCGACAATGCCCGGTCGGTGATGGATGGCAGCGCGGCCTTGATATCTGAGAACCGTGTCGGTGCATTGGTGATGGACAGGATTGGCACCGACCAACGCCGTCGCAGCAATGAAAAAGCTGCACCATCCGGGTTCCCCACAGCGGAGACGATACGTTTTGCAACTCTTGCCGCCTGCACGCCGCCGGGGGTCAGCCGGAACTCGGGCCGTAACGGATGGCCATGGCCGGGGTTACGCTCCACCAGTTTCAGGTCAACAAGATGCGACATGCTTGCGGCAAAGGCGGTGCGACCGGCGGGCATTTGCGACAGTAAAGCGGCCTGCCGTCCCGGAACCCCGTCATGCAGAAGCGCGAGAATGTGCAGCGACCAGGCGCGGGCAGTTATCTTGACAAGCAGATTTATGTCCATAAAGTATATTTAATATAAAATATGTCCGGAGAAAAGCATCATGCCCATTGTTTCCCTGCAAGACACGATCACGATTGCAATGTCAGTCAAGGATCGCCACGCAAGTGTGGCGTGGTATCAGGAAAAGCTTGGCTTTACCCTGTTGTATCACCTTGATGATGCGGGCTGGAGCGAGATGCAGACGCTGACCAAGGGTGTAACCTTGGGGTTCGGAGAGCAGGCAGAGCCGGCCCCGGGCAATACTGTCCCGGTTTTCGGGATAGCCGATATCGCAACCGCCCGCCGTGATCTTGAGGCCGCAAATGTGCGCTTTGACGGTCCGACCGAAACCATTGAGGGCATGGTCAGCACCGCGACTTTCTTTGATCCGGATGGCAACGCATTGATGCTTGCGCAGGACCTGTCGGGGGAAGGCTAGTCCGGTATCACCTTGCCCGGGTTCAGGATGCCTTTTGGGTCCAGTGCATTCTTGACTGCGCGCATCGCATCCAGCGCCACGGGGTCCTTGCGCCTCCGCATCGTGTCAAGCTTTGACACCCCGATCCCGTGTTCGGCACTGAATGTTCCGCCTAGCGACTGCACCACGTCTTCAACAGCCTCGACCATGCGGCCCATGATATCGGGGTCATTGCGGCTGACATAGGTGGTGTGATGGATGTTGCCATCGCCCAGATGTGCGACGATCAGCTCGGTTGCGTCCGGATCAATCGCCTTGATCTTGGGGGTGACGGCGGCCTCGAACTGGCTGATCTTGTCAAGCGGCACGGCAACGTCTGTGTTCACGAAGGGGCCGCCCTGAAATGCGATTTCGCCGGCATCCTCGCGCCGTTCCCACATTTTGCGTCGCTGCGCCTCGTTCTGGGCGATGACAGCGTCCAGGACCTGCCCGTCTTCCATCATGCGCCCAAGAATATCCTCAAGTGCTGCAACAACAGGGATCTGGCCATGCGCGTCGGGTGCGGCGTCGCGTTGTGATGTGGCCCCGACTTCGACCATAATGTTGACGTCATAGGCCGTCGCAAAGGGTGGCTCTGCCCCGCTGGCGAGCGCCAGATGCCGGTCAATATAGTTGCGCGGCATGTATTCAAAGGCCTCAACCGCCCCGCCGGTATCGTCCTGCAAAATGTTGAGCAGCATCAACGCATCATCTAGGTTCTGGACAGCGACCATCGCCGTTGCATAGGCGCGGGGCTTGGGTTGCAGTTTCATGACGGCGGCGGTGATGATGCCCAAAGTCCCCTCTGCGCCGATCATCAGTTGGCGCAGGTTCAGTCCTGAATTGTCCTTGTGCAGTGCTGACATCAAATTCATGATCCGGCCATCCGCGGTGACAACCTCTAGCCCAAGGCACAGCTCGCGGGTATTGCCGTATTTCAGCACATTGGACCCGCCCGCATTAGTGGACAGGACCCCACCGATCATGGCCGACCCCCGGGCGCCAAATGTCAGCGGGAAGATCAGGTCATGCTCATCGGCAGCTGCATGCAGGGATGACAGGATAACACCGGCCCCAACTGTCGCCGTGCGCCCTTTGACATCAATTGCGGTGATCGTGTTCAGTCTGTCGACGCTGAGCATCAGCGCGTCATCGGCCAGTGTTCCGCCCGTCAGCCCGGTATGCCCGGACACAGGCACGACAGGTGTCGCGGTTCGGTGCGCAATCTTGAGAATGGCCGCAACCTCGCCAGTGTCAGCGGGGCGCAACACCGCGCGCGGTGTTGCTGTATAGGCGCCTGTCCAGTCAGTGGCAAAAGGGGCGGCGTCCTGTCCGGTGAGCACAAATTTGTCGCCGATGATGGCCGCGATTTCGGTCAATATTGTCAATGATCACTCCCCCGGATCGTCCCTGCGTGACGCTAGCGACTTTTTTTATCCGGCGAAAGATGTGGGTGGTGGTGGCGTGGGGGAGATTTGAACTCCCGACCTAACGATTATGAGTCGTTCGCTCTAACCAACTGAGCTACCGCGCCGAACCACGACGGTCCGCTTAAGCAATGGGGGCAGGGCTGTCAAACCGTTTCTGCCCTTCTTGCCCGCAAGATGGATTGAAATCCATCCTACGCCCGATCGCCTGACTTAATCGTACCGCAACTCTGTCGCCTTGCCCCGGAAAATCGTGTAGGCAAGGATCGTGTAGCCGATGATCGTTGGCAGCACGATGCAAGTGCCGATCAGGATGATGAACAGGCTTTCCGGCGCGCTTGCAGCCGCGTAAATCGTCAGTTTTTCAGGGACAACATAGGGGTAGAAGCTATAGGCCATCCCCCCGAATGCCATCACCCATAGCGCCGTTGCCGCGGCAAAGGGGAGCCATGATAGCCGGTCGCCCGCAAAGGGCATCTTGCGCAACATCACCCACAGCCACACGACCAACAGTCCCGACAGGATTGGTAGGGGGGCGAGGTAAACCGCCTCGGGCCAACTGAACCATTTGTCGAAAATGCGCGCGCTGACAAAGGGCGTGGCCACCGAAATCGCGCCGATGCCCAGAACCAGCCCCCAGATGCCGCCCTTGGCCCAATCGACCGCCTTGCGCTGTAGATATTCGTCGGTCTTGTGAATCACCCAGGTGGCCCCGATGAAACTGTATCCAACTGTGAGGAAAGCCGCCGTCAACACCCCAAAACCCGCATGCGCCCAGGTCCAGTCCAGCCCCATGACGTACATGCCCAGCATGAACCCCTGTGACAGCGCTGTCATCAGGGACCCCGCAAAGAACAGGTTGTTCCACAGGGTCTTTTGCGGGGCGGGCGCCTTGGCCCTGAATTCGAACGCAACCCCGCGCAGGATCAGCCCGATCAGCATGATCGCAACCGGCAGGTAGAGTGCGGTGAGGATTTCCCCATGGGCCGCCGGAAACGCGACGAGCATCAGGCCGACGGCCAGCACCAACCATGTTTCATTGGCGTCCCAGAACGGCCCGATAGAGGCGATCATCCGGTCTTTTTCTTCGTCATCTGCGAAGGGAAACAGGACGCCGACACCCAGATCGAACCCGTCGAGCACAACGTAGATCAGGATCGACAGGCCCATCAGCCCTGCAAAAACGAAGGGCAGCCAGACGGCCGGATCGCCAAAATAATTCATCTGACTACTCCGCCGGAATTGCGCGGGGCTGTGCCGCAGGTGATGGGGCGACACGTGTCCCGATATCTTCGCCGCGCGACATCTTGCGGGCCAGATAGAAGATGACAAAAATGTAGGCTGCCAACAGCGCAACATAGACCGCCAGATAAGCAATCAGCGTCGACAGCACCATCGGCGCGGGCACATCAGCCACAGCCTGTTTGGTTGTCATCACGCCCTGCACCAACCATGGTTGTCGGCCGATTTCGGTGGTGTACCAACCCGCAAGCGTTGCAAGCCAGCCGCTAAAGCTCATGCCCACCAGCGCGTAGAGCATGGGCTTGGGCAGTCCTTCGACCCCACGCTTGCGCCACATCATCATGCCAATCGCGGCCCAGCTGACGACCAGCATCAGCACGCCAGTCCCAACCATCACCCGGAATGACCAGAAGACCGGTGCCACACGTGGATGCAGAATCTCGCCATCCTCGGTCACAAAATCATTCAGCCCTTTCAATTCACCGTCCCAATCATGGGTCAGGATGAAAGATGCGAGTTTCGGAATCCCGATCTCGAACCGGTTTTCGCGCGCTTCGTCATCAGGAATGGCAAAGAGGATCAGGGGGACGCCACTTGCGGTCTCCCAATGCCCTTCCATCGCGGCCACTTTCGCAGGCTGGTATTCCTTTGTGTTCAGCCCGTGCATGTCGCCAACGAGGATCTGGACAGGGATCAGCAAAGCGGCTGCAACAATTGCGGTTTTCATCGCGACACGCACGCCTGCGGTCCGGCCCCCGATCAGCCAGCGGAATGCGCTGATCCCGGCGATCAGGAAGCTACATGTCAGGAAGCTGGCCAGCACCATATGCGCAAATCGGTAGGGCATGGATGGGTTGAAAATGATCGCCGACCAATCGGTTGCATGGGCAACCCCGTCAATCATTTCAAAGCCTTGCGGCGTATGCATCCAAGAGTTCAGCACGATGATCCAGAAGGCCGACATCATGGTGCCGAATGCAACAAGGAATGTTGCTATCGTATGCAGCCAGTTTGGAACCCGGCTGAAGCCGAATAGCATGATGCCCAGGAACACGGCCTCCAGAAAGAAGGCGGTCATGATTTCATAGGCCAGAAGCGGTCCCGCGATATTCCCGACGGTTTCCATGAAGCCGGGCCAGTTCGTGCCGAACTGAAAGGACATTGTGATCCCTGATACCACACCCATTGCGAATGACAGGGCGAATATCTTGACCCAGAAGCGGTAGGCTTCCATCCAGCGTTCCTGGCCGGTTTGGTTGAACCGGATCTTGAAGAACAACAATACCCAGCCCAAAGCGATGGTGATCGTCGGGAACAGGATATGAAACGAAATATTTGCCGCAAACTGCATGCGGGATAGAATGAGAGTGTCCATAACGGCCGTGGCCTTTCTGTACGATTCTTTCCGTGTTACCGCTGATATAGCTGCCGAAGCCTTAACGTCAGGGGGGGTGCGACAGCAGAGCGCGGTTCTTAGAACCTCTCTAAACTGCTACAGCATACCGGGCGGATTGTGAATTGACGCATCAGGCCTGCAAAAGAGGAGACGGACAGATGACGGGGTTCTTGACCACCCATGTGCTGGATACAGCAAACGGCATTCCCGCAGCGGGTATGCGGGTGGATCTGTATCGCATCGTTGCTGACAGCCGCGAACATGTTGTCCGGATGGTGACGAATGCGGACGGGCGCACCGATACGCCGATTCTGCCACAGCCCAGTTTTGCAGTGGGCCGTTACGAGCTGATTTTCCAGGCTGGTGCCTATTTCGGCCTATCCGAAAGCCCGGCATTTCTGGATGATATTCCGATCCGGTTTGGGATCAGTGATCCGGCCTCGCATTACCATGTTCCGCTGCTTGTCTCGCCCTTCAGCTTTTCCACTTACAGGGGAAGCTGAGGCACCATTGGCAGGGCCCGCAGACCGTTGCCTCAGGTCGTCCGGAACCGCCAGGTCGTGATCTGTTCGTAGGGGGCGTCAGGCGTCACGATAATGGATGGAAAGTTTGGGTTGTTCGGCGCGTCGGGCCAACACTGTGCCTCGATTGCCAACCCCTCATATGTGCCGCGCCCCGGCCGGTTGGGGACCCGCCCGTCGTAGATTTGAACGCCCGGTTCCGTGGTGCTCAGGATCATTTGCAGACCGGATTTCCCGGTCAGCCACAACACATCCTGCAAAGGGCCCCGCTTGTCGCTGACGCAAAAGTTCTGGTTGAAGACATGTGTTTCCGGGTTGACGACCTGCCCGGTGCGGAAATCCATCGGCGTGTCAGTGACATCTGCAATCTCGCCGGTTGGATAGTCGTGTGTCGTCCCCGGCAGGACATGATCCGCCGCGACGCGCAAGTGATGCCCGGCCCAGGTGTCGGACCCGTCCAGGTTCCAGTAACTGTGATTGGCAAAATTCATACAGGTCTTGGCATCGGTGGTACCGGTCACGGTCATTTGCAGCGTGGCGCGGGCGGTGATCTTGAAGGTCACCCGGATATCGCGATTGCCCGGCAGACCACACATGCCGTCCGGCAGATGCAGGCCAAGCGTGACGGCATCATCGGCCCGATCAATCAGGTCCCAGACCTGAAGCTGGGTTGCCTGTGCGCCGGAATGAAGATGGATCTGGCCATGTTCGTTCCGTTCAAGCTCGTACATGATCCCGTCCAGCCGCACGCGCGCATTGCTGATCCGGTTTGCGATGGGGCCGATCAGGCTGCCATGATAGCGCAGGGTGCCCTCGTAATCCGACAGATGGGACGACCCAAGGGTCAGCGGATGATCGACCCCCTTCAGATGCAGCCCCTGAACGACGGCCCCCCATGTCAGCAGGTTCAGCGACAGATCCCCGCCCGAAAGGCTGATCTGGTGGACATCTTCGCCTTTGGCACTGGCCCCGAACGGTTTCATCGGCTTTCCCAATGCACCCCGGCGGGGGGGATGGTGATATCTTTCCACGGCAATGATTTGGCCGCATAGTTAAAGACAAAACGATGCGTATCAGTGTCGCGAATGCGTAGGCCCTTGGGCAGGACATGTGTTTCGATGTCCTGCTCTTTGCAGAGATCTGTAATGATCTGATCAAAGCTTTTGTCGTCAGGCCATCCAGCAAGATAGCGCAGATTCTTGCCGCCCATGATCGCTGGCCGCCCATCTGTCGTTGTCAGATAGACGGTGTCTTCCCCCTCAAGATGCTCAAACCAGTGCCGGAACTGGCCTTTGTCTTGCAGCTTGACCTTGGCCAGCGGTGGCAGGCTTTCTGTCAATGCAACCTTGGTATCCAGACCAGGCAGGTCAGGGCCAAGCGGGACAGGAATGCTCAGCTCGTCTGTCTTGGTATCGGTACGGGGCCCAATCAGGGCGAGGCCTTGAAAGGCACGCAGCGCGGCCTTGAGCCTGTCACTCAATTTCATGATGCCCGGCGCCAGAACAAGTTTATAGCCGGACAGGTCCGATGCGTCGGGGGGCAGGATATCAATATTCAACCCCGCGCGGCGCAGGGCGCGGTAGGCGGCGAAGGCCAGGCGGAACATATCAAAATCCGCGCCCTGCGGTTGGATGTCCCAGGCCCAGGCGCTTTCATAGTCAAAGATCAGGGCAACATCCGCCTGCGCCGTACCCACCGGTGGCATGGTCGCAATCTCATCGGCGACTTGCCGTGCCTCGGCCAGTGCAGGGGCAGCTTCGCTATCAGGGCGCAGCAATCCGGCATGCATCTGTTCCTGCGCAAATGGGGCCTGCCGCCAGCGAAAATAGCAGACGGTTTCGGCACCGTGGGCAAAGGCCTCCCACGCCCAGAGACGGGCCATGCCGGGAAGCGGGGCCGGATTATAGGGCGCCCAGTTCACCGGGCCGGGTTGCTGTTCCATCACCCACAAACGGCCTTTGCCAACCGCGCGGTAGAGGTCGTGGTGAAACGCCTGATTGTCCGGATGGCCTTGCCGCAGAAAGGCTTGCTTTTCCTTGGGCGTTCCTTCGATCCGATCCGAAAGGAAGCCAATAGGGTAACTATCCCATGAGGCAATATCCAGATCATTGCCGACCTTCCAGTGATCAAAAGTTGTGATGCGGCCCATATAGTTATGGATCAAAGCTGCATCCGTATGCTTTCGCAGCTCATCAACCTGAACCTTGTTAAAGGCCACAACCTGATCGGAACTGTAACGGCGAAATGCCAGCTGGTGGGGGTGATTGGGTTCGGTCACCGTCAGGTTCGGAAGTTCGATTTGATCGAAGGTGTCATAGTCCATCGACCAGAAGACGTTGCCCCAGGCCCGGTTCAACGCATCGGTCGATTGGTACCGCTGTGCCAACCAGTCCTGAAATCCGCGCTTTGCGTCGTCGGAATAGCTTAACGTCGTGTCGTGGCAATCATATTCGTTATCAATCTGCCAGGCGGCCACATGCGGGTTCCGGCCATAGCGTTCGCCCATCAGTCGGGCGATCCTGCGGCATTCCTCGCGGTATCCCAGATGGCTGAAATCATAATGTCTGCGGGACCCGAATTTGCGGACATGCCCGTTGGCGTCAACCGGCAGCATGTCGGGATGCTTGTCGATCATCCAGCGGGGCGGGGTTGCGGTGGGCGTTCCAAGAACCACCTTCAATCCTGCCTCGCCCAATACCGCGATGGCCCGGTCAAGCCAGTCCCATGTCAGCGTGCCGGGGCTTGGCTCCATCCGGGACCAGGCAAATTCACCGATACGGACCCATGACAGGCCGGTTGCAACCATGCGGGCCGCATCATCGGCCCATTGGGTTTCGGGCCAGTGTTCTGGATAGTAGCAGACGCCAAGTGTGCGTTTCATGAGGTGCCTATCGGGATATCTGGGCAGGTTGACGAAAGATCACAGAATGACTTGATGCTCGGCCTGGCCAATCGTTTCGGTTTCGACTGCAAAGGTTTTTCCGTCATCCGGACCAGCAGGGTCCAGCCCCACAGCGGCCGAGGTGCAGTAGAGCGTTTTCAGATCCGGGCCGCCAAATGCCGGGCAAGATGTCTGCCGGGCCGGGAAGGCGATCGCCTGCATGAATGTCCCGTCCGGCGCATATTGCGCCACCCGCGAGGCCCCCCATTGGGCGTTCCACAGGCATCCGGCCGCATCCACAACTGCCCCGTCGGCCCCAAAATCCGCGCCGGTGACGTCGATATGCACCCGCGCCTGCCCCTTGGGCCAGCCATCCTGATCCAGTCCAACGGCCATGATCTTGCCGGTTCTTGTGTCGGTGTAATAGGCCGTCTGCCCATCAGGGGCGAAGCAGATCGCGTTGGACACGGTGATATCGGGGATGATCTTGCGCAGCTCGCCCCTGAAATAGCGCCAGATGGACCCGGCCTTTTCTTCGGCATTGATCCCCATCGTCCCGATCCAGAAACCGCCCTGCGGGTCCGCGCGACCGTCGTTGGACCGTGTCACAGGGTTATCCGCCTCAAGCCCGCAGATTTTTTCGTGCTGGCCGGTGGCGATATCAAAGCGGCTGAGTGCTGTTTGCGAGGCGATCATCAACGTATCATTGTCCACCCAGCCCGCAGCCGACACATATTCGTCAAACTGCCAGTGTTGGCCCGGCCCAAACAACCGCTTGCCCAGAATGTCGAACCAGAAAAAGGCCTTGCGGCCCGGATGCCAGAGCGGACCTTCACCCAGCGCACAAGGGGTCGCATCGTAGATCATGCCGCAGCTGCGTCATAGGCCGCCACCATATCACGCGCGCGCGCGGCGACATCGGCGACGGACAGGCCGGGTTTGAACAGGGCAGACCCAATGCCGAACCCATCAGCCGAGGCCGCCATCCATTCCGCAAAGTTATCAGCACCTGCGCCACCCACTGCATAGACTTGTGTGCCAGCAGGCAGGATCGCCCGGATGGCCTTGATCCCTTCGGGGCCCAGCAGACTGGCGGGGAAAATCTTTAACCCATCCGCGCCGGCCTTGAGGGCCGCGAAACATTCGGTCGGGGTCATCACACCCGGCCAGCTTTGCATCTCTGCGGCCTTGGTGGCGGCAATGACACGCTGGTCGCAATTGGGTGAGACGATCAGCTTTCCGCCAGCCTGAGCGACCCGTCCGACATCATCCGTGGACAAGACCGTGCCTGCCCCGATCAGCGCGTCGTTCCCGAATGCGTCAGCCATGGTCTTGATGCTGTCAAACGGGTTGGGCGAGTTCAGCGGAACTTCGATCCGGGTGATCCCGGCCTCAATCAGGGCCGCGCACATTGGGACGGCCTCATCAGGGGTGACTCCACGCAGAATTGCGATCAGCGGGCGGCTCATATTTTATCCTTTCAAGCGTCCATAAGCCGCCGTGAGGCCGGCAATGGTGATTGCGTCTGCTTTGACCTGGGTGGCCGGGGCTGACAACGTTGCCAGCGCATCGACGTATAGCCTGGCGATATTTCCAGCGCCGATGACGGCGATTTGCTGACCCAGCCAGTAGGGTTTTGCGGCGGCCAGTTCCGTGCCGATCAATAGCCCCGACAAGCGCGCGCGGGCGGTATCGCCGGACATGCCATTGACCAGCCCTTCGGCGCGAAGGGAAAACAGCCGCGCGCCGATACGTTCAGGGCGGGCGACGGCATCTGACAGGCCTTCAAGAAAGGCGGCTTCATCCCAGCCCTCTGCAGGGATCGAATGGCGCAGCACGGTATGGGTGGAAATCGTGGCAAAAAGCTCCCCGGTCATGAAGGTCTGGAAACTGACGATCTCGCCGGCGCTGACATGCACCCATTTCGTATGTGTGCCGGGCAGGCAGATCACGCCGTCCCAGTTCGGGTTGCGGGCAAGATAGCCCGCGATCTGCGTTTCTTCGCCGCGCATCACGTCGGCAGGGGCATCCTGTTTGATCCCCGGTATGATCCGGACGGTCAGCCCGTCCTTCTTGGTTGGGGCGGTGGCAAACCCGTCGGGAAGTGCGGGACAGGGGACGGTGGCATAAGGGGCCTCTGTCCAGCCTTGCCGCGATCCGACCATGCCGCAGGCGACAACGGTCGTGGGTCCGTCGATCCATGCGTCGATCACACCCAGCAGGGCTGGTTCAAAACCTTCCGGTGTCAGTTTGCCCATACCGAGGTCGGACCGGTCCTCTGCCAGGATCGTGCCGGAACTGCGCATCGCCCATGCGCGCATGTTCGACGTGCCCCAATCGACTGCGATCCAGTCTGCCTTGATCCGTTCCATATTCTCAGTCATCCATTGGTGCCAATCGCCAAACGCATATCAGCGATTGTCACAGCTTTTCTCCCTCAAGAACCCACATCCGTTCCGGAAATGACCACGGCAAAACCAGACCCGAGCGCATCAGGTAGGTGCCCGACAGGTCCAGCGCCTTGTCCTTGAGCGCGGTGGCGCCGCGCGACAATGTGGGCGCGGTATCGCGGTTGATCAGGCGCACCCGGTAGGTCGCGTCCGGGTCCAGTGCCGTCAGACGCAGCGGGCGCGGGGCGATTTGCGCGCTGGTGGCGGCTTTGCCCGCAAACACCACAAAGCGATCCTTGTCACGGGCCAGCTGCTGTTCGGCGATCACCGCGGGATCCGCACTGTCCAGGCGCAGGATATCGGCGGTTTGCAACCAGTCGCGATGATGTTTCCACCAACTGGTGACTTCTGTCAGCACGGCGGTTTCATGCTCGGTCAGCTCGCGCGGATCCATCTCGAACCCCATATGGCGCTGGGCAGCGACCCAGGCCCGAAAGCTGATATCCAGCGTCCGGCCGGATGTATGGCAATGGCGCGGGCCAACATGGCTGCCGGTGACTGACAGCGGAAGGAACAAGGCCGCATCATGCTGGATACGCAGCCGTTCCAGCGCGTCATTGCTGTCGGACAACCAGACCCGTTGGGTGCGTTGCAGAATGCCGAAATCAATGCGCCCGCCGCCAGAGGCGCAGGTCTCAATCTCTACATGAGGGAAATCTGTCCGCAGCCGGTCGATCAGAGCGTAGGATCCCCGGGTCTGGGCCGCGTCTGGCATGGGCAGCACGCGGTTATGATCCCACTTGATATAGTCGATATCATTGTCCCGCAGGATCGCGGACATGCGGCTATAGAGAAAATCGCGCACCTCGGGGAGCGCCATGTTCAACGCTTTTTGCTGCCGCCCAAGGGTCTGGTCCTCGCTGCCAAGCGCCCAGTCCGGATGGGCGCGGTGGATATCACTATCCTCGTTGATCATCTCGGGTTCGAACCAGATGCCAAAGGTCATGCCCTGCTTGTGAACATGCTGGATCAGCGGGGTCAGCCCGTCGGGGTATTTCCGCGGATCAACCTCCCAATCTGACAGGCTGCGGGTGTCGTCATCGCGATTGCCGAACCAGCCATCATCCAGCACGAAACGTTCGGCGCCCAATGCGGCGGCCCGATCGGCAATGTCCTGCAGCACATGCAGTTTGTGATCGAAATAGACGGCCTCCCAGCAGTTGTAGTGCACGGGTCGCGGGGCGTCGGGTTTTGGCCAGGTGATGATCCGGTCCCGCAAATGGCGCTGGAATGCCACGGCACATCCGTTCATCCCACGATCAGAATAGGCGATGTACAAGGGGGCTGTCTTGAACTGGGTTGCGGCCTCGGTTTCCATCCGGGCGGCATGGCCCCATTGGATCTGGCGGCGCCCGTCCTGGAGTTCCTCGGCGATCATCTTGTGTCCGCCAGACCATCCGTAGTGAAAGGCGTAGACCTCGCCCTCTGTATTCGTGGCACCCCGGCAGGGGACAATCAGACCGGGGAAATGTTCGTGCCCGGTCCGGCCGGTGCGGTTCTCGCGGTAGCGCATGCCGGGGGCCCAGGCGGTGCGGGACAGCTGGAATTCACCACACCAGCGGCCAGAGACATCAATCATCTCGTCCGATTGCTGCGGGCCGGGCAGGACCGGCGCGGCCAGCCAGTGCAGATGCACGGGCCGGGTCGCATTCAACGTGGTCTGGCAGGTGATGATCCGGGTGTCGTGATCGCAGGCAAAGTGGAACACCAGCGTCAGGCCGTTGCCTTCATCCACGTAAGTCAGTTCCAGCGTGCCGTTCTGCTCGGCGCTTTCAAAGCAGAACTTGGGCAGCAGCGGGGTGCCGTCCGTGTCCCGGACAATCAGGCCGGGCTGACCGGGAAAGCTGCGTGTTGCCTCTGGGCTGATCGACAGATCCGGATTCTCGTCAAGCATCCCGCCGGTCACATCAATGATGGCGGCGGCGTGCATGGTTTCGAGATCCTCATCGGCGGGCAACGTGGCCCCCCAATAGACCACCTGCGGCAGCCGCTGATTGGATGCGGTCAGAACAAGCGTCTGGCGTCCGTCGTCAATGCGCCAGGCGTGGCGCATCCGGGCTTCTTTGCGGTTGATTTCGCCCAACGGCAAACCAGTCGCGAGGGCGACATCATTGCCGCCCCCAATGTTTTCAGTCGTGGAAGTCATGTACTGGGCTCCGACCCGGTATTACTTGACGGCACCCAATGTGAGCCCGGCAATAAAGTGTTTTTGCATCAAGAAGAACATGGCCACAGGTGGCAAAGCAGCCACGATGGAACCGGCACTCATCAAATGATAGGCAGCACGGAATTGCGAGTTGAATTCCGTAATCCCCGCAGTCACGGGCTGCGCGTCCGGCCCTTGGGTCAATACGACAGCCCAGAAATAGTCGTTCCAGATGAAGGTAAAGATCAGCACGGCCAGCGCGGCCAATGCAGGTTTCATCAGCGGAAGCACCACAAACCAGAAGATCCGCCACTCTGCCACACCTTCGACGCGCGCGGCCTCGATCAGTGGGAAGGGCAGGGCGCGAATGAAGTTCCGCATGAACAGGGTGCAGAACCCGGCCTGAAACGCCACATGGAACAGGACCAGCCCGGTCTTGGTATCATACAGGTTCATGTTGATGGTCATGTCGCGCACAGGGACCATCAAAATCTGGAATGGGACGAAATTGCCCGCGATGAACATGAAGAAGATGAAAAGGTTGCCCTTGAACCGGTAAACCCCCAGCGCAAAACCCGCCATGCAGGATAGGGCCACAGCCCCGATCACCGTTGGGATCGTGATCAACAGCGAGTTGACCAGATAGCGCGGCATATTCGATTCAAAGAAGACCCGCCCATAGTTGTTGAAGGCTTCAAAGCTGCTTGGCAGCCCCCAATAGTTGCCATTGGTGAAATCCGCATCCGGCTTGATCGAGAACATGGCCACAGCGATCAGCGGCAATAGCCAGACAATCAGCGCAAAGGGCAGGATGGCCTGGTAGGTCAGCTGCCACTGGCGCGAGGTTTTTTCAATTGGTGTTGGAAACATCTTAGTTTTCCCCCCGTCCGCTGAGACCTGTGGCGGTGTATTCTGTCAGGTTCGGGGCCGCGCCCCAAACCGGTGTCATGCATGCATTGGTCATCAGCGTCCCCCCTGATCGTCGCGCCACATCGAGTACAGGAAGTAGACGATGAACCCGAGCATGATGAAGAACAGGACCACTGCAATCGCGGCGCCATAGCCCATGCGGAACCCGAACTCGGACAGCGATTCCTCGAACATGTAGAAGGACAGCACCCGGGTTGATCCGAAAGGACCACCATTGGTCATCACGCTGATCAGGTCAAAGGACCGCAGCGCACCGATGATTGTCACAACGAACGCGATGAATGTGGCCGGTTTCAGCTGCGGCAGGATCACGTACCAGAGCATCTTGTAGCCCTTGGCGCCATCCAGCCGTGCGGCCTCGACCTGCTCGGGGTCAACCGCGTTCAGGCCGGTCAGATAAAGGATCATGCAATAGGCCGTCTGCGGCCAAAGGCCCGCGGCAATGATCCCGTATGTTGCCAGCGTAGGATCGCCGAGGATGTTCACAGGCCCCGTGCCAAAGATCGCCAGGATCGCGTTCAGCAGCCCTTCACGCGGCAGGTAGAACCACGAGAATACAAGGCCCACAACAACTTGCGAGATAACGAACGGGAAGAAGAAGAGCGACTTGTAAAGCCGGATGCCCCGCACCGTCTGGTTCAGGAACAAAGCGATGAACAGGCCCGCCGGAATGGCCAGCAGATACAGGATCAGCCATTTGATATTGTTCCAGAAGGAAACCGAGAATTTCCGGTCGTCAAATAGCAGGCGTTCATAGTTGGCTGTCCCAACCCATGTCGCCTCGCCCAGACCATCCCATTGGTGGAAACTGATCCAGAAACTCTGCGCAATCGGAATGATAACATAGACGCTGAAAAACAGGATGGCAGGCAACAGGAACAACCACGGGGTCACCGCAATCTCGTTGCGTTTGTACCAGCTTCGTTGGACGCCCGTATCGGTAACGGCTGTCATGTCTTTGCCTCCCCTCAGCTAACACATGCGAAAGCCCGGCTTGTTGTGGGCTTGCGGATGGGTTGGCGGATCGCCCTCACCCCGTGCAAAGGGAGAGGGCAGGTAAGGGCGGGTGTGGTTACCCGCCCAGATCATTTGGCTTACTGGTAGATCCGCTGACGCGCGTCTTCCAGGCGGGCCAGGATGTCATCCAGGTTGTCTGGGAACACCATGAACTCCTGCAGGCCTTCCATGCCGACACTTGCCATCTCTGCCGGGAAGTCGCGGTCAAAGAACTGCGCAACGCCGCCGGTGGCATTGCTGGACAGCATCTCAAAGCCCTGCTCGAGGAACTCATCCTTGTCGACGCCGGAGTCCGCATTGACCGGAAGCTGACCAAGCGCGTCACCTGCGTTGATCTTGGTCTGAACATCGGCTGATGTGACGAACTGCAGGAACGCACGGGCGTTGTCCTTGTTCTCGGCACCGGATGGGATGTGGAATGTATCGGTCGGGGCGTCTTCACCCATCTCGACATCCGCAATCTTCGGGAACTGGTAGAAGTCGATCTGCTCGTCTGTCAGGCCGGCCTCGCGCAGTGGTGGCACCGCAAAGTTACCGATCAGGTAAGCTGCAGCTTCGCCATCGGTCATGAAGTTCAGCGCTTCCTGCCAGCTATAGGACTGGTGATCTGGAATGTAGCCGCCCATGTCGATGATCTTGCGCCAGTTGGCGAAGGTTTCACGCACGCGGTCATCGGTCCACTCAACTTCGCCACGGGCAAGCTGCATGTGGAAATCAAAGCCATTGGTCCGCATGTTCAGGTAATCGAACCAGCCACCGGCCGTCCAAAGGAACTTTGTGCCGATTGCATAGCAGGAGCGGCCGCTGTCGACGATTTTCTGGCAGTTGGCCAGTTCTTCGTCAAATGTTGTCGGCTCGCTCAGGCCCAGCTCGTCAAAGATGTCTTCGCGGTAGTAGATACCCCACTGGTAGTATGTGTAGGGAACACCCCACTGCTTGCCGTCCAGTGTCATCGCACCCTTGACGCTGTCCAGACCCGGCAGATCGCCGTTCTCGTACATGTCAGAGATATCTTCGAACAGACCAGCCTCGACATAGGGGCCCATGCGGTTGGCGGCATACCAGTTCACAACGTCCGGCGGGTTCGCACCCAGCGCATTCCGGATCTGTGTTTTCCACGCTTCGCGGTCAACAATGGTCAGTTCGATGTTCAGATCAGGATGCAGTTCCTGGAAATCTGCGACAAGCCCTTCCATCACGGCGCGCGGGGCCGGGTTCGACATGTCGGATGTGATTTTCAGATCGCCTGACAAGGCTGCGTGGCCATCGGCCATCGCGGAAGTTGCGGCAATGCCAGCAGTAACGATCGCCGCGAACGACGATTTCAAAATGGAATGCATGGTGTCCTCCCAGTATGCTTCCGTGGTCAAAACAAGTCTCAATATATGAAACTTTGTTTTGGATATTGATACTAAACCGCGACTCGGCTACCGTTGTCAACAGTCCAAGGCTGCACCGGAGAGGAGACCGGTGTCAAAGACTGCCTTTCGGACGGGGGAGGATTAATGGGACGGGTGACCGGTGACGGCACAGTCGGGAAAGCACTTGAAGTGCTTGATCAGGTTGCTGATTTCGGGCGTCCTGTGCGCTTTAGTGAATTGCTGTCGCAATCCCCTTTCCCTAAACCCACGCTTTACAGATTGGTGCAGGCGCTGACCAACCAGCAGATGCTGGCCTTTGATCCCGACCGGCAGACTTATGCGCCCGGCTTGCGGCTCGTGCGCCTTGCGCATGCGGCCTGGGAACAATCCACATTGGCCCCGATAGCGCGCCCGCATGTCGAGGCGCTGAGCAGGGCGGTCGATGAAACCGTTCACCTGGCCCAGCTTGATCACGCGCAGGTTCTTTATGTCGACAAGCGCAATGCAGGCCAGCCTGTGCGCATGTACAGTCAGGCCGGCAAGGTCGGACCCGCCTATTGCACCGGGGTTGGAAAGGTCATGCTGGCCTTCTCGGATCCTGATGTCATTGACGCTATCATCGCCCAGCAATCCTTTCACGTTTTCACCCCGAACACCTTGACCGGCCCCGAAGAGTTGCGCGCCGAACTGGCCGATATCCGCGCCAATGGTTACGGGTTCGACCGTGAAGAACATGAGCCGGGCATTATTTGCGTGGCGATGCCGATCCGGTCCGAGACAGGCCGGGTGCTGGGCGCGCTATCGGTGACCAGTACAACCAGACGAACGAACCTCGCAGGGTTAGAGGGCTACGTGCCAATCCTGCGGGACACCGTCGAAAAGATTTCGACAGAGGCTCAAAATTGGAGCTTCCCCCATTACGACCGAAAAGAAACAGCAGGGATGTAAGCCATGTCAGGTGTGACGCTCAACAAAGTCATCAAACGCTACGGCGACGTGCAGGTGATCCACGGTGTGGATCTTGAAATCAAAGATGGCGAGTTCTGTGTCTTCGTCGGCCCGTCGGGCTGCGGTAAGTCCACATTGCTGCGCATGGTCGCGGGTCTTGAGGAGACGACCGAAGGCCAGATCAATATCGGAACCCGCGATGTGACCCGGATGGACCCGTCCATGCGTGGCGTGGCGATGGTTTTCCAGACC
Organism: Yoonia sp. SS1-5; assembly: GCF_038443705.2. Taxonomy (NCBI): domain Bacteria; kingdom Pseudomonadati; phylum Pseudomonadota; class Alphaproteobacteria; order Rhodobacterales; family Paracoccaceae; genus Yoonia; species Yoonia rhodophyticola. The sequence goes on along the minus strand of NZ_CP151767.2, from coordinate 1,514,835 downwards.
TATGCGCTTTATCCGCATATGACGGTAAAGGATAACATGGGGTTCGGCCTGAAGATGAATGGCCACCCCAAATCCGAAATCCAGGAAAAGGTGGCCGAGGCGACCCGGATTCTGAAACTGGAACAATATCTTGACCGCAAGCCATCGGCCCTGTCGGGTGGTCAGCGGCAGCGTGTCTCGATCGGGCGGGCCATTGTGCGTGGCCCCGAAGTGTTCTTGTTTGACGAACCATTGTCGAACCTTGACGCGGAATTGCGGGTTGAAATGCGGGTCGAGATCGCGCGCCTGCACAAGGAAATCGGCGCCACGATGATCTACGTGACCCATGATCAGGTCGAGGCGATGACATTGGCCGACAAGATCGTTGTGTTGCGCGCTGGGAATATCGAACAGGTCGGCGCCCCGATGGAACTGTACCGCGACCCTGACAACAAGTTCGTGGCAGGCTTTATCGGATCGCCTGCGATGAATTTCGTCGAAGGAATTGCCAATGACGGGACGGTCACGGTGCCCAGCATGAAGGCTGCATTCGAAGGTGTCGTTGCACCGGCCTATAGCGGCAAGAAGCTGATTGTTGGTATGCGCGCCGAACATCTGGAGGTCGATCCGGCTGGCGACACGCATACTGTCGAGATGACCGAAAGCCTTGGCGGTGTGTCCTTCGTCTACTTGTCCGGTGCCACCGGCGAGCGGATCGTGATCGAAGAGCGCGGCGACAACCGCTCGGAAGAGGGCGCAAAGGTCGGCGTCAGCATCGACAAATCCCGGATCTATCTGTTCGACGCCGAAACGGAGCAGCGCATCCGCAGCTAAGCCTGCGATCTGCAATTTTGAGAACAGTGATTGCGGCGCTCATCATGAGGCGCCGCGACAAGAGGGCGCAATGGTAGTCTTGAACGCTGACCTGATTGCATCGACCTATGCGGCAATCAGGCCGGCGACCATTCGCACGCCTGTGGTCCCGGCAACCCGCCTCTCGCGCCATTTGGGCATTGATCTGTTTCTCAAGCTGGAGAATTTGCAGCATACCAACGCGTTCAAGGCCCGCGGTGCCCTGGCCAAGCTGTTGACCTTGTCAGCGGATGCCCGCGCCAGCGGCGTGATCGCCTGCAGTGCCGGCAATCATGCGCAAGGGGTGGCCTATCACGCGACCCGCCTGGGGATGAAATCTGTTATCGTGATGCCCGAGGGCACACCGTTCAATAAAATCAAGCGCACCAGTGATCTGGGGGCAGAGGTCGTCATTCACGGCACCGGCTTTGATGATAGTGTGCAATTCACCCTGGATCTGGCGGCCCAGAAGGGAATGACATTCATCCATCCCTTTGATGACCCGGTCGTTGCGGCAGGGCAGGGCACTGTGGCGATAGAGATGCTGGAACAGCAGCCTGATCTTGATGCGATTGTCGTGCCCATCGGCGGGGGTGGGTTGATCGCGGGGATGGCCATTGCGGCCAAGGCGATCAAACCCGGTATCGAAATCATCGGCGCGCAGGCTGATCTGTTTGGCGCCGCAAAGGCCCATCTTGAAGGTGGCGATGCCCCCAGTTTTGTGGGTGGCACGCTGGCCGAAGGCATTGCCGTGCGCAAACCGGCCGCGGCCAATCTGGCCGTGATCCGCGCGCATGTCGCCCGCGTCGACAGCGCCTCGGAGGCCGAGATCGAGACGGCCGTGTTTGATTTGCTTTCTTACGAAAAGCTTGTGGCCGAGGGGGCCGCCGGGGCGGGCTTGGCGGTGATTGAAAAGCATCTTGACACATATCGCGACAAGAAGGTTGGTTTGGTGGTGTGTGGTGGGAATATTGACAGCCGTCTGCTGTCCACGCTGATTCTGCGCGGATTGATGCGTGATGGGCGCATCACCCGGCTGATTTTTGAAATTGATGACACACCGGGCCAATTGTCCAAGATCTCAGCCATCATCGGTGATGCCGGGGCCAATGTGATTGAGGTGATCCACCAGCGCATGATGCAAAGCGTGTCGCTGAAACAGGCTGAGTTGGAGATTGTCATCGAGGCCCGCGATCAAACCCATGTTGATGAAATCGTGGCCCTGCTGCGGGGCAATGGGCTGACCGTGCGTGTCCCGCAGGATATCTAGGGTCAGGATGGGTTGAAACCCATCCTACGCCCTTAGCGCTTGCCGTAATATAGCCCGACCACATGTTCGGCCTGGGCAAAGAACAGCCACCGCAATGCAAGCACCCCTGCGATATGGCTGAGAACCGCCAAGACCCCGAAGACATGATTGAATGGCAGCAGCAGCAGGACCACCGGCAGCACAAACCCGAGCCCAAGCGCAATCAACCGCAATTGTGCCGCATGTTTGCGCCCCACCTGATGCACGAATTCGCGCAGCAGGTAGTTGGTGCCGGTATGCGGCGGCTCAAACGCCCGGACCTGACCGATATGGCCCAGACCCGTTGCCGATGCCATATTGGTGCCGGATGCGGCCAGGCGTCCATCACCTGTTTGCCAGGCATAGAACTGCAACGCAGCAGCCCCAAGCAGCAGGATGATGGCCAGCCAGATCTGTCCCGTCATCAGTGCCCCGCCGCCGATGGACAGGACCAGAAACAGGGCCGGTGTCGTCCAGTGTTTCCAGCGTGGTACTGTCTTGAGCTGGGCGTAGATCATCGAGGTGGTAAAGACGGTTCCGACGGCCCCCAACGCCCCCAGAAAGCCCAGAATGCCGATGCGCGTACCCGCAAAGACAAGGCCGGCCCCGTAGATCGCCATGATGAGTAGGGTTGCAACCGCGCAAATCCCTTCCCGGCTAAGCCAGCTTGTCTGCCATTGGCTGAATGCCTTGATCGCCCGTTCAGGATGCCCAAGGTGGAAGGTCGAGGCCAGCAGCCCCCCGACAGCAAACAGATAGGCGATTGCAAACCAGATGAATGCGCCAAACCCGGTTGGTACAATGGCCCCAAGCCCCAGCCAGAACAAGAGCCCGAAACCGATGCCGGAAAAGGTGGTGAAGATAATGACGGACGGTGCGGGATGCATTATTCGGTCCCTCCGGGTAGGGCTGACAGCGTTTTATCGAGCCAGCCGACAAAGCCTTTGCCGTCACTGGCCACAGGTTCAAGATAAGGGGCGAGGACATCAAATTCCGGCATCTCGTCCTTTGGACGGGGTGGCAGGTATTTATTGACCGGCTTTGTCCCTTGCTCTGGCATCAGATCAAAGCCGCCGCGTTCGGCCACCAGTTGCGAGACATCGCTATTGGCATCACCCAGATCGCCAAAATGCCGTGCACCGGCCGGGCAGGTGCGCACGCAGGCGGGCTGTCGGTCTTCTTCGGGGAGGTTTTCGTTGTAGATCCGGTCCACGCAGAGTGTGCATTTCTTCATCACCCCTTCCTTGGCGTCCAGTTCCCGCGCGCCGTAAGGACAGGCCCAGGCGCAAAGCCCGCAGCCGATGCAGTCGCTTTCATTGACCAGAACGATCCCGTCCTCGGCCCGTTTGTAGCTGGCCCCGGTGGGGCAAACCGTGACGCAGGGCGCGTCTTCGCAATGCAGGCAGGATTTAGGGAAGTGGATCAGCTGCGCGGCACCCTGTTCCGGCTGCACCTCGTAGGAATGGACCCGGTTAAGGAATGTCCCCGATGGGTTTGCCCCATAGGCTTGCTGATCAGAGAGCGGCGCGCCGTAATTTTCGGTGTTCCATCCTTTGCAGGAGACAACGCAGGCGTGGCAGCCGACGCATGTGTCCAGATCAATGACCAGTCCCAGCTTTTTGCTGGATTTCGGTGGCAGTTGGGTCATGTGGTGGCCCTTTCAAACGTTGGGATCGCCTGCGGCGCGAGTATTTTTGGCGAGATGATAGTGAATTGGGTCGCTGGACTGGCGGCCTGACTGATGGATTTTTCGTTGTCTGCGTCCCATGTGACGATGAACCAGATGAAGCTGCCCAATGTCAGTGTCACAAACGCCGCGATCAGCAGGAGGACTTGTGCGTTGCTCACTTGCCCACCTTCCAATCCAACTCGCCCGGTCCCTGGCCAACCGGCGATTTGATGGCTGGCATCGCCGGCTGCGCCTCGTTCGGGATGGCGGATTTTTCGATTTTTACCCGCAGATCGAACCAGGCAGCCTGACCTGTGACCGGGTCTGAATTGGCCCATCGCAGCCCGTCGCCCTTGGGCGGCAACAGTTCGTGGATCAGGTGGTTCAGCAGGAAGCCCTTGGTTGCCTCTGTCGCCCCTTCATCCAGCGCCCATGCCCCTTTGCGTTTGCCAATGGCGTTCCAGGTCCAGACCGTGTTTTCGTTCAGCGCCGCCTGATGCGCCACCGGGACGGTGATGGATCCGTGGACCGAGGAGACCTTGGCCCAGTCGCCTTCCTTGAACCCGTTGGCCTCCCAGATCTTGGTTGGGACATAAAGCGGGTTATGCCCGTGGATTTGCCGCAGCCACGCGTTCTGGGTTCCCCATGAATGATACATTGCCATGGGCCGCTGGGTCAGCGCATGCACCGGGTATTCAACCGGATCGACATGCGCATCCTCAAAGGGTGGATACCAGATAGGTAACGGATCCATTGTGACTTTCAGCTGACCGCGCAGATGCTCGGGCGGCTGGATTGTCCCGATCCCTTCTGCGGCGGCCTGAAATTTCCGCAATGGTTCCACATAAAGCTGGAAGATATAGGGCTGTACTGCGTCGTAGAACCCCATTTTGACGGCCCAGTCCTGATAGGCCGCATTGAACGGCTTGTAGAAGGCTGCCTCGTCCGGCACGTGTTCCAGCCAGAAGCCGCCATTGTCGATATAATTCTGGATCTGGTCTGGATTGACCTCGCCCCGCCCTTTGCCGCTGCCATCGCTGTTCCGGAAGCCCGCAAGGGGGCCAACGCCGGGGCGTCGGATGTGGTTGGTGATGTAGTCCGCATAATCCGCGTATTTCTGGCTGCCGTCCTCATTGATGAAACCCGGGAGTTGCAGGCGCGCGCCCAGTTCGCAGAGCACGGATTGAAAGCCGCGCACATCCCTGTCCGGTTCAACCACCGGCCAACGAATGGCGTCTGCGACCCCGTCGGCCTCGCAGATGGGGCGATCCAGAAGAGAGATGCAATCATGCCGTTCCAGATATGTAGTATCGGGGAAGATCAGATCGGCATAGGCGACCATTTCGGAGGAGTAGGCATCTGAATAGATGATATGTGGGATGACGTAGTTGCCGTCTTCATCCTTGTCGGTGAGCATCTTGTGAACCCCGCCGACATTCATCGACGAGTTCCAGGACATGTTGGCCATATACATGAACAAGGTGTCGATCTTGTAAGGCACACCTGCATGCGCGTTGGAGATCACCATATGCATCAGGCCATGGGCCGACATCGGGTTTTCCCAGGTATAGGCCTTGTCGATCCGGGTCGGGGTCCCGTCCTCTTGCAGCAAAAGATCCTCTGGCCCCTGCGTATAGCCCAGATGCGGGCCATCCAGTGCTGCACCGGGTGTGACCTTGCCATGTGGTTTGGGATGTGCGGTTGCAGGTTTGGGATAGGGCGGCTTGAAGCGCATGCCGCCCGGAACCTCAACCGAGCCGAGGATGATCTGCAGCGTATGCAACGCGCGGCAGGTCTGAAATCCGTTTGAATGCGCCGAAATGCCACGCATTGCGTGAAAGCTGACGGGCCGGCCAACCATCTTGTCGTGTTTCTTGCCACGGAAATCGGTCCATGACTGATCAACCTCGATGGCTTTGTCAAAGGCGACGCGGGCCAGGTCGGCCGCAATGGCGCGGATCCGCTGGGCGGGGATGCCGCAACTGTCGGCCACAGCCTCGGGGGCGTAGTCATCGGACAGGTAGCGATCTGCCATCTGGTGAAACACGGGGCGGTGCGTGATCCCGGCATCGCGGTAGCTGGCGGACAGATCGGGTTCGACCCCTTGGCCATTCCATGGTGCAAGCTGGCCTGTATTGCGGTCAATCACCTGTGGTTGCCCATCCGCATCGCGCAGGAACAGGCCGAATTGCGGGCTGTCAGGGTCTTCGTTGACCAGAACGGAGGCGTTGGTAAAGCGCGCCAGATAGTCCAGATCGACCTTGCCCGCTTTCATCAGACAGTGGATCAGGGCCAGAATGAACTGCCCATCGGTTCCCGGCGTGATGCCGACCCAATCGTCGGCGACGGCGTTATACCCGGTTCTGATCGGGTTCACCCCGATCATCCGCGCGCCGCGTGCCTTGATCTTACCAATGCCGATCTTGATCGGGTTGCTGTCATGGTCTTCGGCAACGCCAAACAGCATGAACAGCTTTGTGCGTTCCCAATCGGGTTGGCCGAACTCCCAGAAGGCCCCGCCCATCGTGTAGATGCCTGCTGCAGCCATGTTGACCGAACAGAACCCCCCATGGGCCGCATAGTTCGGCGTGCCAAAGCCTTGCGCCCAGAAGGATGTGAATGACTGCGACTGATCACGCCCGGTAAAGAAGGCCAGCTTTTCAGGATGTTTTTCCCGTACCGGGGCCAGCCATTCGGTCGCAAGCGTCAGCGCCTCATCCCACGAGATTTCTTCGAACTCACCCGATCCACGTGGCCCGACCCGTTTCAGTGGGGCGCGCAGCCGTGAGGGGGCGTTGTGCTGCATGATCCCGGCAGATCCCTTGGCGCAGAGCACGCCACGGTTCACCGGGTGGTCCTTGTTGCCCTCGATATAGGCGACCTTGCCGTCTTTCATATGCACATTGATCCCGCACCGGCAGGCGCACATGTAACAGGTCGTCTTGCGCACCTCGTCGGAAACTTTCGGGGATGTCTCGAGCTTTGGTTGATCAAGTGACATTTAGCTACCTTTCAAGAAAGCGTGGTGCGGATCAGTCCGGCACCCGCAAGGGCGCAGAGAAGAACCAGACAGAAGGGCCGATAATACTGGGCAAGACCCGGGGTGAACAGTTTTTGACCCAGATACACCCCAAGCAGGGTGGGCAAGGCAAAGACCAGACCACGGCTGACGCCGGAAAAATCCATCACCCCAAAGGCCAGAAGGGTCACCATGGAGGTGATCGACCCCAGAAACAGAAACAATACAAGCGATCCGCGCATTTGCCGGGCCGGCGCATCACTGGCCAGCACGTATAGCGCCACGACCATGCCGCCCACATGCGCCAGCCCGCTGACGATCCCGGCCAGGATGCCGGTGCCGTAAAGGCCCGGCTTGGTCGCCAGAAACGGCAGTTTCAGCTTGGAAAGCTGCGACACGGCAAGCGTGATGATCACCGCAAGCGCGATGATCTTGGAGGTCTCGACCGGCAGGCTGAGTGTCAGCCATAGACCCAGCGGCCATCCTGCAGTTGACCCGATGACAAGCCCGATTGCTGCGGTCCGGTCCGCGTCAGCCCATCCGCCTTTCAGCATCAGGACAGAGGCGCTAAGTTCCAGCCACCACAGCATCGGGATCAGTTCCACAGGCGGCAGGATGATCACGGCGCTGGCCATGATCAGGGCCGACAGCGCAAAACCTGAAAACCCACGGACAATACCCGCCACAAGCACGATCACGGCCAACAGCGCAAATTCCTGCCCGGTCAGGTTGACGATATCCAGCAGCCGGTCGATCACTCAGTGCCCTCCTGCCATCAGGGTCAGTGCATCCCGCGCGATTTGCTTTTCCTCGTCAGCGGTGATCACATGCACGGGCAGTTCGCCAAAGCAGCCCAGCAGGTCCATGATCCGGTCCCGGATGGGGGCGGCGTTTTCGCCAATTCCGCCCGTAAAGGCGACCGCATCCACCTCGCCCATTGCCACAATGGCGGACCCCGCGTTGCGGGCCGCCCAATAGCAGAAATGTTCGACCGCAAAACGGGCCTCGGGGTCATCACGCTCTAGCAGGGTTTTCATGTTATTGTCGCCCGCCAGCGCCTTGAGGCCGCTATTTTTATTTAGCATCCGGTCGGTTTCGTCCTCGCCCAATGACTTTGACATCCGCAAGACGGCTGCGCCGTCAATATCGCCGGACCGGGTGCCCATTGTCAGACCCGACAGCGGCGAATACCCCATCGAGGTCGCAATCGACTGCCCTTCACGGATGGCACAGAGGCTGGCGCCATTGCCCAGATGAAATGCCAACAGCCGAGCGGGCAACGCATCGCCAAAATCGGCGACCATGTTGGCATATGACAGCCCGTGGAACCCATAGCGCCGGATACCGGCATCATGTTGGGTCTTGGGGATTGCATAGCGGATCGCGACATCGGGGTTGGTTGCGTGAAAGGCCGTTCCAAAGCTGCAATATTGCGGCATCTCCGGTGCGGTCGCCCGCAAGGCGTCGATACCCGCAAGATTATTGGGATTGTGCAGCGGCGCCAGCGGGATCACGCTTTGGATTGTCTTGATGATTGGGTCGGTCACCCGGGCCGGTTGGGTCAGGATCGCGCCACCATGCACCACACGGTGGGCGGCAGCCGTGAAGGATGCCAGCGGATAACCCGCCTCGGCCAGTGCCGCCAGCATCAGCGCCAAAGCATGGGCGTGATCGCGGGTTTCAATGGCAGTCGATGCCTCACCCAGTTTCAACGCACCAGCCGTACCCAAATTCGTCACGCTGCCCGCGATCAGGGATCTGAGTGCGGCATCAAACACCTCGATCTTCAACGAGGATGAACCTGCGTTGAGAACAAGAATCATTTTGGCAAACCACAGCTGATTGCGGCCAATGCGGCGGACGCCATGCGGGCCGCAGGTGGATCAGCGCGCGAGGTCAGCAGGATCGGCACCTTGGCCCCTGTCACCACACCCGCCGCGCAGCCGCCGGTCAGATAGACAAACGCCTTGAACAACGCATTGCCTGACACAATATCCGGCACGATGATTGCGTCTGCGTTGCCCGCCACAGGATCATCCGTCATCTTCTTCGTGGCGACGGCCTGGGGCGACATGATCAGGTCAAACGCCAATGGGCCGGACACGTCAATATCTTCGACATTCTCGCGGGCCCATTCGGCCAGCGCCTGGCCGTCCATGGACGAGGGCACCGATGGAATAGCACTCTCTGTCGCGGACAGGATCGCGATTTTGGGACGATCATTGCCCAGCCGGTTGAGCAGTTTCTTGACCTCAACAATGGATGATTGGCGGGTTGTCAGATCGGGGGCCACGTTCACCGCCGCATCCGAAATCAGGACAGGCTTGCCGCCGTCAGGATGGGTGATGTGGAAAATATGGACGAACCGGGCGCCGGTGCGCAGACCCGCATCGCGGGATACGGCGGATTTCATGAAGACATCCGTGTGCAGCTGGCCCTTCATCAAAACGTCAGCCTCACCCGCGCCGCACAGGGCGGCCGCGGTTTTGCCCGCCTCTTCCTCGCCCGTTGTGTCATGCAGGGCGTAGCCGGAGATATCCCAATCCAGCTTTGCGGCCTCGGCGCGGATCATATCCGCCTCGCCGACAAATACAGGCACCATGATGCCTGCCCTGGTCGCGTCTTCTGCGGCTTCCATCGGCAAGGGTGAGCCGGCGCGGGCAATTGCCACGCGGGGTGCGCCAAAGCGTTTTGCCCGGTCAATCAGGTCTTGCGGGGCCACAGCCTCGCGATTGGAAATAAACGGTGATGTCATGTCAAATTCCCATCATTGCACGCGCCAGTCCCAGCAGGGACAGCGCCAAAAGCAGCATCACCGCAAAACGACGAAATGTCGAAGGCGAAGCGGCCAGAAACTGACGCCCGCCCAGCCAGACGCCCAGCCCCAGCAGCGGAAAGGCAAGGGCGACGCCCAACGCGGTCTCCCACGTGACTAACCCACCGGCCCAAAGCAGGGGCATGGTGATCAGGTCGAGCCCCGTCAGATAGACGATCATCGTGGCGCGAAACGTGGCTGCCTGCATCGGTTGCGCGGTCATGAAGGCGGCGACGGGTAATCCGCCGATCCCGGCGCTGTTGCATAGGCCCGACACCATACCGACGCCCATATGACCGGGGGCTTTGATCGTGCGTTGCAACGTCCAGCCGGACAGCAAGACCAGCGACATCGTCAAGACGATCAAGGAAACGGATAGCCTGACCGTGCTTTCGCCCAGCGAAAGAATGGCCCAGACCGAAAATGGCAGCACAATCGCCGCCCCGGCAAGCAGTGCGAAAACGCGCCGCCAGTCCACATGGCCGCGGATCCCGCGTGCCTGAAAGACTGTCATGAGCATTTCGCATGAAAACACCACCGGAATAAGGGGAAGCGGGTTTGTGATCAGGGCCGCAAAGGCAATGAAGATCGCCGAGAACCCAAAACCCGAATAGCCCCGGACAAAGGCCGCGCCAAAGAGTGCTACTCCCAACGCGGCCGCCTGTCCGGGGCCTAGGTCAAATGGCAAGCTTATTCAGCTGCCATGTCGGATGCGCTGATGCCGGCCACTTTGACGGGCTTCTTCATCGCGTCACGGCGGAACGGCTCGCCCAGTTCCTGGTTCAGGATGACCTCGATCAGGGTGGTTGTGTTGTTTTCCATCTGATCCTTGATCGCTTCCTTCAGGGCCGCAGTGGTTTCTTCCATGGTGCGAACCTGCACACCTTTCAGACCACAGGCATTGGCGATCCCGGCGTAAGACACTTTCATGTCCAGCTCGGTGCCGACAAAGTTGTCGTCAAACCACAGGGTGGAGTTCCGCTTTTCCGCACCCCACTGGTAGTTCCGGAACACGATCTGTGTGATGGCTGGCCATTCGTCACGACCAATTGCAGTCAGCTCGTTGACCGAGATACCAAACGCACCGTCACCAGCGAAACCGATTACCGGCGTGTCTTTCTGGCCAATCTTGGCACCAATGATGGACGGCAGACCGTAACCACATGGGCCAAACAGGCCTGGTGCCAGATACTTACGACCCGTTGGGAAGCTTGGGTAAGCGTTACCAATCGCGCAGTTGTTGCCGATATCGGACGAAATGATCGCATCCTCCGGCATCGCAGACTGGATCGCGCGCCATGCCATGCGGGGTGACATCCAGTCAGGACGGGCGGCACGGGCACGCTCGTTCCATGTGGTGCCGGGATCGTCCTGCTCGTGATCAAGCGAGGTCAGTTCCTGCGCCCATGCGGATTTGGTCGTGGCGATCAGGTTCTTGCGATCCTCACGGCCTGCATCACCTGCATCATCGGCCAGTGCGGCTGTGATGCCATTGGCAACCTTGGTCGCGTCGCCGACGATACCAACAGTCACTTTCTTGGTCAGGCCGATGCGGTCAGGGTTGATGTCAACCTGAATGACCTTTGCGTCCTTGGGCCAGTAATCAATGCCATAGCCGGGCAGGGTCGAGAACGGGTTAAGGCGTGTGCCAAGGGCCAATACAACGTCAGCCTTGCTGATCAGCTCCATCCCGGCCTTGGACCCGTTATAGCCCAAAGGACCTGCAAACAGCGGGTGGTTGCCCGGAAACGCGTCATTATGCTGGTAACCAACGCATACAGGTGCATCCAGCTTTTCAGCCAGCACGCGGGAGGCTTCGATGCCGCCCTCGGCCAGAACAACGCCAGCACCGTTCAGGATCACCGGGAACTTGGCAGTGGACAGCAGCTCAGCCGCTTTGGCGATGCTGTCAGAGCCACCGGGCGAGACTTCGAAATTGATCGGCTCGGGGATTTCGATATCAACGACCTGGGTCCAGAAATCACGCGGAATGTTGATCTGGGCCGGGCCGGACAGGCGGTGCGCCTTGGAAATCACGCGGGCCAGCACTTCGCAGATGCGGGTCGGGTCGCGGACTTCTTCCTGATAGGCCACACAATCGGCAAACAGGTTCATCTGTTCCATTTCCTGAAAACCACCCTGACCGATGGTCTTGTTGGCGGCCTGCGGTGTGACCAGCAGACATGGGGTGTGGTTCCAGTACGCGGTCTTCACGGACGTCACGAAGTTCGTGATTCCGGGGCCGTTCTGGGCGATCATCATCGACATCTCACCAGTGGCGCGGGTGTAGCCGTCTGCCATCATACCGGCAGTCATCTCATGCGCGCAGTCCCAGAATGTGATGCCTGCAGCAGGGAAGATATCGGAAATCGGCATCATCGCAGAGCCGATGATCCCGAAAGCATGTCTGATGCCATGCGCTTGCAGCGTTTTTACAAAGGCTTCTTCGGTGGTCATCTTCATGAGGAGGGTCCTTCCCGTTGTGTAAGGTTCGTTCAGTGGCCAATGGCCTGAAAATCTTTGGCGACTGTATTGTTTAGTGGTTCGCCGCAGTAGGTCCAGTTGAAACGGCTCGGTATTGCCAGTTAAATCAAAAATGAGACCATATGTCTCAAAAATAAGACTTCATTCTTCTATCACAATCGACCCACGGCGCAATGGTCTTGATCATTTGGCATGGGTGTTCCCGGTCCCGCGCAGGCGCTGGGCGCATTGCGCGATCAACGCGACACCTTCGCGAATCCGGCTGGCCGGGATCGAGGAATAGGCCAAACGAAAGTGACTGGGTGATGCCTCGGGATCGGCAAAGAAAGGTGCGCCCGGTTCGATCAGGACGCGATCCTGACGCAATTCGGCGGCCAGTTTGCGCGCATCAACGCCCCCCGGTGCCTCAAGCCAAATGGAAGAGCCACCATAAACCCCCTTTCCTGCAACGGTCAGTTGAAAATCCAGCAATGCTGCGTCCATCACATTGCGGCGGGCCTGATAGGCCTTGCTCATCCGGCGGACCAGCGCGTCGTAATGCCCAAGGGACAGATAGTAGCTGACAGTGCGCTGAATATGCCCGGGCGGGTGCCGCAAGACGGTTGCGCGCAAGGCGCGGGCCTCGCGGATAAACGGGGCAGGGCCCACCAGATACCCAAGACGCAATCCCGGAAAGAGGGATTTCGAGAAGGACCCGACATAGACAACCCGCCCGTTCTGATCCAATGACTTAAGCGAGGGCGAGGGGGATTTCAGAAACGACATCTCGAATTCGTAATCATCCTCGACGATGATGAAATCCTCTGCCTCGGCCTTTGCCAACAGGGTCTTGCGCCGGGCCAAGGGCATGGTCGCACTGGTGGGGCATTGATGGCTGGGTGTTGTGAAAACGACGTCGGTGTCGTCGGGCAAGGCGTCTGGTGGCAGTCCATCCGCATCGACCGCGACAGTACTGAGGTGGCAGTTTGATTGCACCAGGATGTCGCGCAGCGCCGGATAACATGGATCTTCGATCACGGCCCGCCGCCGTCTGTTCAGCAAGACCTGCGCCGACAGCCAAAGCGCATTTTGCGCGCCCATGGTCACCAGGATTTCGTCGCTATTGGCCAATATGCCGCGCCGGGGCAGGGTTTGGCGCGCGATGAATTCAACCAGCTTGGGGTCGTCGGCATCGTAATAGTCGGTTGTCAGGGCCGAAAAATCCCGCATGCCGAGGGCCTGCAAGGCGCATAGCCGCCAATTGGCGCTGTCAAACAGGGTCTTGTCGGCTTGCCCATAGATGAACGGATAGCGGTAGCTGGCCCAATCGGCCGGTTTGTCCATGCTAAGCCCCGGACTGAAACGCTGCCCGATGGCCTTGTTCCAATCGACGGTTCCGGTCCCAAAGCGTCTGGCGGGAAATGCGGGTGGTTCCGGCGCATTGTCGGACACGAAATAACCGGATCGCCCGCGCGAGGTCAGATAATCATCGGCGACAAGTTCGGTATAGGCCAATGTGACGGTAATCCGGCTGACGCCAAGATGCTGTGCCATCTGCCGTGACGACGGCAGTCTTTCGCCCCGCCGAAAGCGCCCCTGCAGAATGCCTTGGGCGACCATCTGTTGGATACGCGACTGCAAGGTGCCCTCGGTCGCGGGATCCAGAAAGAAAGTCTCGACAGAAATTGACATGCGCTGGCCTTATGTTTGGCGCAGACTGGACCTATCGCTTGCGCAGCGCAAGAGGCTGGTGCGATGTGAGAGATCGGAAAATGCGAGCACCGCCGGCGCTCGCATTCTGGAAGGTTTGCCGTGTGGGCGGCGCCTGCGTTTTTAACCCAGAACCCGCGTGATGGCCTGATCAACCGCGTCGGTGACCTGATCCAGATCATCCTTGGTTGCGATCAGTGCAGGTGCAAACAGCAGCGTGTTGTTGAAGCCCGGCAGTGACCGGTTGGTGGCGCCGATGACAATGCCCTGCGCCATGCAGTCGGCAACAATGGCTGCAACCTGTTTTTCGTCAACCGGTTCCTTGGTCTGGCGGTCGGTCACCAGTTCCGCACCGGCAAACAGACCCATGCCGCGCACATCACCAATCCAACGATGCTTTTCCATCAAGCCGTGAAGGTTGTCTTTCAGATGCACACCCATGGCGGTGGAGTTCGCCAAAAGGCCTTCTTCCTCGATGATCTTCATGTTTTCGATTGCGGCTGCTGGCCCGGCCGTGCAGCCACCAAATGTCGAAATATCGCGGAAATAGGACATCCGGTCAGTGTCGTCCTTGAACATCTCGAAAACGGCATTTGTGGTCACGCAGCACGAGATTGCCGCATAGCCGGAGGCAACACCTTTGGCCATTGTGACAATATCAGGCTGGACGCCGAACTGCTGGTATCCGAACCATGTGCCGGTCCGGCCCACACCACAAACAACCTCGTCGATATGCAGCAGGATGTCGTATTTCTTGCAGATCTCCTGAACCCGGTCCCAGTACCCCTTTGGCGGGACAATGATGCCGCCGCCCGCAGTGATCGGCTCAAGGCAGAGCGAACCGATAGTGTCAGCGCCTTCGGCCAGGATCACATCTTCGATGGCTTGGGCGGCTTTTTCTGCGTATTCCTCGCCGACGGATCCATCCTGGCTGCGATATTCCAGACAATGCGGCACGGCAACAAAGCCAGGTGTGAACGGGCCATATTGCGCGTTCCGCTCTTCCTGCCCGCCAGCAGACAGGGTTGCAATGGTTGTGCCGTGATAGTCGCGTTCGCGATAGAGGATTTTATGCTTTTTGCCGCCATGATGCTTGTGGCTGATCTGGCGCACCATCTTGAACGCCTTCTCATTCGCCTCGGACCCGGAGTTGGCGTAGTAAACCCGGTCGAGCCCCGGCATCTTGTCGATCAGCATTTCAGAGAATTGTGCGCCCGGGATGGTCCCCATGGTCCCGCCGAAAAAGCACATCTTGGTCACCTGATCGGCAATGGCCTTGCCAATCCGCTCGCGCCCGTATCCGACATTGACGGTCCAGACACCGCCTGAGACCGCGTCGATATGTTCCTTGCCCTTGATGTCCCACACGCGCAGGCCCTTACCTTCGACGATGATGCGTGGATCAACCGTTTCGTAGGGTTTGTGTTGGCTCAGGTGATGCCACACATGGGCGCGATCGGCCTCAACCACATGTTCGGGATCATTGGAAAATGACAGGGTATCCATATTGGCGCCTCCAGCGATAGGTGAAAGGGGCAATGCGAATCCGCATGTCGCACTGCGTGTCTGTTCATATCATGCCGTGGATATGCCATATTTCGATAGGTCCAAATGCCGCGCATGCTTAAGTCCAAAAACGGTGCTCTGCGTCGGGTCAAAGAGCTGTTGAAGCCGTTCAATCATATGCATTCAGCGCTTGACCTTCCTGTTGCTGGAACCCTTATAGAACCCATATCGAGGGCTGAAAGGATCAGGCATGGATGCGGTAAGAGAGTTTCGCTTTGATGTTGACGGCATGCATTGCGGCTCGTGCGTGGCTAGGGTGGAGCGTGCCTTGCACAGCGCGCCAGGTGTGGTCGACGCCCATGTCAATCTGACAACCGGTGCGGCCCGGATCATGGCGACAACCGATGCAGATGCGGTGCGGCAGGTAATTGCGGGCGCAGGTTATGCCGCGACGATGCGCAAAGCCGCCGACGATCCGATGGTCGCGGGCGGGACTGACGCGGCCGGGATCCGACAATTTGTCATTGCTGCCGCGCTGACCTTGCCGGTCTTTGTGCTGGAAATGGGCGGGCACCTGATCCCCGCCTTTCATCACTGGGTGATGCAGAATATCGGGCAATACAACAGCTGGGCGGTTCAATTCGTGCTTTGCACCGCGGTTCTTGCGTGGCCTGGGCGCGGCTTTTTTACCCGCGGTGTGCCATCCCTGCTGCGCGGCGCGCCTGATATGGATGCGCTTGTGGTGCTGGGAACGGGGGCGGCCTGGGCGTTTTCGACCATTGCCCTGTTTGCCCCCGCGCTGCTGCCGCCCGGATCGCCCGCGGTGTATTTCGAGGCGGCGAGCGTCATTGTCACCCTGATCCTGATGGGCAGATGGCTAGAGGCACGGGCAAAGGGCCAAACCGGTGCGGCAATCCAGCGACTAGTCGGGCTGCGTCCCCAGACCGCGCGGGTCTTGCGCGCGGATGGCGAGGCCGAGGTGCCGATTGCGGACCTGGCAATCGGCGATGTGGTCATCATCCGCCCGGGCGAACGTGTGCCGACCGACGGGCAGATCGAAACCGGCGCATCGTTTGTTGATGAAAGCATGGTGACAGGCGAACCCATACCGGCCGAAAAGGGCGCGGGTGATGCCCTGATCGGCGGCACGATCAACGGTGATGGCGCTTTGCAGATGCAGGTCAGTGCGGTTGGTGCGGCAACGGTCCTGTCAGGGATTATCCGGATGGTGCAAGAGGCGCAGGATATGCGTCTGCCGGTGCAGGCGCTGGTCAATCGCATCGCCGCGTGGTTTGTCCCGGCGGTGATGGTGATTGCCGCAGTGACGGTGATCTGCTGGCTGATCTGGGGGCCGGATCCTGCATTGCCACTGGCGCTGGTTGCAGGGGTTTCGGTTCTGATCATCGC
This sequence comes from Yoonia sp. SS1-5, assembly GCF_038443705.2. Lineage (NCBI taxonomy): Bacteria > Pseudomonadati > Pseudomonadota > Alphaproteobacteria > Rhodobacterales > Paracoccaceae > Yoonia > Yoonia rhodophyticola. Next base: position 1,498,127 of record NZ_CP151767.2, on the reverse strand, counting down.
CTGCCCTTGTGCGATGGGGCTGGCCACGCCCACATCCATTATGGTGGGAACCGGACGTGCCGCCGAACTTGGGGTCCTGTTTCGGCGGGGGACCGCCCTGCAGATATTGCAGGATGTCGACGTCGTCGCCTTTGACAAGACGGGGACCCTGACCATGGGATGCCCTGTTCTGACGGATGTGATTGCGCAGGATGGTGACCGGCAGGCCCTGCTGCGGCAGGTTGCGGCGGTCGAGGCGATGTCCGAACATCCGCTTGCCGCCCCGATCCTGGAGGCTGTTGAAGGGCCCTTGCCCTCTGCCACTGATTTCCGGGCCGTTCCGGGTGCAGGGCTACGGGCGGTGGTGAACGGCGATCTTCTGGTCATTGGTACAGCGCGCTTTCTGGAAGAGGCCCATGTGGATACAGCGGGTTTGCAACAGCAGGCCGCAAGCTTGGCGGCTGATGGAAAGACACCGATGCTCGTCGCCAAAAACGGACAGCCCGCCGGGGTGATCGCGGTCGCGGATACGGTGCGTCCGGGTGCCGAACAGGTGGTGCAGGCGCTCCATCATCAGGGCAAGCGGGTGGTCATGATCAGCGGGGACCGGTCCGAGACGGCGGCATCCGTCGCCGCGCAGCTTGGGATTGATCAGGTCATTGAAGAGGTGATGCCCGCCGAAAAGGTCGATGCTGTCCGCACACTGCAACAGCAGGGCAAGGTGGCGTTTGTCGGTGATGGGATCAACGACGCGCCTGCGCTGGCTGTCGCCGATGTGGGGGTCGCCATGGGGGCCGGAACGGATGTGGCGATTGAAAGCGCCGATGTGGTTTTGATGTCGGGTGATCCTGCACAGGTTCTGAACGGCATTGCGGTCAGCCGGGCCACGTTGCGCAACATCAAGCAAAATCTGGGGTGGGCCTTTGGATATAACATATTGCTGATCCCGGTCGCCGCATTTGGGCTTTTGTCACCCGGTCTTGCGGCGGGTGCGATGGCGCTATCCAGCGTTCTGGTCGTGTCAAACGCGCTTCGGCTCAAATGGGTGGGGGGCATGTCATGAATATCCGCGATGCAGCAACGGCATCAGGCCTGCCTGCCAAGACGATCCGATATTACGAAGATATCGGCCTGATGACGCCCGGTCGCGGCGCCAACGGATACAGGGTTTTTGCAGATGCGGATATCCACAAGCTGACATTCCTTGGCCGGGCGCGGGCGTTGGGCTTTTCCATCGACGATTGCCGCAGCCTGCTGGCGCTGTGGGAAGATCGCGGGCGGGCCAGTGCGGATGTGCGCGCCATCGCGCGTGATCACCTGGCACAGATCGAACGCAAGATCAGTGGTCTGCAGGCGATGCGCGATACACTGTCGGATCTTGTGCGCGATTGCGCCGGGGATGCCCGCCCTGACTGTCCCATTCTGAGGGGATTGGAGGGGTCATAAAATCTCCGCGTTCTTGCCTTGTCGTTGCAATCTTTGCGTGTGAAGCCATCCTGGATAGAGGATGGTAAGGTTCATGCGGTTTATCAAAGGGCTGACAATTTGGCTGGTCGTGCTGATGGTACTCAGTGCAGGTGTTCTGCAGGAAGGACCCGATAAGGTACGCGTGCTGGATGGGCTGGGCAAGGGGGTCTTTGCCAGTTTCGGCCTTTATGCGCTGGGCAGCATCTTGCGGGCTGTGGCGTGGTTTCGTGGGCGCCGGCGCAGTGCGCCCCAACCGGACGAGGCGCCCCGCAAACCAGGACAGCGTCGGGTATTGGTGGACGGCTCTAACGTGATGCACTGGGGCGGTGATCCATCCGAAAAAGTGTTGCACCGTGTCTTGCAGGAATTGCAAAAGCGTGGCTTTGCCCCGCTGGTCTATTTCGATGCCAATGTGGGCTACAAATTGTTCAACAAACATGTCAGCGCGGCGGCCCTTGCAAAGAAACTGGGGCTTGGGGCCGATCAGGTCATGCTGGCCCCCAGCAAGACACCTGCGGATGAGGTGCTGCTGGCCCATGCGCATGATGATGGTTTGCGCGTTGTGACCAATGACCGGTTTCTTGACTGGAAATCCCGTTTCCCGAAGGTGGGTGAAAAGGGGTTCCTGATCAAGGGCATGTGGAAAGAGGGCAATGTCATCCTGCTGGGCCTAGGGCGGACGGGCGCGACATCCTGATCACTGCCTTGATGTCGGCGATCCAGCATCCATATTGAATGGTGACCCAAACAAGGAGCGCCAGACCATGAAATGCCCAATCGACGGGACAACTTTGATGATTGCCGATCGCAGTGGAATCGAAATTGACTATTGTCCGCAATGTCGGGGTGTGTGGCTGGATCGCGGCGAGTTGGACAAGATAATCGAGCGGTCGCAGGTCGAGATGGCACCACCGCCACCGCCCCCCTCTGCCGCGGCGGATTACGGTGATTATGATGATGGTTATGCAGATCGGGCGCCGCATGCCGGCAAGCGCCGGAAAAAGGGCGGCTTTCTGTCCGAAGTCTTCGATATCTTCGACTAGCCTTAAGGGTATCCGAAACGGCCCAACGGGCGCAGCATCGTGCCGCTGACGATGGCCGACAATAGCCGCGGGCCGGGCGGCAATTGCGATAGCGGGAATAGCAGCCGGTCACGCAGGACGGGCAGCCACCTGCTGTCAGACTGGTATTGCGGCGTGAAAACTGCGCTCATCACCTGATAGGCCAATGTGTGCCACCGCCGCGCCTTGGCATAAAGTGCAAGCGCCTGATCGCCCTCGGCCACCGCCAGCGCCTGTGATAGCGCCATCGCATCCAGCAGGGCCATATTGGCCCCCTGTCCCAATTGGGGACTGGCGCGATGCGCGGCATCACCGATATGCACAAGACCCGGCGACCATGGCTGGCGCATTGTGCCATGGCCGTAACGGGCCATGGTCATCTGATCCGCATCTGTGATCTGCGCGATAAATGGCGCGAAATCAGGCCATAGGGCTGTCGCCTCGGCCGCCCATGCCGCCAAACCTGCCTTTTGCCAATCGTCATGTTGATCGCGTGGCATTGACCAGAAAATTGCGGCCTTCTGACGATCATCGCCGGGCAGTTTGCCAATCGGCAGGGCGCCGATCATGCGGTCTGCCCGCCGGTAGCACTGGCTGAGCTGGGTCAGCGGCAGCGATGTCTGCGGCCAGTCCACCGTACCCCAGATTGCACCATAGGGCAGGGGCCTGCTTTGCAACGGGGACAAGGGGGACGTGGCCCCGGCCCCGTCGATGATCAGATCAAAGGGGCCTTGGGTCGTACCATCGTCAAGATGGATCGTACCCGGAACCGCGCGCATCACACGGCTGGCCGGGTGAAACTGCACGTCGCGGGTCCGAACGGCAGCAAAAAGGGCGTCAAACAGGCTGGCCCGATGAATGCCAAGCCCGGTCTGGCCATGACCGGACCTGTCATACCAGACGTCGAGAACCTTGCGTCCTGCATCGGCCTCGAACCCCAGCATCCGATGGATCGGGTTGCCCAAGGTCCGGGCCCTGTCGCCGGCGCCGATGCGATCAAGCACGGCCTGCCCGACGGGTTGGATCACAAGACCCGAGCCGACGGGGCGGGGGCGATCAAACTGATCATAGATACTGACCTGATGGCCCTGATCCGACAGTAGTGCTGCCGCCGTCAGCCCGCCGATCCCGGCACCAACAATGGCAAAATGTTTCGCTTTTTTCATGCGCGCAGATTGGTGGGAAATGGCGGTGGACGCAATCTTTGGACGCGGGCTTTACGCCCTTCCAGCAGCGGCCTATAAGCCCGGCATGAGTTTTTGGATGATCATACGCATTACTTGCCCGGCGGTTTGAATGCCAAGCCAGCCGGGAAAAGGTGTCAGCGTGCGCGCACCGCTCCTCATCCCCTTCCGACAAGACTTGTATAAGGACGCAACAAATGTGCGCCGAAAAGACCGACTATAAATCCACCCTGAACCTGCCGCGCACGGATTTTCCGATGCGTGCCGGTCTGCCCAAACGCGAACCCGATTGGCTGGCCCGCTGGGCCCAGATCGGGGTCTACCAGAAACTGCGCGACAAAGAGGGCCGACCGCCTTTCACACTGCATGACGGCCCGCCTTACGCAAACGGCCATCTGCATATTGGCCACGCGCTGAACAAGATCCTGAAGGATATGGTGGTGCGCAGCCAGCAGATGATGGGCAAAGACGCCCGCTATATCCCCGGCTGGGACTGCCATGGCCTGCCCATCGAATGGAAGATCGAGGAACAATACCGCGCCAAGGGCCGCGACAAGGATGACGTGGATATCGTCGACTTCCGGCAGGAATGTCGCAAGTTCGCCGATGGCTGGGTGGATATCCAACGCGAGGAATTCAAGCGCTTGGGCGTGACCGGCAATTGGGACGATCCCTATCTGACCATGGATTTCCACGCTGAACGGGTGATTGCCGAGGAATTCCAGAAATTCCTGATGAACGGCACGCTTTATCAGGGCTCAAAGCCTGTGATGTGGTCGCCGGTTGAAAAGACCGCGCTGGCCGAGGCGGAGGTCGAATATCATGACCGCCAGACAGACGCGATCTGGGTGAAGTTTCCGGTGAAATCGGGCGGTTTTGACGGTGCGCAGGTTGTGATCTTCACAACCACACCATGGACGATCCCGCAGAACCGCGCGGTCTGTTTTGGACCGGCTATTTCATATGGCCTCTATGAGGTCACTGGCACGCCAGAGGTCTCATGGGCGCAAGTGGGTGATCGCTATATCCTTGCCGATGATCTGGCGGTTGAGGTGATGGGCATGGCGCGTCTCGAAGACGACATGTGGACGCGTGCCGGGGATGTGCCAGTGGCGGAGCTGGAACAGATTGTCTGTGCGCATCCACTGGCTGGTGCTGATCCCGAATGGGATTTTGATGTCCCATTGCTGCCCGGTGATCACGTGACAAGTGATGCGGGTACGGGCCTTGTGCATACAGCGCCGTCGCACGGGGACGACGACTATGCCATTGGCGTCAAATATGATCTGCCGATGACCTATAACATCCTTGATGACAGTTCGTATCGCGCGGATTTACCGTTCTTTGGCGGGCAGGCGATACTGAAACCCAATGGCAAACCCGGCGGTGCAAACAAGGTCGTCATTGAAAAGCTGAAAGAGGTCTCGGCCCTGATCGCAACCAAGCGCATCACGATTTCGGACGCGCATTCCTGGCGGTCGAAGGCGCCGGTGATCCGTCTGAACCGGCCGCAATGGTTTGTCGCGATCGACAAGCCCGTGGGTGACGGCAACGACCAATACGGCACGACGATCCGGGAACGTGCGCTGACATCCATCGACGAATTGGTCACCTGGACCCCGCAAAAGGGGCGCAACCGGCTCTATTCCATGATCGAGGCGCGCCCTGACTGGGTGTTGTCACGCCAGCGCGCCTGGGGCGTGCCGCTGACCTGCTTTGTCAAGAAAGGGGCCAGCTACGACGATCCCGATTACCTGCTGCAAAACGACGCCGTCAACGCCCGCATTCTTGCGGCCTTCGAGGCCGAAGGCGCGGACGCCTGGTATGCCGATGGGGCCAAGGCCCGGTTCCTGGGCGATGATGTGAACCCCGATCACTACGATCAGGTGATGGATGTGCTGGACGTCTGGTTCGACAGCGGGTCGACCCATGCCTTTACCCTGCGCGACCGGCCTGATGGGTCGGACGATGGGTTGGCCGATCTTTATCTGGAAGGCACCGACCAGCATCGCGGCTGGTTCCATTCGTCGATGTTGCAAGGCTGCGGCACGATTGGCCGCGCGCCTTACCGGGGTGTGATGACTTGCGGCTTCACACTGGATGCCAAGGGCATGAAGATGTCCAAATCGCTGGGCAATATCATCGCACCCAAGAAGATCGCTGACCAATATGGGGCGGATATCCTGCGTCTGTGGGTGGCGCAGGTGGACTATGAAAACGATCAGCGGATCGGGGATGAAATCCTCAAAGGCGTGGCCGATAGCTATCGCCGGTTGCGCAACACGCTGCGTTTCATGCTGGGATCGCTGAATGATTTCAGCGAAGCCGACCGTGTTGATCCGGCAGATATGCCTGAGCTTGAACAGGTGATGCTGCACCGGCTGGCTGAGCTGGATGAGGTCGTGCGCAAAGGCTATGCGGCTTATGATTTCCAAGGTGTGGTGCAGGCTGTGTTCAACTTTGCCACGCTTGATCTGTCGGCCTTCTACTTCGATATCCGCAAAGACGCGCTTTATTGTGACGGTGACACGCTGCGCCGTCGGGCGGCGCGCACGCTGCTGGATATCCTGTTCCATCGGATCACAAAATGGCTGGCGCCTGTGCTTGTCTTCACGATGGAAGAGGTCTGGCTGGAGCGGTTCCCCGGGGATGATAGTTCGGTGCATCTGGAAGACTTCGCCGAGACGCCCGCCGCATGGCGCAACGATGCCTTGGCCGCGAAATGGGCCGCGGTGCGCAAGGTGCGCCGGGTGGTGACCGGCGCGTTGGAAGTCGAACGCACGAACAAGGTCATCGGTGCATCACTTGAGGCAGCCCCGACCGTCTATGTTGACGCTGACACCGCAGCGGTGTTGCAAACCGTCAGCTTTGACGATCTCTGCATCACGTCCGGCATCACCGTCAGCACCGATGCCGGGCCCGCAACGGCCTTCACGCTGGATGATGTGGCGGATGTCGCTGTCGTGTTTGCACCCGCAACAGGTGATAAATGTCAGCGCTGCTGGAAGATCCTGCCAGATGTCGGCAGCCACAGCCATGACGGCGTCTGCAGCCGCTGCGACGCCGCGCTCAGCTGATGCAGTTTCGAAACCCCGAGGCCGTTGCGCGACTGAAAGCCGATTTTGATCGGCAGGGTGCGATGGCCTCAATGGGGATTTCGGTTGCCGATGTGACGCCGGGCCGGGTTGTGTTGACCATGCCATTCAGTGCTGCGTTCACCCAGCATCACGGTTTCATGCATGCGGGCGTGATCACGACCGCTATGGACAGCGCCTGCGGCTTTGCGGCCTTCACCTTGATGGACGCTGACGCCGAAGTGCTGACCGTGGAATTCAAATCGAACTTCATGTCGCCCGCCGCAGGCCAGTCTTTCCGGTTCGAGGGCGAGGTGATCAAGGCGGGCCGGACCCTTACCTTTACCCAAGGCCGCGCAATTGCACTGGATGACGGGACGCAAAAAACTGTCGCGACCATGACAGCCACGATGATGGCAGTTCGTGGCAAGACCGGATGATCTGCCCAACATCGCCGGTCGGCCCGCTTGGCGCGGATGCAGAGGATGGCGCGATTACGCGGCTGATCTGGGGGCATGCGGGGACATTGCAGGACGGGCCGCTTTTTGAAAAAGCACAGCAGCAATTGGCGGCCTATTTCGCAGGACAGCTCAAGTCATTTGATCTGCCGTTGCGGCCGCGCGGTTCGGCCTTTCAGCAAGCGTTTTACGCCGCATTATGTGCCATCCCATTTGGCGAGACCCGGACATATGGCGATCTGGCTGGCGATCTGGACGTATCTGCGCAGGCGATTGGTCAGGCATGTGGAGCCAATCCGATTGCCATTTTCATCCCCTGCCACCGGGTTTTGGCCGCAAATGGGCTTGGGGGGTATTCCGGCCATGGCGGGATCGAGGCGAAAGTCGCGCTGTTGCGGCTGGAAGGTGCGGCGGGTCTCTTGATCTAGCCGGCTTTGCCGCCTGCCAGAACCTGCTGTGCGGCACCGGCAAACAGCAGATAGACCGATGTCACCACCAGACCCCAATGCGCCCAGCTTTCGGGGTGGAAATCGACCCAGGCGGCCCATCCGGCGATGATCGTCCAGGCCAAGGCCATCGGCAATGTGACGGCACGCCATTTTTCTGTCCGGACGGGGTGGACGAATTTTACCGGCACGAACATCGCAACCGCCAGCGTTGCCACCAGGATCAGTGAGACCCAGAAATTGGGCTCTAACGCGAAGATCACCAGCACAACCATGTTCCAACATCCCGGGAAACCGGAAAAAGAGTTATCCTTGGTCTTCATCCGGGTGTCGGCAAAATACAGGGCGGACGCAAAGGTAATGATGATAATCGCAAACCAGCCGGTCCACCCGGGCAAAAGCCCCGATTTGAACAGGGCATAGGCGGGCACAAAGACATAGGTCAGATAGTCGATGATCAGATCGAGCAATACGCCATCAAATGCCGGGGCATTGGTTTTGACATCGTATTTGCGGGCAAGCGGTCCATCGATCCCGTCGACCGCGAAGGCCACGACCAGCCAAAGAAACATCAGGTCCCATTTTTCCTCGACCGCGGCGAGCATCGCAAGCATGGCAAATACCGCACCTGTTGCGGTCAGCAGATGCACGAATAGGGCTTTGGCACGAAGGGTCATTGCGCTTTCATGATGTATAATCCGATGGGAGGCAATGCCGGGCTTGGCCGGTATGCATGCAATTTTTCGGGGCGGGCATGTGTCAATGCGCCTTGGGATGGGCTTTGTCGTAGACTTCCATCAAACGGGCCGCATCGACGGCCGTGTACGCCTGCGTGGTGGAAAGGGATGCATGGCCCAGCAGTTCCTGAATAGTTCGCAAATCCCCGCCCGCCGACAACAGATGTGTCGCGAAAGAATGTCGCATCGCGTGTGGGGTTGCTGTCGCGGGCAGTCCAAGTTGCATGCGGGCTTGCGCCATGACTTTCTGGATCGCGCGCGGGGATAGCTTCCCCCACGGATGGCGCGAAATAACGGCTCATCCGGGGCGCAGTCATAGGGGCATTGCTTGACATAAGCGGCAACCGCATTCCGGGCGACCGGAATAACAGGGACGATCCGCTCCTTGCCGCCCTTGCCGGTGATCCGCAGCACCTCTTTCAGCGGATTGTCCTTGCCCGTCAGGCTGAGCGCCTCGGATATGCGTAAGCCGCAGCCATAGAGAAGTGTAAGAACAGCCATGTCGCGGGTCCCGACCCATGGTTCATTGGTCTGCAGTCCGACCGTGTCGATAATTGCAGCCGCATTGTCCGGTGCAAGGGGGCGCGGCAGCTTGTTCTGAAACTTGGGCGCGCGCGTTGAAAGGACTGCGGTCGGTTCGAACCCTTCTTTGGCAGCGAGCCACCGATAGAAGGATTTGACTGCCGACAGCGCGCGGGCAAGTGACCGGGCGCTGATCCCGCGTCCGCGTTCATGTGCCATCCATGCACGCATGTCGCGGGTGCCAATCCGTGCAATCGGGGTCAAGCCGGTTGGTTGGCCATGGTGCTGCGTCATGAAGGCCAGAAAGCCCAGAAGGTCCGTCTGATACGCGACAATCGTATTTTGCGCAGCCCCCGCCAACGCGCGCTGCTGGTCCAGCCACGTGGCCAGCGCCTGCGTCAATGCGGGTGAGATCGCGGTGGTCACGCCAGCCAGCGGCGCATGACCCGTTCGAACACGCCGGCAAAGAAGGTCAACAGATCGGTGCCTTGCTGGGCCGTGAACTGTGCCGCATCCGTGCTGCCCAGAACGAGCAGCCCGGGAAGGCGGTCGGGGCCGAGGTCCAGTTTCAGGCAGGCCTCTGACTGGATGTCGACACTTTTGTCAGCATGCAGGTCAGCTGCACCGTTGATGCAGGGGCGGAGTGTGATTTTCCGAACCGGCGTATTGCGACCGGCGGTAATATAGTCATCGACAAATCCCTGCGGCGCCAAAGTGACGACAGGACCCATGCCATCTGAAACGGTCTCGGTCGTGCTTTCGAGCACCAGCCGGATATTATCAACGCGCAGGGTATCGGCAACATCGGTGGCCAGATCGCGCATGAAAGCATCAAAGTCGGTTGCATCCATCATGCGCAGGATGGCGCGGTGAACCTGATTGGTGCCTGCCAGATTGTCGTAGGCCGCTGCGATGACATTGCGGTGGGTGTCTTCCAGCCGGTCAAAGCGCGCCTCGAGCCGTTCCATCGCGACGGAACGCAGGTCAACGACATTGTTGCCCGCGTCATTTTCGTTTGCCCCGACAAGGGCGCGCATCACGTCATGATCTTCGAGTAGTACCGAAGGGTTTTCGATAATCGCCGTGCGGAGATCTTTCTCCATCTGATGTTTGGTCATTTGCCTGCTCAACTGTTGTTTTGTGACAGACTAACAGGGGCTTGTGACCATTTCTTCAACTATTTTGGATGGGGGCGTCGGGCGTTGCTTTTTTGCCCGACGCCTTATTGTTGGCGGTCAGGTCGTAAGATGGATTTAAATCCATCCTACGCCGTCGCAGCTAGAGTATCTTGATGCCTGCCTTCTCGACATCAGCCATGAAACCAGCCAGCCCCTTGTCCGTCAGCACGTGATTGGCCATGGCTTTGATCACGGCGGGCGGGGCTGTTGCCACATCGGCGCCGATCTTTGCGCAATCGCTCATATGGTTTGCCGACCGGATCGAGGCGGCAAGGATTTGCGTCTCGAACCCGTAATTGTCGTAGATGGTCCGAATGTCTTCAATCAGTTCCAGCCCGTCAAGGTTCAGATCGTCCAGACGTCCGATAAACGGGCTGATGAATGTCGCACCTGCCTTTGCAGCCAAAAGTGCCTGATTGGCCGAAAAGCACAAGGTCACGTTGACCATCGTGCCTTCGTCAGACAAGGCCTTGCAGGTCTGCAACCCGGCCCATGTCAGCGGGACCTTTACCGCGATATTTGGCGCAATCTTTGCCAGCTTGCGCCCCTCGGCCAACATGGTGTCGGCGTCGAGTGCGACCACTTCTGCGGATACCGGGCCGTCCACGATGTCGCAAATCTCCTTGGTGACCTCAAGAATATCCCGGCCTGATTTTGCAATCAGCGACGGATTGGTGGTGACACCGTCCACCATGCCCAATTCATGCAGCTCTTTGATTTGATCAATTTCGGCAGTGTCTACAAAAAACTTCATCACAGTCCTCCGGGGATGGGTTGGCGTTTGCTCGGGCCTCGTTTACCTCAAGGGGAAGACGGCGGAAACCCAAAAGCGTTGGCGCTAACATGAGCGATTTTTTCCACCATGGTGATCTGGTTGCGGTTCTGACAACCCAACCGCTTGATCGCCTGTTGGACTACAAAGCCCCCGAAGGTGGCTGCCATCTGGGCGCATTTGTGGAGGTCCCGCTTGGGCCGCGCAAGGTGCTGGGCGTCATCTGGGGGCCGGGGGTTGGCGACTATGATCGGGCCAAGATCAGACCGGTCTTTCGGGTTCTTGATGTGGCCCCGATGCGCGAAGAAATGCGCAGTTTTCTGACCAGAGCGGCCGAATACACGCTGACCCCGTTGTCGGCCATGCTGCGTCTGGGAACCCGTTCCCCGGGCCTTGGCGATCCGCCCGCCATGCGCAAGATCTACCGGCTCGGCGCGGCAGAGCCTGATCGGATGACAAAGGCCCGTCAGAAGGTCCTCACCGTTTTGCGGGATTACGGGGGGCTGTCCTTTACCTTAAGGGAGCTGGCCGAGATGGCGGATGTGGGAACCTCTGTGATCAAGGGGCTGGTCGGGCAGAATGCGATCCTCGAACAAGAGGCGCCGCGCGACAGCCCCTATCCGGCCCTTGATCCTGATTATGGCGGTAAGACGCTGAGCCCGGATCAGACGGCAGGGGCCGAGGCGTTGCGGGCGGCCCTGCGCAGCGATGCCTATGGGACCACCTTGTTGAAAGGGGTGACCGGGTCCGGCAAGACCGAAGTCTATCTGGAGGCCGTTGCAGAATGCCTGCGCATGGGGCGGCAGGCGCTGGTCCTGTTGCCCGAGATCGCGCTGTCGGGCGAGTTCATCACCCGGGTGGAGGCCCGTTTCGGGATGCGGCCCGCCGAATGGCATTCCGGGGTGACAATGACCGAGCGGCGACGCTGCTGGCGGATGGTCGGGCAGGGCGACGCGCAATTGGTCGTGGGTGCGCGTTCCGCGCTGTTTCTGCCCTATCAGAATTTGGGCCTTATCGTTGTGGATGAGGAACATGATACCTCATACAAGCAGGAAGACGGGGTCCTGTATAACGCCCGCGACATGGCGGTTTTGCGCGCGGCCATCAACGGGGCGCAGGTTGTTCTGGCCTCGGCCACGCCGTCGCTGGAAAGCTGGGCCAATGTGGAGGCGGGCAAATACCAGCGGATCACGCTGACATCCCGGTTTGGTGCTGCGGTCATGCCGACCATGACGGCGATTGACATGCGCGTTGAGAATATTCCCAACAATACCTGGATTTCGCCCACACTTCGGAACGCCATGCGCGACCGGATCGGGCGGGGTGAGCAATCGCTGATTTTTCTTAATCGCCGGGGCTATGCCCCGATTACAATTTGCCGGGCCTGCGGCCATCAAATCGGCTGCGCGCAGTGTGACGCAAGGATGGTCGAGCATCGGTTCCTCAAACGTCTGATGTGCCATCAATGCGGCGAAACCACGCCTTTGCCCACCGTCTGCCCGAAATGCGAGGCGGCAGACCGGCTAAGCGCGGTGGGCCCCGGTGTGGAACGGATGGGGGAAGAGGTTGAAACCCTCTTCCCGGATGCCCGTATCGCCGTGCTGTCATCGGATCTTTATGGTTCGGCCCGTGCGATGAAAGCGCATATTGCGGAAATTGCAGAAGGCGGGGCGGATATCATCATCGGGACCCAGCTTGTGGCCAAGGGACACAATTTTCCCTTGTTGACGCTTGTCGGTGTCATAGATGCCGATCTGGGCCTGCAAGGATCCGATCTGCGGGCCGCGGAACGCACATTCCAACTGATGCGGCAGGTTGCCGGGCGGGCCGGGCGTGCGCAAACCCCCGGCGAAGCCATGTTGCAGACGTATCAGCCCGAACATCCGGTCATTCGGGCCATTCTGGCCGGTGACGAGGAAAGCTTCTGGGCGGCCGAGGCGGCCGAGCGAAAGGCGGCAGGTGTCCCGCCTTATGGTCGTATGGCGGGCATCATCCTGAGCAGTCCGAACGTGCAGGATGTCTTTGATCTGGGGGCGGACATGGCCCGCCGGGATGGGCCGTTGCGGCAGATCGGGGCACAGGTTTTTGGCCCGGCACCCGCGCCTATCGCTCGGGTGCGCGGGCGTCACCGGGTGCGCTTGTTGGTCAAGGCAGACAAAGCGGCCCCTTTGCAAAAGGCGCTGGCGCAATGGGCTGGTCAGTTTCGCCTGCCCACCAATCTGCGCCTGTCGATAGATATCGACCCGCAGAGTTTCTACTGACGCTTTGAAAATCGCCCGTCAGGCGCGGAAGGCGTTTCGGCGTTGGTCCTGACCCTAGCTTTCGGGTTTGGGTTCGCCCATTTCCTCGCGCCAGTGTTTGCGGCAGAGCGAGACATAACGGTCATTGCCGCCAATGGCGATTTGTTCGCCACTTGTTAGGACCTGCCCATATTCGTCCTTGCGGACCACCATTGTGGCCTTCTTTCCGCAACGACAGATCGTGCGGACCTCGCGCATTTCATCCGCCAGCGCCAGCAACGCGGCTGATCCGGGAAACAGCTTGCCCAGGAAATCAACCCGCAGCCCGTAAGCCATCACTGGCACATCAAGATCATCAACCGCGCGCGCAAGCTGCCATACCTGCTGACGTTCTAGAAACTGGGCCTCGTCCACAAACACACAAGCGCAAGGGCCTTCCCCGAGCCGTTTCTGCACCTTGACGTAGAGATCTTCGCCCGGTCCAAAAGTATCTGCATTCGCGCCGATCCCGATACGGCTGCCGATCCGGCCATCCCCGGCCCGATTGTCCAGCTGGGCAATCATCAGGTAGGTCTTCATACCGCGTTCGATATAGTTGTGTGACGCTTGCAGCAAGACAGTCGACTTGCCCGCATTCATCGTGGAATAATTAAAATACAACTTGGCCATGGCTGATCTTTATCGCCCCGCAACGGGTCATTGCAAGCGTCGCGTGATCCGATTTGCGACTTTGATGCAGTTGTGCCCAGTGGAATATGGGTTTGTTACATGGCTCTGTCCAAATGCGCCGGTCCGGGTATGAGAACGCACATATTTATCAATGACATACGTTCCCGAAATCGTTAACGTTAACGCAACGTCAATTTGGGTGCCGATTGCGGCCCATTGCAATAGAGGAAAACTGTAATGGCTGGACATGAAAGTTACCTGAAAAAGCATACCGAGGCGCTGGTCAAGGATGTCGGTATTGAAAAGGCCTGTTTGCTGACCGGTCGGTCCAAGGCAACCCTGGGGCGGTACTATTCCGATGCCGAGGAACACGCGGACAGGTTCATCCCGGTGGACGCGGTCGCAGCGCTTGAGGCCGAAGCAAGTTATCCGCATGTCACGGGGGCCTTGTCGGAAATGCGTGGGATCACCATGTCATATGATGACAGCCCCCGGAACAGTACCGGCGGGGTGAATTCCGATGTCATCATGCTGTCACAACGGTTTGCTTTGTTGATGGAAGAATATAACCGATCCATGGAAGACGGCGTGATATCAGTGAATGAGGCCAAGCGGTTGCTGCGGGAAACCACAGCACTGCAAAAGGTTCTGATCGAGATGAAGCTGCATCTGGAAGAGACCGCCTAGACATATGGACCTGTCTGATCTGCCGAATATCGCGCCAGACGCGCTTGCCCCCCTGGATATGGCCGCATTGGCCGGGCCGGATGGGCCGACGCACCCGCCCCGTATTCTGCTGCTTTACGGTTCGTTACGGGATGTCAGCTATTCCCGGCGATGCGCCGAAGAAGGCGCGCGGGTCTTGCGCGCACTAGGATGTGAAACACGGTTCTTTGACCCCTCTGGCCTGCCGCCACCCGGGGATGCGGATGAAACGCACCCAAAGGTGGTGGCCCTGCGCGAACTGGTGCTGTGGTGCGAGGGGATGGTCTGGTCCAGCCCCGAACGTCACGGGGCCATGACATCGGTGATGAAAAACCAGATCGACTGGGTCCCGCTGTCGCCCATCGGCGGGATTCGCCCGACACAGGGCAAGACATTGGCCGTCATGCAGGTGTCAGGCGGGTCGCAATCGTTCAACACGGTCAACCAGTTGCGTATTCTGGGCCGGTGGATGCGGCTGATCACGATCCCCAACCAGTCATCCGTGCCGATGGCGTGGAAAGAGTTCGAGGATGGGCGGATGAAGCCATCATCACTCTATAACCGGATCGTGGATGTGATGCAGGAACTGGCGCGGTTCACAGTCATGACGCGGGGGCGCAGCGCGATGCTGACAGATCGGTACTCTGAACGGGTCGAATCGCGCGAGGATGTGCACAAGCGGGTCAGCAGCTAGGCGCGCTGCACGATCACCGATCCGACCGAATAGCCCGCCCCGAAAGAACAGATCAGCCCGTAATCCCCCGGCGACAGGTCGTCCGCGTATTTCGAAAACGCAATGATCGACCCGGCAGAGGATGTATTGGCGTAATCCTGCAGGATATTGGGTTGCTCACCCGGCTCTGGGGTGCGGCCCAGCACCTTTTTCCCGATATAATCGTTCATCGTCTTGTTGGCCTGATGCAGCCACAGACGGCGCAGATCGGCGGCAGCGACGCCCGCATCCGCCATATGGGCGGCGATATGCTTGCTGACAAGCGGCAGCACTTCCTTGAAGACCTTCCGCCCATTTTGCATGAACTGCATGTCGCGGCGGTCTTCCATCTGGTCATGGGTGCGGCGCAGATAGCCGTTATTGTTGCGAATGTTATTGCTGAACTGCGTGGCGCAACGGGTCCCGAGAACCTTGAAATGCCCCGGCTTCAGGCCCTCGTCCCGTTCAAGCAGGGTGGCCGTGGCCACATCGCCAAAGATGAAATGACAATCGCGGTCGCGCCATTCCAGATGGGCCGAACAAATCTCGGGATTGATCACAAGCGCCCGGCGGATAGAGCCTGCGCGGATCATATCAGCGGCCGTCTGGATGCCGAAAGTGGCGCTGGAACAGGCGACATTCATGTCGAATGCAAAGCCACCCGCGCCGATCAGCTGTTGGATTTCGACGCCGATCGCCGGGTAGGCCCGTTCCATATTCGAAGCCGCACAAATCACCAGATCAATGTCAGCCGCATCAACACCGGCAACCGCCATCGCCTTTTGCGCGGCATCAACCCCGATTTCGGCCATATAGCCCGGTTCATCATCCGCGCGGGCGGCCAGATGGGGGAACATGCGGGACGGGTCCAGCACGCCATCCTTGTCCAGCACATAACGCTGTTCGATGCCCGAGGCCGCAACAATGAAATCAGAGGATGAATGGGGCTTGGCCTCTGCCGTGCCTGCAGCGATGGCATCGGCATTTTCGGCATTCCACAGGTCGGCATAGGCGTTGAACGCGGCAACAAGCTCATCATTGGTGATGATCTGAGAGGGGGTATAGACCCCGGTTCCGGTAATGGCGACGTTGTGCATATTTTACCCCCGGTCTGCCCGGGACACCCTATGGCGCATGGGTCGGGGATGTCCACACCGCACGCTTGTGGTCGCAGAATGTGACGCGGGGGGAGGGGCAGACCCATGGCCTATCCCGCACTGCGCCCGGCAAAGCCGGGCAGCGCCCGAACCTCCCCCATGGGGAGGGCGCTTCGCACCCACCCCGAGGTCCGGGCACCGGCCTGCTATGTTCTGATATGTTGATCGGAAAGATCCCATAGGAATTCGTATTGCAGCGGATCGCGCGGGTCGAACGCAACACACTTCGTCCAAAAGCTGTTTGGACGAATGGTTGCTCGAAACTCGCTCAGTGCTTCTACGTCTAGTCGGTAGCTGAGACGGTTCTCCAAAAACAACCACCATTCGAGGTACTGACGTTGGGCATCCATAGCCTTATTCTGCTTAATCGCAGCAATTCTGGAAACGTTGCGCAGCATGTCCGGTACTAGCCAGCCACTTCTATCGCTGTCGTTTGACGCACCTTCGATGAATGGTCGGCCAGGTCGATGTTTCCCTCGCTTGAGATCGACCCAAAAGCCGCGGCAAACTTGAGTAGGATGTGTTTCCGCTATTTCGTGCTTTAGCGCATTGTCCAAGAAGTCGCGCAGCGTCGTGCGTAAGTCCTGCCGCTGAAGCGGGCGTCTAAACCGGTAGTTGACGAAAGCCGACCTGGTGCACGCGGAGCCGTCGAAACTACTAATTGCAGTTCCGACGATTTGGCGAATTGGTACCTCATCAGAATCAATTATGATGTGCTCGCGTTCTACATTTGTCTCTTTTGTCAGTCGTGTAACTTCGACTGCTATACGATCATCAAGGCCAAAATCAGGGCTGCGCTGTCCCAAGGGCTCATATGCAAAGGTTCCAATATCGAACGAGGCTAGGAGCTGCTCAGCCCTTCTTTCCGCGTCATCCAATGCGTTACCCCTGTAGCGATCTCACCCCAACATCCCCTTCTTCCCGTGCCTGCATCGCCAGCACGGCTGCCTGTGACGCGGCGGCGGTCGTGAAATAGGGGATTTTGTCGTAGAGCGCGACGGCCCGGATGGACCGGCTGTCGTCGACGGCGGCCTGGCCCTCGGTTGTGTTGAACACCAGCGCCACATGCCCGTCCTTGAGCCGGTCAACGATGGTCAACCCGCCTTCGTAGACTTTATTGACCACCTCGCAGGCGATCCCGTTTTTGCTGAGCCATGCGCCCGTCCCACGTGTCGCCAGGAGGTCAAATCCAAGCGCGATGAGGCTGTTGCAGGCAGCGGACATCTCGGCGGTTTTGTCCATATCCTTGATCGAGATGAACACGGTGCCGGATGTTGGCAGCGCTGTCCCCGCCCCCATTTGCGCCTTGAGGAATGCGCGCGGGAAGGACCTGTCCCATCCCATGACCTCACCCGTTGACCGCATTTCCGGCCCAAGGATCGTGTCCACGCCAGGGAAGCGGGCGAAGGGCAGAACCGCCTCTTTCACCGAGAACCACGGTGTTTTCGGATCGGCCAGGGTGAAGGCATCGCCCAATGGCAGGACGGTCATTGGGTCCTCGGCGGGCGGATAGGGGTCGCGCAGCGGGAAGTTTGACAGTGGTTCCCCCGCCATCAGCCGCGCGGCGATGGAGGCGATGGCTGAGTCAGTCGCCTTGGCCACGAAAGGCACGGTGCGCGAGGCGCGCGGGTTCACCTCGATCAGGTAGACGGTCTCGTCCTTGATGGCGAACTGGATGTTCATCAGGCCGACGACGTTCAGCGCCTTGGCCAGTTTTTCGGTCTGGCTGCGAATTTCCGCAATCACCGCGTCGGAGAGTGAATAGGGGGGCAGGGAGCAGGCGCTGTCGCCGGAATGCACGCCCGCCTCTTCGATATGTTGCATGATGCCGGCCACATGGGTGTCTTTGCCGTCTGACAGGCAATCCACATCCACCTCAACCGCGCCAGATAGATAGCTATCGAGCAGCACCGGGCTGTCGCCAGAGACGACGACGGCGTCAGAGATATAGCGGCGCAACTGATCCATATCGCGCACGATTTCCATCGCGCGCCCACCCAGCACAAAGGACGGGCGGATCACGAGCGGGAAGCCGATGCCTTCGGCAATGTTCAGTGCTTCTTCGTCGGTTGAGGCGATGCCGTTATGGGGCTGCTTGAGGTCGAGTTTCTGCACAAGCTGCTGGAAACGTTCACGATCTTCCGCCAGGTCGATGCTGTCGGGGGAGGTGCCCAAGATCGGGATGCCCGCGTCATGCAGTGCGTTGGCCAGTTTCAACGGGGTCTGTCCGCCGAATTGCACGATGACCCCGTGCAGGGTGCCATTGTCCTGTTCTACCCGCAGGATCTCCATCACATGCTCAAAGGTCAGCGGTTCGAAATAGAGCCGGTCTGACGTGTCATAATCGGTGCTGACCGTTTCGGGGTTGCAGTTGATCATGATCGTCTCGTACCCCTGATCGGTCAGGGCGAAACAGGCGTGGCAGCAGCAATAATCGAACTCGATCCCTTGCCCGATCCGGTTGGGACCGCCACCGAGGATGACGACCTTTTTCCGGTCGCTTGGCCGGGCCTCGCATTCCGCATCCCCCATCACGGGGGTCTCATAGGTGGAATACATGTAGGGCGTCTGCGCCTCGAATTCCGCCGCACAGGTGTCGATCCGTTTGAACACAGCCGTGACGCCGAGGTTGTGGCGGGCGCGGCGGATCTGGTCTTCGTCCCGGCCCGTCAGTTTGGCCAGCCGCGCATCGGTAAAGCCGAGCATTTTGACAGCGCGCAGCCCGTCTTCGGTGACAGGCAGCCCATTGACCGCGATTTCAGCTTCGGCCTGCACGATCTCGCGGATCCGCGCGAGGAACCACGGGTCGAATTTCGTGACAGCGTGGATGTCATCATCTGACAGCCCGTGCCGCATGGCCTGCGCGATGACCCGCAGCCGGTCGGGAGTTTGCTTGGCGAGCGCCTTGGTGATCGCCGCCCGTTCCGGTGCGCCGGGGATGTCGATATCGTCGAATCCGGTCAGGCCGGTTTCCATCGAGGCCAGCGCCTTTTGCATGCTTTCGTGAAAGGTGCGGCCGATGGCCATCGCCTCGCCCACGGATTTCATGGCGGTGGTCAGATAGGGTTCGGAGCCTGCGAATTTCTCAAACGCGAAGCGCGGGATTTTGGTGACCACATAGTCAATCGTTGGCTCAAACGACGCGGGGGTCACGCCGGTGATGTCATTGTCCAACTCATCCAGCGTGTAGCCGACCGCCAGTTTCGCCGCGATCTTGGCGATGGGGAAACCGGTGGCCTTGGACGCCAGTGCTGATGACCGCGACACGCGTGGGTTCATTTCGATCACGACCATGCGGCCATCGGCGGGGTTCACGGCCCATTGCACATTGGACCCGCCGGTTTCGACCCCGATTTCGCGCAGCACATTGATGCTGTGCGTCCGCATGATCTGGTATTCTTTGTCGGTCAGCGTCAGGGCAGGGGCCACGGTGATGCTGTCGCCGGTGTGGACGCCCATCGGGTCGACGTTTTCAATGGCGCAGACGATGATGGCGTTGTCGGCCTTGTCGCGCACGACCTCCATTTCGAACTCTTTCCAGCCCAAGAGCGACTGGTCGACAAGGATCTGACCGACAGGGGATGCATCCATCCCCGACCGGCAGAAATGTTCGTATTCTTCGCGGTTATAAGCCACGCCACCACCGGTGCCGCCAAGGGTAAAGGCAGGGCGGATGATGGCGGGCAACCCGATCTCTTCCAACGCTTCAAGCGCGATTTTCACACCCGCATCAAGATCGCCGTCGGGGGCGGTGACGATGGTCGCTTTGGGGTTTTCAATGCCGAGCCGGTCCATGGCTTCGCGGAACAGCTTGCGATCTTCGGCCATTTCGATGGCTTCGCGCTTGGCCCCGATCATTTCGACGTTGAACTTATCGAGCACGCCCATGTCGGCCAGCGCAAGCGAAGTGTTCAGCCCGGTTTGCCCGCCCATGGTGGGCAGCAATGCGTCGGGACGTTCTTTTTCGATGATTTTTGCCACAACTTCGGGTGTGATCGGTTCGATATAGGTGGCATCCGCCAGCCCCGGATCGGTCATGATCGTGGCCGGGTTGGAGTTGACGAGGATGACGCGGTAGCCTTCCTCGCGCAGGGCCTTGCAGGCTTGCGCGCCGGAGTAGTCAAACTCGCAGGCCTGTCCAATAATAATAGGGCCCGCGCCAATGATCATGATCGACTGGATGTCGGTGCGCTTTGGCATGGCAGTGCCCCTCAATATGCAAATTGTTGGGGGTTATAGGGATGGTGCAGACATGTGCAAGGGGTGGATCAAATTTCTGGAAATTTGATGCCTCCGGCGGGAGTATTTTCGGCAAGATGATGCGGGCGGTTGACTTATCTGGGCCAAACGGGTGTATCGGGCCGACCATTGACCGTTGAGGACCCTAAAATGCATGCTTATCGCAGCCATACCTGTGCCGATCTGACCGCCGCCAATGTGGGTGATACTGTTCGTTTGTCGGGTTGGGTCAATCGGGTGCGCGATCATGGCGGCATCCTGTTCATCGACTTGCGCGATCATTACGGTATCACGCAGGTACTTTGTGATCCGGATTCGGCAGCCTTTGCCGATGTGGAAAAGGTGCGCAGCGAATGGTGTATCCGCATTGATGGTGAGGTGAAAGCGCGCGACCCTGAACTGGTCAACCCCAAACTGCCGACGGGCGAGGTTGAGGTGTTTGTGCGCGCGATTGAAGTGCTGGGTGCGGCCAAAGAGCTACCGCTGATGGTCTTTGGCGATCAGGAATATCCGGAAGAAACCCGCCTGAAATATCGCTATCTGGATCTGCGCCGCGAGGCGATGCAGGAGAATATGAAGCTGCGATCAGATGTTGTGGCCTCTATGCGCCGTCGCATGTGGGACAGTGGCTTTCGTGAATATCAGACGCCGATTATCACGGCGTCGTCGCCTGAAGGTGCCCGGGATTTCCTTGTGCCGTCCCGTCTGCATCCGGGCAAGTTCTACGCCCTGCCGCAAGCCCCACAGCAGTTCAAGCAGCTGATCATGGTCAGCGGATACGACAAGTATTTTCAGATTGCCCCCTGTTTCCGCGATGAAGATCCGCGCGCTGATCGGTCACCGACCGATTTCTATCAGTTGGATCTGGAGATGTCCTTTGTCGAGCAGCAGGATGTGTTCGACACGATCCAGCCAGTGATCACCGGGATATTCGAGGAATTTGGCGGCGGCCGTCAGGTAGACCAGACATGGGAGCAGATTTCCTATCGTGATGCCGCGCTCTGGTATGGTTCCGACAAACCCGACCTGCGCAACCCGATCAAGATGCAGGTTGTGTCAGAGCATTTTGCAGGCTCTGGCTTTGCGATCTTTGCCAAGCTGCTGGAGCAGGAGGGGACCGAAGTTCGCGCGATCCCGGCCCCGACCGGTGGATCCCGCAAGTTCTGTGACCGCATGAATGCCTTTGCCCAGAAAGAGGGGCTGCCTGGCATGGGCTATATCTTCTGGCGCGAAAAGACGGCGGATGCTGTGGCGCAAGAACTGGGTATTTCGGTGAAAGAGGCGCAGGCCAAGCTGAAATCAGGCGAGGTTGAGGGTGGCATGGAAGCCGCGGGGCCATTGGCCAAGAACATCGGACCCGAACGCACCGAGGCCATTCGCCAGCAATTGGGTCTGGGTCTGGGAGATGCCGCCTTCTTCCTTGGTGGTAAGCCGAAAGCGTTCGAGGCGGTTGCGGGCCGCGCCCGTAATGTCATCGGCGAGGAACTTGGCCTGACCGATCAGAACCGCTTTGCTTTTGCCTGGATCGTGGATTTCCCGATCTACGAGCAGGATGAAGAGACCGGCAAGATTGATTTCGAACATAACCCGTTCTCAATGCCGCAGGGCGGGATGGAGGCACTGCAAGGTGATCCGCTGAAAGTGCTGGGCTATCAGTATGATCTGGCCTGCAACGGCTATGAACTGGTTTCAGGCGCCATTCGGAACCACCGCCCCGAGATCATGTTCAAAGCCTTTGAGCTTGCCGGCTACGGCAAGGATGAGGTTGAGAAACGTTTTGGTGGTATGGTCAATGCGTTTCAATATGGCGCGCCGCCCCATGGTGGCTGTGCTGCAGGTATCGACCGGATCGTGATGTTGCTTGCCGATGCGTCCAACATCCGCGAGGTCATCATGTTCCCGATGAACCAACGTGCCGAAGATCTGATGATGGACGCCCCCTCCGAGCCGCAGAACGAGCAGTTGCGCGAATTGCGCCTGCGCGTCTTGCCGCCCGAAAGCTGATATGCGTCTGGCGCGGTTCGCCCGCGCTAGACCATCCCGGCGGCCGACAGGCGCGATTGCACCATGGCGGACAGGTTGATGACGCCTTTGCGAAAATCCGTGCCACTGCGCTGCATATTGGCCAGATCGGTGACTGCGCGATCAAGATCATGATCTTGGGCGCTGCGGGCCACGCCGCCCAGAAACTGGGTGACATAGGCGAGGTTCGTGCCATCGGCTGCCTCATCAAGGATTTGCGCGATATGGGCCAGATCGTCCTGATAGGCGATCGGGTCCGGCTTGACGGCCTCGTCATTGATCTGGCGCGGTCCGGGGGGCTGCCGATCAGCGGGCAGATGTGCTAGAATGGCGGCCTGAAAACTGGCCAGATTGGAAATCGGTTTCTCGACAAAACCATCGGCGCCCGCCTGCATCACGGCGTCGTTGGCATTGGGGTCACCGCTGATCCCCAGGATCACGTCAATGCGCGGTTTCGCGGCCGCGAGCGTTTCGATCAGCGCAACGCCGGACCCGTCAGGCAGGCCCACATCCACCAGCAAAACCGACGGCCGGTATACGGCCAGATGACGGCGCGCGTTTTCCAGACTATCCGCCCGCCTGATCCGTGCGCCGGATCGCAAACACAGCAATCGCACAGCCTCGCACGCGTATCGGCTATCTTCGACCATCAGCACGGTCAGGCCCAGCAGCGGGCGCCGTGCGGTCGGGGACTGGGTCATCATGATATCATCGAGCGTATCCATAGCGATTCTTCCCTTTGGCAGCGTTTCGATCACTAGACAAAGCAGTACAAGGTGAAGAGTTCATTAACTTCGCTGTCGGTTGCACCCGGTGTCGGGCCAAGCCATATTGCCGAAAAATGGAGTTTCTCATGATTGGTCGCCTGAACCACGTCGCTATCGCTGTCCCCGATCTGGAAGCCGCGCGCGCGCAATATGCCACCATGCTGGGTGCCGATGTCGGTGCGCCGCAGGATGAACCAGACCACGGTGTGACAGTTGTTTTCATCACGTTGCCCAACACCAAGATCGAGCTTTTATATCCGCTGGGCGACGATTCCCCCATTCAGGGGTTTCTTGATAAAAATCCGTCAGGGGGCATCCACCATGTGTGCTACGAGGTGGACGATATCCTTGCCGCCCGCGATCACCTTCTGACCGAGGGCGCCCGCGTACTGGGCGGGGGCGAGCCGAAAATCGGCGCACATGGCAAGCCGGTGCTTTTTCTGCACCCAAAGGATTTTAACGGCTGCCTTGTGGAGCTTGAGCAGGTCTGAACGATATACCGCCAAATGTGTCCGATACCCCTTGTCGGCGCCTCGTAAAGCCGTATCTGCTGAAGCAAGCCAAGGAGGTGCACCAATGGGTCCCGTTTCTGCAATTGTTCTGTTTGCTGTCGTCTGGTCGATGGTCTTTTTCATTGTGTTGCCGCTGCGCATGACCAGTCAGGGCGATACCGGTGAAATTGTCCCCGGCACCCATGCGTCTGCCCCCGCCAACCCGCAGATGAAGCGCAAGGCAAAGATCACCACGCTATGGGCCCTGCCGATCTGGGCGATTATTGCTGGCACGATCCTGTCAGGTGCGATCACGGTGCGGGATCTTGACTGGTTTGACCGGATGGCCACCCCTGCCGTCAGCGAGAACTCAGCTGGTGATAAAGATGGGTGAAGGTTGCCGCACCCAGAATAGGGATGATCAGATTGATCAGCGGAAAGGTCAGCGGGACTGCCATCAGGCATCCTGCCAGCCAGATTGTGCCCCGATGCTTCTTGCGCAACTGCTTTGCGCCGTCCCTGCCTAACCGGCGCATGGCGGCGAGTTGAAAATATTCCCGGCCCAACAGAAACCCGTTCAGCGCATAGAAGATGAGGAAGGCTGCAAAGGGAAAGATCAGATAAAGGATGAAGGCCAGGCAGTTGGCCCCGACCAGAACCCCCAAAAAGTTCACGGTATCTTTTAGCGCCTCGCCAAACCCGATTGGGGCCACCGGTTTGAGCCGTGGAAAGTGTTTTTCCTCAACAGCTTGCGCAACTTCATCCAGAAAAAGCGAGGTGATCGCTGATGCAACCGGCACCATCAGGAAGATCGACAAAAGCAGCATCAGCCCAAGCGACCCCCAGCCCAGCAGATCGCCGACCCACGTGACCTCGCCCACACCTGGCAGGGTAATCGGCTCCGCCGTCAACCACGCGATCAGCTGAAGCAGGCCCGCATAGCATGCCACCAGCAACGCGATGGTCAGGCCGATCCCGCGCCAGAGAACGCTTTGAAAACGACCGTCTGGCAACTGCGCCACGGCCTTGAAAAACGCCGTGAATATCATTGGTCCACCCATGTTGTGATGGCAGCAAGATCGGGGCGGGGGCGTTCGGGTGGTACGCTGGTTTCAGTGCCTAGGTGAATGAGCCCGGCAACCTGTTCATGCTCT
This sequence comes from Yoonia sp. SS1-5, assembly GCF_038443705.2. Taxonomy (NCBI): domain Bacteria; kingdom Pseudomonadati; phylum Pseudomonadota; class Alphaproteobacteria; order Rhodobacterales; family Paracoccaceae; genus Yoonia; species Yoonia rhodophyticola. The sequence continues at coordinate 1,473,093 of NZ_CP151767.2, read as the reverse complement.
GCCAGCCCAAGGCCAGTGCGGATGAATGTGGGATCATGGCTGGCCCATCCGGACAGCCAGTTCGCCCCCCAACCGGCCGCGAGCGCGGCGTTCAGCAGGGCCAGACAAACAGCGCCCGCTGAATAGACCTGTTCGATGCGTGGGATTTTTTCCGATGGGCGGGGGCTGCTGACGACCGCCACCGCAAGATCGGCATTTTGATATTGGGCCACGGCCTTGGCAACCTGATCATCGGGCAATCCCAGGTCGCGGCCGCGCGTTTCAACCAATGTGGCCAGTCGCCCAAGAGCTTGTTTTTGCAAAACAATGAAACGCCATGGTTCCAGTTTTCCATGATCCGGCGTGCGCGCCGCAGCGGTCAGTATCTTCGCGACCGTGGCCCGATCCGGCACCGGCGTTGTCAGGGTCTTAGCCGGACGAGACCGCCGGGTCAGCAGAAAATCAAGGGCGGCGGGGTTGGGTGCAGGCATTTTTGATCCGTTATTGTTTGGTGTCAGATATGAACTGCGCGGCCCGGTGACAAGCGGCGGGTCCTACTGACCGGGTAGCTGAAATTGCGCGACCATCTCGTCAAGGAGGGTATCAAAATACGCCTCAAACCGGGCATCGGGCTGGCGTTGCGCGAATGCGTCAGCCATTGGATCGGGGGCGTGAACGTCACTATCTGCCATAACTTCTAGCACCCGGTGGCCGCAGAACGGAACATAGGTTTCCGAATACCCTCCTTCATGGGCTATCACCAACCGCCCTTCACAGATGTCGGCGGCGAGTTCCATAACCCGCCCGGTCATCGTCCCGAATGTGTCGGCTGTGGCAAGCATGCGGCCCAGCGGATCATTGGCGGCTGCATCAAAACCGCAGGCAATAATCAGCACGTCAGGCCGAAAGGCGCGGATTGCAGGCAGCGCCAATCGTTCCATCGCTTTGAGATAGCCGTTATGGCCGGTCCCGGCAGGAAGCGGGATATTCAGGTTGAAACCGGTGCCATCCCGCTGTCCCTGATCAGCGAAATGCCCGGTATTCAGCGGATAGTTCCGGTCCTGATGCAGGGATATGGTGAACACATCTGCGCGGTCGTAGAAGACCGCCTCGGTCCCGTTGCCGTGATGCACATCCCAGTCCAGCACGGCAAATCGGGTGGCCTGACCAGCGGCCTTTGCGGCCTCGATCGCGACAGCGATGTTGTTGAAAAGACAAAACCCGTTTGGCTGGTCCGGCAGGCAATGATGCCCAGGCGGGCGCGACAGGGCATATGCGTTATCCAGATCACCGGTGAGGACAGCCGACAGCGCGCCCTTGACCAATCCCGTACTCAGCGCGGCAATCTCGAACCCTCCGGGGCCAAACGGGGCGCGCAGCCCCAACTCGCCGCCTGCTTCATCCGAGAGCGCCTTGAATGCATCGAGATAATGCGCCGGATGCACGCGTAACAGATCGGCCCGGGTCGCAGGTGCCGCGCCACGCATTCGCAGGCCCTCGGCAAGCCCGGTCACCGTAATCAGGTTCTTGAGCCGCCTTTTGGTTTCAGGATCTTCCGGCAATCCGCCATGGGTTGGCTGCACCCACCCGCCAACCGGCATCATGCCCGCATAGTTGCCGCCATGGTGCCAAAAGCAACGTTCATCCCAGAAAAACCCTGTTGTCACAGGCTGCCATCCCTGGCTGGACGCAATTGATACACACCTTCCGGCAGATCAAGTGCCGCGCGCAGATCGCGCAATTGGGTCATGGAAAGCGTGATCTGGACGAGTGCGTCGGTGCGCGGGTCGGCCTGTGTGATGGTCACACAATCCTCGAACGCATTGATGGTGACATCCTCTTGCAGCGGGGCCTTGCCTTCATCAACCAAGGTGACAACCGTCGCGTCATATTCATGTTCTATGGTAAACATAAACAGGACAGTAGCCGCCCCTTTGGCGGGGTGCAATCGGGACTGGTGGCTTGCGGTAGGCATGTTATTGTATGCGCTGATCGACAAATCTGGAGACCATGGATGCGTTTGTTCCCACTTGCTTTCCTTCTGGCTTTTGCGGCCTGTGATACTGTGCCCGTCTCAACGGGTCCCGCGCCAAGTCCGGGCCCCGCAGTACCGGCCATTCAGCCCACCGCGGCAGGCCCTAAACTGTCCACGCGGGCTGCGCTGTCCAACTACAGATCGGTTGTTCGCCGGATTGAACCGGTTGCCGAACAATTCTGTCGCCAGCGCGCGCCACGGTTGAATTGCGATTTTCGAATTGTGGTGGATGATCGCCCCGGACAGCCCGTCAATGCCTATCAGACGCTGGACCGGAACGGGCGCCCGATCATTGCGTTTACCGTTCCTCTGATTGCCGAGGCGCGCAGCCGCGACGAGATCGCCTTTGTCATGGCCCATGAGGCGGCGCATCACATCGAAGGACATATCGCGCGGCAACGTCAGAACGCTGCATTAGGGGCGGTTCTGCTGGGCGGATTGGCCGGGGCGTTGGGGACAACAAGCCCCGACGCAATCAACACCGCACAGCAGGTTGGTGCCACAGTGGGCGCGCGCAGCTATTCCAAGAATTTCGAACTAGAGGCAGACGCACTTGGCACAAGGATTGCGGCCGCCGCCGGGTACGATCCGCTGCGTGGTGCACAGTTCTTTTTCCGCATCCCTGATCCGGGCGACAAGTTTCTGGGGACACACCCCGCCAATGCGGACCGGCTGCGCACGGTGCAACAGGTCGCGGCAAGCCTATAGGGTCTATCTTAGCAAGGGTGTTGTTGGATGTGGTCTGGTGGCCACTTCATCCGCCTGCGCGGGACGACGCAGGCGGATGAATATGGCCAATGCCGAAATGCCAATCCAGAAGATCTGGATCATTGCGGAGGCCAGATTGAACGAGGACAAAAGTCCAATCAAAACCATCGCGGCAGCGGCGCCATTCGTCGCGAAATATGCGACATGATCCGACCGAACCCTTTCAAACGTCAGTAGCGCATAGTTCAGGACATAAAGTCCAAAACCCGCAACTCCGATCGCATCCAGGACGCTAGGCGGAAAAATCTCAAAAAAACCACTCATTATACTTACTCGAAAAACAACTCGGTAACTGAGCCGTAGGGCTTTAAAAGAACGCTGCCCATGGCGGTACTTGTAAACTTCAATACAGACACTGTATGTGCGGATTGACACATCGTCAGGTCAGGCATTCCTTACCTTGGGTCAGTTCGAAAATTGCGCATTGGGCGGGTCGCTTGCAATCTGCAATGCATGATGCCAGCCTTCCTGCATCTATTGGGTGTGGAGGGCCCTGCACCCATGGCAATCAAAGGTACGTGCCATTGCGGCGCTGTCGCATACGATTTCGATCACGCGCCGCGATGGACAACATGCTGTAATTGTTCTGTCTGTCGTCGGTATGGGACCTTGTGGATCTATGCGCGGATCCCGCAAGTCACGATCACTGGCCCGACAGATACCTACACCCATGGGGACCGGGAACTGGCCTTTCACAGCTGCAAGATCTGTGGATGCATCACCCATTGGGAGAATCTGGCCCTCGAAGGCCCCGATGCGCGCATGGCAGTCAACCTGCGCCTTGCCGACCCGGATGTGATGGCCTCGGTCCCGGTGCGCTATTTTGACGGGGCGGATAGCTGGCGCTTTGTTGACGCACCGCTTGCCGGGCATGCACAGCAACAGGCCTATCAGGCGGATACCTAAGTTCAGCCCATCTGAACCGCTGAAATACTGATGGCAGCAAAAAAGCAGGCCGAAGCTGCGACAACCATGCCGTGCCAGATGGCATTGGAATATTTCATGTTCTCAGCCGCATAGAATGGCACGCCACCGGTATAGATCAGACCACCAATGGCCATCAGCCCCAGCGCAATGGTCGGCAGGATCGGCCAGAGCGACCAGATCAAGGCAACGCTAAGCCACCCCATGATCAGGTAAAGCGCAGGCCCAAACCGCCCCGGGCTGCGCCAGAAGAAAAGTTTGAGCACAACCCCGATCACCGCAAGCCCCCAGACAATGCCCAGCACCGCATAGGCAAATCCGGTTCCGATCATCACGACCAGCGGCGTGTAGGTTCCGGCGATCTTGAGGTAGATTGCCGCATGATCAAACCGGCGCAAGGCAGGGCGGATCGGCTCCCACGGGGTCATGTGATAGCAGGCCGAGGCGACGAAGGTCGCGATCAGGGTTCCGCCATAGATGGCGATTGCCAGAAGTTGCGCAGGCGCTGCCATATCCGCGGCCCAGAGCACAAGAATGACGGCGCCGGTGATGGCCCCAATGACGCCGATCACATGCATTGTGCCATCTGCGATTTTCTCGGACAGCGCATAGGCGGGATACTGGTCGGGGATGTTTTTCATACACCAAAGCCTATGAGTACATCGCACCAGGTCAATTGTTCCGTTGGGTCACGGATCGCCCGGTTCCGGCGTCAGGTGGCCGGGTTATTCCGGCAGCACGACCCAGTTGCCGTTATCCCAGGTAAACAGCAGGTCGCTTAACCCGTATGTGCGCTCACCAAAGATGTCGGCACGCAGGCCCAAAAGAATATCCAGCGCTGCTTCATTATACTGGGGGACAAACAATACCGTATCCCGGGCTGGAACGGCCATGATGATAGGCCCCACCTCGGCGGTGATCGAGGCCCACATCTGATTGTCCAGCAACAACGCATTTTCGTGGTAACCGTCAAAGGCGATGAAATAGAGCCCTTCTTCACTGCCCGACACAAATGCATCATTCGCACGGCCCAGCAAATTCGTCATCGCGGCCTGATGGACGCTGAGATGGGTCAAACCCGCATCAGCGGCCTTTGGCGCGACCAGGGGGACGGTATGTGTCGGATATGTGATCTCGTAGGTGATGACCAGATCACCGGCGAGCGGGGCCGTGATCAGTTCCACATCATCGGAAAAGCGATCAATGTAGTTGATATTGCGGATCACCGGAAAGACCTGGCTGGTCTGGAACGGGTCAGCGGCATCGGTGGCCTGTAGTGTCAGGGGCAGCACGATATTGTCGACGATTCGGGCCCTGTCGCGGCTTGAACCGGCGGTCTGCATTTGCACATGCAGATTGGATGGGTAGCTGACAACCGTATCGGGATCGCTTGCCACCGGGGTCAGTGTCATCTCGGGGAAATTGATCGCCGCATTCGGGAAACCGGCATCGCGCACGGCGGTCAACAATGTCTGTATCGTATCCGAGACCGTCTGCGGACGCGACGCATCCGCATGGACCAGTGGGGCGACAAAACAAAGATAACAGAGAAACAAAAAACGCATGTCCTCTCTTCTCACAGTGGGCGAGGTCTGTGAAGGGGCGCAAACTGGCTTTTCAGGCAGGTCGTGCTATCTTTGCTGCAGTTCGCTTAGCCGGAGTTTCCATATGCGCCTGACTGCCCTTGTTCTTGCCCTGTCCCCCATGGTTGCGTTTGCAGCAGGCAGCGAGACGCCAACGCCGCCCCAGCCTACCGAAACGACAGAAACCTGCGCGGAAGGGCTGGTTTGGGATCTCGCCACCAAATCCTGCCTGACACCAGAGGAAAGCACCAATGACGACAGTGCGCGGCTGCGCGATGTGCGCGAGTTGGCCCATGCCGGTCAGTACGCCGCCGCGCTGAACATCCTGGACAGTTTGCAAAATCCACAGGCACCGCTGGCATTGACCTATTACGGGTTTACGCATCGGATGGCCGGTCGGGTTGAGACCGGGATGGACTATTACAGGGCCGCGCTGGTGGCGGATCCAGGCAACCTGCTGGCCCGGTCTTATATGGGCCAAGGACATGTAGCGTCAGGAAACCTGGTGCTGGCGCAAGCACAACTGACCCAGATCCGCATGCGCGGTGGGCGTGGCACATGGGCGGAAACGTCGCTGGCAGACGCGATTGCCACCGGGCACGGGGCCACCTACTAGACTCAGTTTGATCTGGCGCAAGGACAGGCGCGATGCGGCGGGCTACCTCATTCGGGCAACCGGATCAGGAGGAGGGCATGGCAATGCATCGCATCGGCGCGGCACGGCCGCATTACTGGAAAACACTCGCCATGGCGCGGGCGACGGGGGTGTCCTTGCGGCGGGCCCTCGCGGATGGGTCGGTGGATGCGCAGGCTTACGCGCAGATGATCGAGGATTGCCGACGCTGTGCAGCACCCGACAGATGCGCCAAATGCCTTGACCAGACGCATCTGACCTCACGGCCTACGATCAACCTCGATGCGCCGCCTGATTATTGTGCAAACCGGCAGCTGTTCATCACCTTGCGGGCGGAACAAAGCGGCAGCGGCATTTGATTTCAGACGGTTCCGGGTTACCTTTGCAAGCATAGCTGAACAGAGGAGATTACGATGGGTCTGACAATTCTCGCCTGCGCCGTGCTGCCTTTTGCGGCCAATGCGCAGACAGCAGCCGAAATTACACCAACCGAACCGGTCCAACAAAGCCAAAGCTGCCCTGTCGGGACAGTCTGGGACGGGGCGCGCCAATCATGCGCTGCGGGGTCCGATCAAACGGCGTCGCCGCTCTACGGGCTTCCGGATCGCAGCAATTGTGGCGGGCGGGCCCATCAGCAGGTTACCTCATAAAGGCGCCATAGGCTGAAGATCATCGAAAATGCGCTGACCGATCGGGGGTCGAAATACGCGGTCTCCGGCGGGCCGGTTGGATCTGTTGACGAGGCGAAGGCCTTTGTCAAAAGCTTATGCCGCAAAAAGAAATTCGCCCGGGCGACCCACAACAGTTGGGCCGTCATCTTGCCCGACGGGCCTGTAAAGAACGACGATGGCGAAAGCGGCGCAGGCATGGTGATCCTGCGTATGCTGGAACGCGAGGATATAACCGGGCACATCATCGTGGTCACGCGCTGGTTTGGAGGAACCAAACTGGGCGGCGACCGGTTCCGGCGGGTGCAGGATGCGGTGCGGGTCTATCTTGATGCCGCGGATTGTCAGAGCTTGTGATGCGTCCCGTCGCAGGTCACGGGCGCGTCTGAATGCTTGCAGCCGCAAAAAAACACGGTCTTGGTTTCCGTGGCCTCAAACTTTACCGGGGCGAAATCCGTGCCTTTGTGAGAGCCATCACAAAAGGGCTGGTTCGCCGATTGCCCGCAAGAACACCAGAAATAGGCTTTGCCCTCTTCGACATCGACAGGAAACGGCGCCTTTTGGGCAATTTTGGGGTCTGGCATAGGGGAAACCTTTCGCTGGATTGTGGTGGGTCAGCGATAGCACAAAACACAGTGTTGCTGTGAGCCTCTTTTCGGGGCCGGTGTTCCAGACCGTTGGGCAGAACGCTTCACCGCTATCGAGAATAGGCGAGGCACCGTCGATGATGGCGCACCGGAAACGGGCCGAGATGTGGGGCGGAGTGTGGTCGAAAGGCGCAGAGACCTCACCCCGCGCCACATGTTCAAAACCCCGATCTATGCAGCGGATGGCGGCAAAGTCATCGCGCGCGAAACGCTTTCAGCGCTGCGCAAAGACGTGACGGCGAAATGCTACGGCGGGGACGCCACGCGGAAACGCAAACTGCTGGACAAGCAGAAGGCGGGGAATAAAAAGATGCGGCAGTTCGGGAGAGTTGATATCCCGCAGGAGGCATTCACCCCTGCGTTGAAAGTGGACGATTGATTTATGAACGATGATATGTAAAACACACGACTTGATCTGACATTTCTGCTCTTCTGGAGCGCAATCAAGGAGTGTCGATCAATGACAAGTATTCAAGAGAAGATCATCAAGCCGAAGCTGGGGCTGTTGGAACTGGCCAAACAGCTCGGAAGCGTGTCGCAGGCCTGCAAAGTGATGGGTTATTCGCGGGACAGCTTTTACCGGTTCAGAGAACTTTACGATCAGGGTGGCGAAGAAGCCCTGATGGATCTCAGCCGCCGCAAGCCGGTGATGAAAAACCGCGTGCCAGAACATGTCGAGAAGGCGGTCATCGAACTGGCCATCGACAACCCGGCTCTGGGTCAGAAACGGGCGTCGTGGGAGCTGCAGCAGAAAGGCATCATGGTGTCATCGTCGGGCGTCCGGTCGATCTGGCTGCGTAATGATCTGGAAACCATGAAAAAGCGCCTCAAGGCCCTGGAGGCCCGTGCCGCCCAAGAGGGTATCTTGCTCACCGAGGATCAGTTGGCCGCGCTGGAAAAAGCCAAGGCCAAGAAAGAAGCCCATGGCGAGATCGAGAGCCACCACCCTGGCTATCTGGGCAGCCAGGACACCTATTATGTGGGCACAATGAAGGGCGTCGGACGCATTTATCAACAGACCTTTGTCGATACCTATGCCCGCGTGGCGATCTGCAAGCTCTACACTGAAAAGACGGCAATCACCGCGGCCGACTTGCTGAACGACCGCGTGATCCCGTTCTTTGCAGAGCATGAGATCAGCCTGCTGCGCGTCCTGACAGACCGGGGCACGGAATACTGTGGCAAGGTCGAGAACCACGCCTACCAGCTTTATCTGGCCGTCGAGGACGTGGACCACACCCGAACCAAGGCCAATTCTCCGCAAACAAACGGCATCTGCGAGCGGTTCCATCGCACCATCAAGGATGAGTTCTACGACATCGCATTCCGCAAGAAACTGTATCGGTCAGTCGAAGAGTTGCAGGCCGATCTGGATGCGTGGCTGGCAAAGTACAACGAACAGCGGCCACATTCGGGACGTCACTGCTATGGCAAAACACCTATGCAGACCTTCCGCGAAACGCTACACATCGCTGTCGAGAAGACGATCAAAACGCACGACCAATCGGACAGTGCGCAACCCGTTCTCAGCGTCGCAAGCTGAGATGTCCGTCAGATCAAGTCTGAAGTTTTACACCTCAAATCATCACCACCCCATCCATTTCTCCCCTCGCGTGGGTTTCACCTACGGAATGACGAATAGGGCCACTCTTCGGGCCTTTCGACTAACCCGTGTTTGACTGGGTTCCAACAACAATAATGCATGTGCGCCTGTAAATCTTCCGGCCCACGGATTGCGTGTTCCCAAAACCGTCGTTGCCAAATGCCTTTTTCTCCCTTTGCCGCCTTGCTGCGTGATGGCGTGCCTTTGGCGCGACAATGTTGCGAGAACCGCCCCTTGATCTTTTTCCAGCGGATAGAAAAATCGGCGTCGCCTTCGGGCCAGGTCCAGACGGCATGTATGTGATCGGGCAGGATCACCATCGCTTCGCATTTGATGGGATGTTCTCGGATCACTGACGCGTAGACCGAACGCAGCAGACCAATTTCATCCACCAGCGTTGTGGCTGTTCGGTCGGCCAATGTGACCGTGAAGAAATATGTACCTCCCGGTACGTAGAGTCGGCGGTAACGTGACATGTCCCATTGGTGTCAAAAGATGGTTAACCGTTCGTTGCGTGGGTTTCACCCACCCTACGTATTAGATGGATCGCACCCCATGAGATGCCGTCTGTGCACCACGCCTGACGTCCCCCACTCCTCCTATTTCGTCCCGGTGGAGCGGCGGATGCCTCCGCCACGTGCACCACCTGGATCGCAGGCCTCGAACGCGCCAGAGGGCGATCATTTCCGCGGTCCTGCGTCCCCCGCGTTGTCAGAGGGTCCCGCCATCCAAATCCTTTTGGAAAAGCAATAGCGACGGAAACCGCCGCCCCGCCCGTATCACCCCCATCACACACCGATGGGGCATCACATGCGTTTTCTTCCACATTGCTTTCTGATCGTTATGGGCGGGCTGTGCCTTGCGACGTTTCTGACCTCGCCTATTGTCTGATCACTTCGGCCCAGCCGTCAGGGTCCGCCGATTTGAGCCGCGCGAGGGCGGTTTCGGCCTCTTCGCGCAGCGCATCCCGCGCGTCATGTTTGACCGCTTCGACGTCAGCTACCAGCGCGTCGATGTCGGGCAGGGCGGTGCCTGATTGTGCGGCCAGTACCTGCAGCGCCTCAAGCACTTTGCCTAGCTGCGCGCCGTAGCTGGCAACCTCGGTCTGGATCCGGTGTTCGATCCGGGCGTTGCCTTTGATTTCGGGGGAAAACACCCGGGGGGTGATCTCTTGTGTTACGTCGCCTGAAAACGGGGCGCGGATGATAGGAGACCAGATGTCAAATGGGCCAAGCATGAAAATTCTCCTGATATAAATGCCGGCAATGTCGCTGCAATGCAGCATCACCGTCAATATCCGGATTTCCAGACCTGGGCCCTAGTCGGTCGGCGGGGCCAGTCGGGCCAGAAGCGAGCTTTGCGTGATCTGTCCGACCGGCGCGCCGTTATCAGTGACCTGCAGAGGCGTTGTCTCAATCTGTTCGATGATGTCCTGCACGGGTGTGTTCACATCAATCGCCGGCCCATCGGTTTGCCCCGGGATCATCACGTCATGTGCGGTCAAAACCCCCAGCGGGTTCATATGGGCCACAAAATCCGCCACATATTCATTGGCCGGGTTGGTAAAGATATCGCGCGGGGTGCCGCATTGCACGATGCGCCCACCCTCCATGATGGCGATGCGGTTGCCGATCTTGAATGCCTCGTCCAGATCGTGGCTGACAAAGATGATGGTCCGGTTTCGTTCGGCCTGCAGGTCCAGCAATTCATCCTGCAACTTGGTCCGGATCAGCGGGTCCAGGGCAGAAAACGGTTCGTCCATCAAAAGGATCGGCGCATCGGTAGCAAAGGCCCGGGCCAGGCCCACACGTTGCTGCATGCCCCCCGAAAGCTCGCCCACCAGCGCATCGGCCCGGTCGGCCAGCCCCACCAGCGCCAGTTCCTCATCGACCCGTTTGAGCCGCGCGGATTTTTCCATACCGCCCAGTTCCAGCCCAAGGCCCACATTGTCCCGCACGCTGCGCCAGGGCAGCAGGCCGAATTGCTGAAACACCATGGCCACATCGCGCAGGCGCAGATTGCGCAGGGTCTTTGCGTCTGCATGGGTCACCGATGTCATGCCCGCGCTGGTCTTGATCCGCACGTCGCCGCGCACGACCGGGTTCAACCCGTTCACCGCCCGCAAAAGCGTGGATTTGCCCGAGCCCGAGAGCCCCATCAGCACCAGAATTTCGCCTTCCTCGACGGTCAGCTTGCAGTCATGCACCCCAAGGATCTGGTCTGTCCGTTCGCGGATTTCCGGCCTTTCCAGCCCCTCATCCATCAGGGGCAGCGCGCTTTGCGGCCGGGCCCCGAACACGATGGACACGTTGTCAAATTCAACAGCACTCATTTTGATTTCACCCGCAGCATCCGGTCAAGCATGATCGCCACGACCACGATGACAAAACCGCTTTCAAAACCAAGCGATGTGTTGACTGTATTGAGCGCCCGGATCACCGGCACCCCAAGCCCGCTGGCCCCGACAAGTGCCGCGATCACGACCATCGACAGTGATAGCATGATGGTCTGGTTCAGCCCGGCCATGATCTGTGGCAAGGCCGAGGGCAGTTCGACCTTGAACAGCACCTGCCGCTTGGTGGCCCCAAAGGCTTGCGCGGCCTCGAGCAGGGGCGTTGGCGTTGACGAGACCCCCAGATAGGTCAGCCGGATCGGGGCGGGCAGGACAAAAATCACCGTCGCAATCAGTCCCGGCACCATGCCGATCCCGAAAAACACGATCGCAGGGATCAGGTAGACAAATGTTGGCAAGGTCTGCATCAGGTCAAGCACCGGCACCATTGCGCGATACAGCCGGGGTCTGTGCGCCGCCGCGATCCCGATTGGGACGCCAACGCCCATGCACACCACACAGGCGGACAGAACCAGGGTCAGGGACTGCATGGTTTCTTCCCAATAGTCCTGATTGAGAATGAACAGGAAACCCAAGACAATAAATAGCGGGGTCTTCCAGCTGCGTTGCAGCGCCCATGTCAGGGCGGCGAAAACACCGATGACAATGAAGGGGTGGGGGGTTTCCAGAACCCAGAGGATCCCGTCGATCAGGGCCTCCATCATGTCCGACAGCCAGTCGAAAAAGAAAGCCAGATTGTTGTTCATCCAGTCGAAGACGGATTTCGCCCATTTGCCGATTGGTATTTTGTTGTCAGTCAGCCAATTCATCGGCGCCCCCCGTCGTCGTGGCAAGCCCCCGTTAGACGGGGACCTGCCAAAGTCAGATTATTCGGCCAGAACGGCTTTGACAGCTTCGACCGCGTCGCCGCCATCCTTGGTCGTCACACCGTCAAGCCATGGCATCATGGCGTCGGTATTTGCCGCAAGCCATGCCTTGGCCGCATCCGAAGGCTCTTCACCGTCATTGAGGATGGCGCCCATGATCTCGTTTTCCATCGCAAGCGAGAATTCAAGGTTATTCAAAAGCTTACCCACATTCGGGCAGCTGTCTGCGTAGCCCGCGGTTGTGTTGGTGTAAACGGTCGCACCGCCCAGGTTCGGGCCAAACCAGTCGTCGCCACCGGTCAGGTAGGACATCTCGAAATTGGCGTTCATCGGATGTGGTTCCCAGCCGAGGAACACAATCGGCTCGTCCCGGCCAGAGGCGCGGTCAACCTGCGCCAGCATGCCCTGTTCAGAGCTTTCGACAACTTCAAAGCCTTCCAGGTCAAATGCATTTGCCGCAATCATATCCATGATCAGGCGGTTACCGTCATTGCCGGGCTCGATCCCGTAGATCTTGCCTTCAAGCGCATCAGCATTTGCCGCCAGATCGGCGAAATCCGCGATGCCCATATCAGCGGCGGCCTTGTTCACGGCCAGCGTATATTTTGCGCCTTCCAGATTGGCGCGAACCGTATCGACAGTGCCGGCTTCACGGTAGGGGGCAATATCGCCTTCCATTGTGGGCATCCAGTTGCCCAGAAAGACATCCACATCACCTTCGGCAAGGGAAATATATGTCACCGGCACGGACAGGACCTTGATATCGGTCTCGTATCCGAGTGCCTCAAGCACAACGGATGTGGCGGCGGTTGTCGCAGTGATGTCCGTCCAGCCCACGTCAGAGAATGTAACAGTGTCGCAGTCGGCCAATGCGGGCGCTGCCGCACAAATTGCCAGCGCGGAAAGGGTATTTCTCAAGTTCATAATCGTCTCCCGTTTGTCATTTTTTCTTGATTGACGAGTCAATAAAGAAACATCTACTTTGCTTTTGCAAGTCTCGTGTGAGGACATGATGCCAAAGCTTGGGATGGAACCTATCCGCCGCGCCGCCTTAGTGAAAGCCACGATTGACGAAATCGGGGCAGTTGGGTCGTTGGACGTGACTGTCAGCAAAATTGCCAAGCGGGCCGGGATGTCTTCGGCGCTGGCACATCACTATTTTGGCGGGAAAGATCAGATTTTTCTGGCAGCCATGCGTCATACATTGACGCTATATGGGGCAGAGGTCCGCGGCGCGCTGGCGATGGCGGATGGGCCGCAATCCCGGCTAGAGGCGGTGATCCGCGCCAGCTTTACCAGTTCGAACTTTCGGCGCGAGGTGATCGCGGCGTGGTTGAATTTTTATGTCCTCGCCCAATCATCGCCGGACGCGCAGCGATTGCTATCGGTCTATCAGCGACGTTTGCACAGCAACCTTGTCTTTGACCTGCGCCCCTTGATCGGTGCAAGGGCGGTCGGCGCCGCGCACCGGATCGCGGGGCTGATCGACGGTCTCTATCTGCGGCAAGGCCTTGCGCGTGATGCAAATGCAAGCGGCGATGCGACCGAACACGCCATCACATTGCTGCGCGCCGAATTAAGGGGGGGTGCCCAATGACGGCCCCGAATATTCTGATCATCATGGTCGATCAACTGAATGGGACCTTCTTTCCAGATGGCCCGGCAGATTGGCTGCATGCGCCAAACCTGAAAAAGCTGGCCGCACGATCCACCCGGTTTGCAAACAGTTATACCGCATCGCCGCTTTGCGCGCCCGGTCGGGCGTCGTTCATGTCCGGCCTCTTGCCGTCGCGGACCGGGGTTTACGACAACGCGGCCGAATTTACCTCATCCATCCCGACCTACGCGCACCATCTGCGTCGGGCGGGCTATCAGACCTGCCTGTCAGGCAAGATGCATTTTGTCGGCCCCGATCAGATGCACGGGTTCGAAGAACGGCTGACAACCGATATCTATCCCGCGGATTTCGGCTGGACCCCGGATTACCGCAAACCCGGCGAACGGATCGACTGGTGGTATCACAATATGGGATCAGTGACCGGCGCGGGCATCGCCGAGATTTCCAACCAGATGGAATATGATGACGAGGTTGCCTATAACGCTGTCCGCAAGCTTTATGATCTGTCCCGTGGCCATGATGATCGGCCCTGGTGCCTGACCGTCAGCTTCACCCATCCGCATGATCCATACGTGGCGCGCAAGAAATACTGGGACCTCTACGCCGATTGTGACCATCTGATGCCTGCGGTGGGGCCGATCCCCTATGCCGACCATGATGCGCATTCCCAGCGGATCCTTGACGCCAATGATCGCGATAATTTCAATATTACCGACGATCATATCAAACGGGCGCGGCGCGCCTATTTCGCCAACATATCCTATCTTGACGACAAGATCGGCGAAGTGCTGCAGACGCTTGACGATACCAGACAAGAGGCCACGATCCTTTTTGTCTCGGATCATGGGGACATGCTGGGTGAGCGGGGTCTCTGGTTCAAGATGTCCTTCTATGAAGGATCGGCGCGGGTGCCGCTGATGATCGCCTCGCCCCAGATGGAACCCGGCCTGAACACAACCCCCGTCAGTAATATCGACGTGACACCCACGCTATGTGAACTGGCAGGTGTTGATATGACCGCGGTGACGCTCTGGACCACCGGTGAAAGCCTTGTACATCTGGGCCAAGGCGGGACGCGCACGGCGCCTGTTGCGATGGAATACGCAGCCGAGGCGAGCTTTGCGCCGCTGGTTTGCCTGCGATACGGCAAATGGAAATACACGCGCTGCGCGCTTGATCCTGACCAGCTTTACGATCTTGAGGCTGACCCCCACGAATTGACCAACCTTGCAGAGGTGCCGGCCCATCAGGGAACCGTTACCCAACTGCGCGCAAAATCCGAGGCCCGCTGGGATCTTGACGCGTTCGACGCCGCGGTGCGCCAGTCACAGGCCTGCCGTTGGGTGGTCTACGAGGCGCTGCGCAATGGCAGCTATTACCCGTGGGACTATCAGCCGCTGCAAAAAGCATCCGAGCGCTACATGCGCAATCACATGGACCTGAATGTTCTCGAAGAAAACCAACGCTTCCCAAGAGGGGAATAATATGCGCTATCCCGTTCAACCAACCGCCAGCCACTTTATCGACGGTCAATATGTCGACGACACGGACGGCACGCCGATCCCGGTCATCTGCCAGATGTCCGAAAAGGTGATTGCAACCGTTCATGCGGCCACGCCTGCGATTGTCGAAATGGCGATTGCATCCGCAAAGCGCGCCCAGGTGGAATGGGCTGCGATGACCGGAACAGAACGCGGCCGCGTCTTGCGCCGGGCCGCCGACATCATGCGCGCGCGCAACCACGAACTCAGCGTGCTTGAGACTGAGGACACAGGCAAACCGCTGCAGGAAACGCTGGTGGCCGATGCGACCTCGGGTGCGGATGCGTTGGAATATTTTGGCGGTCTGGCCGCCAGCCTGACCGGTGAACATATTCAGCTGGGGGATGATTTCGTCTATACCCGGCGCGAGCCGCTGGGCGTTTGCGTCGGCATCGGTGCGTGGAATTACCCGACCCAGATTGCCTGCTGGAAAGGCGCCCCGGCGCTTGCCTGCGGCAATGCCATGATTTTCAAACCATCCGAGACAACCCCGCTTTGCGCGTTGAAAGTTGCCGAAATCCTGCACGAGGCCGGCGGGCCTGCAGGGATTTACAATGTGGTGCAAGGCATGGGCGAGGTCGGGAATGCATTGATCACCGATCCACGTGTGGACAAGGTGTCATTGACCGGGTCAGTGCCGACCGGCCAAAAAGTCTATGCCGCCGCCGCCGCCGGTATCCGGCACGTGACGATGGAACTTGGCGGGAAATCACCGCTTGTGATTTTTGACGATGCGGATGTTGAAAACGCCGTATCCGGCGCGATCTTGGGGAACTTTTATTCCTCGGGGCAGGTCTGTTCCAACGGGACGCGGGTTTTTGTGCAAAAGGGCATCAAGGCCGCGTTTCTGAAGCGCCTGACCGAGCGGCTCGCTGGCGTCAAAATGGGTGACCCACTGGATGAAACCGTGAATTTCGGCCCAATGGTATCAGCGCGGCAGCGCGACATCGTGGAAGGTTTCATTGAAAAAGGCATCGCTGAAGGCGCCACACTTGTCACCGGGGGCAAACGGGCCGGTGACACGGGCTTCTTTCTGGAACCGACCGTTTTTGCAGATGTCACCGACGACATGACGATTGCGCGTGACGAAATCTTTGGCCCGGTCATGTCGGTGCTGGATTTCGACACGGAAGACGAGGTGCTGGCCCGCGCCAATGCCACGGAATTTGGCCTTGCCGCCGGTGTGTTTACGGCCGACCTGACCCGGGCGCACCGCATGGTTGCGGGGTTCGAAGCGGGCACTTGTTACATCAACACCTATAATCTGGCCCCCGTCGAGGCCCCGTTTGGTGGATCCAAGAAATCAGGGGTCGGGCGCGAGAATTCCAAGGCGGCGATCGAACATTACAGCCAGCTCAAGGGCGTCTATGTCGCCATGGGCGATGTCGAGGCGCCTTTCTAAATGCAGGCAGATTATGTCATTATCGGTGCCGGTTCGGCAGGGTGCGCCATGGCGTACAGACTTGCCGAGGCAGGCAAACAGGTGCTGGTCATCGAATATGGTGGCAGTGATGCCGGGCCTTTCATCCAGATGCCTGCCGCACTGTCCTATCCAATGAACATGAAGATGTATGATTGGGGGCTGAAGTCGGAACCCGAACCGCATCTGGGCGGGCGCCAATTGGTCACGCCGCGCGGCAAGGTGATTGGCGGATCATCGTCAATCAACGGGATGATCTATGTGCGTGGCCATGCCAGGGACTTTGACCATTGGGCTGAAAGCGGTGCCGATGGCTGGGCCTATGCGGATGTGTTGCCCTATTTCAAGCGGATGGAGCATTGGCACGATGGTGGCCATGGCGGCGATCCGGCATGGCGCGGAACAGACGGCCCGCTGCATGTCACTCGCGGCCCGCGCAAGAACCCGTTGACCCGTGCCTTTGTCGAGGCCGGCGCGCAAGCGGGGTATCCGGTGACCGGCGACTATAACGGCGCGCAGCAAGAGGGTTTTGGCCCGTTTGATGCGACAATCTACAAAGGGCGCCGTTGGTCGGCGGCAAATGCCTATATGCGTCCCGCCCTCAAGCGCCCAAACTGCCGGATCACCCGCGCGCTGGCACGACGGATCGTTATTGAGGACGGGCGCGCCGTCGGGGTTGAGGTCAGCCGCGGCAGCAAGATCGAGTTCATCAGGGCCAATGTCGAGGTGATCGTTGCGGCCTCATCGCTGAATTCGCCCAAGCTGTTGATGTTGTCTGGCATCGGTCCTGCGACGCATCTGGCCGAACACGGGATTGACGTCGTGGCAGACCGGCCCGGGGTCGGGCAAAATCTGCAGGATCATCTGGAACTGTATATCCAGCAGGCCGCGACCAAGCCGGTTTCGCTGTTTTCCTATTGGAACCTGCGTGGCAAGGCCAAGATCGGGCTGGAATGGCTGCTGTGGAAAACCGGCCTTGGCAGCTCCAACCAGTTTGAAAGCGCGGGGTTCATCCGCTCTCGGGCTGGGATCGACTATCCGGATATCCAGTTTCATTTTCTGCCCATCGCGGTCAGCTATGATGGCAAGGTGGCCCCTGAAGGGCACGGATTTCAGGCGCATGTCGGGCCGATGCGATCCTTGTCACGCGGGCAGGTCACGTTGCGGTCTGCCGATCCGCTGGATGATCCACGTATTGAATTCAACTACATGTCGCACCCGCAGGATTGGGAAGAGTTCCGCACCTGTATTCGCCTGACGCGCGAAATCTTTGCCCAGCCCGCATTTGATGCGTTTCGCGGTCACGAGATCCAGCCAGGTGAGGCCGCCCAAAGTGACGAGGCGTTGGATGCGTTCATAAGGGAACATGTCGAAAGCGCGTATCATCCTTGCGGGACCTGCAAGATGGGGGCCACCGACGACCCGCTTGCCGTTGTCGATGCGCAGGCACGGGTCATTGGCGTCGATGGGCTGCGGGTTGCGGATAGCTCGATCTTTCCGCGTATCACCAACGGGAACCTCAACGCCCCATCCATCATGGTGGGCGAAAAAGTGGCCGATCACGTGTTGCAGCGACATCCCTTGCCGCGGGCCAATGATGCCCCGTGGATCCACCCTGACTGGCAGAACAGCCAACGTTAAAAAAGCTTAACCAAGTCTTACGATTTTGTTGCACTGGACCCTCTTCGCACCCTAGATGGGGGTATGCGATTTATTCTGGCTCTCTTGCTTGCCTCGTTCAGCCCGGCGGCTTCGGCAGCCCTTGAAGGGCCTATCCATGTGATTGATGCGGACACATTTGATGTCGGGCAGGTCAGGGTGCGCCTGCACGGTATTGACGCGCCCGAGCTGGGTCAGCCCTGTAACACGGGAACGCAGCAGATGGATTGTGGTCGATGGGCCAAAGCGGCGGTGCAGGCGCTGTATGAGGGGCAACATGCCCAGTGTACCGCACATGATCGGGACCGATATGGCCGGGTCGTTGCGTCCTGTGCCACGGGCGGCGCCGATATTGGCATGGTGCTGGTCGATCAGGGCCTTGCGCGGGCCTATCTGCGCTATTCCGACCGATATGCCCTGGCCGAAAAGGCAGCTGCCCTTGCCGGGCAGGGCCTTTGGGCATTCGAGATCATGTCGCCCGAAAGCCACCGCGCTGCGCGTCGGTCCGGTCAGATCCAGCCTGGGAGATGATGTGTGCAACGGCCGAACTCAGCACCGCGTCAACTATCGCCAGTGTAGCGCGGCACATGGGGGGAGCGTCTGGACGTCGCGGGTGAGAACCGTCTCGGAATTGGTCCGGGGGATCAATTCAGGTTCTCACGGGCGGAGCCCAGGGGGTGCCGATGTTACCCGCAACATGCCCCCCCATGGGGGAGGGTTTGAGGCGTCTCGGAATAGGTCCAGTGGACCTTTTCAGCCAAAAACGGTCGGAGACCTGGCCCGGGTGCTCTTGTCACAGAATGGCCTTTCTAAATTTCCAAGATCGCTGTGGCTGATGTTTCGCGCAACATGAGGGGAGCGTCTGGACCTCGGGGCGGGTGCGAAGCGCCCTCCCCATGGGGGAGGTCCGGGCGCTGCCCGGCGATGCCGGGCGGGACAAGAGCTTGAGTGAATCCATCAAATAGGGACTGAGAAATACTTTATTTGTGTGCTTGCCACGTTTCGGTGACAAAAGCCGCCATTGTGCCTGCAAGATTTACCGCAAGAGAAGCGTGACGTGGCTTGGGCCGTACTGGCTTTGGTTGATCGACATGTGCATCACCGAGCTTAT
Source organism: Yoonia sp. SS1-5 (assembly GCF_038443705.2). Classification (NCBI taxonomy): domain Bacteria; kingdom Pseudomonadati; phylum Pseudomonadota; class Alphaproteobacteria; order Rhodobacterales; family Paracoccaceae; genus Yoonia; species Yoonia rhodophyticola. The sequence goes on along the minus strand of NZ_CP151767.2, from coordinate 1,453,684 downwards.
TTCGGAGCGAAGAGATATTTGCGACAATGGAAGTGCAATTGCCAAGTATCGTTTTGAAGACTGTTTCGTGGTGCTGGCTCGGACTTAGATTTAGAGCTTCGCTACACCTCGCCCACAACTTAGGTATGTCTTCTTTGTTCGAGTAATCAATTTTCAGGTCGTTCAGAATTGCTTTGCAGGTGGCCTCCAAAAGCGTCCTTGCCATGGTAATCGCACCTTCAGGATCATTTGGGACTCGGGTGATTGCTTTGTCCCAATATGTGTAAAACTTCAGACTTGATCTGACGGACATCTCAGCTTGCGACGCTGAGAACGGGTTGCGCACTGTCCGATTGGTCGTGCGTTTTGATCGTCTTCTCGACAGCGATGTGTAGCGTTTCGCGGAAGGTCTGCATAGGTGTTTTGCCATAGCAGTGACGTCCCGAATGTGGCCGCTGTTCGTTGTACTTTGCCAGCCACGCATCCAGATCGGCCTGCAACTCTTCGACTGACCGATACAGTTTCTTGCGGAATGCGATGTCGTAGAACTCATCCTTGATGGTGCGATGGAACCGCTCGCAGATGCCGTTTGTTTGCGGAGAATTGGCCTTGGTTCGGGTGTGGTCCACGTCCTCGACGGCCAGATAAAGCTGGTAGGCGTGGTTCTCGACCTTGCCACAGTATTCCGTGCCCCGGTCTGTCAGGACGCGCAGCAGGCTGATCTCATGCTCTGCAAAGAACGGGATCACGCGGTCGTTCAGCAAGTCGGCCGCGGTGATTGCCGTCTTTTCAGTGTAGAGCTTGCAGATCGCCACGCGGGCATAGGTATCGACAAAGGTCTGTTGATAAATGCGTCCGACGCCCTTCATTGTGCCCACATAATAGGTGTCCTGGCTGCCCAGATAGCCAGGGTGGTGGCTCTCGATCTCGCCATGGGCTTCTTTCTTGGCCTTGGCTTTTTCCAGCGCGGCCAACTGATCCTCGGTGAGCAAGATACCCTCTTGGGCGGCACGGGCCTCCAGGGCCTTGAGGCGCTTTTTCATGGTTTCCAGATCATTACGCAGCCAGATCGACCGGACGCCCGACGATGACACCATGATGCCTTTCTGCTGCAGCTCCCACGACGCCCGTTTCTGACCCAGAGCCGGGTTGTCGATGGCCAGTTCGATGACCGCCTTCTCGACATGTTCTGGCACGCGGTTTTTCATCACCGGCTTGCGGCGGCTGAGATCCATCAGGGCTTCTTCGCCACCCTGATCGTAAAGTTCTCTGAACCGGTAAAAGCTGTCCCGCGAATAACCCATCACTTTGCAGGCCTGCGACACGCTTCCGAGCTGTTTGGCCAGTTCCAACAGCCCCAGCTTCGGCTTGATGATCTTCTCTTGAATACTTGTCATTGATCGACACTCCTTGATTGCGCTCCAGAAGAGCAGAAATGTCAGATCAAGTCGTGTGTTTTACACAATATGCGTGAACGTCGGCTCCGCCGTGAATTCTCAATTTTTTGGTCGTTACCCGTCCGATAGGGCTTACTTGATCGAATTCTAATCTCTCAATCATGGGAGCAAACGCCTGCCAGATCAAATTTCTTCTTTCTGCGTAGGTCGGTTTTTCGTACTTAATCCAGCCCCAAAACTGTTCCAAACCACTACATCTTCTAACGAAATCTGGAGCAAGATCTTTCACCAAAGAAGAACTTGCGACTTCGTGACGGAGCTTCTTGTACTCTGAGTCCCCACCATCAAAGCTTTCACCAGTTGCTTCCGCAACAAGTCCATTCTGTAGACGATGAATGCGGTCCAAAAGGCTGTCGTCACCATTTTCTATCAAACCATACTTCCCCACAAATCATACTCTCCCGCTTCCTCAACCTCGACCTCCACCACATCCCCGACGGACAACCTCTCAGCCCCTTCATCAATGAACAAATTCCCATCAATCTCAGGAGCGTCCGCCCATGTCCGGCAGGTTGCGATGCCGTCTTCGTCGATGTCGTCCACGATGACCTCTAGCGTCCGGCCTACTTTGGCCTGCAGTTTCGCCTCGGAGATGGCTTGCGCCTTGGCCATGAAACGCTCCCACCGGTCCTGTTTGACCTCAGCGGCCACATGATCGGGCAGGGCGTTGCTGCGTGCCCCGTCCACGTTTTCGTATTGGAAGCAGCCGACCCGGTCGAGTTGGGCTTCGTCCAGCCAGTCCAGCAGGTGCTGGAATTCGGCCTCGGTCTCGCCCGGGTAGCCGACGATGAAAGTCGATCGCAGGGTGATATCGGGGCAATCGCTGCGCCAGCGGGCGATTTCGTCCAGGGTTTTCGCACCGGCAGCGGGCCGGGCCATCCGCCGCAGCACGTCGGGGTGGCTATGCTGGAATGGGATGTCCAGATAGGGCAGCACGCCGTTAGACGGGTCCGCCATGAGCGGGATTAGATCGCGCACATGGGGGTAGGGGTAGACGTAGTGCAGGCGCACCCAGGCGCCGAGGCTGCCCAACTCGCGGGTCAGGTCGGTGATGTGGCTGCGCACCTCGCCGTCGCGCCAAGGGTTCACATCGTATTTCCGGTCCAGCCCGTAGGCAGAGGTATCCTGACTGATGACCAGCAGTTCCTTGACCCCGGCCTCGACCAGTTTTTCAGCCTCGCGCAGCACCGCATGGGCCGGGCGGCTGGCCAGTTTGCCGCGCATGTCGGGGATGATGCAGAACTTGCATTTGTGGTTACAGCCTTCGGAAATCTTCAGATAGCTGTAGTGGCGCGGGGTCAGGGACACGCCGCTGGCGGGCAGCAGGTCGATGAACGGGTCCGGGGCGGGCGGCACATTGGCGTGTACCGCGTCGAGCACCTGTTCATATTGATGCGGGCCTGTCACGGCGAGGATTTGCGGGTGGTGTTCGCGGATATAGTCCGGTTCGGCCCCCAGACAGCCCGTCACGATGACCTTGCCGTTTTCCTGCAGCGCCTCGCCAATCGCATCGAGGCTTTCAGCCTTGGCTGAGTCCAAAAATCCGCAGGTGTTGACGATCACGGCCTCGGCGCCCGCATAGTCGGGTGAGATTGCATAGCCCTCGGCCCGGAGACGCGTGAGGATGCGTTCACTATCGACCAGCGCCTTGGGACAGCCGAGGGAGACCATGCCGATGGTCGGCTGGCCATCGCGACGTTGCTCGGTGATCTGCGCGTTTGCGAGGTCGGGGCGGAGATTGGGTGGGTTCTGGGTCATGGGCGGCACATAGCGCGCGACGGGGCCGTTGGGAATGGGTGACGGGTTGTTAAGTTGATCGCGCTGCAGGACGGCATAGGGCGGAAGCTTGAAATCGCGCGGTCATGAAATAGAGGCATGCCGCGTCGCAACCTGATCGCAGGTCACGACATGCAAATTTGAGAGATCGCGTTCCCGGTGGCCCCATCTGCCTGCTAGGGTTAGAATGGATCGGTGCATATCGGTAACAGACCGCATCGCGACGTCGCTGGCTCTAGCGGCGCTACCCGTCCATCTTCAAGGCGCTGATGAAAGCCTCTTGCGGGATATCCACTTTCCCGAACTGCCGCATCTTTTTCTTCCCCGCCTTCTGCTTGTCCAGCAGTTTGCGTTTCCGCGTGGCGTCCCCGCCATAGCATTTGGCCGTCACGTCCTTACGCAGGGCGGAGAGCGTCTCGCGGGCGATGACTTTGCCGCCAATGGCCGCCTGGATTGGGATTTTGAACATGTGGCGCGGGATCAGGTCCTTGAGCTTTTCAACCATCGCGCGTCCGCGCATCTCGGCCCGGTCCCGGTGGACCATCATCGACAGCGCATCAACCGGTTCGTCATTCACCAGCACGGACATTTTGACCAGGTTGTCTGTCTGGTAGCCGGTCATCTGGTAGTCAAAGGACGCATAGCCCTTGGTCACGGATTTCAGCCGGTCGTAGAAGTCGAACACGACCTCGTTAAGCGGCAAGTCGTAAACAACCATCGCCCGCGACCCCGCATAGGTCAGGTCCAGCTGCACCCCGCGCCGGTCCTGGCAGAGTTTCAGCACGTCGCCCAGATAGTCATCGGGCACAAGGATCGTGGCCTTGATCCGTGGCTCCTCCAGATGGTCCACATGGGTCAGGTCGGGCATGTCGGCGGGGTTGTGTAGTTCGATCATTTCCCCATCCCGCATATAGACGTGGTAGACGACCGAGGGGGCCGTGGTGATCAGCTCGATATTGTATTCCCGCTCGATCCGGTCGCGAATGACCTCAAGGTGCAACAGCCCCAGAAACCCGCAGCGGAAGCCAAAGCCGAGGGCGGCGGATGTCTCCATCTCGTGACTGAAACTCGCGTCATTCAGGGCCAGTTTTTCGATGGCATCGCGCAGGTCTTCGAATTCGGAACTGTCCACGGGGAACAGCCCGCAGAAGACCACCGGCTGCGAGGGTTTGAAACCCGCGAGGGGCGTTTCCGTCCCCTTCTTTTCGGAGGTGATCGTGTCGCCAACGCGCGTGTCGCGGACCTGCTTGATTGAGGCGGTGATAAATCCGATCTCACCCGGCCCAAGCTCTGCCACATCCTGCATCTGCGGCCGGAACACCCCGATCTTGTCGATCCCGTGCACCGTCCCGTTGGACATGAATTTGACCCGGTCGTTTTTCTTCATCACCCCGTCGATGATGCGGACCAGAACAATGACGCCGAGGTAGCTGTCATACCAGCTATCCACCAGCATCGCCTTGAGCGGCGCGTCGCGGTTGCCTTGCGGGGCGGGGAGCAGGTTGACGATGGCTTCCAGTGTTTCGTGGATGCCGATGCCGGTCTTGGCGCTGACCTGAATGGCGCCGGAGGCGTCGATCCCGATCACATCCTCGATCTGTTCGGCCACCCGGTCGCATTCGGACGCGGGCAGGTCGATCTTGTTCAGTACAGGCACGATTTCATGATCGGCATCAATGGCTTGGTAGACATTGGCCAGTGTCTGCGCCTCGACCCCTTGTGTGCTGTCCACCACCAATAGCGAGCCTTCGACGGCGCGCATGGACCGCGAGACCTCGTAGGCGAAATCAACGTGGCCGGGGGTGTCGATCAGGTTGAGGACATAGTGTTCCCCATTGTCGGCCTTGTAGTCGATGCGCACGGTGTTGGCCTTGATGGTGATGCCACGCTCGCGTTCGATGTCCATACTATCGAGCAGCTGCGCCTTCATATCCCGGTCAGCCACGGTGTTGGTGGACTGGATCAGGCGGTCAGCCAGCGTCGATTTCCCGTGGTCGATATGGGCAACGATCGAGAAATTGCGGATATGCGAAAGGTCTGTCATGACAGGGATATGTAGGGGTTTTGGGGGTTGGTCAATGGGGCATCGGCATGGCTGACATGTTACGAACTGACGCGCTAACACAAAACGATTTTCGGATGGTCGCTGTAACGGCACGTGCTGCCATTAGATGTTTACCTGGGACTTTTGAGGTATCGGGAGCGATGAGTAGTGGCTGGTTGTCGGATTTTAGACTGGCACACGCACGGCTGTTACTATGCGGACTGACCTATTTGGTTTTTCAAGATGATAATTGCGCCGACGCCCTTTGCCGTGCGACCGAGCCGGACATCGTGATTGACGACGCATCTCACGCACTTCCGCTCGGGCGATGGCATTCGGAAGTCCTCTTTTCCTTTTCGCATAGCATTTTGCAAGAAAACGACCTGACATCAATTCAGTTAATTTTGGATTTGAGTGAGAAATGGCAACTGACACCCGATTTAATCCAGGATGACATCAACTCTGACGTGCTAAAGCCGCTCCGAGGCAGAGATCTGCTCGACACTGCGTTCGCAGCGCGCCTATATCAAACGATAGATCATGGTCAGCCAGCGAAACCATTCCACGAAAGCCAACCAAGAAAACATGACTTAACCGAGCCTCACTTTGAATTTTGGTTAAGGTGGTATGAAGCCTTCGTTGTGGGCGAACCAGTTGACTGGGATCTTCAACGTAGTATCGCTATGTTACCCGATGAAGATTGGGAAAAGGGGCCAGAATGGATTGCGGGGAAGATTGCTGAGATAGAAGCCAAGCATCAGCGTAACATCCAAGCGCCCATCCCTATGGAAGAGGTCACACAGCATGTAACTAAGCTTCTCGAACGTCCGTTGGTTCTTGAAACAAGCGCGATAGGCTTGCAGCAACTGACGCAGATGGCTGTCGATGCTTATCGCCGCGAAATATCAAATGCGTTGCCTGATTGCATCGAACCCTTAGAAACTATCCCAACCATCGCACGTGAAATCGCTTTTATTGCCGCTCGCGATTTACCTTTGTCTGATAGAGAGGCTTTATTGGGCGAGCAAATCCAATTGATGGCTGGCGTGATTGCGGAGCTTAATGCCCGGTTGAAGCGCGTGCCGCCTTCGGAGAATGGTCCGACGGGGCGCAAGATATTTGCTGACGCCTTTTATCAAAAATCTGGAGAGCGGGTTGCAGAATTGGTCACATCCAAGGTTCTATGGGGTGGCATCGCAAGTGGTGTTGGCTTTGTTCTAGGCGGTTCAGGCGACGCGCTGATAGAAACGCTGTCGCAGTGCTATAATTCCGTGATCGCGCCGGAAACACCCGCGGATAGCGGGTCTGCAATTGTTTGGCACACGCCTCCAAAGACCTGAATTCTGCTCGAAGCGGGCACTAAACTTTGATGACAATCATGATGCTCAAGTGTGTTGCAGCCCGCACATTTTCCAAAGGCCATGTGACCTGCCGGATGCCAAGCTATACCTTAGCTCTCTAAAACAGGCTTTTAAGGCATGCTCGAAAACATGCCAGGTGGTCGTCTCATCCATGAAACCACTCGGCTTCTATAAGGGCCACGGGGTACGTGAGTTCGACCAAATCGAACAAGCGAGCCCAATTACTGCCACCCTATAAATTCCCTTCGCTTTTTTGGTATTCTCTGAGCTGCGCAGGCCTCTACCTTAGTCATCCGCAAGATAGTGCAGCGCCATGTCATATTTGGCCGACAACCTCTCTCGGTCCGCCGCCTGCAGGTTTCGCAACCGCGATTTGTTATGCGCGATATCCGCCAGCTTGACCGCCCGCGCCACCGGGTTGGCCCGCACCCGGGCGAGGTATTCTTCTTTGTAGCGTTCCCCCTTGCGTTTGGTGATCGCATCAACCGCGTCCCTGACCGTGTCGCCAAACCGCGCCCCGATGATCGCAAGACTGACCAGCTCCGGGTCATCGCAATCCTCGACCGTGTCATGCAAAAGCGCGGTGATCTGATAGACCAGCGCCCTGTCCTGCACCCCGGCGGCGACCGCCCGGACATGGACCATATAGTCCACCCCCGTCTTATCAGTCTGCCCGGCATGTGCTTTCGTTGCCAATGCAAGCGCCGCGGCGCGGTCGTCAGGTGTCAGCGGGGGCAATGGGATTCTCCGTCCAGGTCAGGTGGTTAATTGCGGTTTTTGACAGGGTACGCTCTGATCGCTGCGGGTCAATTGGATGAGAACCCGCGTCCTTTGCCGCGATGCACTATCGCAAAACAGGGCTTTCGCAAAAGTTAACAAATGGTTAACAGGAGCCGTCCTGATATCTGGCCTTAACTTTTCGGGGGCGCCCTGTGTCCATCTTCCACACGCATACCAAGGTTCATGCAGGCCGCCTTTGTCGGCGGGATGACGGGTTGTCGCATCAATTTTCCCTGCCGGAGGATCCAATGTTCTGGATCCGCATAGAGCGGCCGATCTTGTCTGTGGTGCGGGTCACTGACCTTAACTTTGGCAGTCAGGACATCTACGATGTTGCGATGCTCTTCTCAGGTGCGCTGGATCAACTGGCCGCAGCGCTACCGGCAAAGCTGGTTTTTGCCGCTCTGGGCGACCCCGACGCCCGACAAACCGCTGTGCGGGTCCGCGATATAGAGAAGATGGTAGGGGCGATGTTGGTCCGCCGCCCGTTATTCATCACCGGCAATACCTTGTCAGTGCACAGGGGCAAAGCCGTATTGCACCTGGATATCAGCGGTGTCGGCGCGGCAAATCGTTAACGTCCTGTGCCATTGTTAACCAATTCTTAAGACCTGCCCCTGCACCCTCGACCTGACGCAGAATTGGGGTATTGGATGGCAGAGCAAGACAGCGCACCAGTCGCACTGGATTGGGAAAAGGATGCCGTCTGGGTTCAGTTGACGGCGTTTCTTTTGTTAGAAGATACCGTCGATGCCGCTGCTGACCATGCCGACCCGCGCGATACGTTGCGCCTGCGTCGCCAGAATGGCGAGGTGTTCGAAATTCCCCGCGCCCGCGCCGCGCAGGATTACGAGATCATCGAGAATGTCACAATTCTGCGCCCGAAATACGAACCACTGCAAATGCTGCGACTTGATCATTCTGCAGATGTCGTCCTGAAACCGGGCGACGCGGCTGTCCGGATCGCGGAAAACGCCGTTGTGCTGCGCCGTCTTGATGGCCAGATCAGCACGATTGATGATCACACATTGCGCTGCAATTACGCGGTCATCGCCCCGGCCGGACCGCCCCCGCCGTAACTGGCCGGCGACGTGGTGGCCCGCGCGCATCAGCAGATTGGGTGGGCGCATGTATCGCCGCCCCGACTGACACAACCCTTTGCGAAACCAACCATCACCGCTATCGCTGTGTGGGACCGGATTCGTCGACCGCTTATCTTTTCGCAGCAACGCCTGACGGGGACGAATAGGTTTGGCAGTTCGGTCCTGTGTGCCAGTCGGAGGGGATGAGACAAATGAACGTGCCTGAAAATGATCTGCTTTGCCTTCATGAAAAGGACAATGTGGGCATCGCACTGCGCAAACTGACGCCATCGGATAGTTCCGCAAAAGAGACCATCCCCCAGGCACATAAAATGGCGTTGGATGACATTGTAGATGGGGCGCTGATCTACCGCTACGGGCAGGTGATCGGGCAGGCGGCCGCACCCATTGCCAAGGGCGCGCATGTGCATAGCCACAATCTGAAAATGAGCACGCGGCAGGACCACCATGACTTTGGGCAGAACGCAGTGCCCCTGGATGCTGCCGAAACCGCACGTCAGTTCAACGGGTTCCATCGCGACACCGGGCGGGTGGGGACGCGAAACTATCTTGGGGTGCTGACATCGGTCAATTGCGCAGGCTCGGTTGCACGGTTTATCGCCGAGGCTGCCGAGAAATCAGGCATGCTGGCAGATTTCCCGAATGTTGATGGGATCGTGCCGATTGTACACGGAACGGGCTGCGGCATGGCATCAGATGGCGCGGGCTATGCGCTTTTGCTGCGCACATTGGCGGGCTACGCCCAGCATCCGAATTTCGGGGGCGTGCTGCTTGTCGGGCTGGGCTGCGAGATGATGCAATTGGCCAGTTTGGTCGGCGACCGCCGGATCAGTGCACATGGCGATATGCGCTATATGACGATCCAGCAAACCGGGGGCACCCGCAAGACGATTGAAAAGGGCGTGGCTGAACTGCGCGATCTGGCCGCGATCGCGAACCGGGCAGAACGGGCACCCGCACCGGTCTCCAAGCTGGTGCTGGGGATGCAGTGTGGGGGATCGGATGGGTATTCAGGTTTCACCGCAAACCCGGCCTTGGGCGCTGCGTCCGATCTGCTTGTGCGATATGGGGGGACATCAATCCTCTCTGAAACGCCCGAGATCTACGGGGCCGAGCATCTACTGACAGATCGGGCGATGACGCCAGCCGTCGGGCAGGCGCTGTTGGACAAGGTCCGGTGGTGGGAAAACTATTGCGACAGTCACGGGGCCTCGCTCGACAACAACCCAAGTCCGGGAAACAAGCGGGGCGGGCTGACGACGATCCTGGAAAAGTCCTTGGGGGCTGTCTCGAAAAGCGGCCAGGCGCCGCTTGCGGGGGTGTACGACTACGCCGCCCCGATCACGCAGCCCGGCTTTGTCTTTATGGATAGCCCTGGCTACGACCCCTGTTCGGTCACCGGGCAAATCGCATCAGGTGCCAATCTGATCGCCTTCACAACCGGGCGGGGCTCTGTTTCGGGGTTCATGCCCACGCCCTGCATCAAGCTTGCCTCCAACACAGCGCTCTATGAACGGATGGAAGAGGATATGGACATCAATTGCGGGGTCATCGCCGACGGGGTGAGCGTGCAATCCGTCGGGGATGCGGTTTTTGAACGGCTGATCGCGGTGGCCAGCGGGCAGCACAGCAAAAGCGAAGCGCTGGGCTTTGGCGGGGTCGAGTTCGTGCCATGGCAAATCGGTGCTGTGCTTTGACGTCGTAGGATGGGTTTTAACCCATCCGCCGTGATGTTTGACCGGTGACACGCGCAGGTCAAAAACCTTCAAATATCGCGGCCTCAGTCCAGCTGGTAAGGCAGCACGCCGCGCCTGTCGGGGTCGACCCGCAATTGTCTTTCCAGGGGCGGGACGGATCGCTGGTGGCAATTGCGGCGCTCGCAGATCCGGCAGGAAATGCCGATGGGCGCGTAAGCATCCGCAGCACCGACATCCATATGATCGGCATAGACGATGGCGGGGGCATGCTGGACCTCGCAACCCAGACCGATAGCATAGCGGCGCGTCGGCTTGGCATAGGCCCCGCCGGATTTGCTGACATCACGTGCCAGGCAGAAATAGCGGGCGCCGTCGGGCGTCTCGGCAAGCTGGCGCAGGAACCGGCCCGGCACTTCAAAGGCCTGATGAACATTCCACAGCGGGCAGGCCCCGCCATAACGCGCAAATTGCAGCGTTGTTGCAGAGTGACGCTTGGTGATGGTGCCGGCCTGATCGACCCGCACGAAGAAAAACGGGATCCCCTTTGCGCCGGGCCGTTGCAGCGTTGACAGACGGTGCGCCACCTGTTCAAGCGATGCGCCGAATTGGGCGGCCAGCAGCTCCAGATCATGACGGGTGGCCTGGGCCGCGGCCAGAAACGCGCCGTAAGGCATCAACGCGGCCCCGGCAAAGTAATTCGCCAGACCTACTTTTGCGATGCTGCGGGCCTCGGCCGATTGAAACCGCGCAAGATCAAGGGTGGCATCCAGCAACTTGGTCTGCGTGAGCAGGGCCAATTGCAGCAGGATCTGAAAGCTCTGCGTTGCGGGTGAGGCCTGCCGCGAAACGGTCAGGGTCTTGCTCTCTGCATCATAGTGGCGGACGTCATCGACATCGCCATAGATGACTTGCATATCGCGGGCCTGCAGCAGCCGGATCGCGGCAGTTGCCTGCGTTTCGCCGGTTTTGCAGCGACTTGCGAAGCGTTCGGCGCTGCGATCAATCGCATCAATATAGTTGTCGCAATAATGAAAAAAGTCGCGGACCTCTTCCCATGGGCTGGGGCGTAGCCGGGCATCCTCGCGGCCCAATGCCTCATCCAGCGAGGCCAACCGCTCGTGGTTCTGACGGTAGGCGGCATGCAGATCAAGAAAGGCGCGCGCAAGTGTCGGCGCATTGGACGCCGCCAGGCGCAGATCGGCCAAGGCAGGTGCGGGGCCGGTAAAGACCGGGTCTGCAAGCGCCTCGCGCATATCGCCCACCAGCCGGGCCTCATCCCCCGATTGCAATTCGGTCACGTCAAAGCCGAATTCCTGCGCCAATCCCAGCACGACCGAGGTTGAGACCGGTCGCACGTTGTTTTCCATTTGGTTCAGATAGGGCAGCGATACCCCCAGCTTTGCCGCAAACGCCTTTTGGGTCAGGCCAAGCCGTCCGCGCAATTCACGCAGCTTGGCACCGGCATAGAGTTTCTGGATCGCCATCACGCACCTTTGCAACTTTGCTAACTAGGTTTAGCTGCTGCAAATTGGCGGTCAAGCGATCTGTTTTTCGCGCCACACCACAAAAATGACCGACAGCATTGCAAGGACCGAGACCCCCAGCATCACCAGTTGCAGCGGCAAGGTGCCTGTTTCGGTCGTCAGCAAGCCGCCTGCAATTTGCGACAGTGCCGCGCCGCCGCCGATCATGATCGCGCCGCCCAATCCGCTGGCTGTTCCCGCCAGATGTGGCCGGACGGAAATCGACCCTGCCATGACATTGGGCAAGGTCATGCCATTGCCGATCCCCAGAAAGACACAGAACCCAAAGAAGTTCAGCGGGTGTACCACGCCGGCAAGCGTCAGAATAACCGAAATGCCCAGCCCCAGAATGGTCACTGCTGTCCCGATCAGGGCCATCATGTTGATGCCCATCTGGACCGAAAACCGCCCCGACAGAAAGTTGCCCGCCGCATAGCCGATGGCGGGTGCGCCAAGCGCAACACCGCTCCATAATGGGGACAGGTTGAAAAGGCCGCTGGCAACAAAAGACGCGCCCCCAAGCAGCGCGAAAAACGCGCCCGAGCTGAAGGCCGAGCAAAGGACATATCCCCAAAATCGTGGCGACCGCAAAAGTTCGGGATAGCCTTTGATCTGATCGGAAAAACTGACCCCGCCTTCCTTGACGGTTTCACCCAGGTCGAAGATGCAAAGCACCAATACGGCCAGACCGGCCGCCCCAAGAAAGATGAATGTGGCGTGCCAGCCAAAGGCCTCGTCCAGGGCGCCGCCGATCATCGGGCCGATCATTGGCACAATCGCCATACCCATCGTGACATAGCCAATCATCGACGCGGCCTCGGCCTGCGGGACCATATCGCGCACAATCGCCCGGCTTAGCGCCATGGATGTGGCAACGGCGGCCTGCATGATCCGAAAGAACAGGAAAGCCTCGACGCTTTCGGCAAGATAGGTGCCGATCGTGGCCAGAACAAAGACAACCAGTGACCCGATCACCATTTTGCGCCGTCCGAAGCGATCTGAAATCGGACCAATGAATATTTGCAGGACGGCTGTTGCGGCCAGATATCCGGACAGGGCGATTTGCATGATCGCATAATCGGTCTGGAAATAGTCGGTCATTGTGGCCAGTGAGGGCAGAAAGATCGACATGTTCAGCGCCGACATGCCCGTGATCAGGATCAGCGTCATGATATGGGGCGGCGTGGACCGGTCCAGAAAACGGATAAGCGGCAATGAGGTCATCTGTCAGACCTATGCCGCCAATTTCGGACTGTCCATAAGGGCGCGGCGCAAGGCCGCTATGCGGCCGCATTGTTTGCAGATTTGCAAAATTATAAATCTGCAAATCGTATAGTTTGCAAATTTTCTCATTTCTCCTTCTGTCATCCGGTATTTGCCTGTATTGACCCAGCAAAAATCGGGGAGATGGTTTCATGGACGTTTTGCAAGAGCTTGAAGATCGCCGCGCGGCGGCACGTCTTGGCGGCGGCCCGCGCCGTGTGGAGGCCCAGCATGCCAAAGGCAAGCTGACGGCCCGCGAGCGGATCGAACTGCTGCTTGATGCAGAGTCCTTTGAAGAGTTTGACATGTTCGTGGCCCATCGCTGTACCGATTTCGGGATGGAGGCTGATCGTCCCGCCGGTGATGGCGTGGTCACCGGTTGGGGCACCATCAATGGCCGCATGGTCTATGTGTTCAGTCAGGATTTCACCGTCATGGGTGGATCGGTTTCCGAGACCCATGCGCAGAAAATCTGCAAGATCATGGATATGGCTGTGCGCAACGGCGCCCCGGTGATCGGGATCAACGACTCAGGCGGCGCGCGCATTCAGGAAGGTGTGGCCAGCCTGGCCGCTTATGGTGAGGTATTTCAACGCAACATCTCGGCGTCGGGGGTGGTGCCGCAGATCAGCGTGATCATGGGCCCAACGGCGGGGGGGGCTGTCTACAGTCCGGCGATGACGGACTTTATTTTTATGGTCAAAGACAGCTCTTACATGTTTGTGACCGGGCCCGATGTGGTCAAGACGGTCACGAACGAAATGGTGACCGCCGAGGAGCTGGGCGGCGCTGGAACCCATACCAAGAAATCCTCGGTCGCTGATGCGGCCTTTGACAACGATGTTGAGGCCCTTGCCGAAGTGCGCCGGCTTGTGGATTTCCTGCCGCTGCATAACCGCGAAAAGCCCCCCGTCCGCCCGTTCTTTGATGATGTGAACCGGGTCGAGGACAGTCTTGATACCTTGATCCCCGACAATCCCAACACCCCCTATGACATGAAGGAACTGATCCTGAAACTTGCCGATGAGGGGGATTTCTACGAAATTCAGGCCGAGTTCGCCAAGAACATCCTGACCGGTTTCATCCGGCTGGAGGGCGCGACCGTTGGTGTTGTCGCCAACCAGCCGATGGTGCTGGCGGGCTGTATCGACATCGACAGCGCCAGAAAGGCTGCCCGCTTTGTCCGCTTCTGTGATGCGTTTGAGATACCGATCCTGACGCTGGTGGATGTGCCGGGCTTTTTGCCCGGGACCAGTCAGGAATATGGCGGGGTGATCAAGCATGGGGCCAAGCTGCTCTTTGCATATGGCGAGGCCACGGTGCCCAAGGTTACGGTCATCACCCGCAAGGCCTATGGCGGCGCTTATGTTGTGATGGCGTCCAAACACCTCAATGGCGATTTCAACTACGCCTGGCCCACGGCGGAGGTTGCAGTGATGGGGGCAAAAGGGGCGACAGAGATTATTCATCGGGCTGATCTGGGTGATGCTGACAAGATCGCCGCCCATACCAAGGAATATGAAGACCGCTTTGCCAACCCCTTTGTGGCCGCCGAAAAGGGGTTTATCGACGAAGTGATCATGCCGCATTCGACCCGCAAAAGGATATGCCGGGCCTTTGCGTCCATGCGTGGCAAGACCCGCGAGCACCCCTGGAAAAAGCACGACAATATTCCGCTGTAATGACTGGTTTGTGGCCATATGACCCGCGGTTTGAGCCGTCAGGCGGCCCGCTTCGGCAAAAGAGCGCTGGGCGGGATGCGCAACATCTCGATCCTTTGGTGTGTTCGCCACAGTATCTGGTGGACCGGCGCGCCGGATGTCACCTTTTTGCCGAAACCGCGCAGCTTGACGCGAACTTTACCGGCGAGCCGTATGAAAATACGGCATTTCTTGCTACTCTGACGGCACGCGATCCCATGATCGTGCCCTCGTGGGTTGCTCAGCACCGTCTGTGCCGGGCAATTTGCACAATCAGAGGCAGGCAACAAAAATGGTACAGGGACTTATGGCTTTCGTGGTTGCAGCGCTTATGGCGCTTGTGGCTGTGTCGGGAAGCCATGACCGGGGACCTTTACGATACTCTTCGGATATGGCGGTCATCCAGACCACCCGTTAAGTCGACAAAACCATCGCTAAGTGCTGCGGGCAGATCATCAGATTTGTCCGCGGCGCGACCATCATGGGGCGGGGTGTGCGATGCTGCCTGATATGGAAAAACACCGGGGCTTCCCGGGCCGACTGCCGGGCACTGATTTTCAGTTCACGATCCGCCGCGCCAACAAGGGCGGTGCCACGCCGTTGACAGAGCGCCCGCGTTACGCAGACCGCCGGCCACCCGACAAGCGGGCCGATGCGGGTTTCATGCAGGCGCTGTGGGAACATTTCGGCGATGCGCCTTTTGTGCGCGGCAATCTTGATGCCGGCCGCCTGAGCTGGTTGTTCGGCCGCGAGGTCATCCCCGCCGAAGACCCGTTTGATCCCGCAAGTTATGATGCGTTGTTGCAGATCGACGTTGCCGTCGCACGGCAAAGCTTTCCCGAGGTGATTGACCGATGATGCGCGGGAGGTTGGCTGCGACGATACAATCTAAGCGGGAAACCGCCCATTTGACGCGGGGTCACAACAGACGCTTGGCCGGTGCGCCGCAATGGTCCAGTGTTGGTCTTGTAGCCGGAGACAACAGCAAGTGTTTGGCTGCAACTTGTCAACACCGTTACCCTTCCCCTTACCGGTCTGCTCTGTCCCAGAGCAGACCGGTTTCCGTTTTCCGCCGATTTTACCATAAATTTACGACTGATATTGGATATCAGCCGCAAAACGCTATGGAAGTATCGCAGGCCCGCGCTAATTCCGGCGTGGATCCGAAACAAAAGTTAGGCAGAAGACAATGCAGAAATCATCACTTATCCTTGCCACTGTGGCCATTTTCGGTCTGGCTGGCTGCCTTGAAGGCGACGTGGAACGTGGCGTTGCGGGTGCAGGCGCTGGTCTTGTCGCGTCCGAGGTTCTGGGCACAGATCGCACAGGGACAATCCTTGCAGGCGCCGCAGCTGGCGTACTTTGCGACGACGCGGGCATCAACGGCTGCCGCTAGTCTGAATACACGCGCGTCTGACGCGCGATTGCATCAATGGAACCGTCGTCGGGGGCTAACCCCGGCGGCGGTTCTGCGTTTTGGGGACGGAATCTAATGTTCAAGAAAATACTCATCGCCAATCGCGGCGAAATCGCCTGCCGCGTGATCAAGACAGCCCGCAAGATGGGCATCCAGACGGTTGCGATCTATTCCGATGCTGATCGCAATGCGCTGCATGTCAAAATGGCCGATGAGGCCGTGCATATCGGCCCGCCCCCGGCAAACCAGTCTTATATTGTGATTGACAAGGTGATGGATGCGATCCGGCAAACCGGTGCAGAGGCTGTGCATCCGGGCTATGGCTTTCTGTCCGAAAACCCCAAATTCGCCGAGGCATTAGAGGCCGCCGGCGTTGCCTTTATCGGACCACCCAAAGGCGCGATCGAGGCCATGGGGGACAAGATTACCTCTAAAAAGATCGCGCAGGACGCCAATGTCTCGACGGTGCCGGGATATATGGGGTTGATCGCGGATGCAGACGAGGCGGTCAAAATCTCTAACGAGGTTGGCTACCCGGTGATGATCAAGGCTTCTGCCGGCGGTGGCGGCAAGGGGATGCGGATTGCCTGGAACGATGATGAGGCCCGCGAGGGGTTCCAATCGTCCAAGAACGAGGCTGCCAACAGCTTTGGTGATGACCGGATCTTCATCGAAAAATTCGTGACCCAGCCGCGCCACATCGAAATTCAGGTGCTGTGTGACAGTCACGGTAATGCGGTCTATCTGCATGAACGCGAGTGTTCCATCCAGCGCCGCAACCAAAAGGTCATCGAAGAGGCCCCAAGCCCCTTTCTGGACGAGGCCACCCGCAAAGCCATGGGCGAGCAATCAACCGCATTGGCCCAGGCGGTGGGCTATGCCAGCGCGGGTACGGTTGAATTCATCGTTGATGGCGACCGCAACTTCTACTTCCTGGAAATGAACACCCGTCTGCAGGTCGAACACCCGGTGACCGAATTGATCACCGGTGTCGATCTGGTCGAACAGATGATCCGCGTTGCCGCTGGCGAAAAGCTGCCCTTTGAACAGAAGGATCTGAAAATCAACGGCTGGGCGATGGAAAGCCGGCTTTATGCCGAAGATCCCTATCGCAACTTTTTGCCCTCTATCGGGCGGCTGACCCGTTACCGCCCACCGGTCGAAGAGGCTGAGGCAACCCGGGCCGTCCGCAACGATACCGGCGTGTTCGAAGGCGGCGAGATCAGCATGTATTACGACCCGATGATCGCCAAGCTCTGTACCTGGGCCCCGGACCGGGCCACCGCAATCGAAGAAATGCGGCTGGCGCTTGACGGGTTCGAGCTTGAGGGGATCGGACATAACCTGCCCTTCCTTGCGGCCGTCTACGATCACCCGAAATTCACCTCGGGCAACATGACCACGGCCTTTATCGAAGAAGAATACCCCGATGGGTTCGAGGGGGTCACATTGCCCGACGCGGCCTGTACCCGTATTGCGGCCGCTGCGGCCGCCATGCATCGCGTGGCCGAAATTCGCCGCACACGCATTTCAGGCCGGATGGATAATCACGAAAGGCATGTGGGCGAAGACTGGGTCGTCAGCCTGCAAGGTCAGTCACATGAGGTGGCGATCACTGCCGATAAGGCCGGATCGGACGTCGCGATCAACGGCACAACACACCGGGTCGAAAGCGATTGGACACCGGGGCAACCGCTGGCCAGGCTCATGGTCGATGGTCTTCCTTTGGTTTTGAAAATCGGCAAAATCTCTGGCGGGTTCCGGGTGCGTTATCGGGGGGCTGACCTGAAAGTCCATGTGCGCACGCCCCGTCAGGCCGAATTGGCGGCCCTGATGCCCGAGAAACTGCCGCCGGATACATCGAAATTCCTGCTATGCCCAATGCCTGGCTTGATTGTGAAAGTGGATGTCGCCGCCGGTGACGAGGTGCAGGAAGGGCAGGCGCTTTGCACCGTTGAGGCGATGAAGATGGAAAATATCCTGCGGGCGGAACGCAAAGGGGTCGTCAAGAAAGTCAATGCCGGCGCCGGCGACAGCCTTGCGGTGGATGACGTGATTATGGAGTTCGAATAGGTGCGGCATAAGCGGATCATCACGCGCACAGTCCTGCCTCTGCGGGGGGCAATGCCGCGAACCGACCAGCTTACTGACAGAGCACAGAATGCTTGATCAGTTGCCCAACCTGCGATCCTGGATTTCCTGCTGGCGCAGCGGCATCTTGTCGATGGATCGCGAAAGCTCGCGCACGCTCCATGGGCTGGGCTTGCGCAGGGCCACGCGCCCGTCCTTGCCCAGCAGCGCCATCATGTACCCGCGCGGGCGCAGCGTCGTACGCAACTCTGTCGCCGCAGCCGGGTCCGTATCGCGGATGATGATCACGTCGCGTTCGGCCAGATCGTCAAGACCAGCGGCCAGTTTTTCCATTTGCTGCTGGAAACGCGGGTCGTTGGGCGTGTCTGCAAACACGACCAGGGGCCGCGCAACCCATTGCAGTTCTGACAGCGCAATATCGGCGCCGTCAAAGATTTGGCTGCGATCCTCTTCCCAGCGTTCAAGGATTGTCTTGTCCTGGGCTGACGCGGTGGTCGCACTCAGGATGATGGCAAGGGCTGCCCAGCGGATGTTCGTCAATGCTTTCATAAATTTAGATATAGAGGCGGCGTTGGCAAAAGCTAAGTCCCTTGCGCAAATCAATGCAAACAATTTCGCGATGGCCGCGCGGCCTTTGGGAGAGCAACATGACTGACAAGAAGACCTGGGAAGATATCGCAACGCAAGAGTTGCGTGGCAAACCGCTTGATGCGCTGGACTGGGACACGTTGGAAGGCATCAAGGTGCGCCCGCTTTACACGGCCGATGATACTGCCGACCTGCCCCATATGGGGGGCATCCCGGGGGCCGCCCCGTTCACCCGTGGCGTCAAAGCCACGATGTATGCAGGCCGCCCCTGGACGATCCGGCAATATGCAGGGTTTTCTACGGCAGAGGAATCGAATGCCTTTTACCGCAAGGCGTTGGATGCGGGCCAGCAGGGGGTGTCTGTCGCCTTCGATCTGGCTACGCACCGAGGCTATGACAGTGATCATCCGCGCGTAGAGGGGGACGTTGGCAAAGCCGGTGTCGCCATCGACAGTGTCGAGGATATGAAGATCCTGTTTGATGGTATTCCTTTGGACAAGGTCAGCGTGTCGATGACAATGAATGGCGCGGTGATCCCGATCCTCGCCAATTTCATCGTGGCGGGGGAAGAGCAGGGGCATCCGCGCAATGTTCTGTCCGGCACCATTCAGAACGACATTCTGAAGGAATTCATGGTGCGGAACACGTATGTCTATCCGCCCGAGCCGTCGATGCGGATCATCGCGGATATCATCGAATACACGACCAGTGAGATGCCAAAGTTCAATTCGATCTCGATCAGCGGCTACCACATGCAAGAGGCGGGCGCGAACCTGGTGCAGGAACTGGCCTATACGCTGGCCGATGGGCGCGAATATGTGCGCACGGCCATCGCGCGGGGTATGGATGTTGATCAGTTTGCTGGCAGGCTAAGTTTCTTTTTTGCCATCGGTATGAACTTTTTCATGGAGGCCGCAAAACTGCGGGCCGCCCGACTGCTCTGGTCGCGGATCATGGCAGAGTTTGCGCCGAAAAACCCCAAATCCTCGATGCTGCGCACCCACTGCCAGACCTCCGGCGTGTCGTTGCAGGAACAAGATCCCTATAACAACGTGATCCGCACCGCCTATGAGGCGATGAGCGCGGTATTGGGCGGCACACAGTCGCTGCACACGAATGCCCTGGATGAAGCCATTGCCCTGCCCACCGAGTTCAGCGCGCGGATTGCCCGCAATACCCAGCTGATTTTGCAGGAAGAAACCGGTGTGACCAATGTGGTCGACCCGCTTGCCGGTTCCTACTACGTCGAAAATCTGACGCATGAACTGGCCGAAGCTGCGTGGAAGTTGATCGAAGAGGTTGAAGAGATGGGCGGCATGACCGAGGCGGTCGCGTCCGGCATGCCCAAGCTACGGATCGAGGAAACCGCCGCCCGCCGTCAGGCCGAGATTGACCGGGGGATCGAGGTCATTGTTGGCGTCAACAAATACCGCAAAGACAAGGAAGATCCGATTGATATCCTTGATATCGACAATGCCGCCGTCCGCGAGGCGCAGATCAAGCGGCTTGATACAACCAAGGCCGCCCGCGACCAGACAGCATGCGATGCCGCACTTGCAGCGCTGACGCACTGCGCCAATGAGGGCGGCAATCTGCTCGAAGCCGCAGTTGAGGCCGCCCGCGCGCGCGCCACAGTAGGAGAGATCAGCATGGCCATGGAAAAGGCATTCGGTCGCCACCGCGCAGAAGTCAAAACGCTCGCAGGGGTCTATGGGGCCGCCTATGAAGGGGACGAGGGCTTTGCCGCCATTCAGGAAAGCGTCGAAAATTTCGCTGCAGAAGAAGGCCGCAGGCCCCGGATGCTGGTCGTCAAGATGGGCCAGGATGGGCATGACCGCGGGGCCAAGGTCATCGCCACCGCATTTGCCGATATCGGTTTTGACGTGGATGTCGGCCCATTGTTCCAGACGCCGGCAGAGGCCGCACAGGATGCAATCGACAATGATGTGCATGTGATCGGGATCAGCAGTCAGGCAGCCGGGCACAAGACCCTGGCCCCGAAACTGGTGCAGGCGCTCAAGGATGCGGACGCCGATGATATCATCGTCATTTGTGGCGGGGTCATCCCGCAGCAAGATTACAAGTTCCTGTATGACAACGGGGTCAAGGCGATCTTTGGACCGGGAACCAATATTCCCAAAGCCGCCCAGGACATTCTTAGCCTGATCCGCGAGGCGCGCGGATGATGGCGCTCGACCATCTTGCAGTCGCTGCGACGCGCCTGGAAGATGGGGTGGCTTATGTCGAAGACACGCTTGGGGTCAAAATGGCCCCCGGCGGCAAGCATGCCCGGTACGGCACCCATAATATGCTGCTTGGTCTTGGCGATATCTATCTCGAAGTGATTGCGCCCGATCCGGATGCCGCCCCGTTTGAGGGGCCGCGTTGGTTCGGGCTTGATCAGTTTGTGGGTGCGCCACGTCTGGCAAACTGGATTTGCCGTGTCGATGACCTGAGTTGGGCGCCTCCGGTTTGCGGCCCGCCCATGACGCTGCAGCGTGGCGATCTGTCATGGCAAATCACGGTTCCTGCTGATGGTGGCCTTCCCTTTGGGGGGGCTTTGCCGACATTGATGCGATGGGGGGCAGGGGTCCCGCACCCGACAACGACGCTGCCAGACAGTGGCTGCCGTTTGCGTCGGTTCCGGGTGTTCCATCCGGATGCGGCCGATATCGCCGTTACACCTGATCCGCGCGTTCATGTCACGGCAGGCCCCGCCGGGTTCCAGGCCGTTTTTGATAGGCCTGACGGACCCGTCCGGCTGTCATGATCCGGCCCGCCACCGATCAGGACGTGCCCGCCATTGCGGCGCTGTGGAACCATATGATCCGCGAGACCAGCCATACCTTCACGACGGTGGAGCGATCCGTTCCGGAAGTGGCAAATCTGATCAGCGCGCAACAGACCTGTCTTGTTCTGGAACAAGCCGGGCATGTCGGGGGATTTGCCCGGTTTGGCCCTTTTCGGCCCGGGCCGGGCTATCGGTTCACCGCAGAGCACAGCATTATCCTGTCCGAAACTGCGCAAGGTGATGGGCAGGGACGGGAATTGATGCGCGGGCTGTGTGACCTGGCACGGCAGCAGGGCTTGCAGACCCTGATCGGTGCGATCAGCGGTGAAAATCTGGGCGCAATCGCGTTTCACCGTGCAATCGGCTTTGAAAAGGTTGCAGTTCTTTCGCAGGTGGGTTTCAAGTTCGGGCGACGCATTGATTTGGTATTGATGCAGAAAATGCTATGACAGGTGCCGCTTAGAAAGGCCCGCCCATGTCCATTTGGTCCCGCATTGCCGATGCAATCGCCGCCCTCGCCAAGGGAGAGGCGCTATCGGCTGTCTTTGACAAATTGCGCACCGCGCCCGACCGCACGGTTGGCTTTACAATCGCGGTCATCGCCTTGGGCGCAAAGATGGCCAAGGCCGACGGCATCGTGACGCGTGACGAGGTCATCGCCTTTCGCGAGGTTTTTGTCATCCCCGCCGCAGAGGAGGCGAACGCAGCCCGCGTGTTCAATCTGGCCCGTCAGGACGTAGCCGGCTTTGATACCTATGCCCGCCGCATCAAGGCAATGTATGGCAGCGACGATGGCCCCTTATGCGATCTGCTTGAAGGGTTGTTTCATATCGCCATGGCGGATGGCAATTACCACCCAAAGGAAGATGCGTTTCTGCGCGATGTTGCGGGCATATTCGGCTTTGATGAACGGCGCTTTCGCGGGGTGCGCGCGCAATTCGTCACCGATGCAGAGGGCGATCCATATGATGTGCTGCGGGTGGATCCCGATGCGCCGATGGACGAGGTTCGCGCCGCCTGGCGCAAGCTGGTGCGCGAAACCCATCCCGACCAGATGCTGGCGCGGGGTGTTCCCGAGGAAGCAATCAAGCTCGCCGAAAAGCGTATGGTTGCGATCAACCGGGCCTGGGAGCAGATACAGGATGCGCGCGCATGAAAATCGCCACCTATAACGTCGAATGGTTCAACGCCCTTTTTGACGATGACGGCCAATTGATTGACGATGACGGCTGGTCGTCGCGCTGGAACGTGACCCGGGCGCAGCAGACGGCAGCACTGGGCCATGTGTTTCAGGCGCTGGATGCTGATGCGGTCATGGTGATCGAAGCCCCGGACAGCAGCCGCAAGCGCGACGGCGCCATGGCGTTGGCCAATTTTGCGGCCCGTTTCGGGCTGCGTGCAAACACCGCCCTGACCGGGTTTCGCAATGATACCCAACAGGAAATCGCGCTGCTTTATGATCCAAAGGTGGTGCAGGCCCAGCATGATCCGGGGGCTGATCCCGGCTTTCCTGCCTTTGATCAGCACTTTCAGATGGATCTGAACATCGACGCGGCACCTGACCCGGTGATCTGGTCCAAACCCCCGCTGGAAGTGGCGTTGACGACGGCCAGCGGGCAGTATCGCCTGATCGGTGTCCACGCCAAATCAAAGGCCCCGCATGGCGCGCGGGATGATGCGGATGCGATCCGGATATCAATCGAAAACCGGCGCAAGCAGCTGGCGCAATGCATCTGGCTGCGTGGGCGGGTGGATGCGCATTTTGTCGCCGGTGATGATCTGATCGTCCTGGGTGATTTCAATGACGGTCCGGGGCTGGACACCTATGAAAAACTGTTCGGCCAGTCCGGCGTGGAAATTGTGCTGGGCAAAGGGGCGGATAGAGAGTTGTTTGACCCGCATGCGCGCATGGCACTGGGACGCCGGATCGGTGCCATGCCGGTGACGGCCCGGTTCCGGCGACGGGGGCAGCCCTATTTGCAGGCCTTGCTGGATTATATCATGGTGTCACCCGGTGTCCGGAACCAGGGTGCCGCATGGCAGATCTGGCACCCGTTTGACCATCCAGACTGCTATGAGGACCGTGACCTGCGCGAGGCGCTGGTCACGGCATCAGATCACTTTCCGGTTGTTCTGACCATCCCGAATTGACGGAGGTTCGCCCCCGGGGCGGCAGGGCTACTTGGTATATTGCCGACCGCGATACCAGTAGGTTTCAGGCTTCTTTTCGGCGACCGGTTCGGCCGCGGGCGCCTCTGGCGCGGCTTGGGGTTCGGGCGCTGCGGTTGCTTCCGCCGCCTCGTCCACAGCATCGGCCATCGCGAGAACCGGTAGGTCATCTGCGTTGGTTGCGGTGCTGCCATCATCGACCAAGGCGATCTTGATCACCACAAAGCTGGCATTGTCCTGATGCTCTGCATCCTTGTCCTCGATCGCGGTCAGAAAGCATTCCGCAATTTCACGGCTGCTTTTGTGCATATTCTGCATCAACGTGTTGGCAATGGCCGCGTTGGAAAGCGATTGCAGCCCGTCAGTTGTCGCCACGACAATATCGCCGGGCAGCAAGGACACCGGGACCGACGGGCAATCAATCATCGCGATCTCGTCACCGTTCAGCGCCGAGGTCAGGGCGTTCCGGTCCGGATGGTTCTTTCCCGTCTCAGCATCCATAGAGCCGACCTTGACCATCATGTCGATCTGAGGGGCCATCGAGTGATCTTTATTCAACTGACGCAACGCGCCCGCACGGAACAGCAGAAGGGGGGAATCGCCGATGGACAACCACAGAAGCTTGTCGCCGGTGATCACCGGAACAAGCAATGTCGTGCTCATGCCAAAGCTGTCCTGGTTCACTTTCGCATGGGTCTGAATGCGACTATTGGCGGCCTCGGCCGCCTCGCGCAGGACCAACGGTGCCGACATCGGGTTGGTCACCTGATCTTCGTTCATCTTGATGGTATTGAATGTTTCGCTGGTGGCGATTGCGCTGGCAACTGCGCCTGCCGCATGCCCACCCACGCCATCTGCAACAATCGCATAGCCATATGATTGACCAAGTGGAAAATGCGAGATGATGGTGTCTTCCTGATAGCTACGCTTTCCTTGCGTCGCTGCCGCCGCTGCATCCATCTTTAGCTTAGAAGCCGAATGGGTCTTATCGTCCAACATGTCACCTACCTCGTACGTTCGCTCGCGCTGTAAGCCCCCGCCACCTACAAAATACAAATCAGTCAAAACCTATGTGTCCATCGACACATTGCTTAGATTTTGGATAAAAACTGTGGCGAAAAATGGGTGTCACCTTGGCAGTGTCAGCACCCTGTTTCGCGCTTGCCTAAAATGCGATCAATTGGGCGGGTATCTGCTGATAAAAGCATCAGAATGCAGACCCTGTCAGCGCTTGAACTTGACGTGCCCCTTGGCGTTCAGCGCGGCGGCAAGCGCCAAGAACCGGCTTTGGGCAACCTCGCCAAAAAGCGGGAGGGCATGTTTTGTCAGCGTCAGGGTCAATTCGCCTGACTTACGGCGCCATTTCAGGCTGCCGGGTTCTTCGTCTGCGGTCAGCCACAGCATGGCACCCAGCCGCATCGCACGGCCCAGTATCTCGGCTTCTTTGATCTGCCCATCGTCCAACATGGCAAAGAGCGGCGCAAACCGTGTGTTGTTGGTCTTGCTTGTGTAGCGGTTCATCAACGCAAGTCCCAGAAACACCCGTTCGTAGTGTTTCAGCCCACCCAGATTGGCCCGCGTCGCGTTGTCAAAAGTCACTTCGCCCCGATAGTCAGGATGCGCGCGCCAGCTGACATCGTGCAGCAGGCAGGCGGCCTTGATGATCCGCTTGCGCTGCCAATTTGCGCGCGGGAACAAAGGTTTGACAAAATCATAGAGGATTCGCCCGAACCCCGGCAGACGCGCATCCTTGGCTTCGGCAAAGCGGCACGCCTCGATCAGGGGGTCGCGATCACGCAACTCGCGCGGCATTTGTTCAAACAACATCCCCTCGCGGATACCGTAGGACGACACGGCAACATCCTTGGGTTTGAAGGTGCGCATCAGTTCCTTCAGCACGATTGAGGCCAACGGAACAAGCGACATCCGGCTGTCCGAGATATTGCAGCGCGCCCGCAGGTCCTGCAGGTCAGATTTGCGGATATATTCCGCCGTTTTGCTGATCTGGCGCGAGGTCATTCGATATTCGTGCAGCACCGTCAGCGGGTAATCCCGGCGTTCCATGTCAACACGGGCGATGGCCCGCCAGGACCCGCCCACAAGAAACAGCCGTGCACCGGTTGCGCTGCCCATCTCTTCGTGCAGCTGTTCCATGGTTTCGCGGACATAGGCCTTGACCTGTTTGCGCCCGCCCTTGATTTCGCGCAGCTTCAGCGGCCCGAGCGCCGAGGTCACGCGCCGTCCAACCCGCCCGTCAGCCAGATCTGCCAGTTCAAGGGATGACCCACCGATATCGCAGACCAGCCCGTAGCTGCCCGGCCAGCCCAGCAGAACCCCCTGCGCTGATAAACGTGCCTCTTCCTTGCCGTCGATGATCCACAGCTTGATCCCTGTTTCGCGCAAAATCTCGGCGCGAAAATCCTGGCCATCCGACGCCTCGCGCACGGCGGCTGTCGCAACTGCGGTGAGGGGGGGGATGCCCATTCCCTCGGCCAATGCGGCAAACCGGCGGATCGCTGACAGGGCGCGCACCCGTCCTTGCGGGTTCAGATGCCCGGTCTCTGACAGACCAGCGCCCAAGGCGCACATCACCTTTTCATTGTAGAAATAGGCAGGCGAGCGTGCCGCCCCATCAAACACCACAAGGCGGACAGAGTTTGACCCGACATCCAAAACCCCAACCCGGCTAAGCCCCTGTGCCGCGGCATCTTCAAACAATGGCCGCCCAAAGGGACCCCAATCAATGACGTCCGGGTCTGTTTGCTGTGTCATGTGATCCCTGCCGCTGTCCCGGCAACAGGTATCGGTCAATCGTCGGTGTGGGTCAATTGGGGAACGTCGCTTGCGCCCGCCGAACCGCGCCCGGACAGCGAGGGGTTTTCCATGAAGAAACGGTGGCAATTGAAGGGGAATGCGTCATCGGGGACGGTTGCCCGGGTGAATGACCCATCGGCCGCCATCACCCAGCTTTGCGTCACGTCAGCCATATTTGCGGCCATGATCTGACTGACAATCTGTGCTTTAACTGTGGCGTTCTTGATTTCCACCAGTGTCTCGACCCGCCGGTTCAAATTGCGCCCCATCCAATCGGCCGAGCTCATATAGACCTTTGCTTTCTTCGACGGCAGCGCGTTGCCATTGCCGAAACAGACAATGCGGGAATGTTCCAAAAACCGACCAACGATGGATTTGACCCGGATATTCTCGGACAGCCCCGCTACCCCGGGGCGCAGCCCGCAAATCCCGCGAATGACCAGGCTGATCTTTACCCCATCCTGCGAGGCTGCATAAAGCGCATCAATGACATCGGATTCGATGAGCGAGTTCATCTTGGCCCAGATCATCGCCGGCTTGCCTGCCTTTGCGTTCTCGGCCTCGGCTGCGATCCGGTCAAGCAGGGTTTGCTTGAGGTTCAGGGGCGAAATCGCAAGATTTTGCAACCCGTCGGGCTGGGCGTAGCCGGACAGATAGTTGAACACCTTCGTGGCATCGCGGCCCAGCTTTGCATCACATGTAAAAAGGCTGAGATCGGTATAGATCCGGGCAGTAATGGGGTGGTAATTCCCGGTGCCAAAATGGGTATAGGTAACCAGCCTATCCCCTTCGCGCCGCACGACCGTGCTGATTTTCGCGTGGGTCTTGTAGTTCAGGAAACCGTAGACCACGTGCGCGCCGGAACGTTCCAGCCTGCGCGATTGCCGGATATTCGCGGCCTCGTCAAAACGGGCCTTCAATTCGACAAGTGCCGTGACCGATTTACCGTCTTCGGCAGCTTCGCAAAGGGCGCTTACGATGGGTGAGCGCTTGGAGGTGCGATACAGGGTTTGCTTGATCGCGACCACATCCGGATCGCGCGCGGCCTGCGCCAGAAAGCGCACGACCATGTCGAATGTCTCGTAAGGATGATGCAGCAGCATGTCCTTTTGACGGATCGCGGCAAACATGTCGCCGTCATGGTCCTGCACACGTTCCGGCACGCGGGGGGTGAAGGGTGGCCATAGCAGATCAGGGCGGTTCTCCAATACCAGCTCGCCCAGATCAGCGATGCCGATCATGCCATCAACCTCGACCACGGATTCGTCAGTAACATGCAGTTCCGACATGATCAGGGTTTTCAAAGCAGCAGGTGATCCGGCTGACATTTTCAGCCGGACAACTTCACCGCGTCTGCGCCGTTTCAGCGCGGTTTCGAATTCGCGTACGAGGTCTTCGGCTTCGTCCTCGACCTCCAGATCGCTGTCGCGCAATACTTTGAACGCGCAACTGCCCTTAATCGCATAGCCCGGAAACAGCCGGCCAATATAAAGAAGCAAGAGGTCTTCGAGCGGCAGAAAGCGCTGGCCATCCACTGATGGCAGCGGGACGAACCGCTTGATCTGGGCGGGAACGGGCAGAAGTGCGCGTAATTGACGTTTGTCCGACCGGCGTTCCAGTTGCAGGGCCAATGCAAAGCCCTCATTGGGCAAGAACGGAAACGGGTGCGCTGGATCAATCGCAAGCGGGGACAGCACCGGGAAGACCTGTTCAAGAAAGACGTCTTCCAGATAGACGATATCATCATCGTTCAGTTCCTGCCGGTTCAGCAGAAAAATACCGTTTTCGGCCATGGCGGCCTGCAGCGTGGTAAAGACGGTTTGCTGCCGGGCCATCAACTGGCGCGCGCCGGCATCAATGACCACCAACTGTTCGGCGGGGCTCAGCCCGTCCAGACCGGGGGTTGTGTTGCCCTCATTGGCCAGTTCCCGCAGGCCGGCCACGCGCACGGTGTAGAATTCATCAAGATTGGTCGCGGAAATCGACAGAAAGCGCAGCCGTTCAAGCAGCGGAACCCTTTCGTTTTCCGCCTCTTCCAGAACCCGCCAGTTGAACCCAAGCCAACTTAGCTCCCGGTTCACGAAACGTGCCGGGCTGGCGAGATCAATGTCGAGTGTCGTCGGGGCCTGATAGTCCCCTTCGAGAAAATTTGCTGTTGTCATGAGACCTAAATGTCCCGCGTTTGTTGCAGGCTTGTGACAAGTATCGCGGGGTTAGTCCGGGTTGTCCAGCAACTCGCGGGCAAGGGCTATGTTGATTTTGCGTCGCTGGTCCAGCGCGGCATGATCCAGCCGATCCACGATTGCGGCGGCAGCGGCAAAAGACCGTTCGATACGCGGGGCCAGATAGCTGACAAGCTCGGGGCGGGGGCTGATCTGACGGTCTGCGAACAGTTTCATGATCAGGGCCTGCAATAGCGCGTCATCCGGGTCGCTGATGGTGCAAACGGTCGCGGCCTGCATGCGACTGGCCAGATCAGGCAGTTTGATGGGCCAGCGACCGGGGGCGGTCTGCGCCGTCATCAGCAGCAGGCCACCGGTGTTGCGCAAATGGTTGTGCAGATGGAACATCGCCTCTTCCGATGTGGGGGGCAGGGTTTCCATGTCCTCAACGACGATATTTTGATCCTTGGGCTGAAAGTCAGGTGCCAATGCGGCGGCATTGATGATGCGCGCCTGCTCTCCGTCCGCAAAGATACGCGCGAGGTGACTTTTGCCGCATCCGGTCTGCCCGGTCACCACCAGCTTGCGGTCGGGCCAGCTGTCTGGCGCGTTGAGCATTGCAAATGCCTGCTCGTTCGCGGCGCTGACAAAAAAGTCCGACGGACCCAGCGCAACCCCTGTTGGCCAGTCAAAAGAAAGCTGCCGGGTCATTCATTCGTCCTTGTGCTGCCCGCGATAGAGCAAGCTGTCCTTGTACTGGGTCAGGGCGTAGCGGATGAAAACGCCAAGGATCGCCGCAACGGGTACGGCCACCAGCATGCCGACGAACCCAAAGAGCGACCCGAAGACCGACAGCGCAAAGATCAGCCAGACCGGGTGCAATCCGATGGACCCACCGACAAGTTTTGGTGTCAGGATGTTGCCTTCGAAAAACTGCCCGATCATGAAAATTATCACCACGATGCCGATCGAGGTCCATTCTCCCCAGAATTGAAAGATCGCCAGACCAATGGCCAGCAGCCCCCCGACCAGCGCACCCACATAGGGAATGAAGGAAATCAGCCCGGCCACAAAGCCCACGACAAGCCCGAAATTCAGCCCCGCCACCATCAGGGCGATGGCATAGTAGGTACCCAGAACAAGGCAAACAGTCCCTTGCCCCCGGATGAATGACGCCAGCGTCGCATCAACATCCCGTGCCAGTTGGCGCACCGTTTCCGCGTGATCGCGCGGCAGCAGATCATCAATCCGGGCGGTCATATTGTCCCAATCCAGCAGCAGATAGAATGCAACAACCGGAACAACGACCAGCAAAACCAGCACGTTGATCAATCCAAGGGCCGATGTCAGCACCCCGTTGACCAGTTCAGCGCCTTTGGACTGGATCGCCTCTCCGATTTTGAGCAATTGCTGCCGAATAGTGCTGTCGGCATCGACAAGGGCGGGGAAACGCTCGGTCAGGCCGGCCTGCAACCGATCAAACAGCTGCGGGGCTGTGTCAATCAACGCGATGGTTTGTTGAACAAGTGTCGGGATGACAAGCAGGATCAGCAGAATAAAGATCAATGCGGCGATGACCGTGATGATCGTCACGGACACGGTGCGGCTGAACCCGGCCTTTTCCAGCCGGTCCGCAATCGGATCCAGGCAATATGCAATTGCCCCGCCCAGAACAAAGGGCAGGATCACGTCGCCCAGAAACCACAGGATGATCAGGAAGACCGCGGTGACGATCCCCCAGTATTTAGCTTGTTGCGAAACAGGCAGTGCCATGTGTTTTCATCCATTTCTGCATTCAGATGATAGATGCGGCATGGATCGGGCCAGCGCAAGGGGATCACCACCCGGCAAATGCCGAATGGGCCCGTGCGGCAATTGTTACAGTGCCCCTTGGCATAGCGCTACGCGACTCATTGCCGAGCTATCCGAAATGGTGCGTCCTTGTGCAAAAGCTGCGGTTTATTGAGGTCTAATACATCATCCGCGCACAGGCTGTGTTCAGGGCAGCCCTGATCACCATCGCCCCATTTTTGCGTGAGCGCATCTTGCACCCCAAACGGGCGTTGCGCGCAAGGCTTGTCGGCCTCGCCTTGCGTCAGCGCAGCGCCCTTTTCCGGGGCGTCGTTCACGCATCTATCACGGATAAACACGCGCATTGCCAAGGCTTGTGCGTTGCGGTGAGCAAAAGGACATTCGGTGCGGATTTTGAAAATAAAATCGTTCAAAAACAGTGTGTTGAATTGCACGTCTTTGTGCCCGGCCAAGGGCTTTCGTGAGGGGGTGATGACGCTCTAGTCAAGGGACAGCTTCTTTCCCCGAAGTGACAAACTCTCAACCTCCCAGGAGCAATATCATGAAAACCACTCTACTGATCACCGCCAGCCTTCTGGCGCTCGGCACCGCCCCCGCATTCGCCCAAGACGATACTGTCGCAAGTGGCGGCACCGGCATTAACCTCAAGCTGTCCGGTCAGGTGAACCGTGGCGTCCTGTTCGTTGATGACGGCACCGACAACAGCACCCTTTTTGTTGACAATGACAACTCATCCACCCGTTTTCGGCTGACCGGCGACGCCGATATCAACGAAGACTGGCGCGCAGGTTTCAATATCGAAATTCAGGCCGAGTCGAATTCAACCGCGAATGTCAGCCAGACAGATCCAAACCCCAGCAGCAGCGATTTTCTGTCCGAACGCAAGCTGGAAGCCTATATCGAAAGTGACAGCTTTGGCCGTCTGACATTCGGGCAGGGCGATACCGCATCCAACAATACATCCGAGGTCGATCTGTCCGGCACCACTGTCGTTGGCTATTCCGGTGTTGAAGACACGGCTGGCGGCGTCCAATTCCGCGACAGCGATGGCGCCTTCATCGGCACCACAGTGGGCGACGCGTTCACAAACCTTGACGGTTTGAGCCGCAGGGACCGCCTGCGTTACGATACGCCATCCTTTGGTGGGCTGACCCTGTCTGCCTCTGTCGGGGCGGATGCAGAAGATGCTGACGAAACCTTCTACGACGTTGCTGCGGCCTATAAGGGCGATTTTGGTGGCGTTCAGGTTGCCGGCGCGCTGGCATATGCCGCACAAACTGTTGGCGGTGCAGATCAGGAAATCATCAATGGTTCATTCTCTGCGTTGCATGACAGCGGGTTCAGCCTGACATTGGCCGGTGGCAATCAGGAAACCGATGGTGTCGCTGACGATGTCACATTCGGCTACGTCAAGGCCGGCTATCAGGCTGATTTCACATCGCTTGGCAAAACCGCCTTTGCTGTGGATTACGCGGTCAACGAAAACGTTCTGGGCCTTGACGATGAAAGCACATCTTATGGCGTGCTGGCTGTCCAGAACATCGATTCAGTGGGCACCGAGCTCTATGCCGGTATCCGCAATTACGAAGTCGAAGGTATCGGTGATGTCGAAGACGTCACTGTGATCCTGGCAGGCGCGCGGGTCAGATTCTGATCGCCGCTTGTCCGGGCGCGCGCTGGTGAGAGGGCGCGCGCCCACAGAGAGCCTCTGGCTGGTCGCCCTCCTGACCGGCCAGAGGTTTTTGTGCGTCTAAGGCCGCTCGTGCTTGCCAGTCCGGATATGCCCGCCTAAACCGGGTTTCAGCAATTGATTGAGGAACCCGATCCGATGCGCATGAGCCGCTATTTTCTGCCCGTTCTGAAAGAAACGCCGCGCGAGGCGCAGATCATCAGCCACCGCTACATGTTGCAGGCTGGCATGATCAAGCAGGCAACCGCGGGGATCTATTCATGGCTGCCGCTGGGCTTCAAGGTTTTGCGCAAGCTGGAAAATATTGTGCATGAGGAACAGCAGCGCGCCGGTCACCTGCCAATGCTGATGCCAACGCTGCAACCGGCCGAGTTGTGGCAGGAAAGCGGCCGCTACAACGACTACGGCCGTGAGATGCTGCGGATCGAAGACCGGCACGGCCGCGACATGCTGTATGGTCCGACCAATGAAGAACTGATCACCGATATCTTCCGCAGTCATGTGGGCAGCTACAAGGAACTGCCGCTGACGCTCTACCACATTCAGTGGAAATTCCGCGACGAGGTCCGCCCCCGTTTTGGCGTGATGCGTGGCCGCGAGTTTTTCATGAAAGACGGCTATAATTTCGACCTGACAAAGGAAGACGCGCTGCACGCGTATAACCGTCATCTGGTCAGTTATCTGCGCACCTATGAACGCATGGGGCTGAAGGCCATCCCGATGCGCGCCGATAGCGGCCCGATTGGTGGTGAGGACACGCACGAGTTCCTCGTGCTGGCTGAAACCGGCGAGTCAGAGGTGTTTTATGACAGCGCGGTCACGGACCTGCATCTGGGTGACCGGGTCATCGACTATGATGACGTGGCGCAATGTCAGGCGATCTTTGATGAATGGACAGCCCCCTACGCCCGGACCGACGAAACCCATGATGATGGTGTGTTCGTAGACGTGCCCGAGGACCGCCGTCGCACCGCACGTGGTATCGAAGTGGGGCAAATATTCTATTTCGGAACCAAATATTCCGAGACGATGAACGCCACGGTGGATGATGGCAAAGGCAATAAGGTGCCTGTGCATATGGGGTCTCACGGGATTGGCGTCTCGCGACTGATTGGCGCGATCATCGAAGCCAATCATGATGACAAGGGCATTATCTGGCCCGAAGGCGTGACCCCGTTCCATTGCGGTATTCTGAATATGAAATCAGGCGACGCCCAAGCCGACGCAGCCTGTGATGCACTTTATGACGGTTTGACGGCGCTGGGGCTGGAACCGCTCTATGATGATCGCGATGAACGGGCGGGGGCCAAATTCGGCACCATGGATATGATCGGTCTGCCGTGGCGCATTACCGTCGGCCCGCGCGGCTTGAAAAATGGCGTTGTCGAATTGACCAGCCGCAGGACCGGCGAAAGCGAAGAACTGCCGCCCGAAGATGCGGTTGCGAAGATCGCCAAGATCTACGAAGGGCTCGTATGAGCCGGACCAGTCTGGACGTGGCTTTCGGCCTCTGCCGATGACGGGTCTGCGGATCACCTGAAGGGGGCCAGGTTCGCGGATATTGATCGGACTGGGACGGATGGTGAAGGCGGTGTTCTACCTTATGTTCCCGCTAGCTCAGGACGCCGCCCATATCCGCGACTGGTTGCAGAGGTCAGGCAAAAACTGACGCGTCAAACTTGCCTTCGCGATGTTCCAGCAAAGCCTGAATTTCAGGGGGTGCGACACGTTCATAGGCGCGGCACAGCACAACAACCGTTAGCACATTGCCAAAGACAATGGCGGTCGAGAATACGAGCCCTAGGGCTGCGTCCACAAAATTGATCCCGCCCGTGCCGGTCAGCCCACTGCCGATCTGGAGGCCGAAACTTGCAAGGCCAAAGATGATCAGAACCAAACAGGCGGTAAAAAGCACCTGACCGACAAGCAGCCCGCCCAGCACGTATTTCCAGGTCTTGATGCCCCGGCTGAGGCTTGTTGGCGGCCCCCACTGATCGGCAGATGCGGCTGCGGGCAGTGCCGTGCCAAAGAACAGCAATGTCAGAACAAACGCCCCAAGGATAAGCCCCATTATACTGATCACCATCACGTTTGGATCGCTCGGGAACCAGCCGAGGTCAAGAATACCCATCGCAATAGCGACAAGCATGGCTGCGGCCGGTACAATCATCGCCCCGCTCGCCAGAAAAAAACGGCCCATCGCATGCGGCCGTTTGGGCGATTTTTCCTTGCGGAGCAGCTGGGTCTCACCAAAGAGAAAGGCCCGGTGCAGCGCGTAGAAAATGATGACCCATGGTGCCAGCGTGTAGGTGGCACTTGATCCGGTGGACTCGACAAACATATCCAGTGCCTGCAACAGCGCGCCATAGACCACCAGCACAGCCAGATTTGCTTTCGCAAAAGACCAGGCTGTCGCATAGATTGAAAACATGGTGGTGGTCCTGTCGGTATTGAGGCGCGCAATTAAGCGATTTTCGGGTGCCAAAGCAAGGCAACACCGTGTTGACGATACGTCACCAATCCCCTTGTTTCACTGCATCCTTGCATTCATCGTTAACGTCGCCGGGTTTCTTTGCTATCCTAATAAAAAAATGCAACCGAGGCAGCAGATGACACGAAATTCCTTCCGATGGGTGCGGGCATGATCCGTGCGCTTTGTCTTGTTGGCGGGCTGGCCGGTGCGGCAGGCCTGTCCCAATTTCCTGAATTTTCACAGCAATATCTGCAACGTGTCGCCGGGCAGATGGATGAACTGACCCGCGATCTGAAAGAACTGGACGCCATGGCGTTGTCACTGGGCATGGGCCGCGAGGACCGGTTGGAACAGATGGCGCAGACCCCGTCTTTTGAGGTCGAGGAGACTTATTGGCGCGAAAAGATCGCCCGCCATGCAAGATTGCAGCTTGATTTGACTGCCCTACGCGATGCCACGCCGCTTGCGCGGATTGCGCAACCGCAGCGGTTCAACGATCCCGCGACCTTGCAGGCGGTTTGGCAGGATTTCCAGCCCGCCTTGCCGCTAAGTGTGGCAGGCGGCGCATCTGCCGGGGTTGGCTTTCTGGGTGGTTGGGCTGGATTGGCCGGGCTATGGGCCTTGCTTGTGATGCCCTTCCGACGCCTCAAGCGCCAAGAGCGCACCCACCCGTCACGCAAATCCCCCGTTCTGCGGGCCGATCCCCCCGTTACACGCCCCACATTGTTGGCAGATCCTGCGAATAGGTTGCCGAAACTGGCCGGGGTCCGCCGATGACCTCTGCGCTGATCACCTGGGGTGGCTGGGACGGGCACCAGCCTGATCAGGTTGCCGCGATCTTTCGCGACATGCTGACAGAGGCCGGAATAGACGTCACGGTCACCGACAGCCTGGCCTGTTTTGACGATCTGGCAGAGTTGAAAACCTATGATCTGCTGGTCCCCGTCTGGACCATGAGTAGCCTGTCGCGCGAGGCCGCAAATAACGCAGCAGAGGCGATTGCCCATGGGACCGGTCTGGCCGGGTGTCATGGCGGCATGTGTGATGCGTTCCGCGACAGCCCCCTGTGGCAGTTTATCACCGGGGCCAATTGGGTCGCGCATCCGGGTGGCGATGGTGTGAAACATCGCGTGACGATCAGGTCCGATGACCCGCTGGTTGCGGGCATCGACGATTTCGATGTGCAGACAGAGCAGTACTACCTGCATGTCGATCCCGCCAACAAGGTGTTGGCCACGACGCGAACGGATGTTGTCACATGGTATCACACCCCCAACGGCCCGGTAGATATGCCCGTGGCCTGGACGCGGGCCTGGGGGCTTGGGCGGGTCTATTACAACTCACTGGGTCATCAGGCGGCGGTGATCGCCGATGGTCCCGCGCATGAGATGCTGCGGCGCGGGTTGCTTTGGGCGGCGGAGAGCAAGACCGCCGCCGCAGGCCGGGACCTGACCCCTTTGTTAAACGCGGGCAACCACTGGTGATCTGACGGGCAGGGCCTGTGCGATCCCCCAGCAAATCTCGGTGATCAGAAACACCCAGATGACGGGTGATCCGCCATGCAGTAAGGCATTGATCATCCACGCTGAAAACAACATCCGCCCCGCGGCGTCATAGCGCCCGAGCAGCGGGTTATCGAACCGCAAGCGCACCACTGACCAGATCAGCACAACGGTCCCAAAGAAATTGGCAAACAGCACCATCATTGGGTTCAGCTGGGGCAGGGGTGTCAGGCCGGCCATGTCATGTAACCCGCCAAAACCGCCCCAAATCAGCGTGAATGTGATGGGTAGGGCATAGGGCCATGTCACTATGATGTCGTACCAGGCCGACGCCCGATAAATGCGCCTGTAGGTTTGGGCAGATAGCATCTGGATTCTCCTTATGTTTCTCAGATGCGGTCCGCTATAAGGGTTAGAGTATAGTCCAAGGTCAAGGGGATATCATGCAGATCGGCGACGTGGCGACGCAGCTGGGGGTCAGCACAGATACCATCCGGTTTTACGAAAAGCGCGGATTGGTCAGATCAGACCGGCGGGCAAACGGATATCGTGACTTTCCGCCTGCTGCGGTGGAATTGCTGCGCCTGATCCGTTTGGCGCAGGGGCTGGGGTTTACCTTGGCCGAAATCGCGCAAATCACGCATAGTCTGACCGATGCGACCCT
This sequence comes from Yoonia sp. SS1-5, assembly GCF_038443705.2. NCBI lineage: Bacteria > Pseudomonadati > Pseudomonadota > Alphaproteobacteria > Rhodobacterales > Paracoccaceae > Yoonia > Yoonia rhodophyticola. The sequence continues at coordinate 1,416,828 of NZ_CP151767.2, read as the reverse complement.
CGATGCTGACGCGGTTGCCCAGCTGCTGCGCGCCAAGATCGCCGAGCTTGAAACGAAAGCTGCGGATATGTTGCGTTTGCGTGATCTGCTGCAGGCCCGGTTGGCTGATGTTTGCCCTTTGGGCCTTGGGGTCAGGACCCAGTAATTCCACGCCGCCAGCGCAGATTTCACGAAATATCAGCGGTTTGGGACGCGTAGGCCATAGTTGTTCTACGGACAAGCGGCCCGCGCCGCTGAGATGAGGTGAAACCCGCGCCCGAAGGGTTTGGCTGGTTTTGCCCGTGATCAGCGTTGCATCCCCTTGAAATAGAACCACTATTACGGCGGGGCTGCGCCTCGTCACGATCAAAATCAGTCAAACTGGAGGCGTGGAATGAATGGGTCGTGACCCTAACGCTTGACCATCCTGCGGTATCGCCCCACGTTGCGCTGAAACTTTCAGCAGGAACCGTCATGGCCACCGCACCTTTTGCGAAATTTGAATGGATGATTGCGTGGCGATACATCCGCGCCAAGCGCGCCGAAGGGGGTGTCAGCGTGATGACCTGGATCAGCCTGATCGGGGTGACACTGGCGGTTTTTGCATTGATCGCAACACTGGCCGTGCGCTCTGGCTTTCGGGCGGAGTTCATCGACACGATCGCGGGGGCCAATGCGCATGTGTCGGTCGTTCGCCCGCGCGAGGTGATCACCGATTTCGAGGACATGGCCGACCGCATTCGCGCTGTCGAAGGGGTTGCGACCGTGGCCCCATTGATCCGCGGCCAATCCATGGCTGCGGCCAATGGCCAGATCGCCTTGGCCGACATCTACGGGATCAGGTTGGAGGACCTTAAGCAGTCCGACGCCATCGTACAAAGCGAGCGCACATTCGGAAATATCGACGATTTGCCAAACGGGATCGCCCTGGGGTCGGCGCTGGCGAATAACCTGGGGCTGACGGTGGGTGACAAGATCGAAATCACCATCAGATCGGGGGCGGCCACCCCATTTGGTCAGTCGACCCGGCGCAATGCGTATGATGTGGTCTTTGTCTTTTCGACCGGCCGCTATCAGATCGACGAGGTCCGCGCCTATCTGCCCTTTGATCAGGCGCAGTTTATCTTCAACCGTGACGGGGTTGCAGATGAGCTGGAGGTCAGGCTGGACGACATCAACATGTCCGAAGAGCTAAAGCAGCCCATCACAGATGCGGCGGGCGCCGGAATGTGGGCCTATAGCTGGCAGGACAGGGTCGGGCGGTTTTTGCGGGCGCTGACAATCGAGGACAATGTGATGTTCATCATTCTGTCCATTCTGGTCCTCGTGGCCTCGATGAACATCATCAGCGGCTTGATCATGCTGGTCAAGAACAAGGGCCGCGATGTCGGTATTCTGCGCACCATGGGCCTGACCGAGGGGTCGATCCTGCGCATATTCTTTATCTGTGGGGCCGGTATCGGCACGATTGGCACCTTCTTTGGGGTGGTTCTGGGCTGCCTGTTTGCGATTTATATCGACCAGATTTTCAGCCTTGTGAACTATGTCGCCGGTGGCGGGGTCTGGGACCCATCCATCCGGGGGATCTATAACGTCCCGGCCGAGCTGCATTTGTCCGACGTGATCAAGGCGATGTCGCTATCGCTGGGCCTGTCATGGATCATCACGATCTTTCCTGCCCGCCGTGCCGCGCGCATGAACCCGGTTGAGGCATTGCGTTATGAGTGATCCGACACTGATGGTCGCCGACCTGACCAAGGCCTATAACCACGGCAAACCCAACGAAGTGCGCGTGCTGCAAGGCGCCTCTCTGACCGTGAAACGGGGCGAGGTTGTGGCCCTTGTCGCCCCTTCAGGTGCAGGCAAATCAACCCTTTTGCATATCGCGGGCCTGTTGGATACCGCAGATAGCGGGACGGTCGCCATCGAAGGGACGGATATGACCCGTCTGTCCGACCGCCGCCGCACAGCGGTGCGCCGGGCGACGGTTGGGTTTATCTATCAGTTCCATCATCTGCTGCCTGAATTTACCGCGCTTGAGAATATCGTCTTGCCGCAACTGGCAAACGGGGCCGCGACCAAACCGGCCGAGGAACGCGCCATGACCCTGCTTGATCGGGTTGGTATCGCCCCCCGGGCTGGGCATCGTCCGGCGGCCCTGTCGGGCGGCGAACAACAACGGGTGGCGTTTTGCCGGGCGCTGGCGAATGAACCTTCGCTTTTGCTGGCCGATGAACCAACCGGCAATCTTGACCCCGATACCTCTGACAAGGTCTTTGATGCGCTGATGAGCCTGGTGCGCGATACCGGATTGGCCGCCGTTATCGCCACCCATAATCTGGAACTGGCCGCCCGGATGGACCGGCAAGTGCGGTTGCACGCTGGCGTGGTGGAGGACCTATGAGGATCAGTGTTTCAGAGATCGAGGATCGCAGCTTTGATGCCCTGCGCAACCACGGTGCGGCGGAACCGCAGGCCCGGTCGGTCGCCAAGGCGGTGGCGCGCGCCGAAGCATTGGGCAACGTGATCTGCGGGCTTTATTATCTGGAAAGCTATTGCACCCAGCTTACCTCTGGCCGGGTCAAGGGCGATGTCGATCCAGTTGTCAGCCGTCCGCGCGGTGGTGCCGTTCTGGCGGATGCGCGGTTCGGATTTGCGCAATACGCATTTGAGGCGGCTTTACCAACAGCGCTTGACCTCGCGCGCGAAAATGGGGTGGCCAGTCTGGCCGTGGCGCATGCGCATACATGCACCTCCTTGGGGTATTTCACCGAACAGATTGCGGCTGCCGGATTGATCGGGATCGGCTTTACCAACGCCTCCCCCGTTGTTGCGCCACCGGGCGGGAATGCCCGGGTGATCGGCACCAATCCGATTGCAATGACAGTGCCGGGCGATCATGGGCCATCCATGCATTTTGATTTCTCGACCTCTGCTGTGGCCTTGGGCAAGATCACCATGGCAAAGGCGGCCGGTAAGCAGATCCCGCTGGGATGGGCCGTAGACGCAGACGGACAGCCGACGACCGATCCAGCGGCCGCGCTGGGCGGCGCACTGGTCAGCGCGGGCGACTATAAGGGATGGGGTTTTGGCCTGATGGCGGAATTGCTGGCCGCCGGCATGACAGGATCGGTCAATTCGCTTGATGTGGGCGGGCTGAAGCTTGCCGATGGGCCGCCACACGGGTTGGGTCAGTTCTATTTCCTGCTGGACCCGGGCACGTATCACGCGGATTTTGCGGCCCGCTTTGCCCGTGTCGCCGATGCGGTGGCGGCCCAGGACGGGGCGCGTATTCCGGGCAGCGACCGACAGGTTAAAGACGTGATCGAGGTCCCTGACAGCCTGTGGGATCTGGTGCTTAAGCTTTCTGCGTAACAAACACGCCCGCGGCCATCAGCGCGATGCCGGCACTTCGTGTCCATGTCAGTGGGGCGGCTTGCGCGCTGAATAATCCGAAATGGTCGATGGCTGCGGCAGAGATCAACTGCCCCAGCAGCACAAAGAACACAGCATTTCCCACGCCCATCGTCGGCGCAATCCACGTGATCGACAGAACATAAAACGCGATCAGCACACCGGCCAGAAACAGGTGTCTGGGCGCCGCTGCCAGTTTGCCCACCGCCTGCGGCGCGGTGATCAGCGCCACAATCGCGGCCACAGTGAAGGCGACCACAAAAAGGACCGCCGCCGCGACAGCGGGTGATCCGATGACGCGCCCCAGGGCTGCATTCAGCGCCGCAAGGATGGGTATGCCTATTCCGGCGGCGAGCATGATCAATATCTGGTGGGGCATCGGCAATCCTTTGCTGTGATTGCCCGAACATTACGCGCGGCATGATCCAGATCAAAGCCGCCGCCGCACCGTATGTTACAAATTCCAAAAATGAAGGAGGTTTGAGATGCAGAAAATCTGGTTGGTGGCGCTGGTGGCCCTTGGCGCATGCGTCGAGGAACCGGTTGACGGGCGGACAGCCTTTGCAGCCGATTGCGCGGGCTGTCATGGCAATGACGCGATGGGGGGCGGCCCATTGGCGCGCGATCTGACAACCGCACCCCCGGATCTGACGACAATTGCGGCCCGCAATGGCGGGGTTTTCCCGCGAAATGCAGTGATGAGCACAATTGACGGGCTGAACCGGGGCGCCCATTTCAGCGCGGCCATGCCCGAGTTTGGTGCAGGCGATATGGGGGATACGGTGATCGTTGAGCAGGACGGGATCGGCACCCCTGTGCCAGCCCGTTTGCTGGCCTTGACGGAGTATCTGGAAGACATCCAGCGATGACACGCGCCTGACAATCCTGTGAAGCACGAGACTTTTTGGTTCTTGTCATACGTGTCTGGGTTACCTGTGCAGGGACAGATACCGAAAGGAACCACTCATGCGTCTTATGATGTCAGCAGCCGTGCTTGCGGCCACCACACTCGCAGCCTCCGCCGGGCCGATCAGCTTTGCAAATGGCTGGCAGGAACAACGCCTGTCGCTGTTCAGCTCAAACGACTACAGCTTTGGAAATAACCTCAGCATGGTGTCTGATGGCTCCGTCTCTATCGCGTGGACCCGCGTGGGGCAGGCAAACTGGGGGGCCAATGGCGCCTCGTGGAGCTGGACGGTCGAACAATCCGTCCCAGCCACAAGCCTTGCGCAAAAGGGTGGTGATGACCGCAATCTGTCGCTGTATTTCGTCTTTGTCCCCGAAGCGATTGCACCCAGCCTGCAAGGTGCGAATATCCGCAGCCTTCTGGGCAACGGCGATGTGCGCATCATTCAATATGCCTGGGGTGGGAACCATGGGCGCGGGCAGGTGATCGCGTCGCCATACGGGCCTGCGGGGCAGGGGGTGACAATCCCGCTGCGTCAGGCCGGTACGGGCTCTCATTCCGAAAATGTTGATCTGGCTGCGGATTACGCACGGGCGTTTGGCGGGCAGAAAGGGGCGCTTGTTGGTCTTGCTGTCTCGGGTGACAGCGACGACACCAGCAGTGTCATCCGCGCCGCGATCGGCAATCTGAACCTGCGCTAGGCCCTATTGATCAAGGCGGGCGATATCCTGGTGAGGGGTCTTGCCTGCGATCTCGAGGATCAGCTTGCGCCGGATCGCTTCGACAAATGCGGGGCCTTCTTTGGCACCAATGACAAAGGCGCCGGGGCCGCCGATGATGTTGTCGGTATAGGCCTGTTCAAGGTTCTGCCCGATGAACCGGCCATCACGCAGGATCGGCAAGGCGTTGATAGTGATATTGGCGGCCACAACAGTGTCACGGGCGGTGGTAATGGGCGGGCCATAACTGTTGCCCATGCTATCGCCCGAAAAGTCGATGACCCGGCGAAAGCCACGAATGTCGTTTTCCTCGATCAGCCGCATTCCTTCCAGCAGGGCTGACCCGATGGCATTACGCCCGAATGCGGCGCGGGGTGGGCCGATCAGTGCCTCTGCAAATTGCGTCGCACTGTTGGCGTCTGCAATGATCGTCCAGTCAACCACAACCGCCTGATTGCTGGCCCATTCCACATAAGTCACCGCGATTGATCCATAGAGCGTGTTTTCGATGGCCGCGACAACAGCGGGATCAGTGATCGCCGTGGCGTAGGATTGGCGCTGGAACGCAAGCTCATCAGCATCAATCGAGCCGGAGGCATCAGCCAGCAGAACCAGTTCCAGATCCGTCTCAACGGTCTGGGCTGCCGCTGGCATGGCCATGCAAAGACAGACAAGAAGATAACGCATGACCTAAAACTAGCGCGCGACAGGAAATGTCCACGATTTCGGGGTATCTCGGGGCCAGGCTTGTGCGGTTGCGGGCCAATACTGCATTGCTCCACACCCGCCTGCCTGCCATTATAAGTCAAACACAAGAATGAGCAGCACCCATGGCCGATGACCTCCTTTCCGGGGCCACCCCCGATGACTATAACGCTGACAGCATCGAGGTGCTGGAAGGGCTCGAACCTGTCCGCAAACGCCCGGGCATGTATATCGGCGGCACGGATGAACGGGCGCTGCATCACCTTGTAGCCGAGGTTCTGGACAACTCCATGGACGAGGCCGTGGCGGGTCACGCCAACCGGATCGAGGTTGAGCTGCACGCCGACTATTCCATCACCATCAAGGATAACGGGCGGGGCATCCCCATTGATCCGCATCCCAAATTCCCCGATAAATCCGCGCTTGAGGTGATCCTGTGCACCCTGCATGCTGGCGGGAAGTTTTCTGGCAAAGCCTATCAGACCTCTGGCGGTTTGCACGGGGTCGGGGCATCCGTGGTCAACGCGCTGTCTGACAGTCTGGTGGTGCAGGTCGCACGGAACAAGGAAATCTACGAACAGCGGTTCTCGCGCGGCATTCCGCTTGGTCCGGTCGAAAAGGTGGGTGCGGCGACCAACCGGCGCGGCACCACGTTCACCTTCCACGCGGATGCAGAGATATTCGGCTCGCACAGGTTCAAACCCGCCCGCCTGTTTAAATCCATCCGGTCCAAGGCCTATCTGTTCTCGGGCGTTGAAATCCGCTGGAAGTCCGAAATCGACGATGGCGAAACGCCGACAGAGGCCACATTCCACTTCCCGGGTGGGCTGTCGGACTACCTTAAGGAAACCTTGGGGACGGCGACCACCTATGCTGACAAACCCTTTGCAGGCACCGTGGATTTCACCGAAAAATACGGCGAACCGGGCAAGGTCGAATGGGCGATCAACTGGACGCCCGTGCGCGATGGCTTCATCCAGTCCTACTGTAACACCGTGCCCACGCCCGAGGGCGGCACCCATGTCACCGGTTTCTGGGCCGCGATCCTGAAGGGGATCAAAGGCTATGGTGAGCTTTCGGGCAATAAGAAAGCCGCACAGATTACCCGCGACGACCTGATGTCAGGCGGCTGCGCGCTGGTGTCCTGCTTCATCCGCGACCCGGCCTTTGTGGGGCAGACCAAGGACCGGCTGTCAACTGAAGCCGCTGCCAAAATGACCGAAGGGGCCGTGCGCGACCATTTCGACAACTGGCTGGCGGCGGATACGAAATCCGCAGGCGCGATCCTCGATTTCCTTGTGCTGCGGGCCGAAGAACGGCTGCGGCGGCGTCAGGAAAAGGAAACCGCGCGCAAATCGGCGACCAAGAAACTGCGGCTGCCCGGCAAGCTGACCGATTGTACCTCCAAAGACCGGATCGGCACCGAACTCTTCATCGTAGAGGGCGACTCTGCGGGCGGATCCGGCAAAGGCGCGCGTGACCGCAAGACCCAAGCGCTCTTGCCGCTGAAGGGCAAGATCCTCAACGTGCTGGGGGCCGCGTCCAACAAACTGTCCTCCAACGCGGAGATCAACGATCTTTGCGAAGCGCTTGGCGTCGGCATGGGCACGCGCTTCAACGTCGATGACCTGCGCTACGACAAGATCATCATCATGACCGACGCGGATGTGGACGGGGCGCATATCGCGTCGCTGCTGATGACCTTCTTCTTCACGCAAATGCGGCCGCTCATTGACCAAGGGCACCTCTACCTCGCCTGCCCGCCGCTCTACCGGCTGACACAAGGGGCAAAACGGGTCTATGTGGCCGACGACGCCGAAAAAGACGCGGTCATGGCCAAAGGGCTGGGCGGCAAAGGTAAAATCGACGTGCAGCGGTTCAAAGGGCTTGGCGAAATGGACGCCAAGGACCTGAAAGAGACGACAATGGACCCGGCCACCCGCAAGCTGATCCGGGTCACGGTGCATGACGACGAGCCGGGGGATACGGCGGACTTGGTCGAGCGCCTGATGGGCAAAAAACCCGAACTACGGTTCCAGTATATTCAGGAGAACGCGCGTTTTGTAGAGGAACTAGACTTTTAGCAAGCATTTTCCATAAATTATGACGATAAATTAGTATTTATGCTTGCAATATGGCAACCAATATCGTCTCTGTTCGATAGATTTTTTCATGGAGCATGCTTGCGATGTCAGAAAGCCCACAAAAAGCCGGCGGTGAGGCTAGAGCTGAAAGCTTATCTCGAGAGGAACGTCGGCAAATAGCAAAGTCAGCCGCAGAGGCGCGTTGGAACAAGCGCAAGCAGTTAGCCGAGAGCGAAGAAGTGCCCTTTGCAACGCATCAAGGAAACATCTACGTCGGAGGCTTATCTCTAGATTGCTACGTCTTAGAAGATGGCACTCGTGCATTCCACAAACGTGGTATGGCGAAGGCGTTAGGGCTTAAGTCGGCAGGTGGAAATGCATTTCTTAAAACTGTTCAAGGCAAGAGTGTTGCCACACAGATTGACGAGGACTTAGCCTCTCGTATCGACAATCCGTTCTATTTCCGTGCAATCAATGGTGATGTCGCCCACGGTTATGACGCCGAGGTACTTGTCGAGGTTTGCAAAGCCGTAAAGAGGGCAGCCGACCAGGGAAAGCTCTCGCAAGCTCAAGAACCTTTGGCACAACAGGCTTCCGCTATCCTAAACGCCTTCGCGAAAGTAGGTGTGGCGGCAGTAATTGACGAAGCCACAGGCTTTCAAGAGGTTCGCGGACCGGATGCGCTTAGACTTTTGGTCGAGCAATATATCGAACAAGAAAAGCGCGAATGGGCAAAAGAATTTCCGGACGAATACTATGATGAACTCAACCGAATGTTTGGCAGCAAACGGCTTACTCAAACAAAGACTGGAAAGGTCATTCAGAACCGTCCGCAACATTTTGCAAAATTTACCCGAACATACATTTACCATCCACTGGAAAACGGAACGGTGTTGGAAGAGTTAGACCGGATCAACCCAAAACTAGGAAGCAATGGCAACAGGCGAAGCAGATTCCATCAGCATTTAACAGAAGGTTATGGCATACAAAAGTTGAAGCAGCAGGTCCAAGAAGTACTCACTCTGATGAAAGTTTCCGATACCACTACACAATTTAAGAAACTCTTCGCAAAGCGCTTCAAGACGTCATACCAACCAGATTTATTCGACTAAAGATCGCTTCGGGGGGCACCCAACCAATCGTTCTTACGGCACAAACGGTAAGCAGCAAGAATACGCAGCGCCCTCCCGATGGGGGAGGGTTGGAGGCGTCTCGGAAAAGGTTCTTGGGACCTTTTCATCGGACAACGGGGGTAGCTCTGGACCGGACGCTGCCCGGCAAGCCGGGCGGAAGGTCACGCGAGTCGCACTTGGAGGGTGAAACATAGGGAGTGCCGCTCAGACAGTCGCCGCTTCGCACAGCCTTATTTTCACGGCACCAACCCCCATCCGGGGTTGGTGTTTCCTGTCATACCCATTGAACGCCTTGCAAACTGCGGCCGTTCTTCCGGGTAGCGTCGTGGCCTTACTCCCCTGTGGGTTTGGTCTCGAACATCAGCCCGAATGCGCTGCGCGGGCGGAAACCCTTCCAGTAGGTATGCTCATCCGTGGGGGCGCCTGCGTCATCCATGGCCCAGACCGCCTCGTTTCCGGCCGGGACCAGATCGAAATAGCTCTGTTTGTCCGCATCCCCTTTCAGGTGCAGGTCCAGATAGGCCGTGATGAAATGCTGGCTGATATTGTTCATCCGGGTCGTGTCCCACACCGCATCGGCGTAATGCCCGAACGGGAACCAGCCATCGGCGGCAGGCAGGCCGTAGCTTTCCACAGGGGCGGGCATGGGCGCGCCCGCATTGTGATTGGCATTCTCAAAGGTCAAAAGATGCCGGGTGGTGTTGATGCTGTCGTCAAAGATGCCCCGGATATCATCGTAGATAGAGACATCATCCACGCTGCCCGCGATCAGCATCAGCGGCTTGGTGATCCCGGCCCAGCCATCTGCATCCCAAAAGCCCGTATTGTTGCCCCATGGGCCAAAAGCCACAAACGCCTTGACCCGCGGGTCCTGCAGCTCGGCATGCGTATCGGTGCCCATCATGTTCCGTTCCAACAGCCCCTGCGGCGCCCCCCATTCATAGGCTGTGCTGGCCTGCGTCACCCCCGCACCCGCGTAGATCAGCGCGCCATAGCCGCCCATGGAATAACCGATGATGGCCACGTTATCACCTTGGATGGCCTGCCCAAGCGCACCGGGTAGCGCGCCCATCTGATCAATCACAAACCGCTGGTCCCAGGGGCGGTTGACCAAGGTGGACCCAAAGGCAGTCTGGTCGTCATAGGTGCTGTCCGGATGGTCGATGGAGGCCACGACATAGCCCTTGGAGGCCAGGTTTTCGGCCAGTGGCGACATCAGGAACCGGTTACCCGGATATCCATGCGACACGATGACAAGCGGAAAGGTCTGGCTGGTATCGGGTGTTGCGTCCCGTGCGGCCTGACCTGTCAGCGTGGCCTCTGTCGCCCCGTCGCGCAGCAATGCTGTCAGCGTCCCACCGGGGGTGGTGCCGGGGTCGGCGGGATACCAGATCTCGACCGTCAGCACCCGGTCATAGCGCGCAACCGCGCCTGCGGCCCCTGTATCGACCACGTCGATCTGGTCCGGATTGGTAAAGGTCATCGTCGTGACCCCGATCTTGTGATCGCCGTAAGCCGCAAGTTCGGGTGCGTCCGGGCGCACGATGTCGATCCGGTTTTCGGCATGGGCGGCTGTTGCAGCCAGCATGGTCAAGGCGGTGGGTAGGGCGCGCATTCTCAGTTCTCCGTGATTGGGACAGGGCCAAGCGTAGTCCGGCCGCAGCAGAATGAATACCGCTAAAGTTGTCGGTCACCCGCCCTGCCCGGCGGACGCCTAGCTGAGATAGGTGTTGAACCAGCCGATGGTGCGGTCCCACGCCAATGCAGCCATTTCCGCGTCGTAGCGCGGGGTGCTGTCATTGTGAAAACCGTGATTGGCGTCGGGGTAGATATGCGCCTCGTAGGTTTTGTTATTTGCCTGCAAGGCAGCCTCGACATCGGGCCAGGAGGCGTTGATACGTTCGTCAAGTTCGCCGAACTGAAACATCAATGGCGCCTCGATCTTGGGCACATCTGCGACCGCGGCCTGCCTGCCGTAAAACGGAACGCCCGCCGCCATTTCAGGGTAGGCCACGGCCAGTGCATTGACCACGCCGCCGCCATAGCAGAACCCGACCGCCCCAACCTTGCCGGTGCTGTCATCCCGTCTCATCAGGTGTTCGAACCCTGCAAAAAAGTCATTCATCAGCTTTTCACCGTCAACGCTGCGCTGCAGCTCGCGCCCGTCCGCATCATTGCCCGGATAGCCGCCAACAGAGGTCAACCCGTCCGGGGCCAGCGCCATGAACCCGGCCTTAGCAACCCGGCGTGCCACATCCTCGATATAGGGGTTCAAGCCCCGGTTTTCGTGGATCACCAGGACAGCGGGCAGGGGTGTTTCGACCTCTGCCGGGCGGACGAGGTAGCCCCGCACATCGCCGGTTCCGTTTGGTGACGGGTAGGTGATGTAATCGGCATGAATATCGGGGTCATTGAACGAAACCTGCTCTGCATAGGCGTAATTGGGGCTAAGCATGTTCAGCAAGGCAAGTGTGGTCACGCCGCCAACAGCGTACCGTCCGGCCTTGTCCAGAAATTCGCGTTTCGTGATCTTTCCGTGTGCGTAGAAATCGTAGAGGTCAAGCAATCCCTGATCAAAGTCTTTCGCCGTCATGCGTGTCATGTCTTGATGCTCCCTTTGTTGATGATCCTGTCTTGAGTATAGCGCCAAAGCCGACGCTTGTTGTGAATTTCGCGTGTCTTCCGGCTGGCATATGTCTTGACGCCCAAAGACAGGTAAGACGTCAAGCGCTGCGGGCGGCGGTGGGCCAGCGGCCTTGTCCGACGATTGCCGTCTGACCAGGTCCTGTTTGATCAGACGGTTTGGTACGTATTCGCGGAAATGCCGGATCAGCTGGGGCTTACTGACAAGACCGCAATGCGGTATTAATTTCCGACAATGATGCGTTCTATTTGGGTCCTGTTGAAATCATGCAGACGCGATCAGAACGCTGGCCGCATAATGCTGTTTGCGACAAAGTTCAGGGACCCGACTTGTGACCAATATTCTCTATGATGCACTCTTTGCACCCCACGCACAGAATGACGCCGTCTTTCTGACCCGCGATGACGGATCGCAGGTCAGCTATGCGGATTTTGTGGCCCGGGTCGCGCAGCTGGCGCATGTGCTGGCAGATGCGGGTGTGAAGCCCGGTGATCGGGTTGTGGTGCAGGCCCCCAAATTGTTGGACACGATCGCACTATACGGTGCGGCGGTACAAACGGGCGCCGTCTACCTGCCGCTGAACACCGCCTATACGCAAAGTGAATTGCGCTATTTCATCAATGATGCGGCCCCTGCGCTGGTCGTTTGTGATGCCAGCAGCGCCGAAGAGGTCCGCGGGCTTTGTGCGGATGGCGCGCAGGTTTTGACATTGTCGGCTGCGGGCGATGGATCACTCTCCCTCCAAGCGGATACCAAACCGACAGCATTTACAACCGTGCCCCGAGGCCCGGACGATCTGGCCGCGCTGCTTTATACCTCGGGGACGACCGGCCGATCCAAAGGCGCGATGATGTCGCACAAGAACCTGTTATCCAACGCCCAGAGCCTGACAGATTTATGGCAGATCACAGCCGATGACCGGTTGATCCATGCGCTGCCTATTTTTCACACCCATGGGCTTTTTGTGGCGTTGAACACGTCACTTCTGGCGGGTGCGCAGGTCAGGTTCATGGCTGCGTTTGACGTGGAGACGATCATCGCGGAATTGACGCACGGCACCCTGTTGATGGGGGTGCCGACCTTCTACACCCGCCTGCTGGCGGATGCCCGGTTGAACAGCGATCTGGTCCGAAAGATGCGCCTGTTCATATCGGGGTCTGCGCCGCTGCTGGCCGAGACCCATACCGCCTTTGAAACCCGCACCGGCCACCGCATTCTGGAACGGTACGGCATGACCGAAACCAACATGATCACATCCAACCCTTATGATGGCGAACGGCTGGCGGGAACGGTTGGTTACGCATTGCCCGGCACCGAGGTTGTCATCACCGATGACGGTCAACCTGTCCCCGCCGGCCAGATCGGGATGATTGAGGTGCGCGGCGACAATGTTTTTCAGGGCTATTGGAACATGCCTGAAAAGACTGCCGAAGAATTGCGCGATACCGGGTTTTTCATCACCGGCGATCTGGGCGTCAGCACCGATGACGGCCGTATCTCGATTGTGGGACGACAGAAGGACCTGATCATTTCCGGCGGCTACAATATTTATCCAAAGGAAGTGGAGGAAGTCATCAACGACATTGATGGGGTCGTCGAAAGCGCGGTGTTTGGCATTCCGCATCCCGATTTTGGCGAAACTGTCGTTGCTGTCATCGTGCCGGCGGACATGGCCATGTCCACCGCGCCGATTGCGGCCCATGTGCAGGCCCAGCTTGCCCGCTTCAAGCATCCGCAACGTTATATCATTGCCGATGCGTTGCCGCGCAACACGATGGGCAAGGTTCAAAAGAATGTTCTGCGCGCGGCATATGGGCCGGGCTGACGCTTGGCCGTGCGGCACAGGGCTGCTGCAGACGCACGGACAAACCCTCATGCGCTGGCCACATGATGCGTTGTTTCATCATCCAACCTCAGGATAAGGTGCCGCAAACGGGAGGCGGTCAATGCGTGTTTTCTTTACAGGTGGCAGCGGCAAGGCGGGCAAATGGGCAATCCGCCACTTGCAACAGCAGGGGCACCGGGTCCTGAATGTGGACCGCGTGGCCTCCGGGCTGGACTGTTCTGAACTGCTGGTTGATCTGTGTGATCCCGGCCAGGTCATCGGTGCGATGTCCCAGTTCGCAGATTTTCATGAGTTGGACGAAGGCACTGGCGTGCCGCGCTATGATGCGGTTGTGCATTTTGCAGCCGTCCCACGGGTCATGATTGGCACCGATGGTGAGTGTTTTCGCCAGAACACCCAGAGCACCTATAATGTGATTGAGGCCGCGACCAAGCTGGGTATCCCCAAGATCATCTTTGCCAGTTCCGAGACCACCTATGGCGTCTGTTTTGCCGATGGCGAGGTCCTCCCGGATTATGTCCCGGTTGACGAGGATCACCCGACCGTTCCGCATGACAGCTACGCCATGTCCAAGGTCTGTAACGAGGTCACGGGCCGGTCATTTCAGGCCCGGTCAGGGGCGGATATTTACGGGCTTCGGATCAATAACGTGATCGAACCAGACGAGTACGCCACCAATTTCCCCGCCTTTCTGGACGATCCGGCAACGCGGCGCCGCAATATTTTTGCCTATATAGATGCGCGCGATCTGGGCCATATGGTCGATTGCTGCCTGCGGACAGATGGGCTGGGCTATCAGGTTTTCAACGTGGCCAATGACGACATGTCCGTATCCATAAGCACCGACGAGGTGCGCGCCCGGTTCTACCCTGATGTGCCATTGCAACGCCCGATGCGCCCGGATGAAACCTTTTATGCCAATGACAAAGCCAAGCGCCTTGTCGGATTTGCCCCGCAACATTCATGGCGCGAGGTTCTGGGGTGAGTTTCGCAGAATTCGATCTGGGCGCTTTTGAAACGGCGCCGCCGGACAGGCGCGGGGTTCTGGCCGTCCGCCTTGACCGGATTTGCCGGGATACCGGCTTTTTGGTGCTGCGCGGGCATGGGGTTGATGCTGCGTTGATCGACGGGGTCTGGCATGCGGCAAGTGGCTTTTTTGCGCAGGACAGCACGGCCAAACGGCGCCTGTCCCCGCCCTATCAAGGTTATCCCTACGGCTATCTGGGCCCGGATGCCGAGGCGCTGGCCCGGTCCAAGGGCGAGGACACCCCACCGGATCTGAAAGAAAGCTTCAATGGCGGACCGTTATCGGTGCCCGCAGATGCCAATCGCGACGCGCTGGCCTTTTGCTATCAACCAACGCTCTGGCCCGATCTGCCGGGGTTCCGTACGGCGTGGGCGGCTTACTACGCCGCGATGGAGGATCTGGCCGCGCGTATCATGCGGGCCTTTGCCGCTGCCCTTCAATTGCCAGAGGATCATTTTGATCCGTTCATCGCCAACCCGATCTCGGCATTGCGGGCCTTGCACTATCCAGCCACAACCACAGCCCCCTTGGCCAAACAGCAGCGCGCAGGCGCGCATACGGATTACGGGTCCTTGACCATCCTTCTGCCGCAACCGGGGCGAAAGGGGTTACAAGTCAAACAGGGACAGATCTGGGTTGATGTCCCTGCGCCCAAGGATGCCTTTGTGATCAACATAGGGGATTTGATGGCCCGGTGGACGGCAGATCGTTGGGTCAGCACATTGCACCGTGTTGTGGCCACACCGGGGCAGGCGGCACGCCAGTCGCTTGCGTTTTTTCATCAACCGGACTGGAACGCGCAGATCGTGCCACTGGACGGGTCCGATGCCTATCCGCCGGTCCAATCGGGGCCCTATCTGATGGAAAAATTCAAGGCGACGGGTGTGTGATCTGCGGCGAAATGGTCTTTGCCGCCGCCCCGGTTTGGGCGTAGGTCAATAGCCATGAACACGACGGATCACCCTATTGCCGTGATGGATGCCACCTGCGCCCTGTGCAGCTGGGGCGCGCGGATGATCCACCGGCTTGACCGGACGGGCGATATCCGTATCGCCCCGATCCAGTCCGAAACCGGCGCTGCACTGATGGTACAGCACGGTCTTGACCCGCTTGATCCCGATAGCTGGCTTTTCATCGAAAACGGCATTGTCTGGCGGGATTTTGACGCTGTGATCCGTCTTGGGGTGCGCACAGGCGGATGGGGACGGCTTTGCGCCGTTCTGCGGCTTCTGCCCCCTGTCCTGCGTGACTGGCTCTATCAGCGCATCGCCCGCAATCGCTATGCGATGTTCGGGCGCGGTGACATGTGCGGGCTGCCTGATCCGGCATTTCGGGCGCGTTTGCTGCGATGAAGGTCGCTGTGATCGGTGGGACTGGCACCTTCGGAAGCCGGTTGGTGCAATTGCTGGTTCGCGATGGGCATGAGGTGATCATCGCCGCGCGGACATTTTCGGCGGCCCAGGCGCTTGCCCGCGAAATGGGGGCGTCGGCCATGTCATTTGATCGCGCGGGGGATCACGCACCGCTTTGGGCCCAGGGGCCGGATGTTGTGGTTGACGCGGCTGGCCCGTTTCACGCCTATGGTGCCGACCCCTATGCGCTGCCAAAGGCCTGTATTGACCATGGAGTGCATTATCTTGATCTGGCCGATGATGCAGATTTCTGCGCCGGTATTGCCACGCTTGATGATGCGGCCCGCGCGGCGGGTGTCTTTGTCCTGTCGGGCCTGTCCAGCGTCCCGGCGATTTCATCCGCAGCGGTGGCCGCACTTGCCAAGGATGCGATCGAAATTGACGAGATCAGCAGCGCCATTCTGCCCGGCAATCGGGCGCCACGGGGAAGGGCCGTTGTTGAAAGCATCCTGCATCAATCTGGCACCGCATTTGAGGCCCCGGTAGATGGGCTGCCGCGCCCGATCCGAAGTTGGTCGCAGCCGGAAACCTTTGATCTTGGGGCTGGCATGCGGCGGCGCGGCTGGATGATCGTCGTTCCGGACCAAACGCTCTTCGCCGCGTATTTCGGCGCGCGCAGCGTGGATTTCCGGGCCGGGCTGGAGTTGGGCGTGATGAACCACGCTTTGGCGGTCCTCTCATGGATGCGCGGGTGGCGGCATTTTGCGATCAGACCGTGGTTTGTGTCTGCAATTCTGCGGCTGGCCGCGCTGCTGGGGCCATTCGGGTCGGACCGCGGGGGGATGTCGGTAACGGTCAAACTGCGCAGTGCCGATGGTTGGGAAACCCGCAATTGGCGCATGCGTGTGTTGAACGGGGATGGCCCGTTTATTCCTGCGGTGGCGGCGCGGGCGGTGCTTCGCAAGCCTACGCAGATCAGCAGCGGGGCGCGGGCTGCGCTTTGTGTTGTGCCGCTGGATGATATCAGCACGGCCATGGCCGATCTGTCGGTCGTGACGGAAATGGTGACCGGGCCCTGCGTGCCGGTGTTCGCAGGCTTTCTGGGGGCCGCAATGGATGAACTTCCTGCAACTGTGGCATCGGTTCATGATGTCATCGGCCCGCGGGTGTGGGCAGGGCGTGGGCAGGTCAAGCGGGGCAGGGGGCTGTGGTCGCGGTTGCTGGCCCGGCTCTTCGGGTTCCCGCCCGCAGCAGACAACATCGCGGTTGAGGTTCTCATGGTGCCATCCGGTGATGGCGAGACGTGGGAAAGACGGTTCGGGGATCGGCGGTTTCGGTCCCATCTGCGGCAAGCAGCGGGAGAGATGACCGAACGTTTCGGGCCATTTACCTTCACGCTGGATCTGCATGTCAAAGACGGCGCATTGCATTTCCCGGTCAAACGCGGGCGACTGGGGCCGCTGGCGATCCCGCGGGCGTTGCTGCCCATCAGTACAGCGCGTGAATTCGCACAGGATGGGAAGTTCCACTTTGACGTGGCCCTACACGCGCCGGTCACGGGGGCGTTGATGGTGCACTATCAGGGCTGGCTGGAACGGGCTGCAGATCGCGCAACGGCGTAGGATGGGTCTTGATCCATCATGCCTCGGCAATTGATATCAACAAGGCGTTGAGCGGCCAAAGCGCCGTAAATGCCGCCCGGATTTCATCTGCAAGCTCGCCCGTCCCGGGGCATTCGCGGCTGGCAACACATCCTTTCATGCGCAACAGATCCGCCGCCGGATGGTCCTTGTCGAATGGGGGCGGGACCCGTTTCAACGCGGGCTCGCGAAATTTGAACCCATCCGCAACCAGCGCATCGACAGTCCCCTTGATGCGGGCCGTATCAAGATCGACCATCTTGCGCCAGTTTGTCAGAACCGGCTTGTCAAAGCCCATCATGCCAGCACCTGTGGTGACATAGTCCAGACCGATGCCAAAAAAGAAAACCGGGTTTTGCGGGGCATCACTTGCGACTTGCCACATCATGTGCAGATGCGTGTTATAGGGTGTCTTGTCCTTCGAGAACCGGACATCGCGATGCGGACGAAACAGCTTTGTGGTGATTGGCGCGCCCGTCAGCCTGCGCAGATCGGGGGTGATCGCTTCAAGCAAGGCCAGCGCCGGGGCCTTCAGCCGGGTGTCATAGTCGGTCTTGTTGTCTTGCCACCAGTCGCGGTTGTTGTTCGCAGCCAGAGCGGTAAGAAAGGCGCGGGCCTGCGGCAGTAATGATGCAAAGTCGGTCATGCCTCAATCTGGCATGGCGGCCTAATCATGTCTATGGACCCGGCCATCCATCCGGCCTATGGCATGACACATGCAACACCAGACCCAGACATATAGGGACCACATGCGGTCGATCTGGGTTTTGGGCATGCCGCTGATCCTAAGCAATTTGGCGCAATTTGCGATCACCATGACGGATACGGTGATGCTGGGCTGGTACGATGTGACGGCGCTGGCGGCCTCAACCATCGCGGGGACGATGTTTTTTGTCATCTTCATCGTGGGTGCGGGTTTTGCGCAGGCACTGACGCCGCTGGTTGCGGCAGCTGCGGAAGAAGGCGACGATACACAAGTGCGCCGGGTGACACGGATGGGCCTGTGGTTGTCGATCTTCTACGGGCTTGCGGTGACCATCCCGTTTTTCTGGGCCGAAGAGATCCTGTTGGCCATCGGCCAGGATCCCGCCGTTGCGGCGCTGGCGCAAATCTATCTCCAGATCATCATCTGGCAGATGATCCCGGCCCTGATCGTGATGTCGATGAAGTCCTTTTTGGCCGCATTGGAGCATACGGCCATTATTCTCTGGGCGACGGTTGGGGCGGCGGTGTTAAATGCGATTGTCAACCACGTGCTGATCTTTGGGAACTGGGGCGCGCCCGAAATGGGCATTCGCGGGGCCGCCATCGCGTCGCTTTGCGTGACCATCTTTTCGGCGGCGGTGCTGGTCATCTACACGCTGCGGGTGCTGCCACAATACCAGCTGTTCAAGAATTTCTGGCGGTCAGATACGGAAATCATGGCACGGGTGTTCCGGCTGGGTTGGCCGATCGGGCTGACGTCGCTTGCCGAAGGCGGGCTGTTCAGCGCCAGCGCGGTCATGATGGGCTGGATCGGCGCGGTCGAGCTTGCGGCCCATGGTATTGCAATCCAGCTGGCCAGCATGGCCTTCATGGTTCATATCGGCTTTTCGCAGGCCGCAACCGTGCGCGCAGGTCGCGCCTTGGGGCGCAGGGATGCCGTATCCCTGCGCCGGGGCGGTATTGCCGCAATCGGCATGTCTGCCCTGTTTGCGCTGCTGACCTCGGGGGTTTTCGTGCTGATGCCGGAATTTCTGGTATCCCTTTTCATCGACCCGGCAGAGCCCGAGCGGCTGCGGCTACTGGGGATTGGTGCGGCCCTCGTCATGGTCGCAGCGCTCTTTCAGATTGTTGATGCAGCGCAAGTGATGGCGCTGGGTTTGCTGCGCGGCGTGCAGGACACGACGATGCCGATGTTGATGGCCACGCTTAGCTATTGGGTCGTTGGTCTGCCAGCGAGCTATGTGTTTGCATTTGTCCTTGGCCTGGGGGCGGTCGGCCTTTGGCTGGGGCTGGTCGTCGGGCTTGCGCTTGCCGCGATCTTGTTGATGTGGCGGTTCTGGGGCCGGTCGGCCCATATTCAGACGGCGAGAACGCCTGCTTGATTGCTGGGACACCCGCCAGATCCTGAAAGGTGCCTACCGGCTATCCAGCAAGTCCAAATCCCGCAGCCGGATGCGCGGATATTGCAACGTGCCGAAATCGGACAGGTTCTGTTTATGCGGAAACAGCGACAGATATTGCGCCAGCATCTCGCCGCGCAGACCCAACGCAAAGGCTGTTCCGGGGTGCAGGCTTTCAATTTCAATCCCGTTGACGGACAGGCGCTGATGTGCGGCAAATCCCAACTGATACACATTGACGGGGGCCGCAGGGCTGAGCGCGATAAAGCTGCTACCATCCACAAAATCCTGCGCCGGGATATAGGCCGCAGCGCTGCCGGTCAGCATGCGGATGCCGGGCGCCTTGTGGAATAAACGGGCGGTTGGGCCCAGGACGACATCTGGTGCGGGGCGCTGGGGCCCAAGGGCATCGGCCGTAACACGGGTCAGGGACATGTTATGCCGGTCCGGACCGGACAGTGCTGGCAATACCGTCATGCGGCCGCGCCACAAAAGCCGATCAAATTGTCCATTGGACAACCTGACATCATCACCCGGCAGCAGGTCTTCGACGGCCATGGGCCCGTTGCGGGTCTGCAAAATCGCCCCATGCCCCAAGGCGCCAAAGGAATCCTCGAATGCCGGGGTGGCGGGCGCCATCAGCGCCAGTTCAGCAATGTCACCTGTATGAGTAAGGTAGGCGACCTCATATTTGCGCATTTGAGGCTTGTTGCGCTGAGGTCGCCCACTTTGTCTAGCGGTCCGATCCAGAAGGTTCGGACTTGTCTGAATTTCTGCGGCCTTTCCGGCAGCAGTTGTGGGGTACATCCGCATGTGTGTCCTTAATAGGTCATCACACCAGCCGTGTATCCCACGGACAACATCTGAGGAGGTTGCTATCCTCTTCACAATGCCTGATGTGGCCCCTTCGTGTCAAAAAGTTTCTGCAATTGCGGCAGGAAAATCGGCCAATGACGTTACGCAAAGCGAACTGTTGCGCCGTTGGACAAAATTGCCTGCCACGATCAATGAGAGGTCGGGTGCTACGCGTGCCGCTGTTGCGGGATGCTGCGCTGCGCGACCTTGGCGGCTTTTTCCAGCTTGCGCCGTGCAATCAGGGCCTGCCGCTGTGTGCCACGCTTCCAAACAGAGGGCGTATCATATGCAGCAACGGCTGCTTCGAGGGATTGTTGCCAGCGATCTTTCATAGTCTTCGCCCTTTTCTTGTCGTTCCGTATCTATCCCCCGATGACAAGCAATCTGCAGGGGCAACCGGGCAAGACTAGGGCGGATGCGTGAAAAACTGTAGACGCCCTGTGAACAATCTGTTTTTCGTCTAAGTATCTGATATAATATAATTATATTATTGGGCGCTCTGGCATTTTCGCGTTGCTGGACAGGTTTGGTCTATCCTGTTCATCTGGCCGCCCTATTCCCGCCCGGTTTAAAGCCGGATTGCAGCGATCAGGCGTCCATAGTCCGCCTCTTTTTGATGCACCGACCGTCTGTAGCTGAAAAACCGCGCCTGATCTGCATAGGTGCAGTGATGCGTCCAGGCGGCTGTCTGCACCCCGATTGCGGCCAATCTGTGCAAACCGAAACCCGGCAAATCAAATTGATATTTGCCATCACGCCCTTTTGCAAAGAACCGGTCATATTTGGGATCCGCCTCGTGAAAGCGGGCCTGAAACTCTGGCCCGACCTCGTAGTTGCGCTGGCTGATGGATGGCCCGATCACGGCTGTGATGTTCTGCCGGTCTGCGCCGATAGCTTCCATCTGCGTGACGGTTGCATCGAGGATCCCGTTCAGGGCCCCCTGCCAGCCTGCATGCGCCGCACCGATGACACCGGCCTTCCTGTCTGCAAAAAGGACCGGCTGGCAATCCGCGGTCAGCACCGACAGCACCAGCCCGGGCGTTGCCGTGACAAGCGCATCGGCCTTGACGGCCTGATCAAGCGGGGCCTCAACCGTAATCGCGTTGGCGGAATGGATCTGATGGACCCCTACCAGATGATCGGCCTCGACCCCCATGGCTTTTGCAACGCGTTGCCGGTTGATCGTGACAATATCATGCTGGTCGGAACTGCCATAACCGCAGTTCAATCCCTGAAACACACCGGACGAGGCACCGCCGACGCGGCTGAAAAAGCCGTGCTGGACGCCCTCAAGGGCGGGGTCGGTAATGATATCCAGTGTCATGGTTCCAGTCCGGGTGGCGCATTGCCTGTTGCGGGATAGAGTCCGATCACCTTGAAAAGGTCACCCATTTCACCCGGATGGGTCAAGCGCCGATGTGCCTTAATATGCGCATCAAGTGCGGCACCCTCTAACCCCGCGGCAAGTGTCTGGGCGCGTTGGGTGATGCCAAGCCGCTCGAGGAACATGCCCTGCGTTGTCAATCGTGTATGGCGGGCAGGGGCCGCGTGCCGGGCAATGGCCGCGAAATCAACATGGGTGGTCAGGTCCGCATCGCCGGGCGCTGCAAGCGGATCAACGTAAGCGTGGTTGGCCATGGCCTGCAACGTATCCCCCAGTGATTGCCAATCGCCATAGTCGATGATCACGGCCGCACCGCCCTGTTCCGCGATGCGGTTGCTGATGGCGGTCGTGATGCCGGACAGCGCCGGGCAATGCTCTACCAGATCACCGGGTTTGGTATCGGCCAATCTGTGATCCAGCAGGCTCAGCGGCGTCGGATCGGAAAGCCCGAAATATAGCGCCCCATCCCGCGCCCCGATCATGCGTTCCCGCCAGCCGCCCGCATCGCGGATAAACTGCCGTACGGGCAGCGCGTCAAGGAACTCGTTTGCAACCAGAAAAAGCGGCGCGTCCGGCAATTGGGCTGCGGTGTCATGCCAAACGGCATCAGGCACGGCTTCTGCCTGCTTGGTCTTTAGTGCGGCAGAGGTTTCGACAAAATGCACTTTTGCGGCGTCGTGAAATCCGGGGACCTTGACCGTCGCACGTAGCATATCGGCCATCAATGTGCCCCGGCCGGGTCCCAGCTCGGCCAATGTGAAACTGGGCGGCGCGCCCTGATCCAGCCAGGCCTGCGCAAGGCACAGGCCCATTAGTTCGCCAAACATCTGGCTGATTTCCGGCGCGGTTGTGAAATCACCAGCGCTGCCCAACGGGTCCCGCGTGCTGTAATAGCCGTATTGCGGATGCATCAGGCAATCCTGCATATAGTCTGCCACAGTCATTGGCCCGGTCCGTCCGATCCGGGCGCATAGCGTTTCCAGCAGTGTCGTCATGCCCGCCGGGCGCGCAGGATCACCGTCATGCCCGCAATGATCATTGGCAGGGTCAGAAGCTGCCCCATTGTCAGCCCGTATCCACCGGCATGCAGCGCCCAGCCAAGTTCATTTCCCGCACTGACAAATTGCGCATCCGGCTGGCGGACAAATTCGACCAGAAAGCGGGCCATCCCGTAGCCCGCAAAGAACACGCCCGATAACAGCCATGGCTTTTTCAGCCCGCCAAACCGGAAGGCAAGCAGCAACAGGACCGTACCCAATAGCAGACCTTCCAGCCCCGCCTCGTAGAGTTGCGATGGATGGCGCACGCAGGGGGCAGCCGCTGTCGCGCATGATTGAGCGGCAGCGCCGGGAAAGATGACCCCCCAAGGCAGTTCAGTCTGTCGGCCCCAAAGTTCGGCATTGATGAAATTCGCGCAGCGGACAAGCAGTATCGCAGGTGTGGCCGCCACAGCGATAATATCGGCCAGATCGGGCAAGGGCACGGCCTTGCGCCGGCTGAACAGATAGACTGCCAGGACGACCCCCAGAAACCCGCCATGGAATGACAACCCACCTTCCCAGATCTTGATGATATCAATCGGATTGCTCAGAAAATCGCCGGGCTTGTAGAAAAAGACGTAACCCAACCGCCCACCGCCAATGACGCCGATGACGATATAGGTCAGCAAATCCTCAAGCTGGCTGACCTGCATGGGCGGGCCGTTGCGCCACAGGGCCGGCCGGCGCAACGCGGCCTTGATGATCTGCCATCCGATTGCGATGCCCACGATATAGGCCATCGCATACCAGCGAAGAGCCAGTTCAAACCCCAGAATGCTGAAGGACACGATCTCGGGCGAGATATTGGGGAATTGCAATGCAGCTATCATGGCTGACTGTTTTTCGCGCCCCTGCGGCGAAGTCAACCAGCCTTGTCGGCTTGCGAACACCCGCGCGAACACCCATATATCAGATAACGCGGATTGGAGACGAGAATGCAGACCAAGAACAAGATGTTTGATGACCTCAGCCAGTTGATGACAAATGCGATGGGCGTGGCCCAGGGCGCCAAGGACGAGGCGAATACAGCCATGAAATCCTTGATGGATCGCTGGCTGGCTGATCGTGATTTTGTCACACGCGAGGAGTTCGATGCTGTCCGTGCGATGGCCCAGAAGGCCCGCGAGGAAAACGAGGCCCTGTCTGCCCGTATCGCAGCACTTGAGGCCAAGCAGTCCTAACGCCCGTTATCGCCGATAACTTCGGTGATCACACGATAGCCGTCCGGGCTGCCCTTGCACGCCTCTAATGCGGCTTTCCACAAGGCCCAGCCTTTGGCGCGTGTCCATGTATCTGGATCCAGCGCCAGTCTGTCTTTGAACGTTGCACGTTCGGCCCCGCGAAAGCTGGTCCAGGCGATGGTCAGGTCGCAGGCCGGATCGCCAATGCCGCAACTGCCAAAGTCGATCACAGCCGACAGCTTTCGTCCGTCAGTCAGCAGATTGCCCGGCGCCACATCACCATGCAGCCAGACAGGGGTGTGGTGCCACGTGCTGGTGCAGGCCCGCGACCAGATCCGCATGACCGCCTCCGCGTCAACATTTGCGCCCAGTTGATCAAGGCTATGACGTAATTCCTGATCATATATCCGCAGATCACCGCCGCGGTGGAAATTATGTGCGCCGGGCAATGGGCCACCTTTGGTGGGAACCCGGTGCAAGGCACGCAGAAAATCCGCAAGATCGGCCGCGACCGGTTCATCGGTCAGCGTCTTGCCCGGCAGCCATGTCATCACGCTCCATCCAAAAGGATACCCGCAGCCGGGTCGGCCAGCCGCGACAGGGCTGGTGATCGGCAGTGGGACATGGCGCGCGATATGGGGCAACCATCGCTGCTCTTTTGCGACTTGTGCGGCGTAGCGCGCTGCACTGGGCAGGCGCACGGACATGGCAGGGCCCAGATGAAAAGTGCGATTGTCCCAGCCTGATTGTGCGACCGGTTGGATCGGCAGCGCGGCCCATTGTGGGAATTGGTCAGCAATCAGCCTGCCGACCAATTCCGTGGTCACGACCGGATCGGTCAATATTCCGACAGATAGGCCACAAGGATATCGAGGGCCGCCTGAAGGTCGGATGTCTCGATCATCTCGGTCACCGTATGGATATAGCGGGTGCCGACCGTGATCCCGACCGCGCGGGCACCGGCAGCGGCTTGCTGTGCTGCGGCCCCGTCCTGACCACCGGCTGCCAGCATCGTGCGCTGGTAGGGGATGTCATTTGCGATGGCCAGCGCCTCGATCTCGGCCACCAGTGCCTTATCCGCAATGAAAGAGCTGTCACGCACATGCAGGCCAAAACCTTTGCCCTGCTTGGTTGTGGCGTCCTTTTCGGGGATGCCCGGCGTATCGCAGGACAATGTCACATCAATCCCCAGCCCGATATCGGGCCTGATGGCAAAGGACGAGGTACGCGCGCCCCGCAATCCGACCTCTTCCTGCGAGGTAAAGGCCACGTGAATCTCGGCACCGCGCCCCTTGTCGCCCAACTGGCGGATCGCTTCGATCCCCAGCCAGCAGGCAATCCGGTTATCCAGCGCCTTGGACACGAATTTGTTCCCCATCTCGAGAAAGGGTTCATCCATAACGACAAAATCGCCGACCTTGACCACATCATGCGCGGCCTTGCCCATGCCCAGATCAACAAAGAAATCACCCACGGGCGGAACTTTCTTGCGGTCTTCGGGGGCGGAAATGTGGATGGGCTTGCCACCGGGGTTCATCACCCCTTTGAAATCGCCCGCATCGGTGCACACCAGCACCCGGCGCGAGAAAAGGTTGCGCGGATCAAAGCCGCCAACGGCCTGCAGATACAGAAACCCTTCCTTGGTGATGTGACTGACCAGAAACCCTATCTCGTCCATGTGGCACAGCAACATGACCTTTGGGGCGTCTTTCTTGCTGGCGTCGCGCCGGCATAAGAGCGACCCCATCGGATCTGTGGACACAGCGTCAAACATGCCGTCGATCTCTGCGGTGATCAGATCGCGCACGCGATGTTCATGGCCGGGGACGCCGGGCGTTTCGCAAAGACGTTTCAGCAGATCGGTGTTCATGTATGGCTCCGTTCGTGTCAGTGGGTCAGGAATGCCGCAACCGCGGCTTCGAATTCTCGCGGTTTTTCCGCATGCAGCCAATGGCCCGCCCCGGGGATCTTGGCGAACTTTGCGCTTGGGAATAGCGTCTTGATCTGGGGTCGATGTTCTGGCTTGACGTAGTCGGACTGGGCGCCAGACAAAAAGAGTGTTGGTTTGTCATATGTGCCTGAAATTTCCGGAAATCCTATGATCTTGTCCATGTCAGCGGCCAAAACATCAAGGTTCAGCGTCCAGCGGCGCGCTTTCATGTCGAGGCTTTGCAACAGGAAATCCGGAACACCCGGTTCCAGCTGACCCAGCTGCGCCTTGGCATCGGCGCGCGATGTGATGCTGTCCAACGCGACAGCACGCATGGCGTCAATCGGGCCTTGCTGCGAATGGGCATAGGTAACGGGTGCGATATCGGCCACGACCAGCCTATTCACCTTGTCCGCATGTTGCAGTGCAAGCACCATTGCGGCCTTGCCACCCATGGAATGTCCAAGCACATCCATCGGCTGGTCAATCACCTCGGCCAGGTCATCGGCCATATCGTGATAGGATTGCGTGTCAAACCAGGGGCTTGCCCCATGATTGCGCATATCAACGACAAGGACAGGCCGGGTCTGGGACAGGCGTTTGGCCAGCACACCCCAGTTGCGGGCAGAGCCGAACAGCCCATGCGCAATCAGCAATGGGGTGCTGTCCGGACCGTCATAAGAAACCGTGTTCAACATGCATCTGTTTTAACCCTTTGCCGGCGCGTAACACCAGAAGGATTGAGCGGATGCCATTTCCCGACTACGCCCCGCCACATGAGCGCGCAATTGCCCACATATATCGCCGAAGTCAGGGGCTTGATGGAATCCAAGATGTGGATCAAGGGCTGTGATCTGCGCCATCAGGTCCGCAAGGCCGGGCGCCGCCTGCCGCGCAAGATCCGTCGTGATATGCGCCATCTGATCGACGCAAGCCGGTTGGACGCCAACCCCAAACTTGCACGGATGGTGAATGATGATCAGATCAAGAAGGCGCATGCCAATGTGGTCGCCTATCTGGAACGGCTGGACCCGCGCGAAGCCATGTGGACCCGGATACTCAATATCGCGGCCTCTGTGGCGCTTGCGTTGATTGTGGTGTTTGTCCTAGTTCTATATGTCCTGGTGCAACGCGGCTTTGTCTAGGGTCCTGACCCTAAGCGGCGCGCGGACCACGATCGTGACCGTCGCAAATGCAACATAAAGCAGCAGATACCACGACCCGAGTTTTGCAAAACTGACAAGCTCTAGCGGGTTCTGCCCGCTATAGATCCAGGTGCCTGTCAGGGTCCCGATGTTTTCTGCAAGCCAGAGGAAACAACTGGCCAGAAAGGCCGCAAGCGGCAGCGGCATCCAGTACCAGTTGCGCCCGATCTGAAACCAGATCCGTGTGCGCCAATAGATCACGATGGTCAGCCCAAAAAGAATGTAGCGGATATCGGGGCCAAAGTGATGCGTGAAGAAATTCAGATAAATCGCAACCGCGAGGGCGAAATGCAGATAGGCCGGGGGGAAGGGCGCGAATTTCATATCAAAAAGGCGGATGACCCGCGCGATATAGCTGCCCACCGCCGCATACATGAAGCCCGAAAATAGCGGAACGCCGTAAAGCTTGAACAGACCGTATTCGGGATAGCTCCATGATCCGGCATTGACCTTGAACAACTCCATCGCCGTGCCTGTGATGTGAAACAGCAAGATGACCCGGGCTTCTGCCCATGTTTCCAGTTTGAACGCCAGAAACAGGACCTGCAGGCTGACGGCGATCACAAACAGCGCATCATAACGGGCAATGGCCCAGCTTTCATCCCAGATCAGGCGGGTGCCGATGATGGCACCCAGCAGCGTGGCGCCAAACAGGCAGGCCCAGCCTTGTTTCAGCACGAACATCACCAATTCGGCGACGGGGCCGGGCAAAAGGGCCCGGGCGCGATCCCCCAACAGCCGTTCAATATGTCTTGTGTGTTTCATGGGTCTGGTTGTGCCGCGCAAACGCGCAGCGTTCTGCATGCGATTGTGCAGTTCCTGTGCAGATGCGGATTATCGGGCCGCGCTATTGACGGGATAGCCAATGCCTCCTATGCAGGTTTATGCAATAATATGCAGGAAGTTGCATGAATTTGAATATCCCCGATACGCGCCAACAGGTCCTGGCGGAACGACTTGCGCGCGGCCAACAGATCGTGGCCAGCGACGTGGCGGGCGAGTTCGGCGTCTCGCTTGATACAATAAGGCGCGACATTCTGGCGCTGGAGGCGGACGGGCATGCGCAGCGGGTGCGCGGTGGGGCTGTTCCCATCGCACGACCGGCGCCGCCCTTGCATATGCGGCTGGCAAAGGGGGGTGGGATCAACCCGGGCTTGACCGCCTTGGCGGTCGCGCAGATTGCAGACGCGTCAACGCTGCTGCTGGATGGCGGGACAACAACCCTGTCGTTGATTTCCCAACTTCCACCGCGCGATGGCCGATTGATCATGACGCCGTCGCCCTGGATTGCGATTGCCTGTCAGGAATGTGACATCCCGGTTTTCGTGCTGGGTGGAAAACTCAGCACAAGCGGGGGGATCACGACGGGTGAATTCGCGCGCGAAAAAATCAGCGCCGTCGCGGCCGATGTGGCCGTTTTGGGGGCGTGTGGGCTGGATTGTGAATTTGGCCTGAGTTCGGATGACGATGCAGAAGCCCGCATGAAGCAGGCGATGCAGGCCGCGGCTGCGCGGACAATTGTTGTCACCGATCATGAAAAACTCGGCCGGCGCGCGCGCCATCACACCTTGTCGCTGGCACAGATTGATCTGCTGGTCACCGATGCATCGCCCGCGCAGGTTGCGCCACTGGCACAGGCAGGGCTGCAATTTGCATTGGCCCGACCTGGATCAGGCGCATCTTGAAAGGTGACATCTTGAACGATCATACCCACACGGCGCCGGCACGGCTTGCCACTCGTCTTGCGTTTTTTGCAGCGGGCTTTGCGATTGCGTGCTGCGCGCCGCTTTTTCCGTTCATCAAGGCCAATGTCGGCGCGGATGAAGTCCAGTTTGGTTTGCTTCTGCTGTGTCTTGGCCTTGGGTCAATCATCGCGATGCCCGCCACCGGTGTTATCGCGGCCCGCCATGGGGCAAGGCCAATGATCGTTTTGGGTGGCTTTGGCCTGGTTGCGTTTCTGCCGGTTCTGGCCATTGCCCCGACACCCGCGATGTTGGGCGTGGGGCTGTTTTTCTTTGGGGCATCGCTTGGGACAATTGATGTGGCGATGAACGTGCACGGCGCGGAAATCGAGGGGATCGAAAAACGCCCGTTGATGTCCAACTTTCACGCACAGTTCAGCATTGGGGGCTTCTTTGGCGCGGGGCTGATGACAGTGCTGCTCTCGGCGGGGGTGTCTTTCACTGCGGCTGCCGCCGTAGGGGCGGTCATATCGCTATGCGCCATCGTCGTGATGCGTCCGCGTCTATTGTCGGTCAGCGGGCGAGAGCCGGAACCCTTCGCCTTGCCACGTGGTACCGTGCTGCTTCTGGCCGTGCTGGCGGGGGTCACATTTCTTGTCGAAGGCGCCGTTCTGGATTGGGGTGCGCTATTGGTGATTGAGCTGGATTTGCGGCCTGCTGAAAGCGCGGGCGTGGGCTATATCCTGTTTTCGGTTGCGATGGTTGCGGCACGGCTAACCGGGGACCGGATCGTGTCGTTGCTGGGTGAATGGACGGTTCTGGTCGCCGGTGGCATCGCGGCAATGCTGGGTTTCGCCATGATCCTGACCGCGCCTTGGCCGGGGCTTGCGTTGGGCGGGTTTGTCCTGATCGGGCTGGGGGCGGCTAATCTGGTGCCGATCGTTTTCAGTGCCGCAGGACGACAGAAAATCATGCCGGCGGGCTTGGCCGTCGCATCCGTGACGACGACGGGGTATGCGGGTATTCTCATGGGGCCCGCGATCATCGGATTTGTGGCGCAAGGTGCCAGCTTGCCAACGGCATTCTGGTTGCTGGCTGCGTTGATGGCCGCGATCCCATTGACCGCCCGATATGTGGCGCGCGCTTAGGGTCCTGACCCTAGGAGCGAACGAAAAAGAACGGCCGCCGGGGCCGTTCTTTGATCTTGGAAAAATGGGTTTTTTCAGAGCCCAGGATAGATCGGGAACTTGTCGCAAAGTGCCTCGACCTCGGCGCGGACCTTGGCTTCGACCGCGCCATTGCCGTCCGCGCCGTTTGCTGCCAGCCCTTCGGTCACTTCCACGATCCAATCGGCGACCTGCCGGAATTCAGGTTCACCAAAGCCGCGCGTTGTCCCAGCCGGTGAGCCAAGCCGAATGCCCGAGGTCACCATCGGCTTTTCCGGATCGAACGGAATGCCGTTTTTGTTGCAGGTGATATGCGCATGGCCAAGCGAGACCTCGGTCGCGTTGCCCTTGACGCCTTTGGGGCGCAGATCAACCAACATCAGGTGGCTGTCAGTCCCGCCCGACACGATATCAAGCCCGCCTTTCATCAACTGGTCTGCCAGGGCCTGGGAGTTCTTGACCACCTGTTCCTGATAGGTCTTGAATTCGGGGCGCAATGCTTCGCCGAATGCAACGGCCTTGCCGGCGATGACATGCATCAAGGGCCCGCCCTGAATGCCGGGGAAGATGGCGGAATTGCATTTCTTGGCAATCGCCTCGTCATTGGTCAGGATCATGCCGCCGCGCGGGCCGCGCAATGTCTTGTGGGTTGTCGTTGTGGCCACATGGGCATAGGGGAAGGGGGATGGATACAGACCCGCCGCGACAAGACCCGCGAAATGGGCCATGTCGACCAGCAGAACCGCCCCAACTGTGTCCGCAATTTCGCGCATTTTGGCGAAATCAATGATCCGCGGAATGGCAGAGCCGCCGGCAATGATCATCTTGGGTTTGTGTTCAGCAGTCAGCCGGGCCACTTCGTCATAGTCCAGCAGGCTGTCTTCGCGGCGCACACCATATTGGATTGCATTGAACCATTTCCCCGACTGGTTCGGCTTGGCTCCATGGGTCAGGTGACCGCCTGCATCAAGCGACATGCCAAGGATAGTATCACCGGGCTGC
Source organism: Yoonia sp. SS1-5 (assembly GCF_038443705.2). NCBI lineage: Bacteria > Pseudomonadati > Pseudomonadota > Alphaproteobacteria > Rhodobacterales > Paracoccaceae > Yoonia > Yoonia rhodophyticola. The sequence goes on along the minus strand of NZ_CP151767.2, from coordinate 1,385,828 downwards.
AACAATGCTTGAAACACACCCTGGTTTGCCTGGCTGCCCGAATTTGGCTGCACATTTGCAAATTCACAGCCAAAAAGTTGCTTTGCCCGGGCGATGGCAAGGTTTTCGGCCACATCCACATGCTGACAGCCACCATAGTAGCGGCGTCCGGGGTAACCTTCGGCGTATTTGTTTGTCATCACGCCGCCCTGAGCTTCCATCACGGCAGCCGAGACGATGTTTTCGGAGGCGATCAGCTCGATCTCCTTGCGCTGCCGGCCAAGTTCGGCCTGCATGGCTGCGTGAATTTCGGGATCACGGGTTGCAAGCGTCTCAGTGAAAAAACCGTTATCGCGGACAGTGACGTTCATGGGTGTTTCCCCCTTCGTATGGGCATTGGCAAACAGATTGCGCCCCAATACCGCAAGAACGGGCCGTTCTAAAGCATCAAAACGACCAAGATGTTCATGAGGCAGGCATAGGCGTTTCGCATCCGCGGCTTGCGTTTCGCCTGCGATGCACGCAGAACTTATCGGAACAAAAGGATAATTGTCTGATGCCACGCCCCAAAATCGCCTTTGTGGCAAGCCCGGTTCCAATTGCGCAAACCGCATTGCGCGAATTGGCCGCAGCGCATGGTGATGTTCCCCAACCCGAAGCCGACGTGATTGTCGCACTTGGCGGGGACGGTTTCATGCTGCAGACCCTGCACGCGACCCAAGAACTGGACGCGCCCGTTTATGGCATGAACCGGGGGACGGTTGGCTTTCTGATGAACGAGTTTCAGCCCGATGACCTGCCCGCGCGGCTGGATGCGGCCGAGGAAGAGGTGATCAACCCTTTGTCGATGACGGCCTTGACGGCTGATGGGCAGATGCATCAGGCGCTTGCGATTAACGAGGTCAGCTTACTTCGCGCTGGTCCCCAAGCGGCCAAGCTGCGCATCACCGTTGATGGCAAGTTGCGGATGCAGGAACTGGTCTGCGATGGCGCCCTTGTTGCGACCCCTGCGGGATCAACCGCCTACAACTATTCTGCCCACGGGCCGATCCTGCCGATCGGGTCTGATGTGCTGGCGCTGACGGCGATGGCCGCATTCCGGCCACGGCGATGGCGGGGGGCGCTGTTGCCAAAACGGGCCGTTGTCCGCTTTGACGTGATTGACCCGACCAAGCGCCCGGTGATGGCCGATGCGGACGGGACATCTGTGCGTAATGTCGTCAGCGCCGAAATCAGTTCGGAGCCGACAATTCGGCACCGGATCCTGTTTGATCCCGGGCATGGTCTGGAAGAACGATTGATCCGCGAACAATTTGCCTGATGGCGGGGCCTACCCTGCGGATGCGGCCAGCCGCTTGACCGTTTCAACAAGGTCGGAATCGCGGATCGGCTTGAGCAGCCTGTCAACCTTATCAAATTTCTTGGGCAGCGCCCCGACGCTGCCATAGCCGGTCAGAAACATGAACGGTTTCTGATGCGCCAGCAACGCTTCGGCCACGACTTCGCTGGTGGCGTCATCGCCCAGATTGAAATCAAGCACAGCCACGTCAATGTCGGACATGTCAGTGCTGGAAAGCGCCTGATTGGCATTTGCGAACGGGCCGACAACCTCCAACCCGTTGCGTTCCATCGTGGCCTTGAGGTCAAAGGCAATCATCATCTGATCTTCGAGCAAAAGCACGCGTGGTTTTGTGGTCATGTCTGTCGTGCCTTTTTTGTTGAGAATGCAATTTCCAGTATCATGGTCCGCCCTTCGAAACGACGGCTGACCGTCCCGCCAAGTTCTGTTGGCATGATGTTCTGGATCAATACGCTACCAAGGCCCGTGCGGGTCTCTGCCGTGTCGGGCGGCTTGGCACACTCGGTTTCTTTCCAGACGATCTTGCGTGTTTTTCCCGTCACAAACGTCGTGACTTCGATGGTGCCATCATCAGATGCCAAGGCGCCGAATTTGGCCGAGTTGGTCATCAATTCGTGGATGGCCATGCTTAATGTCATCACATGGCCCGGCGGGATGGCAATTGGTGCGCCTTTCAGCAGCAACCGATTGCTTTGCTGGCCGATAAATCCGTCAGCCTCGCGGTTCAGCAGGTCGGCGAAGTCGACGGCAGTCCATTGGCTTTTGCGCAAAAGGTCATGCGATGAGGCCAGTGACCGCAGCCGCTCGTGCACGGCGTTGAAATATTGGTCGACATCCGCATGGGCACCGCGCGACAGGCTGAGAACCGCGATTGCGGTGGCGAGGGTATTTTTGACCCTGTGTTCCAGCTCGTAAACCAGCATCTTGTTCTTGTCGTCGGCGCGTTTCTGGGCGGTCACGTCCTGCACTGTCCCCACAAGACGCACGGGCCTGTCGCCATCAAAAAAGCAATAGCCCACCGCGTGTATCCAACGCATCCTTGGGCCTTTGCGCGGAAAAAGACGGTAGGTGATATCAAGTCGCCCGTCGCCGGTTGGATCAAGCGCGCGGGCGGTTGCGTCATCGTGGAGTTCCAGATCATCCGGGTGAACCTGCCGCACCACTTTGTCGTAGGTGATCACTTCGCCTGCCGGAATGCCCCATAATTCCCGCACCCGGCTATCCCAAAAGGCGATGTCAGTTTCGGGTTCATATTCAAACACACCGATTTGCGCGGCTTGGAGTGCAACAGCTCTGCGCCGCTCTAACGGATCCTCGATGCGACTGATATTGGCAAAGCGGTTGTCGTATTTCGAAATCACAAACCTCTCCTCGGCGCCGCATGTTTGACATGCGCAATCGTGTCGCGCTGCAGGGTTACTGGTTTTGTCGTCCTTCAAGCAATGGTTGTGCGCATAACATGGATCACGGACCCGCGAAAGCCGTTAGGTCAACGTCATGCCTTTCGTGTGTTGAGCGCTCAGCCGCCCGCGTAGCCCAGCGGCCGCAACGCGTCGGCGATTTCGTCCAGGATTGCGGGATCGTCGATCGTGGCGGGCATCTTGAACGCCGCGCCGTCGGCGATCTTGACCATGGTCGCGCGCAGGATTTTCCCCGACCGGGTCTTGGGGAGTCGTTCAACCACCGCGACCAGTTTAAACGCAGCGACCGGGCCAATCGTCTCGCGGACCGATTTGATGACTTCGGCGGCGATATCCGGGTGGGGCCTGTCACATCCCTTGTTCAGACACACGAAACCCAGCGGAAGCTGCCCTTTCAGGCTGTCGGTCACACCAATCACCGCGCATTCGCCCACATCGGGATGGGCGGCAAGGACTTCCTCCATCGCGCCGGTCGATAACCTGTGTCCGGCCACGTTGATCACGTCGTCGGTGCGCGCCATGATATAGAGGTAGCCGTCCGTGTCGATCATCCCCGCATCACCGGTCTCGTAATAGCCGGGGAAGGTGGTCAGGTAGGATTTCACAAACCGATCCTCGGCATTCCAAAGGGTCGGCAATGTCCCGGGCGGCAAGGGCAGTTTGACCGCAATTGCACCCAGTTCGCCCGGTTGCATCGGATTGCCGCCCTCATCAAGGATTTGCACGTCATAGCCGGGCATCGCGACCGTGGGCGAGCCGATTTTGACTGGCAGTGCCTCGATTCCTGCGGGGTTGCCCGCAATTGTGTAGCCTGTTTCAGTTTGCCACCAATGGTCATAGACCGGCACACCCATGACCCGTTGCGCCCATTCAATCGTATCAGGGTCGGCGCGCTCGCCCGCCAGATACAGCGCGCGGAGACAGGAAATATCGTAATTGGTGATCATCTCGCCAGCCGGGTCTTCGCGCTTGATCGCCCGAAACGCGGTTGGTGCGGTAAAGAACGACCGCACCTGATGCTCCTCAATGACACGCCAGAAGGTGCCTGCATCCGGGGTTCCGATGGGCTTGCCTTCAAACACTACGGTGGTGTTGCCGTGGATCAGCGGGGCGTAGCAGATATAGGAATGCCCGACGACCCAACCCACATCGGATGCCGCCCAGAATACATCACCGGGGTCGACATTGTAGATTGCCTTCATCGTCCAGTTCAGCGCAACAAGATGACCCGCGGTTGGGCGCACAACGCCTTTGGGCGCGCCGGTCGTGCCGGATGTATAAAGGATATAGGCCGGATGATCACCCGCGACCGGCACGCAATCGGCCGGGGTCACGCCAGCCTGAACAGCGTCCCAATCGTGGTCGCGCCCGGCTATCAGGTCACAGGGGCCATGTTCGCGCTGCAGGATGATGGTGAAGTCCGGTTTGTGCGCCGCAAGGCTGATGGCCTCGTCCAGCAGTGGTTTGTAGGCGACAACGCGCCCAGGCTCTAACCCGCATGAGGCGGCGATAATGGCTTTGGGGGTGGCATCGTCAATACGCACTGCAAGTTCATTGGCGGCAAACCCGCCAAAGACCACCGAGTGAATTGCCCCAATCCGGGCGCAAGCCAGCATCGCCACGAGTGCGTCCGCCACCATGGGCATATAAATGATAACGCGGTCCCCGGTCACGACCCCCTTGTCCCGCAACGCCCCAGCCAGCGTCGCAACCTTCGTTTTCAGTTCGGCATAGGTGATTTTGGATTTGGTGCCTGTGATCGGGCTGTCATAGATAATCGCAACCTGATCTGCCCGCCCGTTTTCAACATGGCGATCAACCGCATTATAGCAGGTGTTGACCTTTGCATCGGCGAACCACCGATAAAGCGGGGCCTTGCTGTCATCCAGCGCGCGCGAGGGCGGGGTATCCCAGTCGATGGCCTTGGCCTGTTCCAACCAGAACTTTTCCGGATCCGCCTGCCATGTGGCGTAAACGTCTGCATATCCCATTGCGCACCTCCCTTATTGACCAAAGTGGTAAGCACCGGTGATCCACGGAACAAGCATGATGTGGGCCGGTGCCGGAAGATGGGTAAAGTTTTTTACAGCCGCGCTAACGGTCTGTCGGGCGACTATGCTTGTTCCAGTAGTCCTTGATCCAGCGCACCGGGAAATACCCGAACTTTTCCGGTGATCCCCAGCGCTGAAATGGTCCTTTGGTCATTTCTTCGGGATCGGGCTTGCCGTGAAAGATCACCACATAGCCGTCGGGCCGTGGGATCGGGCGCACAAGCCCCACCGGAAAATGATAGGCCAGATCCTTCTTGAAGCTCAGCATCCACCCTATGGGCCAACTGTGCCGATCATTGGCGTGATAATGGATGTAGTTCTGATCGTTGCGCCATTCCTTCAACGCCGACCGGGTTTTGTCACAACTCTGCGTATAAAGGTGGGTCTGGGTTCCAGCGACAAATCCGACAACCGAGGAATTGGACAGCAGTTCCTTCGCGAAGATCTTGGGAAACAGGCGCGGCAGGGTGTCGGGTATTTCGCGAATGATATGCAGGCCCGGATTTGCACGCAGATGATCAAAAAGTGGTGTCAGATCGCGCAATATGACAACGTCGACATCCATCATGATCACGGGCGTGCCGTCTTCGATCAGACCCGGCGCAAAGGCCGTTAGCTTGGGCCACATGCCCTTGTGCCAATCACCTTTGTCCATCGCGAATTTTGGGAATTGCCGGGTCTCAATACCCTCGGCCAGCCCGGTCGGATCGTCCGTGACGCAGACCAGTCGGAACGGGGTTTGCATCACATCGGTCAGCGCGCGAAAGAGGATATTGGTGTATTTGCACGGGTAACCTTCGCCCCATTTGAAACACAGAAATACGGGTAAGGGCGTGTCGGTCATGGGGCTGCGTTGCCTGCTGTTGCTGGGGCTGCGGGCGGTATGATCTGATTGGGTTCGAATTGATGCGCTGGTGGTGTCCCGTTACGGCGCAACGCCCTGTCGAAACGCCCGGACCGTCGCGGCAAATGGTGGAAACTGCGGAATGCCATCATGTTGTCAGCCGTAATGCGCCACTGGCGTGCCTGCCAGCGCCGACATGTTCAACAATCCTCGGGCCGTGATAGAGGGGGTGACGATATGGCAGCGATTGGCCATGCCCATCAGGATTGGCCCAACTTCAAGGCCACCGCCCTTCATCTTGAGGATATTGCGCACGCCGGATGCCGCGTCGGTATTGGCAAAGATCAGGGTATTGGCGGCGCCCGGTAGATGGGCCTGCGGGAACACCCTGCCACGCAATTCGACATCAAGGGCGGTGTCGACATTCATTTCGCCCTCATAGGCAAAGTCGCGGGGGGATTGGTCAAGGATCGCCATGGCCGCGCGCATCCTGTCACCGGTGTCGCAGACCAGATTGCCGAACTGGCTGTGCGTGCAAAGCGCGATGATCGGCTCAACCCCGAAACGCCGCACATGCCGGGCCGCGCCGACGACGGTTTCGGCAATCTGTGCCGGCGTTGGTTCGGTATGCACCTGCGTGTCGGCAATAAATAACGGCCCTTCTTCGTGGATCATCAGCGACAGCGCCGCCACGGGGTGCAGCACATCTGTCCCCAATATCTGGGTCACATAGTTCAGATGCCAGCGGAATTGGCCAAAGGTACCGCAGATAAGGCTGTCGGCCTCGCCCCGATGGACCATGACGGCACCAATTGCGGTTGTATTTGTGCGCATGATTGCCTTGGCAAGGTCGGGGGTCACACCGCGCCGGGCCATCAGATCGTGATAGGTGCCCCAATAATCGCGGTAGCGGGGATCGTTCTCGGGGTTCACCACGCTGAAATCGGCCCCCGGCCTGATTTTCAGACCGGCCCGTTCGCAGCGTTGTTCGATCACCTCGGGCCGTCCGATCAGGATTGGCTTGTCGGTTGTTTCCTCCATCATGGCTTGGCTCGCGCGCAGAACCCGTTCGTCTTCACCTTCGGCAAATACGATATTGCGGGCAGAGGTGCGGGCGGCATCAAAGACCGGGCGCATGATCAGGGAGGATCTGAAGACGGACGCATCCAGGTTCGCCTTATACGCCTGCATGTCATCAATCGGATGCTGTGCGACGCCTGTTTCCATTGCGGCACCCGCGACCGCGCTGGCCACAACGCCCATCAGCCGGGGGTCAAATGGTTTCGGGATCAGATATTCGGGCCCAAAGGTCAGTTGTTCGCCGCTATAGGCCGCGGCTGCCTCGGCCGAGGTTGTGGCCCGGGCGAGGGCTGCGATACCTGCAATGCAGGCCAGCTTCATTTCATCATTGATATCTGTCGCGGCAACATCCAGCGCCCCACGAAAGATGAACGGGAAACACAGGACGTTGTTGACCTGATTGGGGTAATCGCTGCGCCCGGTCGCAATGATTGCATCCGGTGCCACTGCGCGGGCCGCGGCAGGATCAATTTCGGGGTTCGGATTTGCGAGGGCCAGAATAATCGGCGTCTTGGCCATCTTCGCCACCATTTCAGGCTTTAGAACCCCGGGGCCTGACAGCCCAAGGAACAGATCAGCGCCTTCAATAATCTCATCAAGGGTCTTGGCGCTCGTGCCGTGCGCGTAGGCGGCCTTTTGGTCGGTCATGTCGTCGGTGCGGCCTTCATAGACCAACCCCGCCAGATCAGCGAGCCAGACATTCTCGCGCTTCACGCCCAGCTTGAGAAGCATGTTGAGGCAGGCAATCCCGGCAGCCCCGCCACCGGTACTGACAACCTTGATGTCTTCGAATGATTTGCCTGCAAGATGCAGCGCGTTTGTGGCGGCTGCACCGACGACGATAGCCGTGCCGTGCTGATCGTCGTGAAAGACCGGGATGTTCATCCGCTTGCGGCATTCGGCCTCGACGATAAACGCCTCGGGCGCCTTGATATCCTCAAGGTTGATGGCCCCGAAGGTCGGTTCCATCGCACAAATGATATCGGCGAGCTTGTAGGGATCGGGTTCATCCAGTTCCACATCAAAACAGTCGATATTGGCGAACTTCTTGAAAAGGACGGCTTTGCCTTCCATCACCGGCTTTGAGGCCAGTCCGCCAATATTGCCCAGCCCCAGAACGGCGGTCCCGTTGGTCACCACGCCAACGAGGTTTCCGCGCGAGGTATATGCACGCGCCGTCGCTGGATCTGCCTTGATCTCAAGACATGCCTCTGCCACGCCGGGGGAATAGGCCCTTGCCAGATCGCGCCCATTGGCCAGCGGCTTGGTCGCGCGAATTTCCAGTTTGCCGGGTTTGGGGAAGCGGTGATAATCCAATGCAGCCTGTCGCAGGGTTGATTTTGCATCATCTGACATTGGATATCCTCTAAGATGGTTTAATATTAAACTATTGGCCGTGCTTGGGATTTGCGCCTGTTCAAAAGCATGGTTTTCGCAGGCTTGCAAATCCTTCTTGCTGTGAACACTGTGCGATCCATGAAAAACACTGACAAAATCCTGGCCGAAATCTGCATGCCAACCAGCGATCTTCGCGCGGATCTTGCGTTCTTTGGTAACACATTGGGCATGCGGCTGGACATGATTTACCCCGCAGATGATCCCAGCGTTGCGGTCTATTCCGGCCATGGCGTGCGGGTCCGGCTGGAACAGGGAACAGCCACGCCCGGCCATTTGCGTATTCTGACCGATGATGCGGATTTTGCTGAAGGGCGGACCACAATGACGGCCCCGGGCGGCACCCGTGTCACGGTTGCACCACTGAACCCACCACTTGTTCTGCCACAGACCGAGCATGCGTTTGTGGTGCGCCGTTTGGCCGATCAGGCGCCTTGGGTGATCGGGCGCGCGGGGATGGAATATCGCGATCTGATCCCCAACCGGCTGGGCGGGTCGATTATCGCCAGCCATATCCGGATCCCCGATGGCGGACCGGTGCCGGATATGGTCCATTTTCACAAGGTCGGGTTTCAACTGATTTTCTGTTATCGCGGCTGGGTCGACGTGGTTTACGAAGATCAGGGCCCACCTATTCGGCTGACGGCGGGTGATTGTTTTATCCAGCCGCCCGAGATCAGGCACCGTGTCTTGGAAGCCTCTGACGGGATTGAGGTGATCGAGATCGGCGTGCCGGCCGAGCATGTCACCGAGATTGATCATGACATGGTGCTGCCAACCGCGCATTTGCGCCCCGATCGGGAATGGCAGGGGCAGAAATTTGTGCATAACTGCGCCAAGGATGCGGTTTGGGTGCCTGCCCGATTGCCCGGATACACCTGTCGGGACACAACCATTGGCCAGAACACGCAATTTGTGGCCGGTGTGCAGGTATTGCGGCCCGATACCGGTGCCGGTGCGCCTGTCTGGGCCGCACATGACGCCGATATCCATTTCACATTCGTGATGGAGGGGCGCATGACCTTGCAGGGCGATGACGGGTCCGCCCAATTGCTGACCGCAGGCGATGCCTTTGTCATCCCACCGGGCATGCGGACCTGCTATGCTGATCCCAGCGCCGATCTGTCACTTTTGGAAGTCGCGCTACCCGGCAAGTTCGCGACGGCGCTGCACTAGGATCTGACCCACGGGGCCCGATCAGGTCTTGCATCCAACGGGTCGGCGGCACAGTCTTGGCAGAACAAGATGGAGATGGGAATGTCGTTGATCAAGGCGGCCAGAACGGTTCGCGAAAATGCCTACGCACCCTATTCAAAGTTCAAGGTTGGCGCTGCACTGCGCACAGCCTCGGGCAAGGTCTATGTCGGGTGTAACGTTGAAAACGTGGCCTACCCCGAGGGCACCTGCGCCGAGGCAGGCGCCATTGCCGCTATGATTGCTGCGGGTGAAACGGAAATCGTCGAAGTGGCGGTGATTGCCGACAGCCCCAAACCCGTCACGCCCTGCGGTGGCTGCCGCCAGAAGCTTGCGGAATTTGCGGCCGGCGACGTCCCGCTGACCATGGCGACGACGACGGGGACCGAGGAACGCACCACCGTCGGGGCATTATTGCCCGGCAGTTTTGATAGCGATCACATGAGCAAGGTCTGAGCTTGGACGCCCATAGCATCATTGCCGATGTCCGGCGCGGACGCGCGCCCACACCCGAAGCGCTTCGTTGGTTTGCCGCAGGCCTGGCGGACGGGCGGGTCAGTGATGCGCAGGCCGGTGCCTTTGCCATGGCTGTTTGTCTGAAAGGGCTGGATGATGCGGGGCGTGTGGCGCTGACCACGGGTATGCGTGACAGTGGCGATGTGCTGGAATGGGATTTGCCGGGTCCGGTGCTGGACAAGCATTCCACAGGCGGGGTCGGCGATTGCGTATCGCTGCTGCTTGCGCCGATGCTGGCCGCTTGCGGGGTCTATGTGCCGATGATTTCAGGGCGCGGCCTGGGGCATACGGGCGGTACGCTGGACAAGCTTGAGGCGATCCCCGGCCTGCGCACGGACGTCCCCATCACTAAGATGCGGCAGATCGTGGCTGCGCATGGCTGCGCCATCGTCGGTGCGACGGGCCTGATTGCCCCCGCCGACAAACGGCTTTATGCCATTCGTGATGTCACCGCGACGGTTGATAGTGTTGACCTTATCACCGCATCAATTTTGTCCAAGAAACTCGCCGCCGGTCTTGAAGGGCTGATACTGGATGTCAAACTCGGCTCTGGTGCGTTTATGAAAACGCGCGCAGAGGCGACAGCCCTCGCCAAGGCGCTTGTTGATGCCGCCAACGGGGCGGGTTGCAAGACGGCTGCGCTGATCACGGATATGAACCAACCGCTGGCCCCCGCGCTGGGCAATGCGGTTGAGGTCGCCATCTGCATGGAGGTGCTTTGCGGCAATCGCGCCGCCGCGCCGCGTCTCGCCGATCTCAGCATCGCCCTTGGCGCCCAGCTATTAGACGTGCATGGTGTGCCGGACGGGGCGGCCAAGCTGGACGCGGCGCTGACATCCGGCCGGGCGTTGGCGGCATTTGCCGCGATGGTTGCGGCGCTTGGTGGCCCCCCAGACATGGCCGAGGATTGGCGCACGCATCTGCCAACTGCCCCTGTGATTGGCGCTGTCACAGCCCCCGCATCGGGTACGATCACCGGCATTGATGGCGAGGCTTTGGGTATGGTTGTTGTCCGTCTGGGCGGTGGTCGCCGGGTCGAGACCGACCGCGTTGATCCGGCTGTCGGGCTGACAGATATGCAGCCCCTTGGCGCCGTGCTGCAAAAGGGCGATCCCCTATGCACAATCCATGCCCGCAGCGAGGATACCGCCGAAGCCGCCGCAGTGGCGGTTCAGGCCGCCGTTACGTTGTCGGATGCCGGAGCGCCTGAAACCCCGCTTATCGTTGAAAGGATCACCTGAATGCCGCGCGCTTTTCTGATCGTGATTGACAGCGTTGGGATCGGCGGTGCGCCGGATGCCGATCAGTTCTTCAACGGGGATTTGCCGGATACCGGCGCCAACACATTGGGACATATCGCCGGCACCGTCGACCTGAAGCTGCCGACGCTTGACGGGCTTGGCCTGGGGGCGGCAGCGCAGCTTGCGGCCGGTGCAATGCCACGTGGCCTTGGCGCGCAACCACGCGGCGCCTGGGGTGCCGCAACAGAGGTATCGCCGGGCAAAGACACCCCATCGGGGCATTGGGAACTGGCTGGCGTGCCGGTGCCGTGGGACTGGCATGTGTTCCCCGAAGAGGTCCCGGCCTTTCCGGCAGCGGTGATGCAGGCGCTGCGCGCAGCTGCAAAAACAGACGATACGCTTGCCAATTGCCATGCCTCCGGCACGGCGGTGATCGCCGAATACGGGGCCGCCCATCTGAAAACCGGCTGGCCAATCTGCTACACATCAGCGGATTCCGTGGTGCAGATTGCGGCCCATGAGACGCATTTTGGCCTGAACAGGCTGCATGACATGTGCGCCGAGGTCGCGCCGCTTTTGCACGGCATGAAAGTCGGGCGCGTCATCGCACGGCCCTTTGTCGGCGAGCCGGGCAGCTTTCAACGCACCGGCAACCGCCGCGATTTTGCGATTGCCCCGCCAAAGCCGACACTCTGCGATCAGGTGCAGCGGGCGGGGCGCCGCGTCTATGCCGTTGGCAAAATAGGCGACATCTTCTCGATGCGCGGGATTGATGACCTGCGCAAGGGCGGCGATGCGGTGTTGATGGACCACATCAGCGATCTGGTGGACGAGGCGGTGGACGGCGCGTTTGTCTTTGCCAATCTGGTGGAGTTTGACAGTGAATTTGGCCATCGCCGCGACCCGGCGGGTTATGCGGGCCATCTGCACTGGTTTGATCAGGCGTTGGCCTCGATCCTGACCCGGTTGCGCGCTGATGATCTGTTGATCATCACGGCGGATCATGGCAATGACCCCACATGGCCCGGCACGGACCATACCAGAGAACGGGTTCCCGTCCTGGTGCATGGGCTGGGTTCGCGGGCGCTGGGCCATCTGGCCTTTGCGGATGTGGCGGCATCGGTCGCCGACCATTTGAACGTGCCATATTCTGGCGAAGGACACAGTTTCATATGAGCTTTCAATCAGTTCCCAAAATCGAACTGCATACCCATCTGGAAGGCTGCGCGCCGCCCAGTTTCATCCGTGGCCTGTCACAGGAAAAGAAGATCGACATCAGCGGTATTTTCACCGCTGACGGCGGGTACGCCTTCCGCGATTTTGACCATTTCCTGCAGGTCTACGAAGCCGCCTGTACAGTTTTGCAAACGCCCGAGGATTTCCGCAGGCTGACTCTCGCCGTGTTAGAGGAAACCGCACGCCATGGCGTCGTTTACATGGAAACGTTTGTATCCCCGGATTTTTGCGGCGGTGGTGATCTGGCCGCCTGGCGCGACTATGTGGCCGCCATGCAGGACGCCGCAACCGAGGCCGAGGCAAAGTTTGGCATCACCCTGCGCGGGATTGTGACGGGCATTCGTCATTTCGGCCCCGAGGCCTGCACACCGGCCGCCAAATGCGCGATTGAGACCTTTGGCGATTTCATCACCGGATACGGCATGGCCGGGGGCGAGATGGTGGGCCGCCCCGCTGACTACACCTACAGTTTTGACATGGCCCGCGAGGCTGGCATGCCGCTGACCTGCCATGCGGGCGAATGGGGCGGGCCGTCGATGGTTGCCGAAACGCTGACCCATCTCAAGGTTGCGCGTGTCGGCCATGGGATTGGGGCAATCGAAGACCCCGCGCTGGTCAGTGAAATCGCCGAGAAAGAGATCGTGCTAGAGGTTTGCCCCGGCTCGAACGTCGTTTTGAACGCCGTCCCCGGCTGGGCGCAGCATCCCATCGTCAAACTGCGCGACGCGGGCGTTCCGGTGACAGTCTCAACCGATGATCCGCCATTTTTCCACACAACCATGAGCGATGAATACAACATGCTTGCCCGCACATTCGGTTGGGGCGAAGCGGATTTTGCGGCAATCAATCAAACCGCTCTCGCCGCCGCATTCTGTGATGATGCAACAAGAGCGCGCGTTGCCAAACGTCTGGAGACCCCCGCATGACCGATCACGTCACCCACGTCACCCACCCGCTGGTGCAGCATAAACTGACCCTGATGCGACAGAAGGATACATCCACCGCCGTGTTCCGCCAGTTGCTGCGCGAGATCAGTCAATTGCTGGCCTATGAGGTCACCGGCGGTCTGCCGATGACCACCAAACGCATTGATACCCCGCTAGAGCCGATGGATGCGCCGGTGATTGACGGCAAAAAGCTGGCGCTTGTGTCGATCCTGCGTGCGGGCAACGGCTTGCTTGATGGTGTGCTGGAACTGATCCCGTCGGCGCGTGTGGGCTTTGTTGGTCTGTACCGCGACGAAGAAACGCTCAAGCCGGTGCAATATTACTTCAAAGTACCAACCGAGCTTGCAGATCGGTTGGTGATTGCGGTTGATCCGATGCTTGCGACCGGCAATTCATCGGTTGCCGCGATTGATCTGCTGAAGGAGGCGGGTGCGACCAATATTCGGTTCTTGTGCCTGTTGGCAGCACCCGAAGGCATCGCCCGGATGAAAGAGGCCCATCCCGACGTGCCGATTGTCACCGCTGCGATTGACAGCCACCTGAACGAAAACGGGTATATCGTGCCGGGTCTTGGCGACGCCGGTGACCGGATGTTCGGCACAAAATAAGCTAGCTGTTACAAATATTCTGCAGGCTGACCCAGTCACCGTCGCTGAGGATTTCGCGAAAGCTTTGATCTGCTGATGAGGTCTCGATCAGGTCGGCGCCTGTGGTGCCAGCATAAGGTCCGCTTGGCACATTTGCCTGCGCAAAGGATGCCGATAGCTGTGTGGGCAGGTCGTCAGACCACGCCGCGGCCACCGTGGCATCAGCACTGGCGCGTAATGCATCGGCCGGAATATCGCCGGTGGTCAGCAAGCGGAATGTTGTGCGCAGCCCGGCCTGACGCAAAACCGTTTCCAACGGGTCCGTCCGGATTGCTGCGGCATGGGCTGCAAGGACGTGGCCCGCCGCAACGGCAGGATCGTCGGTTCCCCTGATGACACCGTGATCCAGCAATATCAGCCCACCGGGTAGCGCCACTGCACCCTGCGCCAATTGTGGGACAACCACGATACGTGTCACGGTCTCGGGGCCGAAAAGGCGGGTTGCAAGGGCTTCGGCCGCGACCGCGCCGCGTGGGTCCCGACAGGCGGCCCCGGTTTCGCCCTGCATATGTCCCAGGATCGCAGCCCCGATCTCTGTTCTTTGTGGAAAGGGGACGACCGCCAAAGTCTGGCGCATCAGGGCGCCGGGCAGCCAGAAGATCGCAAGCAGCAATGCCGCCAGCACGGACCCACCGATCATCCAATGGCGTAACTTGCCCGGTTTTGGCCGGTCCTTTTCCAGAACCTCGTGTACCTGCGCGATGGCGGCAATCATCGTTTCATCGGCAATCTCAACGGCTTCCTGCGCGGCATAGTCGGGGGTGTATATCGCAGGCAGCTCATCGGGGTTCTGGCGGATGATTGCGGGCAATGACCAATGGGTCAGCGGGCGGCCCGCCTTGTCAGAGATCACCAATGTGGCATCCCCGAAGGAAATCACCACGTCGCGCCGTTGCGCATCCGGGCCCGCACGCCAAATGCCGCCGCTTTCCAGCCGAACATATTGATCAAGTGCTGTCATTGCCCCGTACTGCCCTTTTTGCTGCAACGTATCGCGCCAGGGCGGGCTTGTCATGTCGGAAACAGACTTGACCGGCCCCGCGACGCCGGTCCCAGATGAGATCACCAGATATGGAGCCGTGCCGATGTCCAATGACCCGCTGCTTGAACCCTATCAGCTGAAGCATTTGACCTTGCGCAATCGGATCATGACCACAAGTCACGAACCAGCCTATCCCGAAGACGGTATGCCCAAGGATCGCTACATCGCCTATCACGCCGAGCGGGCCAAGGGGGGCGTTGCCCTGACAATGACGGCCGGGTCCGCATCCGTATCAAAAGACAGTCCTCCATCGTTCAACAATATTCTGGCTTACCGCGATGATGTGGTGCCGTGGATCACGCGATTGACGGATGCCTGCCACGAACATGGATGTGCGGCCATGATCCAGCTGACACATCTGGGCCGCCGGACCGGCTGGAACAAGGGGGATTGGCTGCCATCGCTCTCATCCGGACCGCACCGCGAACCCGCCCATCGGGCCTTTCCCAAGGTGATGGAGGATTGGGATATCACCCGCGTCATTGCGGATTTCGCGGATGCCGCCGAGCGGATGAAAGAGGGCGGCATGGACGGTGTCGAGATCGAGGGGTACGGACATCTGATTGATCAGTTCTGGTCGCCGCTGACCAATACGCTGGACGGGCCATATGGGGCCGGATCACTGGAAAACCGGATGCGTTTCGGGATGGCCATTATCGATGCCGTACGCAAACGTGTGGGGCCGGATTTCATTGTTGGTCTGCGCTATACGGCCGATGAAACCAAGCCGGGCGGGATCGACCCGCAGACCGGTTTGCAAATGGCGGAAATCTTCAAGGCAAGCGGGCAGCTTGATTTTCTCAACGTCATTCGGGGCCGTGTATCAACCGACCCGGATATGACCGATGTGATCCCTATTCAGGGCATGACATCTGCACCGCATCTGGATTTTGCGGGGTCCGTTCGGGCCGCAACCGGTTTGCCCACATTTCACGCCGCGCGCATTCCTGATGTCGCGACGGCCCGTCATGCGATCAGCGCGGGGCTGCTGGATATGGTCGGGATGACGCGCGCGCATATCGCGGATCCCCATATCGTGCAAAAGATCACAGAAGGGCGCGAGGATGATATCCGGCCATGTGTCGGGGCGAACTACTGCCTTGATCGGATATATCAGGGCGGCGAGGCCCTGTGCCTGCATAATCCGGCAACAGGGCGCGAGCTGTCATTGCCGCAGATCGTGCAACGGGGCAGCGGGGGCAAGGCAATTGTGATTGTCGGTGCCGGGCCGGGCGGGCTGGAAGCCGCAAGGGTCTGTGCCGCGCGTGGTCATAAGGTGACGGTTTTCGAGGCGGCCGACCAACCCGGCGGGCAAATACGGCTGACCGCACAATCACCCAGACGCCGCGAAATGATCGGCATTGTCGATTGGCGCGTCGCACAATGCGCGGCCCATGGTGTCACCTTCCATTTCAACACCTATGCAGAGGTCAGTGATGTCACCGCCTTGAACCCCGATATTGTCATTATCGCCACCGGCGGTGTGCCCAACCTGACATTGCTTGAACAGCCCCACGAGGCCGCGCATGTGATCAGCGCGTGGGATATCATCGCAGGCGATGTGAAACCGGCGGGCAGTATCCTGATTTATGACGAAGCCGGCGACCACCCTGCCTTGCAAGCGGCCGACGTCGCAGCCGCAGCCGGCGCACAGGTTGAGGTCATGACGCCAGATCGCAGCTTTGCGCCAGAGGTCATGGCCATGAACCTTGTCCCTTACATGCGCTCGCTTCAGGCGCATGACGCCCTTTTCACAGTGGCGCGGCGGCTATTATCCGTCCGGCAGGATGGCAACAAGCTGACGGCAATAATCGGCACGGATTACAGTGATCTGCAGACCGAGAAATCCTATGATCAGGTCGTGGTCAATTACGGGACCATGCCGCTTGATGATCTTTACTTTGCCTTGCGCGATCAGGCGTCAAATGGCGGGGCGGTGGATCAGGCGGCGTTCATCGCCGGGCAGCCACAGACCATCGTGACCAATCCGGACGGTTGTTTCCAGCTTTTCCGGATTGGTGACGCGGTTGCATCGCGCAACACGCATGCGGCGATCTATGATGCGTTGCGGCTGTGTCACGTTATGTAAGCACCTGCTGCGTCACATCTTTTTGGCCAGGCTGCGCAATTCGAACTTCTGGATCTTGCCGGTCGAGGTTTTGGGCAGCTCTTGAAACACAACTGTCTTGGGTGTCTTGAACCCGGCCAGCCTTTCGCGGGTAAAGCTGATGATCTCGGGCTCGGTTGCGGCCGCACCTTCCTTGAGTTCAATGAAGGCACAGGGGACCTCGCCCCACTTGTCATCGGGTTTTGCGACCACGGCGCATAGATTGACGGCAGGGTGGTGCATCAACGCGCCCTCAACCTCGACCGAGCTGATGTTTTCGCCCCCCGAGATGATGATATCCTTGGCCCGGTCCGAAATCTGGATCGCGCCGTTTTCGTGCTGGATGGCCAAATCTTCCGAGTGGAAATAACCACCGGCAAAGGCCTCTGCGGTCGCTTCCGGGTTTTTCAGATATCCTTTCATCACCGAATTGCCACGCATCACGATTTCGCCCTGGGTCGTGCCATCGCGGGGGACTTGCGTCATCTGGTCATCAACGACGGTGACGTCCTCCATCATCGGCATGGCGACACCTTGCTGGGCCTTGATGGCGGCTTGATCCTGCTCGGGCAGGGTGGCGTATTCGGCCTGCCAGATGCATTCGGTGACATGGCCATATGTTTCGGTCAATCCGTAGACCTGTTTGATGTTGAACCCCAGTTTCCCGATTGCGGAAAGGGTGGCAGGCGCAGGCGGCGCACCGGCGGTGAAAACCTCGACCACGTGGTCGAAATCGCGGCGCATGTCATCCTTGGCATTGACGATCATGTTCAGGACAATGGGTGCACCGCCGAAATGGGTCACCCCCTTATCGGCAATCGCGTCATAGATTGCGCCAGCCGAAATATCGCGGCAACAAATTGCGGTGCCGCCAAGCGCTGGCAGCATCCACGTGTGGTTCCAGCCATTGCAGTGAAACAGCGGAACGATCTGCAGATAGCGCAGAAATAGCGGCAGTTCCCAACTGATCGGCGTGCCCATTGTCATCAGATAAGCGCCCCGGTGATGGTAGACGACACCTTTCGGACGCCCCGTCGTGCCAGAGGTGTAGTTCAGCGCAAGGCTGTCCCACTCGTCATCTGGCATCACCCAGCGATATTGCGGGTCGCCGGTTTGCAGGAAATCCTCGTAATCCTGCTGGGTGCCGATGCCTTTGATGCCCGCCACATCATCGGGCACTTCGATAATCATCGGGGCGGGCGCATCCATCTGGTCGATGGCGTCCATGGTCATTGGCAGAAACTGACTATCGACCAACACGACTTTCGCCTCGCCATGCGCAAGGATGTAGGCCACCGTATCAACGTCAAGTCGCGTGTTGATCGTATTGAGTATCGCACCGCAGGCAGGCACCGCAAAGGCGGCCTCGGACTGGGCCGGGATATTAGGCAGGATCGTGGCGACAACATCGCCCTTGCCAACCCCGGCTTTGTTAAGCGCCGAGGCCAGCTGCGTCACCCGCCTATGATAGTCCGCATAAGTCAGGCGCTGATTGCCATAGACAAGCGCCTCGCGCGTCGCGAAAATGCTTGCTGCACGCTGAAGATGGGAAAGTGGGGTCAGCGGGACGAAATTCGCCGCACATTTGTCCAAGCCCGTTTCGTCCATGATGCAATCCTCCCCGATGCAATAAATGCATAAGAGCGGAGAATGGCAGCAGAAGGCAAGTGGGCTTGAAAGACAGCCCCCCGCTGGACGCATCCCGAAGGATCGGGATGCGCCGGGTTGTGTATCAGGCCGCTTTCGCGTCAGCGCCGAAACGCTTGTAGAAAGACTGCCCCTTGTCGGCCATCTCGCGCAGCAGATCGGGGGTCTTGAACCGTTCGCCAAACTGTTCGGTCAGCTGATCACACCGTTCGGCGGCATAAGGCGCCCCGATGATATCCAGCCAGCTGAACGGCCCGCCGGACCATGGGGCGAAACCCCATCCCAGTATGGCGCCGACGTCACCTTCGCGGATATCTTCCAGAACACCTTCTTCCAGAGCGCGTACCGCTTCGAGAACCTGCGCAAATAGCAGGCGATGCTGCACGGTGATCAGATCCGGCTGCGCACCAGCAACGGGATAGCGGGCGCCCAACGCATCCCACAGACCCTGCCGCTTGCCCTTGTCATCATAGGCATAAAAGCCCGCGTTTGATTTCCGCCCGAGGCGGCCCTCGTCAAACATCCAGAACAGAACGTCGTCAACTTCGGCATTCGGGTAGGCATCGCCCATCGCCGCCTTTGTTGCTTTGGCAATCTTGACGCCTAGATCAATCGACGTCTCGTCGGTCAGTTGCAGCGGCCCCAATGGCATCCCCACCAGCTTGGCCGCGTTTTCGATCAATGCCGGTGCGACGCCTTCCTTCACCATCCGGATCCCTTCGTTGATATAGGGGATGATGCAGCGGTTGGCGTAGAAGAAACGTTCGTCATTGACCACAATCGGCGTCTTGCGAATCTGGCGCACATAGTCGAGCGCTTTCGCCACAGCGACCGGGCCGGTCTGCTTGCCCTTGATGATTTCCACCAGCAGCATCTTGTCGACGGGCGAGAAGAAGTGAATGCCGATGAATTTCTCAGGATCCGCGGCGGCCTTGGCCAATTCGGTGATCGGCAGGGTCGAGGTATTGGTCGCAAAGATGCAGTCCGGGCCGGTGACCGCTTGCACCTTGGCTGTGACATCGGCCTTGACGCCGACATCTTCGAACACGGCCTCGATGATCAGGTCGCAGCCCTTCAATGCATCATAGTCTGTCGTTGCATTGATCAGGTCCAGAACTGCGGCTTTCTTTTCCTCGGTCGCTTTCTTGCGGGAAATACCCTTGTCCATATAGGCGGTGGTGTAGGATTTGCCCTTGTCGGCCGCCTCTTGCGTGCTGTCGATCAAGACAACCTTGATCCCTGCAAGCGCAGAGACCAGCGCGATACCGGCCCCCATCATGCCTGCACCGATCACGCCGACCTGTTTGACCTTCTGATCCGGCGCCTCTGGCCGGTTCGCGCCTTTTTCAAGCGCTTCTTTGTTGATGAACAGACTGCGGATCATCGCGGATGAGGACGGGTTCATCAGGATATGGGTAAACCAGCGTGCCTCGATCTTGAGCGCCTGGTCAAACGGGACAAGCGCACCTTCATATACCGCCGAAAGCAGGGCCTTGGCGGCCGGATAGACGCCCTGGGTCTTGCCATTCACCATGGCCGAGGCCCCAACATAGGTCATGAAACCCGCAGGATGGTAGGGCGCGCCGCCGGGCATCTTGTAGCCCTTTTCGTCCCATGGCTTGACGATTTTCGGCTCTGACAGAACCCATTCCTTGGCTTTTGCAAGCAATTCGTCTGCGGGGACGACCTCGTCAATCACGCCCGCGGCCTTGGCTTTTTGCGGGTTGTTCAGCTTGCCTTCCAGCAGCAAGGGCGAGGCGGCCATGGCACCCAGTTTGCGGACCAGACGGGTTGTGCCGCCTGCACCGGGGAAGATGCCGACCATGATCTCTGGCAGGCCGATCTTGGCTTTGGGGTTGTCGGCGGCAAAGATGCGGTGGCAGGCAAGCGGGACCTCCAATCCGATACCAAGGGCCGTGCCGGGAAGGGCTGCGGCAATCGGCTTGCCACCCTTGTTGGTCTTTGGGTCCATGCCCGCGCGCTCCAGTTTGCGCAGCATGTGATGGCCGTTCATGGTGAAATCAAACAGGCCCTGCGCCGGGTTGTCGCCGCTTTCGTCACGGATGCTGGCCAGAACGTTCAGGTCCATCCCACCTGCAAAGCTGTCCTTGCCCGAGGTGATGATAATGCCTTTGACGGCCTCGTCGGCCAGGGCGCTGTCCAGCAGATCACTGAGCAGCCCCATGGAATCGCGGCTCATCACGTTCATGGATTTTCCGACGGTGTCCCAGACGATGGTTGCGACGCCATCGGCGTCCGTGGTCATGGTGAAATCAGTCATTTGACTCTCCTGTTTTGGAGTTCTGTTTGCGTATGCCCGCAGCACGGGCGATTTTTGTTTTGGCACTGCGCGGGGCCATGGCCATGATTTGCCAGGCGCTGTCGGGCAGGGCGTTTTCCGACGAGCAGACTTGCCAGCGCCCGTCGGTGCGGCGAAGCATTGACCGGACGTTGTAGGGTTCGCGGCTCCAGACGCCGTTGCGCAGCAGGTGCGAGGTATGTTCGCCAATGATCTGCTGCTCATTGAGAAACATCGCATCCTCGCAT
The DNA here is from genome assembly GCF_038443705.2 of Yoonia sp. SS1-5. Lineage (NCBI taxonomy): Bacteria > Pseudomonadati > Pseudomonadota > Alphaproteobacteria > Rhodobacterales > Paracoccaceae > Yoonia > Yoonia rhodophyticola. The sequence goes on along the minus strand of NZ_CP151767.2, from coordinate 1,364,574 downwards.
GTGCGGATGAACTCGGTCACGCCGATGCCCGCCAGATAAGAGCGGAACTTGTTGAACCCGGCGCGCAGGTCTTCATCTGTGTCGACATGCACGGTCTGGCCTTGCGAATGCAGCGTGTGCGGGACGTGGATGACATCGCGGAAATATGCGAAATCTGCATCAAAATAGGATTGCCCGATCTTGTCGAGCAGTTCCTGATATATCCGCTTGGCTTCCGCATCGTCGGGTCCCGTCACGCCGTGTCACAGCCTTTCGATGATCGTCGCGGCACCCATGCCCGAGGCGATACAAAGCGTGGCAAGACCTGTGCCCTTGCCGGTGCGCTCCAACTCGTCCAGCAGGGTTCCGATGATGATTGCGCCGGTCGCACCCAGCGGGTGACCCATCGCGATGGAACCGCCATTGACGTTGACCACGCTGTCGTCAACGTCAAAGGCCTGCATGAAACGCATCACAACGGATGCAAAGGCCTCATTCACCTCGAACAGGTCGATATCGCTGATTTGCATGCCGCTGTCGGCCATGATCTTTTCGGTCACGGGGACTGGGCCGGTCAGCATGATCGTTGGGTCGGTGCCGATCTTGGCCGTTGCCTTGATCCGCGCGCGCGGTTTGATCCCGTGCGCTTCGCCCCATGCCTTGTTGGCAATCAGGACCCCGGCGGCCCCATCCACGATGCCGGATGAATTCCCGGCGTGGTGAATATGGTTGATCCGTTCCAGATGCGGGTATTTCATTAATGCGACCTTGTCGAAGCCGGGCATGACCTCGCCCATCGCCTGAAACGCGGGGTTCAGCGCGCCAAGCGACTGCATATCGGTCTGGGGGCGCATGTATTCGTCGTGCGCAAGGATCGGCAGGCCGTTGATATCCTTTACAGCGACGATGGAATTGGCAAATCTGCCTTCTTCCCATGCGGTGGCCGCACGTTGCTGACTTTTGACCGCCAATTGGTCGGCCGCATCGCGGCTGAAACCGTATTCGGTGGCGATGATATCGGCCGAGATCCCTTGCGGCACAAAATAAGTATCCATCGCGATGGACGGATCGACCGCAATTGCAGCCCCGTCTGACCCCATCGGCACCCGGCCCATCATTTCGACCCCACCGGCGATATAGGCCGAACCGGCGCCGCCCTTGACCTGATTTGCGGCAAGGTTCACCGCCTCCATCCCAGAGGCGCAAAAGCGGTTGATTGCCAGTCCGGGGATGCTTTCGTCAAGGTCAGAGGCGAGCACCGCAGTGCGCGCAAGGCACCCACCCTGTTCGCCGACCTGGGTGACGTTGCCCCAGATCACATCCTCGACAGCATGCCCTTCCAGATTATTCCGCTCTTTCAAGGCGTTCAGAACGCCGGCGGACAGGCGGGCAGAGGTCACCTCGTGCAGGCTGCCGTCCTTGCGGCCCTTGCCGCGCGGGGTACGCACGGTGTCATAGATATAGGCTTCGGTCATGGGGTCCTCCGTTAAGCCCGGTCCGCTGGGGAGCCGGGCATCAAATCATAGGGGTGTTTCCAACCGGGTTGGGCGGCAATGGCATCCAGCCAACGGTCGATATTGGGATAGGCCTTGCGGTCGAAATTGAAATCTTCGGGGTAGTAGAGATAGCTGCAGCAGGCGATGTCAGCGATTGTCAGCTCTTCACCGGCAAGCCAGTTGCGCCCGTCCAGATGGGCATCCATGACTTTCAACGCACCGGCCAGCCGCCCCGACAGAAAGGCAATGACATCCGCATTGCGCTTTTCTTCGGGCAGAAAGTTCATGATGAACCGCAGCGGCCCTGCGATACTGGACACTTTGTGGTTGTCATAGAACAGCCAGCGCAGAACCTCGCGCCGTTCCGCTGCGGATTTGCCGCCCAGCTTACCCGATTTCGAGCTGATATAGTCCTGAATGACACCTGATTGGGTCAGTACCGTATCACCGTCTTCCAGAACGGGGGCTTCGCCCATGACATTCAGTTCCAGATAGGCGGGCGTCCGCGTGCCGCCGTTGAAAAAATCAACGAAGACCGGCTCCCATTCCTGATCGGCCAGGGTCAGGCTGAGCGCCGCCTTGTAAGAGTGGCCGCTTTCGCCAAAACAGTGTAATTTCATGGACATGAGTGCAGGCCTCCCAACCCGGGTCAGAGACGCAGTACGGCGTCGGTAAGGGGCGCGAGTCTCGCGCCCCGGGGTCAGCTTAGAAGTTTGCTGCGTCCAGCGCCATCACAGTATCGGCACCCGTGTTGATCCGGGACAGATGCATGGATGTGGCAGGCAATTGGCGGGCCATATAGTAGCGGCCGGTCGCAATCTTGGTCTCGTAGAATGCGGTGTCAGATGCACCGCTTTCCAGCGCTTCCATCGCGGCCTTGGCCATGCGTGCCCACATCAGCCCAAGGCAGACATGCCCCATCATATGCATGAAGTCATAGGATCCGGACAAAGCATTGTTGGGGTTCTTCATGCCGTTCTGCATGAAATACATGCCCGCGGCCTGCAGATCCTTTGAGGCCGCTTTCAGCGGGTCGAGGAAATCGGTCCTGAGGGCTTCGTTGCCTTCGTTTTCCTTGATGAAGGTCTTGATCATCTCGAAGAACGCCATGACATGCTTGCCGCCATCCTGGGCAAGCTTGCGGCCTACCAGATCAAGCGCCTGAATGCCGTTGGCGCCTTCGTAGATCATGGCGATCCGGGCGTCGCGGGCATATTGGGACATGCCCCATTCTTCGATATAGCCGTGCCCGCCATAGACCTGCTGGGCCGCCGTGGCATATTCAAAGCCTTTGTCGGTGAGGAAGCCCTTGATGACAGGGGTCATCAGCGAAATCAGCCCGTCCGCATCTTCATCGCTGTTCTTGTGCGCCCGGTCGATCAGGTAGGCGCCCCAATAGGTAAAGGCGCGCGCACCTTCGACAAAGGATTTCTGATCCATCAGGTTGCGGCGGATATCGGGATGCACGATCAGCGGGTCGGCGGGACCATCGGGGTTTTTTGCACCGGTCACGTCGCGGCCCTGCAGCCGGTCATTGGCGTAGGCCACCGCGTTCTGATACGCGCTTTCCGCCTGCGCATAGCCCTGAAGACCCACGCCCAGACGGGCCTCGTTCATCATGGTGAACATGGCGCGCATGCCTTTGTGTTCTTCACCAATCAGATAGCCGGTGGCATCGTCATAGTTCATCACGCAGGTCGAGTTGCCGTGAATGCCCATTTTCTCTTCGATCTTGCCGCAGGCGACACCGTTGCGGGCGCCAAGCGAGCCGTCATCATTGACCATGAATTTCGGGACAATGAACAAGGACACGCCTTTAATCCCCTCGGGGCCGCCCTGAATTTTGGCAAGAACGAGGTGGATGATGTTGTCGGCCATGTCATGTTCACCGGCCGAGATAAAGATTTTCTGACCCGAGATCTTGTAAGACCCGTCGCCATTTGGCACCGCCTTGGTACGCATCAGGCCCAGATCAGTGCCGCAATGCGGTTCGGTCAGGTTCATGGTGCCGGTCCATTCGCATGAGACCATCTTGGGCAGGTATTTCTGCTTTTGTTCGTCGGATCCGTGCGCATAGATCGCCGAATAGGCGCCGTGGGTCAGGCCCTGATACATGTTGAACGCCATGTTCGACGACACAAACGGTTCCTGCGCCGCCGTGTGCATGATGTAGGGCAGACCCTGACCACCATATTCCGGGTCGCAATCCATCGCGGTCCAGCCGCCGTCTTTCATCTGTGCAAAGGCGTCCTTGAAACCGGTCGGGGTCCGGACGACGCCGTTTTCCATCACGCAGCCTTCGGTATCGCCAACGACGTTCAGCGGATGCAGAACCTCTGATGCGATCCGCCCGGCCTCTTCGATAACCGCACCTGTGAAGTCCCGATCCAGATCTTCAAAGCCCTCGATATCCTGCTCGCTGACGCGCAGCAGGTCATGCAGGACGAACTGGATGTCTTTTGTTGGTGCGGTGTAGATCGGCATGGGCGGTCTCCTCGGGGCGTGAGTGGGGGTCGCGGCAGATTATGCCGCGACAGATTTGTGTTTGCTCATATTGGCGAGTTTGGTTGCACCCCAAGCCATTTGCTCTTTCAGCTCGGCGATGGCCTGCTCAAGCTCGGCTTTTTGTGCTTCCATATCGGCCAGATGGTTCTGCGCCAGTTCGTATGATTTCGACAGTTGTGCTTCCTGACCATCATCCATGTGATAAAGATCAAGCAGCTGGCGAATTTCCTCGAGGCTGAAACCAAAGCGCTTGCCGCGCAGGATCAGCTTTAACCGGGCGCGATCCCGTTTCGTGAACAGGCGTTTTTGACCTTCGCGGATCGGGAATATCAGCTCCTTGGCTTCGTAAAAGCGCAGGGTGCGTGGCGTGACATTAAAGGCGTCACACATCTCTCGTATGTTCATCAAGTCCGTTGTCATTTCATTAATCCTTGTGAGTGTCGAATGACGCCCACTTGCGAAGTCAGGACCCACCTTACAAGCAATGCTGACGTTAACGTAAACGTAACGTGGCGTCACAAGCAGGTTGACGAAAGGTCAGCAAAGATCGGGGGGCGTTACACGCAATTTTCTAAGAGGGAAGAAATCCGGATTTTTCCCCGTAACCCTTATTTATAGGATGATGGGGCATCATTGGAAGGCATTTCTGGCGGGACCTCGCATCCGAGAGGCACCCAACATATGGCGACATCTCGCGCCAGACGCACAGGCTTGTGACGGGTGGTGAATGCGGCGTGACCCCTAGCCAAGGGTGGCTGCGGTTTCATCGCGCAGCCGCTGCAATTCTTCCATGGTGTTTTCCAGCTGCACTTTCTGTTCGGCCAGCTCTGCCATTTGCTTGTCCGCAAGGGTCACCCATTCGCGCATCTGCGCCTCGGTCCCTTCCTTTTCGTAGATCAAAAGCCATTGCCGAATATCTTCCAGCGCAAAACCAAAACGGCGCCCGCGCAAGATCAGGGTCATGCGTGCAAGTTCCTTGGGGCCGTAGAACCGCGAACGGCCTTCCTTTTCGGGCGTCAGCAACTCGATATATTCATAATAGCGCAATGTGCGTGGCGTCACGTCATAGGCGGCGCACATTTCTTTGAATGACAGGCGTTTTTCCGGCATTGCGTTCTCCCTCGACGACAGCCTAGCGGCAAGTTTTGGGCGGGGCAACGGCGCCTGGTTCAAGCTTTTGTTGGTCGCAAAAACCCGACAAAGACCTTGCGCTTACATCCCCACATGACACATTGCGCAACGGAAATGGCCGATAGGATGACCACATGTCCGACGATAACAAAGCCAGGCGCGAAAAGATTGCGCGCCAGTTCATAGAGGCCATCCCCCATGCGCGTGCGCTGGGCATGAAACTGAGCGAGATTGGCGACGGCATGGCCTGTATCGGCATGCCCTACGATTCGCGATTGATTGGCGATCCTGAAACCGGTGTCATTCATGGCGGCGCGGTTTCGGCCCTGATGGACACTTGCGGTGGGGCGGCTGTGATGTCGCATCCTTCTGCGCCGATGGGGACGGCGACCCTTGATCTGCGGATTGACTACATGCGACCGGCCAAACCCGGTGATGCCATTACCGCGCGGGCGGAATGTTATCATGTCACCCGTTCGGTCGCTTTTGTCCGGGCGGTTGCAACCGATAGCGAGACTGATCGCCCCGTGGCTGCGGCCACTGGCGCGTTCACACTTGAAAGGCCGCGCACATGAGCCGCAAACCCGAACCCGTGCAGGTGGTCAAACAGCGTCGTGACGCGATGTTGGGCAAACTTGTCGCGGGTGTGCCCTATATTCAGTTTCTGGGGATACATATCGACCGGCGCGGGGATGAATTGACCGCGATCCTGCCATTCAAGGACGACCTTATCGGCAATCCGCTATTGCCCGCGCTGCATGGCGGCGTCACTGCGGCCTTTCTGGAAGTCACGGCGATCATCGAATTGAGCTGGGCCATGGTCTGGGAAGATATGGAAAGCGGCAAGGTTGTGGATGATCTGCCGCGCGTCGTTTTTCCCAAGACGATTGATTTCACGGTTGACTATCTGAGGTCCGGTTTGCCGCGTGACGCCTATGCGCGGGCGCGGATCAACCGCTCGGGCCGGCGCTATGGGTCGGTGCATGTCGAAGCCTGGCAGGATAATCGCGACCGGCTGTTTGCGCAGGCCACCGGACATTTCCTGATGCCGCAACGGGATGGCTGACGCGCTGACCCACAGCCGGGTCCTTGCCATCGCGCTGCCGATCGTCCTTTCCAATGCAACCGTTCCGATCCTGGGGGTCGTGGACACAGCTGTTGTTGGACAGATCGGCGAGGCCGCCCCAATTGGTGCGGTCGGGATCGGGGCGATCATCCTGACGGCAATCTACTGGATATTCGGTTTTCTGCGGATGGGGACGTCGGGGCTGACGGCGCAGGCAAGCGGGGCAGGGCGCGAGGCCGAAGTTGCCGCATTACTGACCCGTTCCCTGATGATCGGCAGTGTTGCGGGCATCTGTATCATCGGTTTGCAAGGCCTGCTGTTTGCCGGGGCTTTTGTGGTGTCGCCCGCCAGCCCGGAGGTTGAGGGCCTTGCGCGACAATATATGGCGATCCGGGTGTGGTCTGCGCCTGCAATGATTGCGCTTTACGGCATTACCGGCTGGCTGATCGGGCAGGGGCGGACCCGCGGGGTTTTCGCGATACAGCTATTGATGAACGGGACCAATATCGTTCTGGACATCGTCTTTGTCCTGCATCTTGGCTGGGGCGTCCCCGGTGTGGCCTGGGCCACATTCATCGCCGAGTGGTCGGGGCTGATCCTGGGGCTTTGGCTGTGTCGGGATGCGTTTGGCGTTTCGGCCTGGCGCGACTGGGCGCGCGTTTTTGATCGCGAAAGACTGATCAACATGGCGCTGGTCAACACGGATATCCTGATCCGCTCGGTCCTGCTGCAGGCCATCTTCGTCAGCTTTTTGTTCTTCGGGGCCAGATTTGGCGATGTGCAACTGGCTGCCAATCATATTCTTTTGCAGTTTCTAAGTGTGACGGCCTACGCGATGGATGGTTTTGCCGTGGCGGCAGAGGCGCTGGTCGGCAATGCCATGGGCGCAAAATCGGTCCGGGCGTTGCGCCGCGCATCGGTGTTGACCAGTTTCTGGGGTGCGGTCATCGGTGTGGTGCTGGCGCTGTGCTTTGCGTTGTTTGGTCCGACTATCGTCGCGCTGATGGCAAAAAACCCGGATGTGCAGCAGGCCGCAGGGGTCTATCTGCCTTACATGGTTGCGGCACCAATCGTGGGCGTTGCCGCATGGATGTTTGACGGGATATTCATCGGGGCAACCCGGACCAGGGATATGCGCAACATGATGATCGTCTCGACGATCATCTATTTTGTCGCCGTGCTGCCGCTGATGGCGGTCTTTGGCAATCACGGACTTTGGTTGGGATTGCTGGTCAGTTTTGTGGTGCGGGGGGCCACATTGGCGTGGCAGTATCCGGGGCTGGAGGCGGCGGCCTCAAAGCCAGTCAGCCCGTCCTGATCCGACAGCATCGGCAATATTGGCAAATCCATCCTCGGCCAGCCGTTCCTCAAGACCGTGTGTGATGTCATCGACAAGGGACATGCCACCATACACCAGCGCTGTATAAAGCTGGATAGCGGATGCGCCGGCCCGGATCTTGGCATAGGCCTGTTCGGCACTGCCGACCCCGCCGACCCCGATAATCGGCAGCTCTGTTAGGGTGGAAAGCTGGGCTACCACCCGCGTTGATTTTTCAAAAAGCGGCTGCCCGGACAGCCCGCCCACCTCTGCGGCCTGTGGTGCCTGCAGGCCGGTGCGATCCAGTGTCGTATTGGTTGCGACAATCGCTGCAACGCCGGTACTGTTGGCGACATCGGCGATTTCCGCTAGGGCATCCCCCTCAAGATCCGGCGCGATCTTCAGGAAGACTGGGATAGGGTGTGCAAGGGCAGCGCGCGCATCCATCACCCCGTCCAGCAACGCGCCAAGCGCCGCCTTGCCCTGCAGATCGCGCAGCTTTTCGGTATTGGGGGACGAGACGTTCACCGTCGCAAAATCAACATGCGGGCCGCATCTGGTCAGCACGCGGGCAAAATCGTCTGCCTTGTCCGCACTGTCCTTGTTGGCCCCAAGGTTCAGCCCGATCACCGGCCCTTTTGGTCGCGCGGCCAGCCGGGCTGCAATTGCATCCATCCCATCATTGTTGAACCCAAAGCGGTTGATTGCGGCCTGGTCCTGCGTCAGTCGAAACAAGCGCGGCTTGGGGTTGCCCGGTTGGGGCCAGGGGGTCGCTGCGCCGACTTCCAGAAAGCCGAACCCTGTTTTGGCAAGCGCATTCAGCGCAGTTGCGTTTTTGTCAAAACCTGCCGCAAGACCGACCGGATTGGGAATGGCAATGCCTGCAATTGTCGTTGATAGCCGTGAACTGGTCTTTGGCCCGCCACGTGGACCAAGCCCGGCATTCAGCAGCGATAGCGCGATGCCGTGGGCGCGTTCGGGGTCAAGCTGCCGCAATGCGCGAAGCCCCAGTTGCTCAACCAGTCTCATGCAAGGTCCGGAAACTGGTGGGTGCCATCAACCAAGGGCAAGGGCGCGTCCCATGCGACATCGGCCATCCGCAGATTGCGATATAGATGCGGAAAGAGGGTGCCACCCCGCGATGCTTCCCATTTGAGCGCATCAAGGCCATCGGCCTCGACCGCCAGCAAGATCAAATCGCCTTCGCCCGCGAAATGCAGGGCGGCGGTTTCCCTGACCGTCTGCGCCGTTGAAAAGTGGACATAGCCGTCCGCGACATCAATCGGGGCGCCTTTTGTTTCACCATTTGCCTGCATGTCAGCCCATTCGGCGGACCGGAAAATTTTGTAAATCAACATGTCCGCGGTCATGGCCCGAAGGGCGGGTGGGGTCAAGTATTTGACGGCAATAATGAAGTCGGGCAGCGGCGGGGGTTTTGGCACCGATTCAGGTCTTGGCAAGCGGTTTGACTCTGCCCTGAAGCAGCGCCAAGCTGGGTCCATAACAACCTTGGGGATCAACCATGCTTTCACGTATTCTTACATCAACTTGCGCATTGGCACTGACGGCTGGTGCAGCGGCGGCGGACTATACGCTGACGATTCTGCATACGAATGACTTTCACGCGCGGTTCGAGCCGATCAGCCGCTTTGACGGCCCTTGCTCGGCTGAAGACAATGACGCGGGTGAGTGTTTTGGCGGTACCGCCCGCCTGATCACGGCCGTGAATGAGGCGCGCGCCCGGTCCAATAACGCGATCCTTGTTGATGGCGGCGACCAGTTTCAGGGCACGTTGTTCTATACCTATTACAAAGGTGCGATGGCGGCCGAATTCATGAACCAGCTGGGTTATGATGGCATGACGGTCGGGAACCATGAATTCGATGACGGGCCAGAGGTTCTGCGCGGGTTCATGGATGCGGTCGATTTTCCGGTTCTGATGTCCAATGCGGATGTGTCCGCCGAACCGTTGCTGGCCGATGTGCTGATGAAATCGACAATCATCGAGCGGGGCGGCGAAAAAATCGGCCTGATCGGGCTAACCCCGGAAGATACGGATGAGCTGGCCGCGCCGGGTGACAACATCACCTTCAGTGATCCGTCAACCGCCGTGCAGGGTGAAGTTGACAAGCTGACGGCCGAAGGGGTCAACAAGATCGTCGTGTTGTCCCATTCCAGCTATGCGGTCGACAAGATGGTTGCCGAAAACACCACTGGTGTTGATGTGATTGTGGGCGGGCACTCGAACTCGCTGCTTGGCGACATGGATGGCTCCGAAGGGCCCTATCCCACCATGGTTGGTGATACGGCTGTCGTTCAGGCCTATGCATATGGCAAATATCTGGGCGAGCTGAATATCACCTTTGACGATGAGGGTGTGATCACCGAAGCCTCGGGCGCCCCGATCCTGATTGATGGCGGCGTGACCGAGGACGAAGCCGTGGTATCGCGGATCGCCGAACTGGCCCAACCGCTGGAAGAAATCCGCAACAAGGTGGTTGCCGAAACAGCCACGGAAATTGTTGGCGTGCGCGAAGAATGCCGCAGTCAGGAATGTGCGATGGGAAGCCTGATCGCGGATGCGATGCTTGAACGGGTCAAGGATCAGGGGATCCAGATCGCCATTCAGAATGGCGGCGGTATTCGCGCATCCATTGATGCCGGTGAGGTGACGATGGGCGAGGTGCTGACCGTGCTTCCGTTCCAGAACACCCTGTCCACATTCGAAGTGACCGGCGACAAGATCCTTGCCGCGCTGGAAAACGGTGTCAGCCAGATCGAAGAGGGCGCCGGTCGTTTCCCCCAAGTTGCGGGCATGACCTTTACGGTTGATCCCGCCGCCGAGGCCGGATCGCGTGTCTCGGACATCAAGATCGGCGATGCGCCACTTGATCTGGCCGCGACATATGGCGTTGTGTCAAACAACTACGTGCGTAACGGCGGTGACGGCTATGACATGTTCAAGGATGCGGCCAATGCCTATGATTTCGGTCCGGACCTTGCAGATGTGACGGCGGAATTCATCGCGGCAAACAGCCCGTTCACACCCTATAAGGATGGCCGGATCACTATGAAGTAAGCATGATCTACAGATCGCAGGCGCGCCGCAGTTCAACTGTGGCGCGTTTCTTTTTGTCTATCTCTTGTTGACGCCCAGAAGCGTGTGACATAATCCAAGGCAGCGCGCGGGCGTTGTGTAATGGTAAGACCTCAGCCTTCCAAGCTGATGATACGGGTTCGATTCCCGTCGCCCGCTCCATCCGATTTCCATACATTTTTGCATATGTGATAGGCGATTGGTCGCCTTGTTAATCTGCCGCCCCGGTTTTATGTCACCGACAGACAACAGACGAGACGGCAATGGCTGACCCACAACGACAATCCCCCGAAGATCGGGCCGCCTCAAAGCAGATCGGCGCGCTGAAGGCGCTTTGGCCTTTTGTCAGACCCTATCGGGGCATCATGATCGCGGCGCTCAGCGCGCTTGTGCTGACGGCTGCGGTGTCGCTTGTGCTGCCGCTGGCCGCGCGCCGGGTGATCGACAATTTTGATGCGGCCGATGGCAGTATTCTGCAAAACTACTTTCTGGCGGCCATCGGGATTGCAGGTCTCTTGGCCGTTGGAACGGCGATGCGCTATTATCTGGTGACGCGGTTGGGCGAACGGGTTGTCGCAGATATCCGCAAGGCGGTTTTTGACCGGATGATCGGGATGAGCCCGGCCTTTTATGAAAAGATCATGACCGGTGAGGTGCTTAGCCGGATCACAACCGACACGACCCTGATCCTTTCGGTGATCGGCAGCTCGGTTTCGGTGGCGCTGCGCAATGTCCTGATCTTTTTTGGGGGCATCGCCCTGATGCTGATCACCTCGTTGAAAATGTCAGCGATGGTCCTGTGGCCGATCCCGGTCGTTGTTTTGCCGATCATTCTGCTGGGGCGGCGGGTGCGGAACCTGTCGAAGAAGAATCAGGATCTGATTGCGGAATCCAGTGGTGACGCGTCCGAACAGCTTTTGGCCGCCCAGACAGTGCAGGCCTTTTCGCACGAAACACTGAGCCGGGCGAAATTCGGCGACGTCACCGAGCAGAGCTTTGTTGCCGCGCATCGCCGGATCATCACCCGGGCACTGCTGACGGCGATTGTGATCTTCATGGCGTTTTCGGGCGTTGTGGGGTTCTTGTGGATGGGTGCGACAGACGTGCGCGGTGGCGAAATCACCGAAGGTGAACTGGTTCAGTTCATGATCTACACGATCATGGTGGCAGGGGCGCTGGCCGCACTGACGGAAATATGGGGCGAGTTGCAGCGCGCCGCCGGCGCGACAGAGCGATTGGTCGAATTGCTGACCGCCAGCGACACCGTGCTGGATCCCGAAACCGCGCGGGCCATGCCCACAATCGAAGGGGCCATCAGCTTTGACAATGTTCAATTCAGCTACCCGTCGCGTCCGGGCATTTCGGCGCTTGACCATATTGACCTGACTATTGCACCGGGCGAGACGGTTGCCCTTGTTGGTCCATCGGGGGCGGGCAAGACAACCATCATTCAATTGATGTTGCGTTTCTACGATCCGCAAAAGGGGGCGGTCCGGCTTGACGGTATTGATCTGCGTGACTTGAACCGGTCGGCATTTCGCGAGCAGATCGCACTTGTCCCGCAGGACCCGGTGATCTTTGCAGATACCGCGCGCGAGAATATTCGGTTTGGTCGGCCAACCGCCACAGATGCCGAGGTCGAGGCCGCAGCCAAGGCCGCCGCCGCGCATGATTTCCTGATGGCGCTGCCGGATGGCTATGACAGCTATGTAGGCGAGCGTGGGGTCATGTTGTCGGGCGGCCAAAAGCAACGGATCGCCATTGCCCGTGCGATCCTGCGCGATGCGCCGATCCTGTTGCTGGACGAGGCCACAAGCGCATTGGACGCCGAAAGTGAGCAGGCCGTGCAACAGGCGGTCGAAAACCTGGCCCGCAATCGCACAACCCTGATTGTGGCGCACCGGCTGGCAACGGTGAAGCAGGCCGACCGGATTGTCGTCTTTGATGCGGGCAAGATCGTCGCGCAGGGCACGCATGACGCATTGGTTGCGCAAGGGGGGCTTTACGCCCGGCTGGCCCGCCTGCAGTTCACCGCTGGCGTCGCCGCCGAGTGATCCAAACGCCGGGATTGCGCCAAATTTCGTAGCGTTAGGGTTGCGATTTCCGCGCGTATTGCCCACGCTATCCCTTGGGGGAGATCGGCATGGTATACCCAGCCGACACAGCACAACAGGGAGAGAGCGTCATGGGTTACGCGAACGTCGAGGATCGCAACGCCATTGAGGCGGAAAAGCCGTGGGAAGAACGTGACCTGCCGACAACCACTTTCGAGATGTTAAGTCGGACCGCTGCCGCGCACGGGTCGCGCAATGCGATGACATATCGGCTATTATCCGACCCCGGCAGCGCCAGCGAAACGCTCAGCTGGACCCAATTGCGCGAAAAGACCGCGCAAGCGGCGAATATGTTCCGCCAGCTTGGTGTGGGCGAGACGGATGTTGTGGCCTTCGTGCTGCCCAACGCGACCGAGACAGTGCTGACCTATCTGGGCGGGCAGGTGGCGGGCATCGTCAATCCAATCAATCCGCTTTTGGATGCAGAACAGATCGGTGCGATCCTGCGCGAGACCAATGCCAAGGTGGTGGTCACCTTGCGGGCCTTTCCCAAAACCGATGTTGCACAAAAAACAGCAGAGGCCGTGCGCCTTGCCCCCAATGTCAGCACCGTACTCGAGGTGGATTTGCATCGCTACTTGACCGGTCTGAAAAAACTGATCGTGCCGCTGATCCGGCCCAAGAACCCTGTGGGGCACAAGGCGCAGGTGCTGGATTTCAATGCAGAATTGAACAAGCAGCCCAAGTCGCTGGCCTTTGATGACAGTGCAGCCGACCGGGTTGCCGCCTATTTCCACACGGGCGGAACGACGGGCATGCCGAAAGTGGTGCAGCACCGGTATTCCGGCATCGTCTACAATGCATGGTTGGGCGACAAGCTGCTGTTTGAGCCGACAGATGTGCAAATCTGCCCGCTACCCCTGTTCCATGTGTTCGCAACGGTGGTCTGTATGGGGGCGTCGCTGTCTTCGGGGGCAGAGATCGTCTTTCCGACACCGCAAGGATATCGCGGCGAGGGGGTCTTCGACAATTTCTGGAAACTCGTCGAAAAGCACAAAGTCACCTTCATGATCACCGTCCCAACGGCCATGTCTGCGCTGATGCAGCGCAAGGTTGATGCGGATATCTCGACCCTGCGACTGGCCTTTTGCGGATCTGCCCCCTTGCCTCTGGAGCTCTATAAACGGTTCGAGGCTGCTGCAGGTGTGACCATCTGCGAGGGGTACGGGCTGACCGAGGCAACATGCCTTGTTACAATCAACCCGCCCGAAGGGGAAAAGCGGGTCGGTTCCATCGGTCTGCCGTTCCCTTATACCGACATCAAGATCATGTCTGTTGCGACGGGTGAAGAAGTGGGCACCGACGAAATCGGTGAAATCTGCATCTCGAACCCCGGCGTGTATCAAGGGCACACCTATACAGAAGACGACAAGAATGAAGGGCTGTTTTACGCGGGGCCCTTGGGGAACGCGCAATATCTGCGCACCGGTGATCTGGGCCGGAAGGATCCTGATGGGTATTTGTGGATTACCGGACGCGCGAAGGATCTGATCATTCGCGGGGGTCATAACATCGACCCCGCCGAGATCGAAGAAGCACTTGCCGGGCATGAAGCCGTGGCATTTGCCGGCGCGATTGGCCAACCCGACGCCCATGCGGGCGAGGTGCCTTGCGCCTTTGTTGAGCTGGTTGACGGCGCGACGGTGACCTCGGACGAGTTGATGGAATATGCCAAGGCGCATATCCACGAACGCGCGGCCCATCCCAAACATCTTGAGATCATGGGTGAATTGCCAAAGACTGCCGTCGGCAAGATATTCAAGCCCGACCTGCGCAAGAGCGCGATTACACGGGTCCTGAACAGCGCCCTGTCCGGAATGGACGCCGAGGTCAGCGCCGTCACCGAAGACAAGAAACGGGGGTTGGTCGCGCATGTGACGACCACTGGCGAGGTGTCTGATGATGATCTGAAAAAGGCGCTTGGTGTCTTTACGATCCCGTGGGAAAAAGCCGCGTAATCAGCTGATACAGTGCGAAGGAACAGCCAATGGCAAAACTAGCATTCCTGGGCCTTGGTGTGATGGGCTACCCCATGGCCGGGCATCTGAAAGCGGCAGGGCACGACGTCACGGTCTATAATCGGACCTCTGCCAAGGCGGAAGCATGGGTTGCAGCCCATGGCGGCCAGATGGCACCCACACCTGCGCAAGCTGCCAACGGGGCCGATATGGTCATGGCCTGCGTTGGGAATGACGACGATTTGCGCGCCGTTTGCACCGGACCTGACGGCGCCCTGCCTGCGATGACGGCAGGCAGCATCTTTGTTGATCACACCACAGTGTCAGCCGCCGTCACCCGCGAGTTGCATGACCGCGCCGCCGAGGCTGGCGTTGCCTTTGTCGATGCGCCTGTATCGGGCGGGCAGGCCGGTGCCGAGAACGGTGTCTTGTCGGTGATGTGTGGCGGGGCGCCCGACAGCTATGCGGCGGCAGAAAAGGTGATTGCGGCCTATGCGCGGATTTGCCGTCGGATTGGCGATAGCGGCGCTGGCCAGATGACCAAGATGTGCAACCAGATTGCGATAGCAGGTCTTGTGCAGGGCCTGTCCGAGGCGCTTCATTTCGCGCAGAAAGCCGGTCTTGACGGTGAAGCGGTGGTCGAGGTGATCAGCCAGGGGGCTGCTGGCAGCTGGCAAATGTCCAATCGCTACAAGACGATGCTTGATGATCATTTCGATCACGGGTTTGCGGTGGACTGGATGCGCAAGGATTTGGATATTTGCCTCAGCACGGCCGATGAGAACGGTGCCAGCTTGCCGGTGACGGCGCTGGTTGATCAGTTTTACAAGGATGTGCAAAAGCTTGGCGGCGGTCGTTGGGATACGTCATCACTGCTGAAGCGTCTGCAAGCGCTGGGCTAGCCGCGGTTTGCGCGGCATGCCGCATAAACGGGCTGGGCGCATGTCTTTCGGTCTCTTCTGAGAGGCTTTGAGCGCAGGGCAGCGGATAAAAACTATTGCACGGTGCTACGCGCAATATGTCGATGCGAAGCCCGCCCGCAATTGCTCTAAAACAACGTGATGTCATCGACTTTGGCGGCTGCAGGTGGGGCAACAACAATTGGTTCGGGTGCGGGGCCGGAGATTTGCATCTGGCGCGCGGCGCCGGTCGTCGGCGTGAATTGGACACGGCGGGCGCGTTCGCCGCCGACACTTTGCGACAAACAGGGAATACCTTCGCGTTCAAGAAAGTCAGCTGCAAATTCCGCATTTGACCGTCCGATATCGCGCGCATGATCGGTCATGCGCGCGCCCCCAAACATCTTGGCCACCAAACGCCTGCGGTCACCACCTGCTTGCAGAACCTTGTTGATCAGCAATTCCATAGCGTTGACGCCGTATTTCAGATCGCGGCTGGAATGACCGCCTTGCGTGGCCAGCAGAAAATGGTTCATCCCCCCCACGCCGGCCGTTTGATCGTAAAGACACACAGCAATGCAGGATCCCAGAACCGTGGACATCACAACCGATGGATCAGCCGAAACCGCATAGTCACCTTGAACAACAGTGATGATTTTCTGATGATTACCTGGGCGCGACAGCGGTTTCATACATGTGTCCTTACTTCAGAGGCACGCAGAAGGGCCGGTCCGATCTTTTGAATGGGAAATTGCTTTTCGACCCCGCCCAATTGTTTGGCCACGCGCGGCATGCCGTAAACAACACTCGTCGCCTCGTCCTGGCCGGCTGTTCTTGCACCAGCGGATCGCAAGGCCTTGATGCCCTCTGCCCCGTCGCGGCCCATCCCGGTCAGGATGGCGGCGGCCACGTTGGGCGCATGGGGCAGGGCGGAAAAGAACAAGGCATCCACGGATGGACGATGCCCGGTGATCGGCGGGTCATTTGATAGCACGATCTGTGGTGTTCTGCCGGGGGCCAGTTGCAGATGCCTGCGATCATCCGGTGCCATATAGATGTGTCCGGGCGCCAAACGCGCACCATGCGTGGCACTGAGGACTGTTGCGCCGGTGGCACCGTTGAGCAATCGGATCAGGCTTTGCGCAAAACTGCCACCCGTATGCTGGACAACCAGGGTGGGCGGACAATCCTCGCCAAAATGTCCGATGATCTGCAGCAGGGCATCGACACCGCCCGTAGAGGCGCCGATCAGTATCAGGCGTTCGGGTCCAAACTGCCGCGCGCGTGGCGCAGGTTGTTCCGACGGGGCACGCTGTTTGCAGCGGGAACGGGCATCAGCGATGGTGTTGATGAGGTCATTGTCCAATCCGTCGGGCCGTAGCAGAAGAACCGTTGCTGGCAGATTGCGGGCCGCCGGGCCAGGCGCCAACACGATGCAACCGATGCCAAGCAGGCTGAGGAGTGAGGCCAGCAACTCGAACTCCGGATGGGCCGCAAGACCGCCGGACAGGATTACACAATCTGGCTGCTGATGTTCTGCAAAGTCATAGGTCTGCGTCAGGTCCGGGACGGCGCGGGGGATTGATACGCCAGGATGCCGGCTTAACCGGTTGCTGATCCGCCCACGTTCTGCTGCGGATTCGTGGGCTATCAATATCTGCATGCTGCAATCACTTACTGGTTCCCATGTTGGGGCCGCGACCGAGTTTGACATGGCGATGCGCGGACCGCGGCAAGAGTGACGCAATGCTGAACCTCTTACACCGCTATCTTGTTGCATCGAAGTTCTACGAACCCGTTAATGCGGGATTGAAACTTGCAAGTCGCACGAAATGGCATCCAGGGGTCGCGCCACCCCTGGATGCCTTTATTGGCTATTCTGCGGTCAACTGCGCCAGCGCGCTCATCCAGTCTTCAATATGATACGATTCCTTCAACTTGCCGTCTTCGACCCGGTGGATATCAATCGACATGATGTCAAAGCTTTTGCCGGTCGCAGGATCAATGCCAAGGAATGGGCCTTGCGGTGTGCCGGTTGCACGGCCCCTGACAATATAGGTGTCACCGTCCTGCCATATCTCTTGAACCTCCCATTTCAGGTCCGGGATCAAACCGCCAAAGGCGTTGAGCGTTGTCAGAAACCCTTCGGCCCCTGGACCGCCCAGCGGGGTTGGTGTTGATTTCCAGTCATCCGCGACAACTGACGTCACAGCAGCCAGATCTGCATCAGCAGGGGTGGTCAGCAGATTCTCATAGAAGCTTTTGACGGTTTGCAGATCGTCGGCATGGGCCGTGCCAGCGATCGCAATCGCCGCGACAGCGCTGACAAGCATTTTTGACCATTTCATGATGGGTTCCTTTCCTGTTGTGAACTTTGCACAACGTGGACGTCCGGCTTAATATTCGGTAGATATAAAGAGAAAAATTATCTACTCGGTCTAATCGAACAATGATGTCACATCAGACTCTGCGCCGCCTCGTCTATTTCGCGACCATTGCCGATGTCGGGTCGATCCGTGGTGCGGCTGCCCAGTTGGGATTGTCCGTTCCCGTGGTTTCCGAAGCGCTTTCGCAGCTTGAGGCGGAGCTGGATGTTTCGCTTGCGACACGAACGACCCCGCGTTTTGAACTGACCGCTGCGGGCTTGCGGACACAGGCAGCCGCGCAGAAAATCCTGCAAACCGCGTATGACCTGACGGATACGCTGTCCGATAATCAGCCCCTATCGGGGACCTTGGGGATCACGTTGCCGGTTGAGCTGGCAGGGTTCTGGCTGCCAGCAAAGATCCGAACTTTTGGCAAACTGCATCCGGATATTCAGTTCGACATCGACGTGACCGATACGGTGCTTGATCTGCATGCAGGCCCGATTGAGCTGGCGATACGGACGGATTACATCGCAGCCGATGCGCAGGCCCGCATGCCTGCTGACCTGCAACTGGTTGTCGTGACCCGTCAGGACATCGCAGTGGGGCCAGATGGGGCGGTGCGGTGCCCCTTGATTGACAGCAGGGCGGACCGGGCATTGGTGGCGACCCCGAAAGTTAGTGGTGATCCCATCCCCCTGCAGTTCGACAATACCATGCGTGTGACAAACCGCAGTGCAGCACTTGCCATGGCCCGGGCCGGGCTGGGTGCCGTTATGGTGATGCGCGGGTCTGTCGCGGCAGAGCTCGCGACAGGGCAGTTGGTCGAATTGTTGCCCCAACACATGTTCGGGGCCGTTGACCTGCATGTCCATTTTCGGGATCGGTTACCCGGACGCGCGGCAAAAGCGTTCGCTGCGTCCCTGACCCCAGACCATCAGTGATAGGGTCATGTGCCCGTTTTTGCGTGTTAGTCCGACGATGGCTTGCGCCGCCATATGCGCAGATCGGCGATGGTTTTGGCGGTGGCAATGCCGACCAGCGCACATAAGAGCGTTTTTGACATGATCTCCATCGTGCCTTCGATCAAGAGCGCGTGGATCACACTGCCCGCGACGATGATGATGGCAAGAAAACTATGTGCGCGCCGCCAGATCATTGGTCGCACCTTGAGCCGACGACGCAGGGCAGCGAAGAGCGCCGCGGCAAAGACGGCCCACATGGCGATGACACCCCATGCGGAGAAAGGGGTGGGCGAGACAAAAAGCAGCGCGTCGATCACATCGGGCGGGCTGGTGATCCATAAGCCCGCGACGTGGACGATCACAGACACAACAAGGGCGGCACCGATCCAGCGATGGATTTGTCGGACGCGCGGGCCGATAAGCCCGGGCAGGTATCCACCCACCAACAACGGTTGCAGCAAAAGCAGTGCCATGGCCAGAACCCCGGCAAAACCGGCAGCGATATAGATCGGATCACGCCAGGCCAGAAGTGGGCTGTTGAGCGCTGCCCCAAGTGGCACAGCAACCACACCGGTCAATGCGGCCCAGATCAGGATCGTACGGACCCAATGACTGCCGCGCATGTGCATTTCCGTCAGACCGGCTTCAGCACAAAATCGGCGTTCAGGGTGGTATCAGCTGCACTTTGCATCACGGGGCGGAGGAATACAGTCTCGAACTCCGGATCATCATAGGCGAGGTGACCATGGGGTTGGCCGAAGGCCGGCACGATCTGAGGCATTTCAAGACGAAATGCGCCATTGGCGTCGGTCAATGTCGCGCCATGGCTTTGGGGGTCCCGCTCATGCCCTTCGGTGGTATGCGCCCAAATCTGGATCCGTTGCCCTTCCAGCGGGGCGCCGTCGCCGGCCCTGCGGACGGTGCCGGTCATCCAGAACCCGCCGCCGCCAATACGGTCAACGATTGGCGCGCCCGGGCGATAGTTGTTAGAGCCACCGCGCATCGAAGGGGTGGGTGCCAGACCTTGCGCGACCGCTGGCGCAAAAAGGCCTGCGCCGACAATCGCACCCCCGGCCGAGAGGAGGGTGCGGCGATTGAACATCAAGGTCGTCATTTCAACACTCCTATCATATATCGTCTTCCGGCATGCTGCAGACAGTGACATGCGCTTCTATATAAAAACATAGTGTGCCGGCGTCCAATTCCGAGCGAGAGGAAACGGCATATGCCGAAAATAGGCGTCACATCCGTGTGATGTAACGCCTATGCAGCCAGCAACAGACTGGGTAGATCGGCCTACGTTCCACGGACATGGCCGTGCCAGCCCGAAAATACAGGTTGGCCGCCGAACGCCCTGGCCGGTTTAGACGAAGCCGAAATCGTCAGTGATGACGAGGTCAATTGTGGCGGTATCGCGCGACCCGTTGGCATCCTGGATGGTGTAGTCAAGCGATATGGTCCGGCTTTCGCCCGGTGCCAGATCATCGAACTGACCCCGTTGCGACAGCCGAATATCGCCATTGGCGAAGAGCGCGACATAGGACCCGTTGATGAAACCGTGGAACGCATCAACCAATTCCAGGCCGTCGCCGGTATCGTTGTCCAGAACGTTGCCGGCCACGTTCCAAGTGTCGTCGGTAATGATGAACGTGTCATTCATCGCGTCCGGGTTGACCGGCGGCGGTGGGGGTGGGGGCGCGTCGCCATCGCTGGCCGTGACCGCCGTGCGCCCTGAAAGCCCCGGACCTGCCCAATCCAGTTCCAGCCCTGCATGGCCGCGATTCTCGAAATAGAGCACCTCGATTGTCGCCTGACCTGCATCAAGGTCGAGCGTCGCCGATTGCTCGCGCAACCCATGCAAACCGTCGTTTCCAATCACGACCTGACCATTGATTGACAACTGCGAGCCGTCGTCGGAACGAAGATAAAAGGTGTAGCTACCCTGTTCCGGAACGTCGACAGTGCCGGTGATGCGGGCGGCAAAGGTGTCGACCTCGCCACCGGCCCAAAAGCTGCCCCTGCTATTGGCGTATTGAATATAGGCAACCTGCTCGCTGTGGACGGGAGTGGCGGCGAAATTGATCTGGTCAAGGCTACTGACCGAACCCACGTCAAAATACTGGGCGGCGAAAGTTCCATCCTCGACGGGTGGCGGTGGCGGCGGGGGCGGCGCGGTTTGCACGAGACCCGCGTCAACATCTGTGACCGCTTCATGGGCGGCAAGGGCGAACCGATCAACCTCGCCACGTCCATCGGCGATTCTACTGCGCACGTCCGAGTCGATCCTGTCGTCATCGCCGGAATTGCCGTTGGTAAACGCATAGGACCCGCTGAGCGAGGCAATATCCTGCGGCCTTTCGAAGAAGACGGCATATCTCGGCGCCGGGTCCACATCCGCAAATTGATAAAGGCCATCGGCATCGGTGATGGTCGTCGCGACAACCCGATAGGTCGTATCATCATATAGATAGACATTGGCCCCTGCGACACCTGCTTCACCGACGTCTTCCAGCCCGTTTGCGTTCTCATCAATAAAGTAACGGCCGGAAACGGACGCATCCGGCATAGGCAAGGTGTCGCGGATGTCCCAGTCATCCGCGACGGGGGTCCCGTCAGGGCCTACGTAATACTGGCGCTGCAACCAGTCGCGAAAGACGGGGATGTTCAGCGCATTGGTGTCAAAGGCACCATATGCCTCGAAAACCTCGGTCTTGCGGGCCAAGTCTTCGTCGGTCACGTTTACAGGAAGGCCTGCAACGCCGTATCCGACATATTCGTCAACGTCGTGGCTGGTGGTGTAGTTTTCGCGGGCAGCCCAGACGAATTCTGCATAATGCGCGTGTTCGCCGTGATCACCACCCAATACGGCGCTTTCGCGCGCATGGGTCAGGATATTGTCGGGCTGATGCACCGTCATGATTGCGGTCAACATATCGACCAGGCTGTCGCGGCTGTAGGTAACGCCGTCTTCTGTGGTGGCCGTATTGATCACCTCGTCCCATAGCTGGGCGGAAATCGCATTGCCCGAACCCTGATCAGGAAACCGCAGAAAATAGAGCCGGACATCGGGCGCACTGGCCAGATAAGAACTGGCAATTTGGTTTCCGTCTATTGTGACGGTTTCATCCACCCAATCATCGGCGTCTGCCATAACGGCATATGCGGCCTTGATCCCGGCCTCGCGCACGCGGTCGCCTGTGACCAGATAGACAGATGTGACAGCTTCGCCGCGCGCGATCGCGTCGTAGATGTCGTTGTTCATAAAAATGATATCGTCATCAAGGTGCGTGGAAAACACGATGTGTTGCGCGGGCATGCGGCCCTCCCTCGTCATAATAATACGAGTGGAGTATGACACAAGGTCAAGGTATTGGATAGATGTGCTTATGGCCAGGTCCGCGCGTGTTTACCACACACGTCAAAGCAGGTTCCGAATGATGCAACGCCCAATTGCGTCAGCATCAGGCGCAAACCTCACCGCCCTGCTGTCGCCTTTGCCGTCGTAAACGCGGGCAAAGCAGCGGCACCAACCTGCGACGGGTCCATATGTCGTCAAGATGATTCGCAAAAGACAACCCAAACCGGGGAATTTTCGCTCTCTTTGGTATATTGAGATTGCGCGAACCCACTATCCTGCGGTTGATTGGACCCCAAACGGCAACAATCCATCGGAGAGCGCAAGTTTGCGCCCGAAAGATGAGCAAACCGGGCAGAAAATGGTTTTTTTTCCCAAAAACAGAAAAAAATACTAGGCATCCGTTAATCTTGCGTTAATCTTTCTGTAGTGGGGTGGGGATTCCGCTAAATAGTTCGAAACATTACGCAATCTGATTGCGTTGCGTATTACTGCGACCGTTTAGTGATCCCGATAGTCGCCAAATGGCTCCACCTAGGGAGGGAAAAGAAAACATGCAAAGCACAGTCGTCGTCGCGGATAGTTTCGAACTGATGAGATCAGGGATCGTTCATCATATTGAAGGTAGCGCGCATCTCGATCTGATATGCGAATGCCGAACGGGATACGAAACGCTTAAGCTTTGTGGTCAACCGCAACCAGATCTGCTGCTCGTTGACATCGAACTTGACGGATTGAATGGGCAAGGTCTGCTTGACAGGCTAGCAGTCAAATGCCCCGAAACAAGAGGGGTGGCAATGGCGTCGGATACATCAATGCTTCCGGTCGTCAGTATGCTTAATGTGGGTGTCAGTGGCATCGTACCACGTCAGGCCAGTGCGAAAGATTTCGTTCACGCACTGTACAGCGTCGCCAACGGTTTTGGATTTCTCCCTGTGGTTGCGCTGAATGAGATTGTGACAGCGCAACCGTGCTTCAACAAGACAGGGAATATTTTTGGGCTTTCTTCTCGCGAGTTGGAAGTTCTAGAATATTGCGTTGACGGAAAATCAAATAAGTTGGTCGCACACGAACTGCGTATCAGCATTCGCACGGTTGAGACACATCGCGCCAACATTTACAAGAAAACGAAATGCCGTGACATGGAAGCGCTCAAAGATATTGCGCGGAACATCGTCCCGTCAAAAGCGCCAAAAACGCCAGCTGCGACCAGAAAGTTTGCGTAATAGGTTCGGTCAACTTTGGTCCAGAGCGACCAAATTGGTGGCAACTGATCAGATCACCGTAAAACATATCGGCTGAAGACGGCGAAAGCCGACACTGGCGATATGTGGCGTTCATAGCACTTGAGGCTATTCAGCTATCAAAGCACCGATTTCGCGACAAATACTTGATTCCGACTGCTGTCAGAGAATGGTTTCTTGTTCTCATCCTCAAATAAATCTTCGATTTCGAAACCAGCTTCTTGTAAGGCCGCAGTCAGGTCACCCCGGCTATGCAGCCTAGTGTCGATTGTGTGTCGCCGCCGGATCTCCAACGTGTCCGGGCACGTCACGTTCCACGTCATCGTCAGGCGTCGTTCCTTCGCGACCACCTCATAGGTTCGGATGATCGTACTGATTTCGCCGGATACTTTGTCATAAAACCGTGGAACGCCAACGCCCGCCCAAGTGCATTGGTGAACGTCAGGCGCGTGGTGATGAAGCGAAAAAATAAACCGGCCCCCCGGCCTACAATGTTGCTGCATACATTGAAACGTTTTGAGCAAGTCCGCTTGTGTCATGATATGGGAAAGCGTGTTGTAAGGAATAGTCACCAGATCAAATTTTCGCCCCAGATCGAAATCGCGCATATCGGCCTGCACAGTCGGTACATCCGGGCACCGCGTTTTGCACACAGAGAGCATTTCTTTCGAATTATCGATTCCAAAAACCTGATAGCCGAGCATTTGCAGCTGCTCGGTCAACAGCCCTGTACCGCATCCAGCCTCTAGAAAATCGCGGCCGTGGTCGATGTAGCTTGCATAGAATTTGGCCTCGTGCCCACGATCATTGCACATAAGATCATATAGGTCGGTCAGTTCTGAATAGGTCTTTCGTGAATCCAGCGGCATTCTATTCATTCCCATCTAAGTTGGTATTAGTTTGCTGCCCCTTGTGCGGCGCGTGCTGCCGTTCGCCCGATCAACGAATATGGATGCAGCTCTAGTGAACCGGCGCGTTCGTTTCATCAAACAGTTTCGCTTCTTCACGACGTCCAAGAACGCGCGGGTCAATTTGCGACTCAACCTCATCGAGCGACAACAGCTCGATAGGAAAGGTGGTGACATCAGGCGATAGCTCATGCGGGGCGAGTACCGGAATATGTATCCGGTTGGCTGCGAGGAAATGTTGTAGCCGGCGGCGCAGGTCTGACGACACGACAATCGCCAATTGGCCGTCGCTGTGCTTTTGCGCTTGGTTCAAGCGTTCGAACTTGCCGATCAGGACGTCAGTAATGTCGGGATCAAAAACCAACCCATCAACCCCGGCCATCGCGCCACTACGTTTCAGGTCTGAAAGCTCCTGGCGCGCAAGCTTCTCCAAGTCTGGGTCGATCATGGCAAGTCCAAGCAGATTTCCCTTTCCTGCAATCATGCGGCACAGCTGGCGTTTCATCGAACCGCGCATAAGTTCGGCGAGCATCTCTGGCGCCGCCCCTTCATTGACCTGCGACCAGTGAGATAGGGAATCAACCACGAGAGCGACGGGGCGGAGTGGTACGCCATCCTCGATCAGATAGCGGAAGACCTGGAACAACCCTTGTCGCGTCACAGACTCCTCAACTTCGCCACTGGTGGTTTCATCAACCTCGGTTAATTCAGCAAGTATTGTCTCGAACTCGGGTTTGCCGAAGAGCAGGCCGAGATTCTGCTCATAAATCCGGAAGACAAACTCGGCCAAAGCCAATTCCTTACGACGGATTTCAAGGTTGAGCGCTTTCAGGCGCGGCCCGTAGAATGACGGGATCCACAGATTGGGGCCCGACAGCATATCAACGCTGACGATATCTTGGGGCGTGGCGTTAATCAGCCCGATGACTTCATCTTCACCAACAACCAAAAGAGAATCGGCAGGAACGGTGAGTTGCCGCACCGGGACTTCATCCAGTTCGATAACAAATGAATCGGGGGCGGCATCATCGTCGCTGATGATTTGCGGCGGCAGGAAGGAAATGCCGCGGACGCTGTTAAGTTGATCGAACATGCCGGCGATTTCGGTGTTCACGAGGTCGATATCCACCTGACCTGCGACGCTGGTACCAATCCGGCACTGCATACGCTTGCTGAAGGCCGCCGGGCCATCGGTTTCTTCCGCTGCAAGTTCCTCTTCACGTGCGGCGTCTTCTTCCTGTTGCCGCAAATGTCGTCGGAGCCCCAGTGCCGCAACGATCATCAATATGGCGGACCCTGTGAACGCCACCACGGGAAACCCGGGTATCAGTCCAACGGCAAAGATGACCCCGGCGGCCATGGCAGGGACCCTGACATCAGCGACAAGTTCCCGGAAAATGTCAGACCCAAGGTCAACGTTCTCTGCATTGACCGCGCGGGTCACGATCATACCTGCGACAAGGGACATGATAAGCGCCGGGATCTGCGCGACCAGCCCGTCCCCGATGGTCAGCAGCGAATAGGTGGCTGCGGCGTCCCCGAAATCAAGCCCATGCACCCCGACGCCAATGGCAATGCCACCGACAAGGTTGATGACCGTGATGATCAGACCGGCAATTGCATCGCCTTTGACAAATTTCATCGCGCCATCCATGGCACCGAAAAACTGGCTGTCGCGGTCCAATTGCTTGCGCTTAACGATCGCGTCGTCCGGGTCAAGATTGCCTGCGCGAACGTCAGCGTCGATGCTCATCTGTTTTCCAGGCAAAGCATCAAGTGCAAAACGCGCGCCAACTTCAGCGACGCGCTCGGCCCCTTTGGTTACAACGAGGAACTGTACCACTGTTATGATTAGAAAAATAACAAGACCAATGACAACACTGCCGGAAACGACAAAGTCACCGAAGGTTTCGATAATCTTGCCACCATCGGCATCGGCGAGAATTAATCGCGTGGTTCCAACTGAAAGCGCCAATCGAAACGCGGTGCCAATAAGAATAACGGATGGAAATGTCGAAAAATCAGACGGGTGTTTGATATAGATAGCGACCATCAACAAAAGTATCGCCAGCGATATATTCATCGTGATCAGAACATCTATCAGGTCAGATGGAAGGGGGATGATCATCAGCGCCAGAATGGCGACAATCAATCCAATGAGTATGACGTCCTTGCGTATCATGTCCTGCCCCCCGACATAGAAAAAAGGCCGGCCGAGGTATCTCGGCCGGCCAAATCACATTAGCTATTAGCCAGTGATTGCTTTACCTTTGTCTCGGGCCAACTTGGCGCCAGCTGTCTTCTTCTCATAGTTGATTGCCGCTTTCCGCACGGCGTTGAACAGCTCGTTGGCCTGACCGGCAGTATCATCGAGACCTTTCTCATCAATGACGCCGCCACCACCGTTTCCACCACCGTTGTTACCTTCAGCTTTCATATTCGTACTCCTTAATGTGCCCAGCCGGGCATTTTAGTTTTGAGCCCCAAGGCCCCGTGACTTTAGCCATCAAAAACGATCAGGCTAAACTATAACCCCATATCGAGGCCTTTGCGAATTTGCGGCTCTATTGAACCGCCTATCCGATGACTTCACTCTGCATCCTTTGATTGTGATGTTCGATACGTTTTCTTTGCGAAGTGTGTAGATGCTACTACGTGATTTACTAAGTAGTGCGCGTCGTCGTTGCGACGCATAGGTCTTTGTTTTTATGGAATAAGATGCTCGGACACGGCGGTGCCCCTGCGAATTCTGATTATCTTGCTTTCCTCTTCAGGGCCTACCGAGACGACCTCGGGTTTCATATCATCGACAATACCCTCAACGATTGCGACGAATTGCGGCGGCGCTGTTACAACAATTGCCGTACTTCTATTTGCCAGAGCCAAGGGATACCTTGTCATATCAACGCCGCTGCTTTCGAGCGCCTCTATCGCGCGTGCCCCGCGGATATCGCCCAGTCTTATCATGCGCGTTACAGCCTCACTGCGGCCTGATACGAAATAGACCTGATTAAAGGAAAACCAATCTATGTCATAAAGCCGTGATAAATCCATAAGGATCTTTTCAATAGTTCCGCAAACATGAAGATCACTCAGGCGCTGGTTCAATGCGTCCGATCTTTTAATGCGAAGTCCCATATCCTGCGACATCGCATCAAGGAATTGACTCATGCGTTGATTGAACACCATATAATTTCCAAAGTGTTCTTCAGTTTCTGCCTGTGCTTGGCAATCATCAATACTTTCGGCCGTTGCGGGACCTGCCATTACTGTAATTGCGTGCAGCAGAGTTGCGCCCAATATAGTTGATAATTTGTAATTTGGTCTTTTCATTTTCGGCGCTTTACCATTGCTGCGTTGCCAACATGCTGCCGTAGCGCCACGCATTCAGCCATGAAATTCTCTTCCAAGATCCTAGGCGATGGTACGGGCTTTCATCCGAACTACGTAATAATCTAGGTACCGGCGCTGACGTTCATTGTCGCTGACTCTGAGTGCGGAATGACGCCGGAGTGACTTTAATCGCTCCATAGCAACCGACATGGAGGTCGACACAATGGAAATTGGTGGTAACGGAAATCAGCCGAAGGCATCGCCTGCAGGCGCTAACAACGACGCAGACCCAAACAAGGAAGGGTTTGATACTGAAGGCGCCCTTCAGGCGATATCGTTTGTCGTCATCAAAGATGAAATGAGCGAGGTGATGAAGGAATTTAACGATGGCGAATAATTCCGAGAGATCCCCACAGTTGGGCACCCGCTAAATGGGGGTGGAAGCAGCCGGCGGGGCGTTACCCCTTGATCAACAGGGGGCTAACCAGCCGCTACAACTTCAAATGGAAGAAACGCCGAATCCTTCCGCGAGCTTTGATGGTTTGGTTCAGGAATCCGCCAGCGCCCTGTTTTCAGGGCCGCATGGCGGGCCAGACGGGCACGGTAGTGAGAGCCCATCTCGGGTTTTTCGCAGCGAAGAGGCTGGCTCCCTCACTGATGCGAAGAAGGAATTCATCTCGGATGCGACTGGGCCCGGTGCCGAGCGCGCCAGCAAAAAGGCCGAGGTGGATCGCCAAGCCGAGGCGCTCACTGATCGGGCGCGCCAACTCTACAGCGATATGACAGTTTATCACGTTGCTTGGGGGATCGCGATGCGGGTGCAAAAGGACATCTCTCACCTGTTGAAGGCGGGTTAGGGAAGTTAGGGGGACTACACAGATGGACGTCATCGCAGCAAATAAAGAAGTGTTTGCCGACCGTTTCAAGGAAATGCAGTCGAAGGTGCGTCCGGAAAACGGGGCCGTTGCACTGAGTTTCGATTTTATGTCCGGTATTCAGGAAGGCACCGGAAGTGCGATCCGGACGCAAGAGATCTGGATTGGCTCGGCGTCTGAATGTGAGGTCCTTCTGGTTGACGAAGGTGTTCTTGAAAATCATGTCTGCCTGGAAGTTACCCGTACCCTGCTAGGCGCAGCAATTAGTTTGAAAGAAGTTGTCGGGCCAACCGAGGTCATCGGGCAGAAGAATGTGCCCGGAAAGCCTTACTTGTTGCCTGTTGATTTGGATGTTGCGGGGACGCGGATCAGGATTTCGCGTTACAATAGCGCATTGCCCGCGCTTATTGGCAACGACGGCGTATCTGTTGGCACCGATGCGCCGCCAACGGGTCCGCAGCTTTGGATCGGGCTTGGTCTTTGCGCAACGTTGCTTCTTGGTCTGGGTCTCTTCTTTTCGATGGAAACGATGAGTTCGGATACCCAGCTGCGCCGATTGACGGTTTTGACCAATCCCCCGGTCGAAGCCGACCCGGTGCAGACTGACACGGATGCAATAGGATTCCTGGAACAACGTCTGGCAGATGCGGGCCTGAGTGAAGTGGTGTCCGCAACGATAGCCACCGATGAGGTGATAGCGATCTCGGGATCCGTCCCAGAATCGAATTGGTCGCGGTGGCAAAGGATCCACCAGGACTTTGATGCCGAGTTTCCGCAATTGCTACAGGTGAGCATTGCCAAGCAGCCCAAGCCCCACAACTTTCCTCCGATCGCTGCTATCCGACTTACACCGCCGACCCAAATTACGATGGAGGACGGCAACAAGGTCACAACCGGCGATGTCGTCTTGGGAGGGTGGGTCATTGCCGATGTCAGTGTCGCGGGCATCACCATCGAGAAGGACGGCGAGACCGCCGTCATTTCCTACTAGGAAGGGTTGGAAGGTACATGGCGGGTAGAGTCGATAATAAAAGAGTAACGCAGCCGACGTCGCAAAACCGGGCTGATCCATTGGTTTCGACCGGGTTGAGTCCCAAGACAGCCGTTTCCGTACCTCTGGAATTTCTACAATTACTGGGCAGTACACCGGGCGGTCGGGTGAAACGCCAGCCGCCGCATATTCGGCTGGCTAACAAAAAAAAGGCGTCGACGACCGAAGAGCTGGATGAACCGGTTTTGGTGGACGCTGTTGCACCGCTTGCGTCCAGAGAAACCACCGAAATCGCTTATCAGATCGCCGAAATGCTCATCAGGATGATGCCGGATGCCGAACAGTCGGGCGACAGGCGCGCAAAAGCTGGAATTGTATCACTGGAAAGGATGCTACGCATGTTTGAACACCTATATGGCGCACAATCGGGGCGTTATGTCATCCCACCCGAGCCTGAAAAATGACTTCACAAGAAACGGTCAGGATCCCAAGATACCTGTCGTCAAGCAGTTCGCAAGATATCGAACTGCTATGCGAACTTGCCCAGGGTCATACCGTATTTGGTATGTACGAAACCGCAATTCATCTTCTCGAATTCGCATGCTGGATGGAGCCAAACGACGTAAAGCCGATGCGCATGCTTATTGCGCCCTATTTTGCACATAACAAACCGGAGCTTGTCATCGAAACAATCAATCAGCTTTTTGCATTAGATCCGAAGTTTTCGCTCACAAGTGACGAATATCTTCTTCTGGGCCGATCATTGGCGCTTTCCGGTGACATTGATGCTGCACGGAAAGTGCTGATGTCCACAACACCGGAGGCACGCGATTGGGCCGAGGACCAGCAAAAGCTCATGTAATGCGCGCATATGACACGGAAAATCCTGGGATGCTTGTATCGCCAGCAAAATAACGTTGGCGTGGAACGAAAAGGAAAAGACAATGGATGATGCTAAGGTAAAGGTTATTGTGGCGGACAGCCATGAGATTGTACGTGATGGAATTGCAGATCGAATTCGCGAGGTCTGCGACGGTGAAATAGTCGGAAGTGCAGAGGATGGTTATACACTACTGAAACTCTGTCGGAAGGAGTCATCTGATATTGTTATCATGGACATCAACCTTACCCGCCCATCCGGAAAAGAAGTGCTCGTCCGAATTCAGTCAATGCACCCAGAAATAAAGGTCATTATCCTATCATCTGACTCGTCGGTCACCAATGCTTTTTTGTTCTTTCGAAAGGGGCGGCGGCTTTCATGCCCAAGCAGGCGAGGGGTGATGATTTTGCAAATGCAGTTACGGCGGCGCAGTATGGTTATGCATATCTCCCATTGGAATTGATGCGTGAATTTGTAAAGTCGCGCAAACATCTGACGCGTACGGGGAATATTTTCGGCCTGTCTCCGCGAGAGGTAGAGATATTGGAGGCGACAATCAGTGGGATGTCGACAAAGAATGTCGCGGAGACGCTGAATATCAGTGTTCGCACGGTTGAGACCCATCGCAACAGTATTTACAAGAAGACATCCTGCCGAGACCACAAAGAGCTTGCGGAGCTCATTGGGGTAGGTTGATGCTTCCAACCGATTGGTTCGGGTAGTGAAAACAACAACAACCAACACTCGTCGGTTTATCAGGGCTTCGAACGTCATTTCCTTAAGTGAACGTCGTGGGCAACGCCTGTCTTCGAACGGCCTGGTATTTGACGCGTCATATAGCCCTCCGGATCGGCTTGGTATGCGTGGGCCCGAGGTGACGCGTGCCGCGATCTCAGACTCGCGCGATGCGCGGCGACAAGCGATCAACGAGATCAACTTTTTCCTCCAGCAACCGGAGAATGCTGTGCCCTTTGGCGAAGCCATTGATGGCGTGTCCGCGCGCGAGCGCGCTTACCCGCAAACGCAACGCATTGACGATTTGGTGATGGAATATCGCAACGACACTGGCGATAGTCAGGCAAGACACTGGCCGAGCGTCAGTGTGGGTGCGGCAGTCGCTTCTGACGATGTACAGGAAACAACTGGGAGTGCACTGCCATTGCCCGTCAGCATGGCATTTGTGAACGTCAACGATGCGGATCCGGTGCTGCTTCTTTCCGGTCGCCTGGGTTTCAAGGATATGCTGTTGCAGACGCGCGCTGGACTGTTCATGTCGATAGAAGAAAAGGCGATCAATCGCGGGGTGGGTCCGTCCACATCCGGTGCGTGGCAACGGCTATCGGCCCTGTTCAACGATGGCGATCCGCTTGTTCTTAAAACACCCCCGGCCGACCGATTTTTGCAGCCTGATATTACTGCAATGCTCAGCGGTGAGCTTTATCAGATCCGCCCCAGCCGCTATTTGATTGATAGTGAAGCAGCGCGATAAACGCGACGTTGTCAGTCCGCTGCAATCATGGCCTGAATGGCGGGCGGTATCGACCGTTGCGCGATGACAACCGTGTTTGCTTGGCCAGTTTTCCTTTGGCATCGAACCGAACAACCCCCAATTTTTCGCACCCCAGAGACGCATCTGTGTACGTACCAAATTACGTGGTGGGCCTTTGAAAACTGCGCCATGCCCACCCGATCTTTTGCAAAGACCAGATGTTAGAAAAAGATCAACGAAACAAATTTGGTAGATCAGGAGAATAAAGATGGACATCAAAGGACTTGAGGGCGCACGTGATACGATCATGAATATCGCCGACATGTTTGCGAAGAAAGGCAATGGCCCGGAGGGCGAAGGCTTGAACCTGCTGCGCGATCTGCCGATCAAGCCACCCAAGGATGCACCGTCTAAGCCAAACGCGAAGTCGCCGAATGGTGGCGAGGGCGACAAAGCGCCCAATGGCAAGGATGACACCGAGACCAGCGGCAAACCTTCTGATCTGCCAGAAGAAGATCCCCGCAATGAAACCCGGCGGCCACCAACACGCGAAACGCCAGAGGATGACGGCGCGATGCGTCGCAAGCCTGACGGCAGCGAAGAGCAGGCGGTCCCTTCGCCCAAGAAAACCCGCGCCCAGCCCCCGCGGGGCGAGGACAACGCCAGTGGTAACGCTGACAGGTCAAATGGCGCTGGCAAGGGTCAGCGCGGTGGACGAAGCGGTAAGTCCGGTGGCGCTGAAAGCGGCGGAAATACGCAGCAGGCACAGCTATCCGCCATCGCGCCCCAGCTTGGCGACCTGATCGAAGCGATCATGTCCGGCGATCCAGAGAAGGTCAAAGACGCGCTTGAAGCGCTTGAAGAGCGGATCGACGAACTTGAAGATCAGGGCATGAAATTCAATGGCCAGGTTGGCGAAGTTCTTGATGAGATCGCTGATTTTGGCGAAGCGGTTGAGAGTGGCGACCAAGACCGGATCGAGTTTGCAAGTGACGAGCTGAACGAAGAAATTGATCAGCTTGAGGGCAACGAACTCTCGGCGCAAGGCCAGGAGGTGATCGAGGAATTCGGCGACTTCGCTGAGGCCTATGCATCAGGTGATCAAGACGCGATTGAAAATGCGGGTAACGAGGTTCTTGAAGAGCTTGACCAATATGAAGCCAGCGAAGAACCCCAAGGGTTTGACCTTCTTGAGCAAGCGCTTGAAGAACTTCGGCTCGCGCTGGAATCGGGTGATCCAGACGCCATTTCTGAAGCTGCCGACAACGTGCAAGCCGCAATCGAGGATATTCGTGAGGATGGCGTAGATCTGCAGACCGAAGAGTTCCTTGATGAGGTCTCTGATTTCACTGACGCGGTTGTTGAAGGTGACGCCGACGAAGTACAGCAGCAAGCCGATGAAGTTGATGAAGAGTATCAAGAGCTTGAACTGACCGCAGATGACGTTGACACCCCAGAAGAGGAAGAGAACGCATAAGCGATTAATAATACGTAAGTTGTAAAACACACGACTTGATCTGACATTTCTGCTCTTCTGGAGCGCAATCAAGGAGTGTCGATCAATGACAAGTATTCAAGAGAAGATCATCAAGCCGAAGCTGGGGCTGTTGGAACTGGCCAAACAGCTCGGAAGCGTGTCGCAGGCCTGCAAAGTGATGGGTTATTCGCGGGACAGCTTTTACCGGTTCAGAGAACTTTACGATCAGGGTGGCGAAGAAGCCCTGATGGATCTCAGCCGCCGCAAGCCGGTGATGAAAAACCGCGTGCCAGAACATGTCGAGAAGGCGGTCATCGAACTGGCCATCGACAACCCGGCTCTGGGTCAGAAACGGGCGTCGTGGGAGCTGCAGCAGAAAGGCATCATGGTGTCATCGTCGGGCGTCCGGTCGATCTGGCTGCGTAATGATCTGGAAACCATGAAAAAGCGCCTCAAGGCCCTGGAGGCCCGTGCCGCCCAAGAGGGTATCTTGCTCACCGAGGATCAGTTGGCCGCGCTGGAAAAAGCCAAGGCCAAGAAAGAAGCCCATGGCGAGATCGAGAGCCACCACCCTGGCTATCTGGGCAGCCAGGACACCTATTATGTGGGCACAATGAAGGGCGTCGGACGCATTTATCAACAGACCTTTGTCGATACCTATGCCCGCGTGGCGATCTGCAAGCTCTACACTGAAAAGACGGCAATCACCGCGGCCGACTTGCTGAACGACCGCGTGATCCCGTTCTTTGCAGAGCATGAGATCAGCCTGCTGCGCGTCCTGACAGACCGGGGCACGGAATACTGTGGCAAGGTCGAGAACCACGCCTACCAGCTTTATCTGGCCGTCGAGGACGTGGACCACACCCGAACCAAGGCCAATTCTCCGCAAACAAACGGCATCTGCGAGCGGTTCCATCGCACCATCAAGGATGAGTTCTACGACATCGCATTCCGCAAGAAACTGTATCGGTCAGTCGAAGAGTTGCAGGCCGATCTGGATGCGTGGCTGGCAAAGTACAACGAACAGCGGCCACATTCGGGACGTCACTGCTATGGCAAAACACCTATGCAGACCTTCCGCGAAACGCTACACATCGCTGTCGAGAAGACGATCAAAACGCACGACCAATCGGACAGTGCGCAACCCGTTCTCAGCGTCGCAAGCTGAGATGTCCGTCAGATCAAGTCTGAAGTTTTACACGTAAGTTTACGTGACGCCTACGACCAAAGACTGTCCCATTTTTGGTCGCTGCCGGTTCCAGTTCTCCCGCTGGAACCGGCCTTTTTTTGTCACAAGTTACCGTTGCGTTGCGGCTTGTGTCCGCGTCTGGTTACCCGGTTCGATACTCTCATCATCAGGGATCATCGCCAAGATATCTTTGAGCGTGTTCAGATCGCGACATTTCGTTTTTTTGAATATGTTTGCGCGATGCGTTTCGACCGTTCGAATGCTGATATCAAGCCGCCGCGCGATATTCTGATTAGGGGTCTTCTGGACAACACATTGCAATACTTCAACCTCCCGCCCAGAAAGGCCAAAGATATTACCGTTCTTGTTGAACCCTGGCTGTGCCGCAACGATTTCATTCAAGGCGCCGACCGGTAAAGTGCCAAATCCGCCGACCGCACCGCATAGTGCATAGATGAAGTCGCGTGCAGCCGCTTGCTTGGGCACGAAACCTACTGCGCCTCTGGTCAACATGCCGATTATGGTCACCATTGAGTTGTCCATTGTCATGATCACAATTTTTGTTGTTGGGCTGGCCTGGCAAACACGCTCCAGAAGACAGGCGCCATCCGCGCCGTCGAGGTCCGCGTCCAACAGGAGCAAGTCCGGCTTCGCCCGCATGCAGGCGGCAACAACCTCTGACGCCGTCTCGCACTCGCCGACAAGTTGGAGTTGCTTAGACTCCTCGATCTTGCGCGTGATGCCATCACGCATCAACGCATAGCGATCAGCAACGATAACAGTATTTTTCAATGGTCGCTCCAAACTTGCATTCGGGCTCCGCGCCCCGATCCGATGCTATGCTGGTGCCCTTGTCTTATGGCCGAAACACCGGGTTTCGCTTTTGCATGAATGCGTGCATGCCATCGGCCCGAGCGTCGCTGCCATAAATCGCGCGGTCGCTGTCGTGCATGCCTGAGGCCGTTATTGAGGCCGGTTTCTGCGGCCTCACAGACGCAATTGCGGGCTATTGTGTCGATGTCCTCGGGGCAGCTGGCGATCAGTGCGGCAGTGCGCTGTGACCCCGCCGGCGATCCAGTATTGGGAACTGGCGGTCGTGTTGGACCTTTCTTGCGAACTCCCATCGCTAAATTACTGCCCTCTACACCAATCAATGCAATGGGAATATTTCCCATTTTTTGGAGTGAAACAATAGCTGACCCGTGAACAATGCGTTTACCGATGTGGCACACTCCCGCATGGTCATCGGCGACATTTCGACCGAACTGACCCTAAACGCCATCCAGAAATGCCTGGAAGACCGCAAGGTCTGCTGTTATTGCATTGCGCCGCGCGAGCCCGTGAAAGATGGCTTTGTGGAGTGCTACAATCGACGCACACGCGCTCTGCGCAAACTACACCGCTCGCCTGCGTGCGATGGACGAATGTCCCGAGGTGCGCTTGTGCGACAGCCTACGTCATATCCGCGATCTGTTGGCAGTTTGGCGCATGGACTTTGGTCACCACCAACCACATCCAATCGCGTGACAGGTGCGGAAATTGAAAAAGCCCCGCCTAACGAACAGTTAAGCGGGGCTTTAAAGAAATTTGACGTTGGGAGAGTGTTACTCTCTGTTCCCCAGAAGCTGCAGCAGGAACATGAACATGTTGATGAAATCCAGATACAGGTTCAGCGCACCCATGATTGCAGACTTCGCAAGCCATTCCTGATCGCCATGTGCGGCATGGGCGATGTAATCATTCTTGATTTTCTGCGTGTCGTAGGCTGTCAGCCCCGCGAAGATCAGAACACCCAGGATCGATATCGCGAACATAATCGCAGGCGACTGCAGGAAGATGTTGACGATCATCGCCACTACCAGGCCGATCACACCCATGATGAGGAAGGAACCCCAACCGGAAATGTCTTTTTTAGTCGTGTATCCGTACAGGCTAAGCCCCGCGAAGGCGATTGATGTGATCAGAAAGACCTGCGCGATCGAGAAACCTGTGAAGGCAACAAAAATCCAGGCCATGGACAGACCCATGACTGCAGCAAACGCGTAAAAGAACGTTTGCGCCGCAGCTGCCGAGAAGCGGTTGATCATTGCGCCAAAGCCGAAAACCATGGCAAGCGGCGCGAACATGACGATCCAGCCCAGAATATTCGGCTGCAATGTGATCGGATCACGGAATATACCAAGCAATGCGTCGGATGTACCAACCGCCCATGCAACAGCAAAAGTGATCAACATACCCACGGACATCGTGCCGTAGACCTTGTTCATGTGGGCGCGAAGACCCTCGTCAATGGCAGCGGTGCGGACGCCACCGACCGTACGTACTGTCTCGTATTGAGCCATCTATACCTCCAGATTAAACGGCAGTGCCGCACATGCGGCATCATTGTCCGAGATATTGGCATGTAACGCCGTATTTTCAAGGCCGCAGCGCGCGAAATAGATCAAATCCGATCATTTTGCGAAGGAATGTCGCAGGCAGGGGAGTTTTCGCCTTAGTCGCGCCATGTTTCACGGACGTCCCAGAATGGCTTTGCGACTTCGCGACGGGCCTCTGCGTCGGTCAGGCCGATGTCGCGCAGCAAGTGGGGCGGCAATTTGCGAAGGCCATTGCGCTGCCCGCGGACCGCAAAGTAGTGGCCCAGCCTTTTGAGCAGGCCGACTGACCGTCGGTTTTGTGCAGGCGCTGCGGATATGCAGTCAGTATGGGTCATTATACGTCTCCAAATGTGATGGTGTTTCGGTAAAGCATGACGATGCTTGATATATGCAAGCCAATCAGACATAATGAAAACGAATGTTTGAGATACCTTGTATCAGGAAGTGTGATGTATGAGGAATATTGATCTAACGGCGCTTCGGTCTTTTGTCGCTGTTGCCGATACCGGGGGCGTGACCAAGGCGGCAGGCTTGCTCAATCTGACGCAGTCCGCCGTGTCGATGCAGCTGAAACGGCTTGAGGAGGCACTGGACACAGCGCTTTTGGATCGGTCGGCGCGGACCATCGCACTATCCCCGCAGGGCGAACAATTACTAAGTTATGCCCGCAAGATGCTCGCGCTGAATGACGAGATTTACACAAAACTGACCGCAACCGAATTTGAGGGCGAGATCAGACTGGGTGTGCCGCATGATATTGTCTATCCGGTGATCCCGAAGGTGTTGCAGCGATTTGCGGCGGCATATCCGCGTGTGCGGGTCAGTTTGATTTCCTCGTTCACCAGCAAGCTGCAGGAAGAGTTTAATCGTGGCGAGCTGGATGTCATTCTGACTACAGAAGACATGATTGGACCGGGCGGGCGGACCTTGCTGCAAGTGCCGCTGGTCTGGATCGGTGCGCCTGGCGGGCAGATCTGGAAG
Source organism: Yoonia sp. SS1-5 (assembly GCF_038443705.2). Classification (NCBI taxonomy): domain Bacteria; kingdom Pseudomonadati; phylum Pseudomonadota; class Alphaproteobacteria; order Rhodobacterales; family Paracoccaceae; genus Yoonia; species Yoonia rhodophyticola. Next base: position 1,326,580 of record NZ_CP151767.2, on the reverse strand, counting down.
CAACGCCCGCTTCGGCTCGCGTTCGAGCAGCGCTGCCTGTTTCGCCAGTTTGTCCAGCGGCGCCTGGATCAGGTCGGCATCCCATGGGATATGGCGGTCGAGACCACATCGTCACGCACCATCGAAGCCACGGTCAGTGCAGATCTGGCGATCCATGCCATGCTTGAGGGCACAGAACCGCCACATCTGGAGCGGATTCAGCACAGTGGTAGCCTGCCAAGCCTCTGCACGCTGAATATCAACATGTATCAAGCCGACCTGCAGGACCGGCCTTATGTGCGCGATCTGGCAAAATTCATCTCGGACGGTTTTTTGACGATGCGGGCGCCCGTCATGGTTTGACCACAACCTTTCCGGTTGATTTGCGGCTGCGCATCAGTTCAAGCGCGTCGGCAGCCTGGTCCAATGGCAGGACATGACTGATATGCGGTTTCAGCCGTCCATCTGCATGCCAGTTCATCAATTCCGCAAGGCTTTCGCGCAACGCACCGGGGTTGAAATGCAGATAGCCACCCCAATAGAACCCGATGACGGAAATATTCTTGACCAGAATGATATTGGCTGGAACGGGCGGGACGTCGCCGCTGGCAAAGCCGATGACAAGTATCCGGGCCTCACGATTGCAGGCGCCAAGTGCTGCCTTAAACGCATCACCGCCCACAGGGTCATAAACAACATCCGCGCCACCCAGCGATTTGACCACCGATTTGATGTCCTCTGTCGTGCTGTCGATCAGGTGATCGGCACCAGCCGCTTTTGCAATCGCCAGTTTGTCTGCACCACGGGCGACCGCAATCACGGTGGCGCCCATCGCCTTGCCGATTTCGACCGCTGTAAGGCCGACACCACCGGCGGCACCAAGCACCAGCAAGGTTTCCCCGGTCTGCAAATTTGCGCGGCGCGTCAACGCCAAATGAGACGTCCCATAAGCCACCATGAAGCCTGCCGCCACTTCGGCGGGCATCTCATCAGGCACCGGCTGGCAGAGTGCGGCGGGGAAAACGCCTTTTTCCGCCATCCCGCCCGCGCCGCCAAAAACAGCAACCCGCGTTCCGATGGCGGGAGAGTCTACGCCCGCTCCATGGGCCAGAACAGTGCCGCAGACCTCCATTCCAAGGGTGAATGGCGGGGTCGGCGTGTCCTGATAGGTGCCCTGCGCCATCAGCAAATCTGCAAAATTCAGACCGCAGGCTGATATCTGCAACAGAACTTCGCCCTTTTTTGGCGCGGGCTCGGGAACAATCCCGATCTTTGGCGCGTTATTGAACGATGAAACCTGCATTGCACGCATCTGGACCGAATCCTCTCTGGTATGATTTTGTTAATCACTATCATGGCAGACTGGGTTTGATGAAAGAACGCCGGTTTGGGACCGGGCGTATAAAAAGTTGTGCCTCGAACCTGTCTTTAAGGTCAGGTCTGCTGCTGCAACCGTTGCGTGTTATATGTTAAGGGTGCAATCAAACCTCGTGACTGAGAGCGTGGGTGATCTTGTCACCTACGAATCGGCGCAACGGTCACTGGCGATATTTTTGCCGTGGTCTTTCAAATTGAGGAAGTGAAGAGATGAAGCATCCGGTAGATGTACATGTAGGCAAGAGAATTCGGCATCGCCGTTGGATGAGCGGTACGACCCAGCAGCAGCTGGCAGAGAATGTTGGCATCAAGTTTCAGCAGATCCAGAAATATGAAACAGGCATGAACCGCGTCAGCGCGTCCCGCCTTTGGGATATCGCCAAGGTGTTGAATGTCCCGGTTTCGTTTTTCTTTGAAGGGTTAGATACTCAACCTCCGGCTGATAACGGAAACACCGATATGCCGGGTGATATCCTGACGGATAAAGAAGCATTGGAACTATTGCGTTCCTATTATGCGATCCCTGAAAATCAGCGTCGCCGTCTTTTTGATCTGGCCCGGGTGCTAAGCGAAGCGGCGTAAACCTTGGCTTGACCATCCTGCTTGCCCCGGGCTACCGCAGAACGCGTAGGCGGCGCAGGCAAGGACGATCTTTATGACTATTGATATCGCGACGCAGACGGCCCTGATCAGGGTCGCCCATGCTGTCGCAGATGCGGCCCGGCCAGAAACGCTGCGCGCTTTTCGGTCTGTGGGTCTAGAAGCTGACAATAAATCAGAAGATGGGTTTGATCCGGTCACAATTGCGGACCGTGCAGCCGAGGACGCGATGCGCGCTGTCCTACGTCGCGAGCGCCCCGATGACGCCATATTGGGTGAAGAGTTCGGCCATCAGGCCGGAACGACCGGTCTGACATGGGTTCTGGACCCGATTGACGGCACGCGCGGTTATATCAGCGGCACCCCCACCTGGGGTGTTCTGATCTCGGTCGCCGATGATACCGGCCCGCTTTTTGGTCTGATTGATCAACCCTATATTGGTGAACGTTTTGCCGGTGGTTTTGGCGTGGCCGAAATGACTGGCCCGCAGGGACACCAGATATTGCAGACACGCGCTGCACGCGATCTGGGTCAGGCAACTATCCTCACCACATTTCCTGAGGTGGGCACACCGACCGAACGGGCAGCGTTTCAATCTGTCGCCAGCCAGACCCGCCTGACCCGTTACGGGATGGATTGTTACGGCTATGCGCTATTGGCGGCAGGGCAGGTTGACCTTGTCGTCGAGGCCGGGCTGAACGCTTACGACATTCAGGCCCCCATCGCCGTGATTACCGCAGCTGGCGGGATTGTCACCGATTGGCAGGGCGGCCCCGCGCATGACGGCGGTCGCGCGCTTGCCGCCGCCAATGCAGATATTCATGCGCAGGCATTGGCCATCCTGAAAGAGGCCGCAGGTGACTGATCTGCTTTTGCGTGGGGCGCGCTGTGTCGTCACGATGGACGATGCGCGCCGCGAGTTGGACGGCGCGGATATCCGCGTCAGTAACGGGACAATTGCTGAAATCGGTCAGGGGCTGGCTGGCGATGGTATGGCCATTCATGATGTGCGCAGGTGCATTGTCACCCCCGGGCTGATCAACACGCACCACCACCTATACCAGACGCTGACCCGTGCAGTGCCAAAGGCGCAGGATGCGTTGCTGTTTGGCTGGCTCCAGCAGTTATATCCGATCTGGGCCAGGTTCGGGCCGGAAGAGATGTTTGTTTCAACGCAAATCGGTTTGGCGGAACTGGCTTTGTCGGGCTGCACACTGACTTCGGATCATCTCTACATCTTTCCCAATGGTTCTCGACTTGACGACACGATTGCGGCCGCGACCGAGGTGGGTCTGCGGTTCCACGCCACGCGCGGCGCGATGAGTATCGGTGAAAGTGAAGGGGGGCTGCCGCCTGATGATCTGGTTGAGGCGGAAGAGGATATTCTGAACGATTGCATCCGCGTGATTGATCAGTTCCACGACCCGAGGCCCGGCGCGATGGTGCGGGTTGGTGTTGCCCCTTGCAGTCCGTTCTCTGTCTCGCGCGATCTGATGCGTGAGGCGGCGGTGCTTGCCCGTGACAAGGGCGTGATGATGCATACGCATCTGGCCGAAAATGATGAGGATATCAGCTATTCGCTGGAACGTTTTGGCTGTCGCCCGGGGCAATATGCAGAAGACCTCGGCTGGGTGGGTGACGATGTCTGGCATGCCCATTGCGTCAAGCTTGACGGGCAAGAGATTGATTTATTTGCCCGCTCACGCACTGGCGTGGCCCATTGCCCCTGTTCGAACTGCAGGCTGGGGTCCGGGATTGCGCCGGTCCGCCAGATGCGCGACGCAGGCGTTCGCGTCGGGCTGGGCGTTGACGGATCGGCCAGCAATGATGTCGGCAACCTCGTTGCAGAGGCGCGTCAGACGATGTTGCTGCAGCGGGTACAAAACGGGGCGGACGCCATGGCCGCCCGCGAAGCCCTTGAAATCGCGACCCGTGGCGGGGCTGCTGTGCTTGGTCGTGATGATTGCGGGCAACTCGCCCCCGGCAAGCGTGCGGATATCGCAGTTTGGGATGCGGCGGCCATTGAAAACGCCGGATCGTGGGACCCGGCTGCATTGGTGTTGGCCGGGCCGACCAAGGTGCGCGACCTCTTCGTCGAAGGGCGGCTGATCGTTGCGGATGGCGCTGTGGTCAGCTTTGATCTGCCCCGCGCGATTGCAGCGCAAAATCGGCTTGTCGGTCGTCTTTCCGCCTAAAACCGCAGGAATTGCCCGACAGGCTGGCGCGTTTGGCCGGATTGTGCTGTTTTGCGCCGTGTGGTGGGGACCACAACGGTGACGACAGAATGCGAACGCTATTTGCTCTTTGCAGTGTGATGCTGCTGATTGGCTGCGCTGACCCGATGCCCGGGGCGTCGTCGGTCGCGCGCGCCGGTAGTTTTGATGCCGCGGTCAATGGCTTGCGGCAGGCAAGTGGTGCGCAGGTCCTTGTCGAACAACCGCAACTGCGCAGGGCTGCGCAGGCCCATGCGGATGACATGGCGCGCCGGGGATATTTTGCGCATCGTGCACCCAATGGCGACGGGGCGGGTAAACGCATTGCCAGAGCCGGCTATCGCGCCTGCGGCTGGGCCGAGAATATCGCCAACGGTATTCCGACACGGGCGGGGGTGTTTGAGGGCTGGCGGCGGTCGCGCGGCCACCGGCGCAACATGTTGCAACGCGCATATACAGAATATGGGCTGGCCCGATCCGGCAATATCTGGGTGATGGTTCTGGCGCGGCCCTGCTAGGGTCAAGTCCCTAGTGGGTCCACCGACTGCCCGCGATCCAGACATCTGCAATCGCCCGATCATCGCCCATCATAATCGTGGGAAACAGCGCATCCCAAATACCCGTCGCACGGGCATGGCGCTGCGCAATCACAGGTGTCGAGGCAAGATCGAGCACCGCAATATCGGCCATTGCACCAGGGCGCAGGGACCCGATTTGCCCGGATTGATGCAAGGCCGCGGCGCTAGCCTCTGTCGCCAGCCACATCAGCTGTGCCGGATGCAGGACCGTTCCGCGCAACTGCCCGATTTCATAGGCCGCCGCCATTGTGCGCAGCATCGAAAAAGATGATCCGCCCCCGGTATCCGTGGCCAGACCGATGCGGAGCCCTGCGGCGGCAAGGCCCATCAGATCGAACAGGCCCGATCCGATAAAGGTGTTGGACGTCGGGCAATGCACCACGGCGCCGCCGACCTCGCGCAGGCGGTCAATCTCGCGTTGTTGCAGGTGAATGGCATGCCCATAAAGCCCTCTTTCCCCCAGCAGGCCGAACATCTCGTACGTATCAAGATAGTCGCGGGCATCGGGATAAAGTTCTGCGACCCACGCGATCTCTGGGTGTTGTTCGCTAAGGTGCGTTTGCATCAGCACATCGGGATATTCAGCCCATAGCGCGCCGAGTGCTTCAAGCTGCGCGGGGGTTGATGTGGGCGAAAATCGCGGCGTGATCGCGTATTCGGCCCGGCCCTGACCATGCCACGCCTGCAGCAGACGCTTGCTGTCGTCATAAGCCGTCTGGGCAGTATCGCACAGGTTGGCGGGCGCGTTGCGGTCCATGCATGTCTTGCCCGCAACCACAGCCATGTTGCGCGTTGCTGCCGCCGCGAAGAAGGCATCGACGCTTTGCGGGTGGCTTGTGCAAAAGCTGGTCAGTGTTGTTGTGCCGTGGGACAATGCCAGATCAAGGGTGCGCGCGGCGACGTCATCTGCATAGGCGGCGTCAGCAAAGCGGGTCTCTTCTGGAAAGGTGTAACTGTTCAGCCAGTCGATCAGTTGCTTGCCCCAACTCGCGATCATGCCGGTTTGCGGATAATGCATATGCGCGTCCACAAAGCCCGCGCTGATCAGGTGGTCGCCGTAATTGGTGACCTGCGCGTCCGGATGGGCCTTTGCCAGCGTCGCACCATTGCCCACCGCCGCAATCCGGTCGTCTTCAATCAAAACGCCACCGGCGCTGTCAAACGCGACCATGTCCGCCCAATCATGGGTCAGCGGGTTGCCCGAAAAACCAAGGGTCTGCCCCAAAAGAAGGTGCTGTGTCATCGCGCCAGTCTAGGGCCGCCAGCGCTTGGCGTAAATCGCTGAAAAGCTTGTATTTGCCGTTGTCTGCCTGCGCCACTTCACTATGTTGCAAGGCAGAAAGCAGGTCGCCATGGCAGAGCCACAGCAAGACATCGACGAAGAAGCCTTTGGCATTACTGACCGTCTGGTCGGCGATGTGCGCGACGCTGTGGAACGTGGCGATGCGGATGCGGTCGACGGTCTGCTCGACCCGCTGCACCCCGCCGATATCGCGCATTTGCTGGAACAGATTGATGGCCGTCAGCGACGGGACCTGATTGCAATCTGGAATGCCGGCATGGACGGCGACATCCTGTCGGAACTGGCCGAAAACCTGCGCGAAGAAGTGATCGAACAGCTTGCGCCAGCGGAGCTTGCCGATGCGGTGCGCGATCTGGAAAGCGACGATGTTGTCGATCTGGTCGAATACCTCGACGAGGATCAGCAGGAGGCCGTGCTCGAGGCGCTGGATGCAGGCGACCGCGTCGTGGTCGAACAGGCGCTGTCCTACCCCGAGGAATCAGCCGGTCGCCACATGCAATCGGAACTTGTCCGCGCCCCGTCGCATTGGACGGTGGGTGAGGCAATTGATTTTCTGCGCTCCGACGTGGTGCTGCCCGAACAATTCTACCACATCATTCTGGTTGATCCCCGGCTCAAGGCCGTCGGCTATGTGACGCTGGGCCGGATCCTGAGCCATCCGCGCGCGACGCCGCTGATGGATCTGGCCGAGGATAGTTTCCGGACCTTCCATGTGGCCCAGGACGTGGAAGAGGTCGCGCAGGCGATCAACCACTATCACATGATCACGGCCCCCGTGGTCGATGATGACGAACGCATCGTCGGCGTGATCACCATTGATGACGCGATGGTTTTTCTCGAAGAAGAGGCCGAGGAAGACATCCTGCGACTGGCCGGCGTTGGCGAAGGCAGCTTGTCAGACCGCGTTCTTGATACCACCCGCCAGCGATTTCCCTGGCTGGCCGTCAATCTGGTGACGGCTATTCTGGCCTCATTGGTGATTGCGCTGTTCGAGGAGACCATTGCCGGGCTTGTCGCATTGGCCGTGCTGATGCCCATTGTCGCATCCATGGGGGGCAATGCGGGTACGCAGTCTTTGACGGTGGCCGTGCGCGCCATTGCAACGCGCGACCTGACCGGCGCAAATGTCTGGCGGGTCATTCGGCGCGAGGCCTTGGTTGGCCTGATCAACGGCGTGATTTTTGCAATTGTGATGGGTATCGTGGGCGTGATCTGGTTTGGCTCACCGATGCTGGGTGTGGTGATTGGTGTTGCGATGGTGATCAATCTGGTGGTGGCGGGCCTTGCCGGGACGATTGTGCCGGTTGTGCTGGAACGTATGGGCGTTGATCCGGCCCTGGCATCTGGCGCCTTTGTAACGACGGTCACCGACATTGTGGGTTTCTTTGCATTTCTGGGGCTGGCGGCGCTGTGGCTGTTGTGATGGATAAATCTGCCGCCCGCCAAGCCGCCTTTGCCCGCCGAAAGGCGGCCCATGTGGCAAGTGCAGGCAATGCGGCCGGCTACCTGAGCGAGGTTCTGGCAGGCTATCGCGGTGTGCCGCTGGCCGGATATATGGCCATGCGCACGGAAATTGATCCGCTGGCCGCGATGGAAGAGGCGTCCGCCCATGGCCCCGTCAGTGTCCCTGTGATCATTGGCGCGGCGCAACCGCTGCGGTTTCGGACATGGACGCCGGGATGTCCGATGCAGCCTGGCGAATTTGGCGCCGCTATCCCGCAGGATGGTGACTGGATGACACCTGAAATCGTGATCGTGCCGCTGGTGGCATTCGACCGGCAAGGCGGGCGATTGGGCTATGGCGGCGGGTTTTACGACCGCACATTGGAAGGGTTGCGCAAATCCCGCGCGACACTGGCCATCGGTTTTGCCTTTGCCGCGCAAGAGGCGGACAAGCTTCCGCTGGAGCCAACCGACCAGCCCTTGGACATGATCGTGACCGAAACCGGGGTGATCACCCCCGGCTGACACAGCAGTGCTTGCAGGCAATAATCGGGTGGCGGTTTCCGGGGTGACCTCGTAAGGGTAGCGGATGAGAATTCTTTTCCTTGGTGACGTGATGGGCCGTTCGGGCCGCGCGGCTGTACAGGCCCAATTGCCGCAACTGCGGCAGGATTGGCGGCTGGATTTTGTGGTGGTCAATGGCGAGAACGCGACCTCTGGCATGGGCTTGTCGGGTGACCACGCCAAGCTGTTATTTGCGGCGGGGGCAGATGTGGTGACCTTGGGCGATCATGCCTTTGACCAAAAGGACATGCTGACCCATATCGAGGCGGAACCGCGTATTATCCGGCCTCTCAATTACTCCAAAGCGGCCCCCGGTGCTGGCGCACGTGTGTTCAATGCCACAAATGGCCGCAAGGTGCTGGTCGCGCAGGCCTTGGGGCAGGTTTTCATGAAACGCCCCTTTGATGATCCTTTTTCGGCACTCGATGCGGTTTTGCGCCAATATCCTATGGGCGGGCAAATTCAGGCGAGCCTTGTAGACATCCATTGCGAGGCGACATCCGAAAAGATGGCCGTGGGGCATTTTTGTGACGGGCGGGCCAGTATTGTTGTGGGCACCCACACGCATGTGCCCACCGCAGACGCGATGGTTCTTCCCGGCGGCACGGCCTATCAGACCGATGCGGGCATGTGTGGCGACTACAATTCAGTCATCGGGATGGAAAAAGCCGAACCGATGCGCCGGTTTATTACCGGCATGCCAAAGGCGCGGTTCACCCCCGCAACGCAAGAGGCCACATTGTCCGGTCTGTATATCGAGACCGATGATCGCACAGGCAAGGCAAACCGGGTTGCCATGGTCCGGCAGGGCGGTTGTCTGGGGCAGGCGGCGCCCTAGGGTCAGGACCCTAAGGCTTTGGCTTGCTCATTGTCACGCGCTCCTTAAGAGTGGAACCTATGGCCGATTGGATCACCCTTACAGAAATGCAGGCCGCTTGGCTGACCATGGGCGTGGTTGCCGTCATGTTCGTGATGTTCCTGCGCGAGGTATTCCCGACCGAGGTTGTTGCGATGACGGGCATGTCGGTTCTGCTGGTGACCGGCGTTCTGCCTTATGATGCGGCGGTTGCAGTGCTGGCCAATCCCGCCCCCTGGACGATTGCGGCGATGTTCATCATCGTCGGCGCCTTGGTGCGCACCGGCGCGCTGAATGCGATGACCCAACTGGCCCAGCGTCAGGCGCAGATCAGCCCGGCCCGCGCGATTGGGGGTGGTTTGCTTTTTGTCGCCTTTGCCAGTGCAATCATGAACAACACGCCCCTTGTTGTTGTGATGATCCCGGTCTTCGTGCAACTGGCCCGCACGTTGGGAACCTCGGCCTCGAAATTGCTGATCCCGCTCAGCTACGCGGCAATCGTCGGCGGCACGATGACCTTGCTTGGAACCTCGACCAACCTGCTGGTCGATGGCGTGGCCCGCGCGTCGGGCATGGCCCCGTTCGGCATTCTGGAGATCCTGCCCGTGGGCCTTGTCGTGGTCGCCTGGACGTTCACCTATCTCTATTTCATGGGGCCGCGTCTGCTGCCGGATCGTCAAAGCATGTCAGTGATGCTGTCGGATCCATCCAAAAAGAAGTTCTTTACCGAGGCGATTATCCCACCCGAAAGCAACCTGATCGGGCGTGAAGCCACGGATGTTCAATTGTTCAAACGTGATGGGGTCCGGCTGGTTGACGTTCTGCGCGGCGATACATCGCTGCGGCGCAATCTGACGGGGGTCACTTTGCAGGTGGGCGACCGGGTGGTGTTGCGCACCAAGATGGCCGAGCTTTTGTCATTGCAGGCCAATAAGGAACTACGCCGCGTGGATCAGGTATCGGCGGTGGAAACCACAACGGTCGAGGTGCTGATCACGCCCAATTGCCGCATGGTCGGGCGCCGTCTGGGCAGCCTGCGCCTGCGCCGCCGCTATGCGGTCTATACGCTCGCCGTGCATCGCCGGGACACCAATATCGCCCGGCAGATGGAAGACGTGGTTGTGCGCGTCGGTGACACGCTGCTGTTGGAAGGGGCGCCGGAAGATATCCAGCGTCTCGCCGAAGATATGAACCTTGGTGACGTGTCAGAGCCATCGCAACGCGCCTATCGCCGCAACAAGGCCCCGATTGCCATTGCTGTGCTGTTGTCCGTGGTCGTGCTGGCGGCCATCGGGATTGCCCCGATCCTTCTGCTGGCCATCGTCGGGGTGACCTTGGTGATGATCACCGGATGCATCGACGCGGAAGAGGCGTTTTCTTTCGTCGACGGGCGATTGCTGGCCCTGATCTTTGCCATGCTTGTCGTCGGGTCCGCGCTGCAATCCTCGGGCGCAGTGGGTATGATCGCCGATGCAATTTCACCGCTGATGGCGGTGCTTCCGGGCTTTTTTGTGGTGTTGGCGGTGTACCTTCTGTCCAGCGTGCTGACAGAGCTGGTATCGAATAATGCGGTGGCCGTGGTGATGACCCCTATCGCCATTGGTCTGGCCAGCGCCCTTGGTGTTGATGCGCGCCCGCTTGTAGTGGCGGTCATGGTTGCGGCCAGCGCCAGTTTCGCCACCCCGATCGGCTATCAGACCAACACGCTGGTATACGGCCCCGGCGGATACAAGTTTGTCGACTTCCTCAAATTCGGGATCCCGCTTAACCTGTCCCTGGCGCCGATTGCGTCCTTTGTCATTCCATTGATCTGGCCCTTATAGGCCCGTCGGGGATGAAACCGCACGCGTTTGTCAGAGCGTTGTCGCGACCCAAGAAATGAGGGGCCCTGCAGGGTTGCAGCGAAGGTCAGGGATGCCTTATAGAAGCCCGGATTGATCCGCTACAACACGAGGTTTTCCTATGGCAGGCCATTCCAAATGGGCAAATATCCAGCACCGTAAGGGGCGTCAGGACAAGCTGCGGTCAAAGCTGTTTTCCAAGCTGGCGAAGGAAATCACCGTGGCCGCGAAAATGGGCGACCCGGATCCGGACAAGAACCCGCGGCTGCGCCTGGCCGTTAAGGAAGCCAAATCCCAATCCGTTCCAAAAGACGTGATCGAGCGCGCGATCAAGAAGTCTCAGGGTGGGGACGCCGAAAATTACGACGAGATCCGGTACGAGGGGTATGGCCCCAATGGTGTTGCGGTGATTGTCGAGGCGATGACGGATAACCGGAACCGGACGGCCTCGACCGTCCGATCCACATTTTCGAAGAATGGCGGCAATCTTGGCGAGACCGGCTCTGTCGGGTTCATGTTCGACCGCAAGGGGCAGGTGGTCTACCCGGCCGCGGTCGGCGACGCTGATACGGTCATGATGGCGGCTATCGAGGCTGGCGCCGAAGATGTGCAAAGCGATGATGAAAACCATGTGATTATCTGCGCTGATACCGACCTGAACGAAGTGGCCAACGCGCTGGAGGCCGATTTGGGTGAAAGCGAAACGACCAAGCTGATCTGGCAGCCGAATATAACAACGGAACTGGATCTTGACGGCCTGACCAAGTTGATGAAGCTGCTCGACACGCTGGAAGAGGACGATGATATCCAGCGCGTCACGGCCAATTTCGAAGCCTCGGACGAGGTGATGGCCGCGTTTGCCGAAAGCTGACTTGTCATCGGGGCAGCTTCCTGCCACCGGTAACGGATGAGCGGACCCCCATCATCAAGGCCACTGCGCGGCATCTTCTGGATGGCGGTCACCGGGCTTAATTTTGTTGCGGTGACTGCGATTGTAAAACATGTCGGGGATGCTGTCCCCGCGGCGCAGGCTGCGTTTTTACGCTATGTGCTGGGGCTGGTCTTTCTGCTGCCGATGATCCGGCCAATTTTGGCGGCCCGCCTGTCCAGGCGCCAATTGAAGCTGTTTGGATGGCGGGGCCTCAGCCATACGCTGGCGGTTATTCTGTGGTTCTACGCAATGACCCGCATCCCCATCGCCGAAGTGACCGCGATGAATTACCTCAACCCGATCTACGTGACCCTTGGCGCGGCTCTCTTCATGGGCGAAAAGCTCCCCCTGCGCCGCTGGATTGCCGTATTGATCGCGCTGGCCGGTGCCATGATTATTCTGCGCCCGGGCATTCGCGAGGTTGATATGGGCCATATTGCGATGTTGGGGACGGCGGCGTTTTTTGCCATCGGTTACCGGCTGGCCAAGCAATTGTCGGGCGAAGTATCGGCAGCAGTGATTGTCGGCATGCTGTCGGTGACGGTCACAATCGGATTGGCGCCATTTGCCTATGCCGTCTGGGTGCCACCAACGATTGCGCAATTGGGCTGGTTATTTCTGGTGGCCTGCTTTGCGACTGCGGGTCACTACGCCATGACCTTGGCCTTTGCCGCAGCCCCTTTGACGGTCACGCAGCCGGTGACTTTTCTGCAGCTGGTCTGGGCGGTGTTGCTGGGCTGGCTGGCCTTTGGTGAGGCTGTCGACGGCTGGGTCATCCTTGGCGGGGCGCTGATCATGGCCTCGGTCAGTTTTATCACCTGGCGCGAGGCTTTGGCCCGCCGGTCCGTCACCCCTGCGCTGCCCGCCACGAAAAGCTGAACCTGCGGCTTGGTCCGGCTGGGTGCAGACTTATCCCCATCAAAATGCGGCATGTTCCGCTTTTTTGTCAGAAATCGCTTTACAGATCGCCCCCTCGCCGCCACGATATCTTGTAGGGGCTAATGGTGAACAACACCGTCCCTAGAGCAGGCACCTAGCGCTTGGGCACTGCCATGACCCTTGCGCCAAAGCAGTGAGGCCGAGCATATGGCATTGTCCGAAAACTATATTGAGGCAGATGATCTTCATCCCATTGATCTGGTGGAATACATCGCCGAACACCGTGCATGGGAATTTGACCGGATCCATGACGACCAGATTGCAATGGCTGTGGAGGGGCAATGGCGCACCTATTCCATCACGCTGGCCTGGTCGGCGTATGACGAGACATTGCGCCTGATCTGCACGTTCGACATGGAACCGCCCAGCGACCGGATGCCGGCGCTCTACGAGACGTTGAACACAATCAATGACCGGTGCTGGGCAGGTGCGTTTACCTGGTGGGCAGAGCAAAAATTGATGGTGTATCGCTATGGTTTGATGCTGGCCGGGGATCAGATCGCGGGGCCGGATCAGGTTGACACGATGATCAATGCAGCCGTCAGTGCGTGTGAACAATATTACCCCGCAATCCAGCTGGTGACCTGGGCTGACCGGACGCCACAGGAAGCGGTCGAGGTCGCGATTGGTGGCGCTTACGGTCGCGCCTGAAATTGAGCTCGTAGGATGGGTTTAAACCCATCTTACGAGGGCGTACCCTTGGGCCAAAGTAAGGGGAAACATATGGATATGAATGACGTGGGCGAACGCGGCCTGGTTTTGCTTGGCTGTGGCAAGATGGGATCGGCCATGTTGGCTGGCTGGCTGGCAAGTGGCTTGCCTGCGGGATCGGTCTGGGTTGTTGATCCGCATATCTCTGATTGGGTGGGGCAGACAGGCGTGCATCTTAACGCGGCACTGCCCGATGATCCGGCCATTGCATTGATCGCTGTCAAACCGCAGATGATGGGCGCGGCCCTGCCGCAAATGCAGGCATTAGGGCAAGGCCGCACCCTGTTTATTTCCGTTGCCGCAGGGACACCGATTGCCCGTTTCAGTGCCGAATTTGGGCCAGAGGCGCCGATTATTCGTGCCATGCCGAATACGCCTGCCGCTGTCGGGCGGGGCATCACCGCCCTGATCGGCAATGATCATGCCACTTCAGCCCATATGGCGCTTGCGGAGACACTTTTGCAGTCGGTGGGTCAGACTGTTCGGTTGGATAGCGAGGCGCAGATGGATGCGGTCACGGCAGTGTCCGGTTCGGGTCCGGCTTATGTCTTTCATCTGATCGAGACATTGGCCGCAGCAGGCGAGGCTGAAGGCCTGCCAGCGCCGCTGGCCATGCAATTGGCCAAGGCGACAGTTGGTGGTGCGGGCGTTCTGGCCGAAGAGGCGGTGGAAGACCCGTCACAATTGCGGGTCAATGTGACCTCTCCCAACGGCACCACGCAGGCCGCGCTTGACGTTCTGATGCATCCCGACACCGGTCTTGGCCAGCTGTTGCAACGTGCGGTCACAGCTGCGGCGCAGCGCGCGCGGGAGTTGGCAAATGGCTGAGATCAGTTTTGATGACTTCCTGCGCGTTGATATTCGGGTTGGCACCATCCTGCGCGCCGAGCCATATCCAGAGGCCCGTAAGCCCGCCATCAAGCTCTGGCTGGATTTTGGCCCTGAGATTGGCGAACGCAAGACATCCGCGCAAATCACGGCGCATTATGCACCGGGTACATTGATTGGCCGACAGGTACTGGCCGTGGTGAATTTTCCACCGCGCCAGATTGGCAAATTCATGTCCGAGGTCCTGGTACTGGGTTTGCCGGATGAAAATGGTGACGTGGTGCTGGTCGGCCCTGATCAAACCATTCCAGCAGGAGGACGACTGCATTGAAACGTCTGCTGATCACCCGACCACTGCCGGCGGCGACTTTGCGCGCGGCCAAGGCCCGGTTTGATGTCACCGCGCGGGATGCCGACATTGGTTTGACCTCGCGCGAAGCTGCTGAGGCAATGGCAAACTATGACGCCATCTTACCGACGCTGGGGGACCAATTTACGGCGGATGCCTTCGCTGGAGAGATCCGCTGCGGTGTCCTTGCGAATTTTGGTGTTGGTTACAACCATATTGACGTGGCGGCTGCGCAGGCGGCGGGGGTTCTTGTGTCCAATACGCCCGATGTGGTGACGGACGCCACGGCGGATATTGGCCTGACATTGATCCTGTCTGCCTGTCGTCGTGCGGGCGAGGGCGAAAGACTGGTCCGTGCGGGCAAATGGACCGGCTGGGCGCCGACCCAGATGCTGGGCCAACATGTGACAGGTAAGACGGTGGGCATTGTGGGCATGGGCCGCATTGGGCAGGCGGTTGCACGTCGCTGTCACTTTGGGTTCGGGATGCCGGTGCTCTATTTCAACCGTTCGGCCAAGGCCGTTGACTTTCCCGCGCGGCAGATCCCCGACCTGTCCGATCTGATGGCGCAGTCTGATATTGTCGTTGTGACGGTTCCCGGTGGAGGGCCGAATGTCCAATTGATCGACGCAGCCGCCATTGCGGCGATGCGCCCTACATCCGTCCTAATCAATATTGCCAGAGGCGATGTCATCGACGAAGACGCGCTTATTGCTGCGCTGGCTGCACAGAAAATTGCAGCCGCAGGTCTTGACGTTTATGCCAATGAACCTGTTGTGCCAGATGGATTGCGCGGGCTGGATAATGTCGTGCTTCTTCCACATTTGGGGACGGCCGCACTTGAGGTCCGCGAGGCCATGGGCCAGATGGCGCTGGACAATCTGATTGCGTGGGATGCCGGCAACGCCTTGCCGCAGGCCGTTTGACCGGGATGGGTCAAGACCCATCCTACGCCGTTTCTTGCTGATGCCGCCTGCAGTGCTCTGGCCAAGCCGGGCCGAATGCCGTTTTGTGTAGCGGAGCCACAAAAAGGGAGATGAAATGATCACACTCGTTTTCTCTGGTGAGATGTCTGCACCGCGCCGCGCCGTTTTCGAACGCGCGGCTGCCCGTTGGGATCGCGTGATTGATACGTCATTTGCGCCTGTATCACTGGATGGCGAGACCTTGCGCGGATTGCAGATTGACGCGGGCATCGCCCCGATAGATGGCGATGCCGGTATTCTGGGGCAGGCCGGGCCAACCGCACTTCGCGCCGATACCGGGCTGCCGATCACCGGCATCATGCAGTTTGATACTGCAGATGTGGCCCGTCTGGAAAGCGAGGGCACCTTCGAGGATGTCATCCTGCATGAAATGGCCCATGTCCTTGGATTTGGCACCTTGTGGCCGGGCCTTGGATTGATTGCCGGGGCGGGCAGTGCGGATCCGCGCTTTACCGGCCCCGCTGCGGCCCGCGAATATGCCCGCCTTGATCCAGAGGGGGGCGCGGCTGTCCCGATTGCAAATACCGGCGGCGGCGGGACCCGCGAAGCCCATTGGCGTGAACTCATTTTTGGAGACGAGTTATTGACCGGCTTTCTGTCCGGTCAGGACCGGCCACTAAGCCGCATGTCGATTGCCGCTTTTGAGGACCTTGGATACGAGGTGGATTACAGCACGGCGGACCCTTTCAACCTGCCCAGTTTTCGCCAGCTTGCCCTGATGGGTGTCACAGAGGCCGTGCGCATCTGCGACTTGTGCCGTGTGGATCGCCCTGCATCCGTTGTGGTTGAAGTCTGAACGCCCTTAGTCTTTCGGCAAACGCTCACCCTTCTTGCGCACAAGGACCGTCCGCAGATCATGCATCGCCAGCAAGAGCGGGTCCGTTACCGTCTCAAGATCCGCGTCGCTTGCCCTGGA
This sequence comes from Yoonia sp. SS1-5, assembly GCF_038443705.2. Classification (NCBI taxonomy): domain Bacteria; kingdom Pseudomonadati; phylum Pseudomonadota; class Alphaproteobacteria; order Rhodobacterales; family Paracoccaceae; genus Yoonia; species Yoonia rhodophyticola. The sequence goes on along the minus strand of NZ_CP151767.2, from coordinate 1,310,166 downwards.
CTGCGCCCATTGCGTTGTCAGGTTCAAATGATCAATCGCACGATGAATGTCGTCCAGCGCCCGGATCCGCAGGATCTCCATCCGGTCGGTCAGCCAGGTTTCGATTGCCGCCCTGTCAGCGTCGCTTAAGGCCCGGTCACCATGGGCTTTGTAGTCGCCCCGATTTGTATTGATGATGGCAATCTGGTCCATTTCGATCCGACGATTGCGGTTTTCCGTGTCCAAACGAAAAACTGCCGCACCGTTCTCGCGAACCCGAAAGTAGTAATCTGGAAGCGTGGCGCTCATGACAGGCTCGCTTGCGTCATGCCGTCAGCCCTTCGCAAAAGCCGATGATCCGCTGGCAGGCCTCTTTCAAAGCCGCGTCCGAGGTTGCGTAACTGACCCGAAAATTCGGCGACAGCCCGAATGCGGCGCCGAATACGACCGCAACGCCGGTTTCCTCCAGCAGCGCAGTTGCAAATATTTCATCATTCTCGATCAAGGTACCTGCCGCAGTGGTTTTCCCGATACAGCCCGCAATGGACGGGTAGACATAGAACGCCCCGTCCGGATTGGGGCAGACAATCCCCGGTGCGCTATTCAGCATGCCGACAACAAGATCGCGCCGGCGAGCGAACAAGGCGTTGTTGGGGGCCAGAAAATCCTGCGGGCCATTGAGCGCCTCAACCGCCGCGTGCTGACTGACCGAACAGGGGTTCGAGGTTGATTGCGATTGCACCTTGCGCATCGCCTTGATCAGCATCTCGGGACCTGCGGCATAGCCGATCCGCCAGCCGGTCATGGCGTAGGCCTTGGAGACGCCGTTCACCGTCAGCGTGCGGTCATACAGGCGCGGTTCGACCTGCGCCGGGGTGCAGAATTTGAAATTGCCGTAGGCCAGATGCTCGTACATGTCATCTGTCATGATCCACACATGGGGGTGCCGCAACAAGACGTCTGTCAGGGCCTGCAACTCTGACCAGGCATAGCCTGCCCCGGTGGGGTTTGAGGGTGAATTGAACAGGAACCATTTTGTGTGTGGGGTGATCGCCGCCTCAAGCTGTTCGGGGGTGATCTTGAAGTCATTTTCCAGCGTCGCGGCAACCGGTACCGGCGTGCCACCGGCAAGCAGCACCATATCGGGATAGCTGACCCAGTAAGGCGCGGGGATGATCACTTCGTCGCCGGGGTTCAGGCTGGCCATGAACGCATTATAGAGGACTTGTTTGCCCCCTGTTCCAACGGTGACCTGTGCGGGTGTGTAGTCCAGGCCGTTATCGCGTTTGAATTTCGCGCAGATCGCATCCTTTAGCTGCGGGATCCCGTCGACGGCCGTATATTTTGTCTGGCCTGCGGCGATCGCGGCGACAGCGGCGTCCTTGATGTTTTGTGGCGTGTCAAAATCCGGCTCGCCCGCGCCCAGGCCAATGACATCTCGGCCAGCGGCCTTTAGTTCGGCAGCCTTGGTCGTCACAGCAATTGTCGGCGAGGGTTTGACGCGGTCGAGTGTCGCAGAAAGAAATGTCATCGTCGCCTTCCGGTGGAATAGTTGGGTTGATCGTGACATAGGACGCATAGCGCGAAAAAAGCAAGGGTGGCACGATGACGAACACGGATGGTTGGTTCAGCGAAGAGGCTGCGACTTTTGGCGACAGGCTGGCCGGCGCCCGCGAGGATGCCGGATTGACCCAGCAGGCGCTCGCTCAGAAGATCGGGGTGAAGCCATCGGTGATTGCGGGCTGGGAAAATGACCTTAAAGAGCCGCGTGCGAACCGGCTGCAGATGCTGTCGGGTCTGCTAAGCGTCTCGCTGAGCTGGTTGCTGACAGGCGAGGGCGAGGGCCCCGAAGCCCCGGCAGATGATGCATTAATGACCAACGATGTCCGCGACCTGCTGGCGGAATTGCGGTTGCTGCGCGCACAGGTCACTCAGACGGGCGAACGGATTGGGCAGCTGGAAAAACGCCTGCGGACGGCGCTTAGGGATTCCGCATGACAGAAACACGTGACATCACGATCAAGCGGTTGCGTATGCGATCCATGCGCCGCGGCATCAAGGAAATGGACCTGATCCTGACGAATTTTGCGGATGCGTCATTGTCTTTGATGTCCGATGAGGACCTTGCCTTGTATGATCGTCTCTTGTCGGAAAATGACCATGACATCTATGGATGGGTGGGTGGGCAATTCCCGCCGCCCGCCCGGTATACGGCGTTGATCGCCCGGATTGCAGACATGGCCCAAGGCGTCACGCGTCCGCAGTAAATTCAGCAAAAATTTGCATCAATTTTATCATTTAACCCATTATTCTTAAATTCGCTCTATTGCTCAGTTCGGGTAGTAAACGGAGTAATAGACATGAGTATTCATACCGGTCTGGAAGACCCGGGCAAAGATGGGGTTGCGGAGGCGCGTAGCGCGACGTTCATGGCTTCATATTTGAATGCGCTGACGCTCGTCGAACGGCTTCACCGTCTTTTGCTTGATGTCATTAAGGATGAATTCGAGCGTCTCGGCGTTCTTGAGATCAATGCGGTGCAGGCGTTGTTGCTGTTCAATGTCGGTGACAACGAGGTGACAGCGGGCGAGCTGAAAAGCCGCGGCTATTACCAGGGCTCGAACGTGTCCTACAACCTCAAGAAGCTGGTCGAGATGGGCTACATGCACCACGAGCGAAGCGAGGTTGACAGGCGTTCAGTCCGGGTGCGGCTGACGGAAAAGGGCCGGGGTGTCCGTGCCGTCGTGCGCAAACTGTTCCAGACCCATGCTGACGGTTTGGTGGAACGACAGGTTCTGGATCATGAAGGTCTGGAAGACATCACAAGTGCGCTGCGCCGGGTCGAACATTATTGGACCCAGCAGATCCGATATATCTACTAGGCAGCGGGTAATGGGGGCAGCCTTCGGGCTGTTCATGTTGGCCGGAATGGACAACGACAAGAGATCGAGCCACGACCATGTTGGCGGGCTCGGGGTTGGGTAACGAGGATCCTGTTATCGCGGACCAGCATCATTCTTGGTGCTGGTCTGCGCAATTTTCTGCGCGGGGTAAGGTCATTCGCTGATATCGCCTGCGTTGGCCGTTTGCTTGCGGTGCCTAGGGTTGGTGTGAATGGTGCGGCCATCTCAAAAAGCGGCCCCTTGACCATGGGTTGCAAATCCCCCTTGCGGGTCTGACGTTCACCATCAGTGAAACCTGCGACCGGTATCAATCAAGGCTTAGCGATGGAAACGAGATGATCACCGACCGGTTGGTGACACTGAAGACGGCAAAGAAAGCGTGGGGTTTTGGCCCTTGCTATCTATAGTTGCGATGCTGTTTTTGATGGGCCTCGCGCGGCTCTGACCGCGGGCGATGAGGTCACAACTTAACACAACCCAACCTGCCGGCAGCGGGTATCAAGCCTTGTATTTTGGGCGTTTGGCGGGCGATGCTCGATCAAGATTTCGTTGGGCCTACCAAGAATATTTAGGGCATCTCTGGCCCATGCATATTCTGCCCGATCGCGATGCTTTGCAATTCGCGCAGCAATTTGCGCTCCATCGCGGCCGCATATGTCTCGAAACCCAAGGCGACCTCAACAAACGCGCCGGGGCCGCGGATCACATAGGCTTCGTAGTAGGATGACAGTTCCTTGACGTCGACAAAACGGTCGTCGCCCGCATTCACATCGCCGGACCCGATGACAAGCCCGTTCACTACCGTCCCATCGGGCATGTCCGCATCGGAAATATCCTGTGGCCGTGGCCCCGTATTGCTTTTGCCGTCACCGGATAGGTCGAGCGTGCGGCGCCAACACTCCTGCTGGGTCGCCAGCATTGCAAACCCGGCCTCTAGCGCCGATCCGATTGCCGTGGTTGCCTGCTTAATCCGCCGGCCATGATTGTTCATCGCGGCGGTTGCAATGGCCAGATCAGCAGGGCTGTTCAGCGTGATCCAGGGTTGAACGATTTTCAGATCGTTTGGGCTGCTCCATTCGAAAACGGTGATCCTGATGGGGGCGTCGGGTTGGGCAAACAAGACCTCCTGAACAGCGGCGCTGTTCAAGGCCGTTGCCACGCCATCCATCTGCAATCTGTACTCGAATTCATCAACGGAACCTGACACATCCAACCCCAGGGCCAAAGCCTGCCTGCATGCTGCATTGCTTAGGGTGGGCAGAAGAAGCAGGCAAAGGCATGCCAGCCGGATCATCCCTGTGTGTCCTGACGGATTGTGGTTTGGCCAATCACCATGGCAGTCAGTTCCCGGATCAATTTGCGCCGCATTGCGTTCTCATAATCGGCAAATCCGTTTGCAATTTCAATGAAGGCACCCGGACCACGAATAACCTGATCACGATAGAAGGGGATCAACTGCGTTTCGCCTTCGAATTCTGCACCGTTGATCACAAGGCCATTGACGGTGACATTGTCGAACGGGAAGGCGGCATAAGCCTCGGACGGGCCGAACCCATCATTGTTTTCGCCGTCCCCGGCCACATCAATTGTCTGAAACAGGCATGCAGGCGCATCGCGCAACCGGTTTGCAGCATGGCCCAACGCAAATCCCATGGCCGTAGCAAAGTCGTTGTGGCTGCGGCTGCTGCGTCCGATCTGTTCGGACACCGCTTGCAGGTCGGCGGGGGTCTCGATCAGGGTCCAGTCGACAATATTGGCCTGATTGTAGCGCCCGCTCCATTCAAAGACCAAAAGTGCGACCGGGTCGGAGCTGATAAAAAATGCGTCCTGGACGTCATCGGCCAGCAGTGCGGCAGCAAGTCCGCCGCGCTGAAGCCTGTCTTCTTGCGCGTCTACCGAGGATGAGACATCCATCGCTAGAACAAGCGCCAGCCGGCAGGCCTCGACCGGGGTGGAAAACAGCGCCGCCCCGGCAAGGACCCCCCATTTTACCAATGCCCAGTATTCTCCATGCTTGCCCAGGGCTCTGCCGGGGCAAGACTGTCGCCCTCCTGAAGCAGTTCGATCGAGATATTGTCCGGTGACCGAACAAAGGCCATATGGCCGTCCCGCGGGGGGCGATTGATCGTGACGCCGTTATCCATCAGGTGCTGGCAGGTCTCGTAGATATTCGGCACGCGATAGGCCAGATGGCCGAAATGGCGGCTGTCGGAAGGCAGCGCATCATCGCCATCCCAGTTATAAGTCAGCTCTACAGGGCAGTCTTCCTGTCCCGGAGGGGCCATGAAAACCAGCGTAAAACGCCCGCCCTCATTTTCGAACCTGCGCGTTTCTTTCAGGCCCAGCAGGGCGTAGAAGGCCATGGATTGGTCCAGGTCTTTAACCCGAACCATTGTGTGGAGGTATTTCAATGACATCATGCGATCCTTTTTCATCGTGCTGGCCTAAAACCTAGCGATTGCGCGTCTATTGGCAAATGGCAATCGGCCAAATGATCCCTCTGGTGCGTAACTGATTGAGGCACTTGCAACAATCGTGCTAAGCGACAGGTTAATAGCGAAGGGCGTATTCATGAAAAATCTCATTTCCGTAGGTGAGGCGATGGTCGAGATGTCCCCGCAATCTTTGCCGGGGCATTTCCACATGGGGTTTGCCGGTGACACGCTGAATACTGCATGGTACGCAATCCGTCTGTCGCCGAACTGGAACGTGTCATTCATGACCGCCATCGGACGGGACAAGACATCTGATCAGCTTGTGTCATTTCTTGCGGATGCCGGAATTGATACCACGCATGTGCAGCGCCACGATGACCGCACGATTGGGCTTTACATGATTGCGCTGGAAAAGGGCGAGCGCCATTTCTCCTATTGGCGTGGCCAATCGGCTGCCCGCCAACTGGCAGCTGATCGTGCTCGTCTGGATGAGGCATTTGCGCAGGCCGATTTGATCTACTTTTCGGGCATTACCCTTGCCGTGCAAGAAGGGGACGGTCGTGAAAACCTGCTGGCGGCCATTGCCGCTGCCCGATCTGCCGGGTGCCAGATCGTATTTGACACAAATCTGCGCCCCGCATTGTGGGACGACAATGAACAGATGTGCGATTGGGTCAGCAAAGCGGCCGAGGTCAGTGATATGATCCTGCCATCCCACGACGATGAAGCCGTCCATTTCGGGGATGCCGACCCCGAAGCCACACGTGATCGCTATGTGGCCGCCGGTGCAACGACCGTGGTGGTCAAGAACGGCCCCCGGACGATCCACTATCAGCATGAGGGGCGGCAAGGCGTCGTTCAACCTGCCATCGTGTCAGATGTGGTTGATACAACGGCTGCAGGCGATAGCTTTAATGCTGGCCTGCTTGCCGCCTATGTCGAGGGCGCCGCCATCCCCGAGGCTATCCGTGCTGCCAGCAATGTCGCCCGCAGGGTGATCAAGGGGCGTGGCGCGCTGGTGCCGATCAAGTGACCGGTCGCGGTTTGTAAAGCGATAGTAAGTTGATCGGCTTACTTTAGTCCGGTGCCGCCGTCTGGAAGGCTGCGATGTTTTTGCAGGATGCTTCTGCCGCATTGATCCGTTCCAGATCTTCATAATCCACACCCCAACGCCGCGCATTATATAGCTGTGGTATCAGGCAGATATCGGCCAAAGATGGCGCAGCACCGGTGCAGAATGCAGCCGCAGGGAACCCGGCCAAAAGCGCCTCAAACGCGACAAGCCCGGGTCTGATGAAATGCTGCATCCACGCTGTCCGCGCGGGCTCTTGCCCCTGTGTGGCGTGCCCAGCCACGGACAGATTGCAGACCGGGTGCAGGTCAACCGCAATGGCGTAGGCCGCGGCTTGAACCTTGGCCCGTTCACGCGGATCCGCAGGCAGCAGGCCAAGGTCGCGGGTCGTATTGAGATAGTCGAGGATCGCAAGCGACTGGGTCAGCCTGTGCCCATCAATATCAAGAACCGGCACAAACCCTTGCGGGTTCCGCGCAAGGTGTTCTGGCGACCGATGTGCCTTTTCCAGCAGATTGACATGTTCGATCCGGAAGGCGACATCGGCAAGGTTCAACGCAATCCGCACCCTGTAGCTGGCCGAGGACTTGGGATAGTCCCACAAGACAACCTCGGTCATTTCGCGGCCTGAAGCGCGGCACGCAGAACGTCCCGGTCACCGATATGATTGGCCAGGGTCAGGATAAGACGGGCATTCAACGCATCGCTTTGATCCTTGTCCAATCCCGCATGGGCGGCCAGCAACTCGTCATAGAAACCGTCAGGGTCAGACAGGTTTGGTGTCAGCGTCAGTGTCATGGATCAGGCCTTTCCCAAAGCGATCTGCATCGCCGCTTGAATTTCCGCCGCGTCAAAACCTGACCAGCGGCCAACAACATGCTGATCCGGCCGGATCAGGTACACGGCCTGCGCCTGATCGCCCAGATAGCGGGCACGAAGTTCCGGCGACGGGTCAGCGATATGCAAATGATGAACCGGCGTGTCGAGGTCCCCGACCGCGACGTCACCCAGGCTAAGCAGGACAAAACCGCGGCTCAGATGATCCAGCAGGAAGCCATTTTCGACCGGTGCATCGGGGCAGGGCGCGCCGGGGCGCGAAACGTCAGGCGCTTGCAACCCATCCTTGGCAAAATTGGGGAAACCATCATACACGCAAGGCACCGAAAGACGCCCCGAATTTACCATTGGCCGGGCAAAGGCATGGTCGCGTGCAAGATCCAGCACCGCGTTGCGGAAGATCTTGGATATCTCTGACTTTGGGGTCATGAAATCGGTGGCCCGGGACGAATTGAGGATATTTTCGTCTGCCCCGAACCCCCGTTCGGTAGAATAAGTGTCCAGCAGGCTTTCTGGGGCGGCGCCTTTCAGCACAAGATCCAGCTTCCACGCCAGATTTTCGGCGTCCTGCACCCCGGAATTTGCGCCGCGCGCGCCAAAGGGCGACACCTGATGGGCGCTGTCACCCGCAAAGAAGATCCGGTTATGGCGGAATTTTTCCATGCGCCGGCACTGGAACGTGTAAATCGAGGTCCAGAATAGTTCGTAGTCAGGCACGGTTCCGGTCTGGCTGGACAACATGGCGTCGACGCGGGCCCGGATGCGTTCAGGGTTCATTTCCTTTTCGCGATCAATATCCCAGCCAAGCTGAAAGTCGATCCGCCAGATATCGTCGGGCTGTTTGTGCAGCAAAGCGGATTGGCCACTATCCTTGAAGGGGGGTTCAAACCAGAACCATCGTTCGGTTGGAAAATCCGCCTTCATCTTGACGTCGGCGATCAGGAAATTGTCTTCGAACACCCGTCCCGCAAAATCGAGCCCCATCATGTCGCGCACAGGCGACCGCGCGCCATCACAGGCGACCAGCCAATCGGCTTCCAGCGTGTAGGGGCCGTCGGGTGTATCGACACTGACCACCACATGATCATCATGTTGCACGACATCTGTCACAAGGTTCCGACCACGGATCTCGATATCGCAGCCTTCGGCCTTGGCTGCATTGATCCGCTCTACCAGGAACCGTTCGAAATAGGGTTGCTGCAGATTGATGAAGGCCGGATGCCGATGCCCGTTCTCGGGCAGCAGGTTGAATTCGAACAGATTTCCATCACCGTGGAAAACTTTGCCCACATTCCAGACCACCCCCTTGTCAACCATGTCAGCGCTGGCCCCCAGACGGTGGGCGATATCCAGCGTGCGCTTGGCAAAGCAGATCGCCTTAGAGCCAAGCCCCGCACCATCATGGTCGTCCAGCACAAGCGCCGGGGTGCCCTTTTGGCCCAGATCAAGCGCCAGGGCGAGGCCGACAGGCCCGCCACCCACGATCACAACCGGATGGCGGACCGGTTGCGATTGTTGTTCCGGCACCTTCTCATAAGGGTACAGCTTGAACGCGGTCTCATAACGTACGGCAACCATGATCTTTCCTCCCGTAAGATGGATCAGCCCTGCAAGGCTTCCCACATTTCGATATCGCGCTTGTCTGTCCAGATGCGCGGATGGGCGATGCCACGTGCCTCGTCATAGGCCCGGCTGACATTGAACGGCAGGCAATGCTCGTAGATTGCGTAATCGCTGAATTTTGGATCGCAGCTTTCGCGCACGGCGTCCCACGCATCCTTGAGGGAGCCACCCCTTGCCGCTACCCGCGCGGCGGGCTCATAGGTGCTGTTGACAAAATCCCGGGTGCTTTCAATCGCCTTGTTGACCATGTCCTGCCCCAGCAAGGCACCGCCACGGCCGGGTGCAATCGCGTCAACCTGATAGGCCTTGATCCGGTCAAGCGTGCCGCCCCAATCGTTGAAATAGCCGTCCCCGCAATAACATGCGGAATGATCCTCGACGATGTCGCCGGTAAACATGACGTTCTGATCCGGCACATGAATGACTGCATCACCTGCCGTGTGCGCCCGACCGATATGTTTGATATCGACCCGCCGGTTTCCCAGATAGACGGTCATCCCATCGTCAAAAGTTGTCGTTGGCCAGGTCAGGCCGGGAATGCTCTCGTGGCCCTCGAACAGTCGGGGAAAGCGCTGGAATTCGCTATCCCAATCTTCCTGACCGCGTTCGGCCACCATGGATCGGGCGACGCGTGACATGATGATCTGGTCTGCGTTGAAGGCCGAGGCACCCAGAACCCGCACCGCGTGATAGTGGGTCAGGACCACGTGGCTGATTGGCTTATCGGTGACCTCGCGGACCTTTTCGATAACCTTGCCCGCCAGACGGGGGGTGGCCTGCGCCTCGACGATCATGACGCTGTCATCGCCGATGATCACCCCGGAATTCGGGTCGCCTTCGGCGGTGAATGCCCAAAGGCCTTCGCCGATTTCGTCAAACGTGATTTTCTTTTCGGTCAGGTCGCCCTGCGATGCAAATGCTTTTGCCATGGTGTCTTATCCTTTGAATGGGTCAGTAGCGGCGGGCAGAATGGTGCCGGTGCAGGGGCCAAAGCCCACCTGAAATCCGTCGCCCTTGGCAGCGCCATGCAGTGTCAGGGTGTCGCCGTCTTCGATAAAGCTGCGGGTCTCGCCAGTTTCCAGCGTCAGCGGTTCCTTCCCGCCCCAGCTGAGTTCCAGAAGCGAGCCCCGATTTTCCTTTTCGGGTCCCGAGATCGTGCCTGATCCCAGCAGATCACCGACCCGCATTGGGCAGCCCGACGTCGTATGATGGGCAAGCTGCTGTGCTGCGGAATAGTACATCTCGTTGTAGTTGGTGCGCGCAATGGTGCTGGGGGTGCTGCCAGCAGGTGTCAGCGTGACTTCTAGATCAATGTCGAACAGCATCGGGCCGGTATCGCGCAGATGTGGCAGCAGTTCTTTTTCGCGTGCAGGGGTTGCGCAGCGGAATGGTGCCAATGCCGCAGCTGTCACGATCCAGGGCGAGATTGTGGTTGCCGTTGCCTTGGCCTGAAATGGCCCCAAGGGCTGATATTCCCATGCCTGAATGTCCCGGGCAGACCAGTCATTCAAAAGCACATAGCCAAAGATGTTGGCATCCGCCTGATTAACGCTGATCGGGCCTGTCGAGGGTGCGCCGACGATTGCGCCCATTTCCAGCTCGATATCAAAGCGGGCTGATGGCGCCCAGCGTGGGGCATCGTCATTCGGCCCTTTCAGCTGCCCCCAGGGGCGTTGCACGTCAGTGCCCGAAACAACAACCGAGGAGGCCCGCCCGTTATACCCGATCGGAATGTGCAGCCAGTTGGGCGGCAATGCGTTTTCCGGCCCGCGGAACATGGTCCCCACATTCATCGCGTGGTTCTTGCCCGCGTAGAAGTCGGTGTATTCGGTCACGTCAAATGGCATGTGCAGTTGCGCATCCGCTTGCGGCACAAGATGTGGGCTTACCTTACCCGCATCTGTTGCACCTTCTGCCAGCAGTTGCTGCATTGTGGTGCGAAACGCCGTCCAAACATCTGATCCCAGCGCCATAAACGCGTTCCACGTGGTCTGTTGAAACGGGTTCGGTCCGTCCCCCGCGATCAGGGCGTCGAATGCGGAGATACCAGCATCCGCCAAGCCGCGCAGATCAAGGATTTGGTCGCCAATCGCGACCCCAAGCGACCGTGACTTTTCCGCGGTGGAAAAGACACCGTAAGGCAGGTTGTTCAAAGGGAATGGGGTGTCGGCGCTGTTGGCCGACGCGACCCAGCTTTTCATCAAAGGCATAGTGTCTCTTTCGTTATTTCTTGCCGGGTGTGCCGTCGAATTTCTTTTCGAGCGACGTCCAGCAGTCGATGTAGTCGTCCTGCAGCGGTGCTTCATTTGCGGCAAAGGCCGTCAGGTGCTGCGGAAACCGGGTTTCGAACATGAATGACATGGTGTTCGCAAGGTATTCGGGCGCAAGCGTGTCGTTGGACGCCCCCTCGAACGCGTTCTTGTCGGGGCCATGTGGCAGCATCATATTGTGCAGGCTCATCCCACCCGGAACAAACCCTTTGGGCTTGGCGTCATAGATGCCATGAATATTGCCCATCAATTCGGACATGACATTCTTGTGGTACCATGGTGGGCGGAACGTGTCCTCGGCTACCATCCACCGGTCCCGGAACAGGACAAAGTCGATATTGGCGGTGCCCTCGACCCCTGAAGGGGCGGTCAGAACGGTAAAGATCGACGGATCAGGATGGTCAAACAGGATCGCGCCAACCGGGCAATATGTCCGCAGATCATATTTGCACGGCGCGTAGTTGCCATGCCATGCGACAACATCCAATGGGCTGTGGTCAATCTTGGTTTCATGGAACTGGCCGCACCATTTGACCGTGACAGTTGATGGCGCATCCCGATCCTCATAGGCGGCGACAGGGGTCTTGAAATCGCGCGGGTTGGCCATGCAATTGGCGCCAATCGGGCCCCGGCCGGGCAGTTCGAATTTCTGGCCATAATTCTCGCAGACAAAACCCCGTGCGGGACCTTCCAGCACCTCGACGCGGTAGACAAGACCACGCGGGATCACCGCAATCTCTTGCGGTTCAAGATCAATCACACCCAGTTCGGTCGCAAAGCGCAGGCGACCGTCTTGCGGGACCACCAGCAACTCTGAATCGGCGGAATAGAAATATTCATCCACCATGCTTTCGGTCACCAGATAGATGTGGCTGGCCATGCCCACCTGTGTGTTCACATCGCCCGCTGTCGTAACCGAGCGCATGCCGGTCAGCCAATTCAGCTTTTCATCCGTATGCGCGACGGGATCCCAGCGGTACTGACCAAGCGAGGTGACATCCTCGTTGATATGCGGCGCCGTCTTCCAATAGGGCAGATCAATCCGCTTGAAACGGTGGGTATGCTTGACCGATGGCCTGATCCGGTAACACCATGTGCGCTCATTCTGGTGGGAGGGCGCGGTAAAGGCGGTGCCGGATAATTGCTCGCCGTACAAACCATAGTTGCATTTCTGCGGGCTATTCATACCCTGTGGGAGAGCCCCGGGAAGGGCTTCGGTCTCGAAATCATTGCCAAAGCCAGGCATATAGCCCTCGTGGGTTCCGGCATATGTGGCGGCGCGTTTCAGACCAGATATCGACGTTTGCTGATTCATGACCCTTCCTTTCGGTTTCAGGGTACATTATTAGTTGATTTTGTAACTAACAATGGATAAAGTTACGTTTATGACTAATTTTTCCGACTTCGATCTTAAAGACTTCACACCCTATCTGCTGAACCTTGCAGCCGAGGCCTCCAGCCTTGGTTTTCAGAAGCATTATAAAGAAAAATACGGGATGCTCCGCACCGAATGGCGCGTGGTTTTTCACCTCGGTCAATACGGTCCGATGCACGCCAAGGAGATCTGCAACCGCGCACGTATTCACAAAACCAAAGTCAGTCGGGCCGTCGCCGCCTTGGAAAAGAAGCGATTCCTGAAACGCGAGCAGGAAAGCGATGACCGCCGCCATGAAAAGCTGTCGCTGACGCGGCCCGGTATGGTTGCGTTTCGCGATCTGCTGGTGGCCGCACAACGGTTTGATGACGCCCTGGTCGAAGAATTTTCGCAGCACCAGCGTGACATCCTGCGAAAATGCCTGACCCGGATCGCCCGGTTGACTGATTAGGTGCCCAGATAGGCGTTTTCCAAAATGCGCCGATCCTGCTTTAGCTCTGCCGGCAGTCCCGAGAATCTGACCTGACCGCCGGACAGGACGTAGCAGAAATCAGCCACATCAAGGGCCAGATGAGTGAACTGCTCGATCAGCAAAATCCCGATGCCCCGGTCCCGCAAAGTGTGCAGAACTCCGATAAGACGCTCGATGATGACCGGCGCGAGGCCCAGCGACATTTCATCTATCATCAGATATTTCGGGCGGGCGACCAGCGCCTGACCGAGGGCGACCATCTGCTGTTGACCACCTGAAAGCGCCCCGGCCATCCGGCCAGAGATCTTTTTCAGCTCGGGGAATGTCGCGTAGACGGCGGCGACCTCGTCGGCCAGATCGGCATCGGATAGCATTGGCCCCGCGGCACGCAAATTGTCATGGACGTTCAGCCCTGTCAGCACCTGATGGCCCTCCGGCACGCCGGCAATCCCGGCGGCGCGGATGGCCTGAACGCCTTTGCCGTTTACAAAGGTATCGCCCACCGCAACCGCACCGGATGTCAGGGGCATCACGCCCGCGATCCCGGCGACAAGTTCTGACTTGCCTGCGCCATTGGGTCCAAGCAGGGCCACGATCTTGCCCTCTGGCACCTCAAGTGAGACGTCATTGATCACCGTCCGGGTGGCGGTTTTGAGTGTCAGATTGCTGATTTTCAACATGCCGTTTCTTCCTTAACCCTAGCGCCCGAGATAGGCGGTCTTGACGATTTCGTCCTGCAAGACCTCTGCGGTTGGCCCAAAGGCAATCAACTTTCCGAAATCCAAAACGGCTGTGGTCTCGCAGACGTCGCGGATCAGATCGACGTCGTGGTCGACCAGAATGATCTGTGTTCCGAACCGGTCTTTCGCTTCGGTGATGACGACGCGCAAATGCTGCATCTCGGATTCCGACAGCCCACCACCCGGTTCGTCCAGCAGCAGAATTTTCGGATCACCGGCAAGGCATTTGGCGATTTCGGTCATCCGGCGCTGAAAGACGTTCAAGTCGGCCCCGCGCGTTTTTGCCTGATCCGAGATACCGGTGAAATCCAGAATGTGGTTGATCTTGGATGGTCTGTCGGCCCGTTTGACGCCGGTCGCATCCATCACCGTCAACAGATGTTCGGTCACCGTCAGATCATCGACGATCTGTACTTTCTGAAACGACCGGCCCAGCCCCCACCGCGCCCGTTGATTGGGTGGCAGGGTCATCAGATCAACGCCATCCACATGAATGCCCCCGCCCGCGATGGCCACAAATCCGGACATGGCGTTGGTCAGGGTCGTTTTGCCCGCGCCATTTGGCCCGATCAGCCCGACGACGTCTTCCTTGAGCGTGAGGCTGAGATCATCCAGCGCCACAACCCCCCCGAATTTCACGGTCAATTTGTCGATGGTAATCATGCCTGCCTCCGGCTGAACGCGCTTTGCAATTGTCCGGCGATACCGCGTGGCGCGGTCATGATGGCGTGCAGCAAGGCCGCACCAAAGATCACCAGGGCGATATCTGCGCTAAGGCCGAAATCATTGAACAGGGCGGGCAGAAGTTTGAACAACAGCCCCGCAATCACCGCCCCGACCCAGGAATATGCACCCCCGACAACGGCCAGCGCAAAAAGAAGGATGCCGTCGGATGCCAGAAAGGTTCGCGCATCCAGCTGCCCCAATGCCCCCGCAAGCAGCGCACCAGCGATCCCCGCCAGCAGTCCTGACAGCGCAAAGGCCCAGAACTTGTAGAACGTCACGTTGATCCCTGCGGCCATGGCGTTTGCCTCGGATTGCCGGATCATTGCCCAGGCCCGGCCGGGTGCGGTGATCCGGTGCAGCGCAACAAGACCGAAGGAGGCCGCAACCACGACAATGGTGTAGCGCAGATAGCCTACATCCGATCCCGCAAGGGCAGGGCGCCGGACTTCGCCGGCTGATTGCTGGGCAACCCCCCAGAAACCGGTCCCGCCATTGGGGAATTGAAAGGCGTTGAACAGGATCTGAAAGGCACCAGCCGCCATCAAGGTGACAAGCGCCAGATAAAGCCCCCGCATCCGCAGCGCCGGCAGCGCCAGTATTGCGCCGATCGCAGCCGTGATCATCCCTGCAATGGCCAGATTGAAGGTGAATGGCAGCTCGGTGGCGTAGTTCAGGCGCAGCCCGATCCAGCCGCCCACGCCGACCAGCGCGATTTGCGACAGGTTGATCAGCCCCAGCTGGGCAAAAACAACCGACACGCCTGCGGCGGCCAGCGCGAAAATCGCAGCCGAGGTCACAACCTTGACCCAAAGCGCCGACAAAACAATCGGCAGCACGGCCAGCGCAAGAATAAGCGTCAGGAGTGGAAAGAGAACGCGGTTCATATCAGGTCTCCGTCGCGAAGGTCAGTCGCTGCCCGCGCTGCATCCAGAGGATGGCGAGACCGGCAACAATGAATGGGGTCATGGTGCGAAGTGGTGCGAGGGGTTTGTACAGCGTCATCATGGCTTCGATGACCCCGATGGCCAGCCCGCCCAGCAATGTCAGTTGCAGCGAGCTTAATTTGCCGCAGATCGCAGCCGCGATGGCCGGGATGACCATGAATGTGATGACTGCGGGTTCCAGCCGCACCAGGCTGCCAAACAGCAGACCGGTAAAGCCGGCCAACCCGCCAGAGATACCCCATGCCAGGCTTTCGACCTTCGTGACCGGAATACCCAAAAGGGCTGCGTGATCGCGATTATCGGCAAGGGCCCGCATATGCAGACCGGTCCTTGTGCGGTCGAGATAAAATATCATGCCGATCACGGCGGCGATGCTGGCGCCAAAGGCCAAAAGCCGGGTGACCGTGATCCGCACGCCCGCGATGGTGACAGCGGCCTTGTCGGTCGGCAATTCGATCTTGCGCAATGCGTCTTCCCACAACAACCCGATCAGGCCCAGCAGGATGAGCATGTAACCCAAGGTCGCGATCGCCTTGACCGCCGGTTCGCGCCATGCCAGCGAGGGCGCAATCAAGCGTCCGTATGCGACGGACAGCACAACACCGGTCACGATTGCGGATATCCAGGCGACCGGACCAGCCAGTCCCCAGTCAGCGACCTGCCAGGCAACCATCGCACTTGCTGCCGCAATCGCGCCGTAAGCAAAGTTCAGAACGCCGGTCGAGCGGCGCAGGATCACCAGACCAACACCGCCGAGCGCATAAAGCGATCCAACCGCAAGTCCGGAAACCAGAAAAAGACCGTAGACAGTAAGCATGATGATCCTCGTGAGCCGGGAAAGGGCCGGGCCGCCATAACAAGCGACCCGACAGTTCAGGGAGTGGCCTTAACGCAGCCCCAGCGCGGCTTCCTGCGCCAGGATGGGTTCGAGGTATTCGGTGTCGATGTCGTAGCAATCCCGCACCATTTCAAAACCGGTGCCGGTGAATTTCACCATGCGGCCCGAATGGTTTGGCATGTGCCGATCTGCATCACCCACATAATACGGATCACAAAGCAGATCGGATTCCGCGCCCACAATGCCCTTGATCGCAGCGGTGACACTGTCCCGGTCGATGGTGGATGGATCCAGCGCCAGCAGTGCATCGACAAAGAACTTGGCCGAAACATAGCCCGATTGGCTGAACGTGTCGCGGCGGTCATCAGCCTGCCCGTAGGCATCCATGACCTTGATCCAGTTTTGATTGTCGGCACCCGCGCTGTCGAACTGGGCCAGCTCGATATTGATATAGAGATTGTCGGCCCAGTAATCGCCCAGAATATCGGCAACACCCGGATCATAAAGCGGGGTCGGGGACACCCACTTGAACAGATCGCGGCCGCCTTGTTCCTCGGCGACCTTCAGCAGACCGATGGCCGGTGCCGCAGGCAACATCAGCAGGATCGTATCCGCGCCTTCGGTCAGCGCCTGCAGGTAGACTGAATTGAGGTCGACCGCCGTGGGGTCCATCAGAATGGAGGTTCCGACCTTGCCCTTGCTGGCCATGTAGTTTTCCATCCAGCCGCAGGCCCAGCCGCCGTTATTGGGGATGTTGAACCCGATGCAGATTGCATGTTCGGTGCCAAGTTCCTCGACCGCGTATTTCAGGGCGCCGATGCCTGATGGCAGCGGGCCCTGGTTCGTCGACACGATATTGGCACTTTCGTAGCATTCCGAAATGGCACAGCCGGATGCCATCGCCATCACGCCTTCATCGGCATAAAGACGGGCATTGACGGCCATCTCAACGACCGATCCATTGCCGACCAGGGCCACGACACCTTCATCCTTGACCAGTTTGGTGGCAACTTGTCCGGCCAACTCAGGGTTCCACTGGTCATTTTCGACCAGATAGTTGATGGGGCGACCATTGATCCCGCCATTGGCGTTGACGCAGGCAAAATATGCGGCTGCCGCATCCGTGCCGCCCGAAAAGTCGCCGGGTGGGGCGTTGCCGTTGATCCCGCCCACGGTGATCGGTTCGCCTGTCGCGGCCTCGCCTGTGTTCAGCCCGCAGGATGGGGCGTGTCCGTCTGCGGCAGCGCTGCTGCCGATTGTTGTTGCAAGGCACAGCGTCGCTGCCCCCGCAAACAGGGTTGCTGAAAATTTCATGTTATCCTCCCAATGTATTTTAGGTGTCGCGCCTCAGGACGTGCCTTGCGTGACCTTTTCGAGATACTCTTCCTCGGAAATTGTTCCGCCTTCCGCATCCGCACGGCCCTGATCGTCGGGGTGCAGGAATGGCTGCAGCGGCTCGATCCGTTTCCAGGCCGGGAAAGGCTGTTTGCCTTCCGCATCTGGCACGTAGGGTGAGTTTTCCACCCGGGTGTGTTTGTGGATGTAGCGGGCGCAATTCTGAAAGACGACGTCGACATGGACATCGACGACCAGGTTGCTGCCGGGGAACTGCGCCAGCAGTTCTGGGTCGCGGCTTAGCTTGGCGGTGCCTTGAACCCGGATGCGCCACGGTGTGACCATATCCATGAACAGCATGCCGATCTTTGCGGCCTCATCAATGTTGCCCATCGAAAGCCACATCCCGTTGCCGTCATAGTTTGGAAACAGCAGCCGCGTGGGTGACATGACTTTGACAAAGCCGACATCGCCCCCTTTGTACGACACTGTCGGCTCGCCCTGTGCGTTGACGGTCGACAGAAAAAAGTAGTCGCGGCTGTTGATGTAATCGGTGTGTATTTCTTCAAGTTCGTCGCGCACGATTGCGTGGACGACAACCTCTGCCAGCTTTTCATGCTTGCCTTCTTTTTGCAGCGTGCGCTGGGCATCGGTATAGAATTGATCTGGGGTTGGCATGTTTATCTCCGTTCAGCGGATGGACCCCGCCTGTGACAGGCGGGGCCGCGCCAGTTATTCTGCGGCTTCGACGATTTCGGCGGCAGGCGTGTCTGCGACAACTTCAATCCCGCTGGTATCGTCAAACTGCATGACCGGACGTTGTGGTTTGCTGTTCAGCAAAAGGCGCGTGACATCGGGGCGTGAATAATGGCCCGCCGGATCGGCGGCGGCTTTTGCATAGGCGATCATCGACAGATCGACATCCGCATAGACAATGCCTTCCTCGGTATCGGCCAGTTCAGTGCCGATGCTTTGCCCGTCGGGCGCATAGATCTTGGTATAGCCACCGCCCACCGGGCAGAGCGCCTCGCGCTGCGGATCACCTTCGCACAGCATGTCCTGCTGTTCCTTGCTGACCAGCGCACAGGCCGCGACCACAAAACAGCTGCCTTCAACCGCGTACAGCATGGACGCCGCATTATTGACCTGATGACCCAGCGCATAGGCCCCCCCCTCATAAAGCTTGAGGTTCGGCCAGGCCGCGCAATGGATCTGTTCGTCTTGCGAATACATCGCGTATTTTGACAACGGCTGCAGATGCTCCCAGCAAGACAGCTGGCCGACACGGCCGATGGAGGTTTCCGCAACATGCAGGTCGGATCCGTCGCCTTCGCCGTAAACTGTGCGTTCGACATGTGTCGGCTTCAGCTTGCGGCGGCGCTTGATGATCTCACCGTCTTCGCCGTAATGCCATTGCGCAATATAAAGGCTGCCGCCGGCCCGCTCTGACAGGCCAAGCGATACCTGAATGTTGTTGTCGCGTGCGGCCTTTGCGATGGCCTTGTCATGATCGGAACCGGCCTCGATGGAGTTTTCGAAGTAACGGCCGACGAACTGCATCTGCCAGGCAACGGGGCCAAGCCAGATGTGGTTCGGATAGCCGGGCAGCCAGGTTTCGGGGAAGACAACCAGTTTGGCACCTTCTTTTGCGGCCTGTTCGATAAAGGCCACTGCGCGTTTCACGCCGGTGTCAACATCGAGGAATGAAGGTGCGGCCTGCACCGCGGCGACTTTGAATTGTTGGCTCATCAGCTTTCTCCCAGAAATAAGATGGATCAAGCCTTGCATGATTGGGTTTGGGCCGGCTTTTGCTTTTGGGCGGAAAAACTTGCTTTTTTGAGCAGTTCGTCGATAGTTAGTTAACTTTGGGACTACTTCTTATGGACATCCACACACGATACGACACCAGCGATGTGCCCGAGCGTGACCGCTTTGCATATTGGCGTGAATCGGTGTGCGATACCTATGTGAAGTTGGGATGCGACGCCGAAAAACGAAGTGGTTTCTGGGGCTTGATTGATATCGCGCGGCATCCGGTGCTGTCGATCTCGCAAGTCGCAGGGCGGGCGCACAAGGTGGATCGGCGCCCGCGTGACATCCGCAGTGCCAGTGATTCCTTTTTCCTGCTCAGCCTGCAGACGGCGCAGTCGTCGCGGATCACCCAGTTTGGAAAAACCGCCATTTTGCGCCCGGGCGACATGGCGCTTTATACAAGTTCCGACCCCTACACATTGGAACTGTCGGATGAGTTCAGCCAGACAGTGGTGCAGTTGCCGACCGACAAGTTGATCAGCCGTTTGCCGAATGCCGAGATGCTGACCGCCAAGACAATTGATGGGCAAACCGGGATTGGAAAACTGGTGCGCGAGAATATTCTGGCATTTGCACAGCACGCCAGCAGCGCCGACCCAACCGTACAGTCGCTTGTGCAGGATACGCTGATTGATCTGATCGCAACCGGGCTCGCGTCAGAGCAAAGCGGCAAGTTGGAACTATCCTCACCCGAGCAACATGTCATGTTGCGGGTCAAATCCTTCATCCGCAATCACCTTGAAGACCCGAACCTTGACCGCAATATGGTTGCTGCCGAGATGGGCATGTCTGTCCGCCGCCTGAATGACATCTTCGCCAAAGAGGATCTGTCGATTGCGGCTTTCATCCGGCAGGCCCGATTGCGCCGCATCGCCGACGACCTGACCGATCCGCGTAGCGCCTGCCTGTCGATCAGCGAGATTGCGTTCCGCTGGGGATATTCGAACATGCAGAATTTCTCGACCACGTTCCGGTCGCATTTCGGGATCAGCCCGCGGGCCTATCGCAAGCAGCCGGGCTGCCCGCAGTAAGCAACAGATCAGGACGGCATTTCAAAACGTCCGGGATTGTAATGCACCTGATACGTTTCGGCACTGATAGCACTTGATGGTCCAAAGCCTGACGCAAACGCGTCGCGTGTTGCATTGGCCGATGGGCCGGCTGCAAATGCATCGGCGGTTTTCCAGCGCTCGACCACAACCAGATGTGCCGGATCATTCAGTGACACCATCGCGGTTGCGGCACAGCAATCGGGATCGGCATTGATCGTCGACAGATAGTCAGTCGCCTGATCGCGGGCCTTTGCGTCAACCGCCGCATCAAGTTTGATGCTTAGAACCAGCGTTCCTGTCCCACCTTGGTCACCGGATGCAAACCTTCCCGCCCGCCCGATGATTTCATAAAACTCGGCCGAGATTGGCGCGGACATGACAGGGATCAGCCAACGCAGGAACGCCATGCGGTAAGGGCGGGTGAGCTGGACCGCAAAGAACTCGTCGTAGTCCTCCCACTCTTCATACATCATGTTATGCAAGGGGTCCTGCAACGATACATTGGCATCCAGGGCAAGGCCCGTGGGTTCTTCGATGGCGATATCCGTGATGGTCCGGAACACCGGACCCATCTGATCGACCTTGTCGGGTTGAAACCAGGTATGGGCCAGAACACCCAGATGCTTGCCCTTCATCTCGGGGCGGGGCGTATGTGCCGGCCAATCGCTTGGATGCGGCGTTGTCTTGAGCGGAATGGCGTTCATCATTCCGACCCTTCCAGG
Organism: Yoonia sp. SS1-5; assembly: GCF_038443705.2. Taxonomy (NCBI): domain Bacteria; kingdom Pseudomonadati; phylum Pseudomonadota; class Alphaproteobacteria; order Rhodobacterales; family Paracoccaceae; genus Yoonia; species Yoonia rhodophyticola. Next base: position 1,289,031 of record NZ_CP151767.2, on the reverse strand, counting down.
GCTTCCTTGATGCCGGGCTTCATTTTCCATCCCGGCACGGGCTGTTCCTGTCCTTCCACCGGAATATGGGCAGATTGTTCGACAAGCGTCATTTCGGGGATATAGCGCGGGCAATTGAGGTAGATGTATTTTGTCTCGACCGCGACGATGCGCTTGGCGCCGGGAAATTCAGCCTTAAGCGGGTGGTCATCATGCACCGTCGCCTTGCCGTTGATGCGGACGCGCAGATACCGATTGCCCTCTTCGCCGTCAAAGCGCAGAAACAGCAACCCGATATTGGGGTTGTCGATAATATTACCGAGGGATTTGTACATGCGGTTTCCGTCATAATCGGGAAAGACCAGACTATTTGGCCCGGTGATCCGCACAAAACCCTGTGGGCCGCCCTTGAACGAACAATCGGTATTCTCACCCGATGAGGTCGCAAGGAAAAAATAGGTCGCGTTGGCGATAAAGTCCTTATAGCCGAACTGGTCGTCGTCAAAGCTTGTTACCGTGGTTGCCTTTTCGATCAGATCGGCAACCTTGCGGGCGTTATAGCGATCTTGCAGCGCGCGGCTGCCTTGTCCGTACATATCCATCACAATCTCCGCTTGTGGGCCCGGCACGCGAGGCGCCGGGCGTTGTTGTTATTCTGCGGCACGCAGCTCTGGCGCAGGCTCGCTGCCTTTGGCTTCGGTGGCTTCGGGTGCACGTGTGGCATCACCAAATCCGATCACAGGACGGCGTGGATTCTTGTTATGCATCAGCGCAAGCGCGTCCGGCCGGGCATAATGGCCTGCGGGGTCGGCTGCCGTTTTGGAGTGAGAAATCAATCCAAGATCAAGATCCGCGATCAGCAGGCCTTCCTGATCGGGTTCCAGCACGTCGCCAAAGGACTGGCCATTTGGGCCGAAGATGCGCGAATAGCCACCGCCCATTTCCATGAATTTTGCGTGCATGTCGTTCTGGACCAGCATGTCATAGATCGCCTGGTCAATCGTCGAACAGGCGGCCAGAACGAAACACTGCCCTTCGACCGCGTAGACCTGATTGACGTTCACACTAACCTCGGGGCTGAACGCCTTGGACAGTTTGGCATAGAGGCTATAGGCGGGCCAGGCGGCGCAATGGATCTCTTCATCCTGCGAGAACATCGCGTATTTGCTAAGCGGCTGCAGGTTTTCCCAGCAGCATAGGGCGCCGACATTGCCGATTTCGGTCTTGCTGACGATCATGTCGCTGCCGTCACCTTCGCCGAACACACTGCGTTCGACATGGGTCGGCTTCAGCTTGCGGCGGCGCGAAATGACTTCGCCTTCGGGGCCATAATGCCATTGCGCCATGTACAAACTACCGCCGGACTTTTCGGATACGCCAATGACCACCTGAATATTGTTGCGCCGCGCTGCCGCGCGCAAAGCGTCATCTTGCGGACTACCGGCAACCATCGCGTTTTTAGCGTAAGGTGCCACATATTGCATGTTGATGGCGGGTGGGTTCAGCCAGATCCACCATGGATAGCCGGGCAGCCATGTTTCGGGAAAGTTGATCAGCTTTGCGCCTGCCTTGCCTGCCTCGTCGATCAGGCCGATGGCTTTTTCGACGCCAGCATCAAGATCAAGCAGACATGGCGCAGCTTGAACAACTGCAACCTTTACGACGGGGCCGATGGGACCGGGTCCAGACATGTTTCACACTCCTGTTGGTTATGATTCTTGTCCCGTAGGATGGCCGTTGCCAAAGGCTGATGCTTTTGTCTGCTGGCCAAAAAACTTGTCATTTCGGGACAACAAAGCCGCCAAAACGCTGTAAATGCTGGTTTTGCGCGGGTCAGTCAGTTACAATCGAAACAACATCGCAGCAAAGGCCAGAACATACCCTTTCCAGAGAACCCGAAATGATCGAATACAGTACGGACAAGTATGACGGACCGACCGCATTCGCCTTTTGGCGAGACGTGATTTGCGACGCCTATCTGCCGATCCATTGCGAGACACCTGATCGTGACCGGTTTGATGGACGTATCGCGCTGGAACGGTTGTCAGGGCTTGATATTTCGCAGGTATGGGGAAGCCCGCAGCATATCGCCCGGCGCCGCAATGATATTGCCCGCAATGCCGAGGCCTATTTCATGGTCAGCCTGCAGCGCGATCATACCAGTCAGGTCAGCCAATGCGGGCGCACCGCGTTGTTGCAACCCGGTGATTTTGCGATCTACAGCACCACCGAACCTTACGAAATCAAGTGTGATGATCGGGTCGATCAGCTGATTTTTCAGATCCCCTATGATACCTTGCTGGCCCGTGTACCGCATGTCGAACTTTTGACCGGCCAGCGGATTGACGGACAGGATGTGTTGGGCAGCATGATTTCACAGCAATTGCAGCAATGCGCACGCACAGTTGGTGCCCAGGCCCCGACCGTGCGGCAGCATTTGACTGATATGATGGTTGATCTGGTTGCCACTGGTCTGTCGACCTTGCCCGATGGGCAGGTCGAGCTGAGCCGCCCCAAGTTGTTGTTGTTATCACGGGCAAAATCGACGATCCGAGCAAATCTGCGGGACATGCGGCTTGATCGCAATTTCGTTGGCGAATTGATGGGCATGTCGCCCCGGAACCTTGCCCGGTGCTTCGAAAAGGAAGGAATTTCCATCGCCAGCTATATCCGGCAGGCCCGGCTGGAAGCGATCGCCGATGATCTGGTTGACCCGCGCATGCTGCAAGCGTCGATTTCCGAGATTGCGGTCAAATGGGGCATGACCAATTTTCAGCACCTGTCAAAGCTGTTCAAGCAGACCTATGGCATGTCGCCCCGGGACTACCGCAACAGATATCGGCTGCATTAAAGGTCAACCGTCACGACGCCGTCTTTCTCTGCGGCCCGGGATTGGCACAGGATCATGCCGGTTTCGCGCTGGGCATTTGACAGCACAAAGTCCCGATGTTCAACCTCGCCTGACACCAACCCGCATTTGCACACGCCGCAAATCCCATCCGCACATTTGACGTCGACATGCACACCGTTTTCCAGCAGCACATCTGCTGCGGTCTTGTCGGCGGGGACATGAAGCTCGCGATTGGATTTGGCCAGCTTCAGCGTGAAGTCGTGGTTTTCATAGTCGGGCTGTTCAGGCACCGAGAAATATTCCAGGTGCCGTGCCTCTTCGGGGAAACCCGCCTGCGTGGCCGCGTCCATGACGCTGCTCATATAGCGGTCGGCGCCACAGGTGTAGACATGCCAACCCGGTTGATATCGTCCCAGAATGGCATCCATATTCGCCCGCGTATCTTCTTCGGTGATATGCAGGCGAAGCTGGTTGATCCATGGCACGTGCCGCAGATCATCCAGAAAACCCATCGTGTCCCGGGACCGGCCGGAATAATGCAGCTCGAAATCGCGCCCCTGCGCATGCAGTTCATGCGCCATGGCCAGCATCGGTGTAATCCCTATGCCACCACCCATCAAGATCGACTTGGTCGCCTGCGGATCAAGGGGGAAGTGATTGATCGGATTGGAAATAAAGATGCGCCGCCCTTCGGTGAAGATCCGGTGTAGCAGCTTGGAACCACCGCGCCCTTCGTCTTCGCGCAGGACACCAACCTGATATTTGCTGCGGTCGGCCGGATCGCCGGACATCGAATATTGGCGCAGATAGTCCGGGGCGACCACGATATCGAGATGCGCGCCAGCCTGCCAGGGCGGCAACAGCCCCCCATCCAGCGCCCGAAATTCGTATTTCGTAACCCCATCAGCCATCTTTTCGACCTTGCTGATCACCACTTGCATCACAGGGCTTTCGCCATCTGCCGCATAAACATGGGCAACCTCGTCAAGCCGCCCTTCGGCCTTGCGCAGTTTGTATTCATCTGCGGTGACCATAGTCTGATAGGCGGTGATGCCTGCCTCGCGGTCCATCGGGAACGGGTAGGGGTAGGGATGCGGGGCCAAGGGTGCCGGATAGACCGCCAGCGTCTGATCGTCATATTTCAGATCAAGGCTTTTTTGCAGCGCGCGGGCATTGACTGGTTGGGTGGTCGGGCGATAGCCGCCATCTTCCTGAATTTCGAGGTCCCACCACCACTTTTTCACCGGGTTCAGGGTGCCGTTATCGACGGTGTCGTCAAGCTTGGCCAATATCGGCGCGGCTTTGGGAATATTCATCGCTGCCCAGCGAAACGGCTTTTCCTTGAAGATACCTTCAAGGTTCCAGGGGCATGTTTTCATGCATCTACCGCACATCGCGCCGCCGGGCGTTGTGATCCGGTAGGTGGCGCATTTCTGACTGTCGGATTTCCAGATCTCGTATCCATTGAACATCAGTTTGGGGCCGGCAGTGATGGCCCCCGATGGGCATTCGCGCGCGCATTTGTTGCAAGCATCGCAGAATTTCTGCAGCCCAAAGTCGATGGGCTTGTCATGGGCCATCGGCAGGTCAGTGGTCACCACCCCTGATTTCAGGCGCGGGCCCAGAAACGGGTTCAGGATGACCTCGCCAATACGGCTGACCTCGCCCATGCCGGACAGCAAAAGCAGCGGCGGTTGCAGCACCTCGCCATCCATCACGCTATGCGCCTTGGCCTTGTAGCCAAGATTGCGGATTTGCTTGGCAATCACCCCGCCTAGAAGCGAGAAACGCAAATAGGCGCGCATGGACTGGGCAACCGCGATCCAGTCATCGCCGGAAGAGCCTTCCATGGTTTCATAACCCTGGTCGATGATCATGCTGATTGCCTGATCATGCGGCGGGTCAATGACCTCGCCCCGCGCGTCATGGCTGTACCAGGTCCAGTCGGGACAGCGCGAAATTCCCACCGCATCCACGCCCAGAAAATAGGTCGTGGCTTTTACGAGTTCCGCGGCATCTTTGGGATCAAGCGTGACTTTATCGGGCGCAGATTCGCCATCCTGCAGCAGGACAAATGCGCCAAGTGCGCGCCGCTGTGCCATTGAGGGCGCCGCCTGCCGGACATAGTGGCCGTTCTTGGCACCCTCCTGAACATGTTTGCCCATATCGCCGAATTGCGCGCGGGCGAACATGTCGGCCCGTTTGGGAACCCGGGCGACACGCGCCTCGTCAATATAAGTGGTGGGATCATCGACCCGTTTGAGGGTTTCAAACGGATGCGCCCCGTCGACAAATCGCCGCTTGGCAAATGGGACAGCGTTCATCGCATTCTTAGCGAACCCCTTGCCGAATTTCCATGCGATGCCAAAGGCGCTGCGCGGCTGTGCCGCCTTCGGGGCCAGTGGCTGATCGGGTGCCAGCGCAAAATTCGTCGTGATCGCGGCGAGGCCGAAACGCTGCCCGATATAGGGATGCGTCAGCGCCCCATCCTCGACCGTGGCCAGACCAGCGGCAACCGCCAGCTTGCCAAGGTCAACATCAGTGCTTGAGACAGTATGCCCCCGCGCGTCATATCCCAGCAGCCGCAGGTAATTTGCCAGAACAATAGCGGTTTCGGCCGCCAGCAGCCCGGCCCGATGGGCCTGGGCGTCTGCGATCCAGCCAGTGCCGGCCTCGCCTGCGTCCGGATCACGCGGATTTTCGTAAAGAAGCACCATCGCATGCGTGTGCGCGTCGATACCGGTTGGAGGTGCCTCCATGGATTCCTTGAGGTCGGCCATGATCAGGTCGATGCCGGATGCCAGTGTTTTGGTTTGACGGGTCCGCAGATCTTGGGCCAGCCGGTCAACATCGGGGTTCTGGAACGGCGCCGTCAGCAGGGCGCTGTCGGGTAAAAGGCATGTTCCGGCAACCGCCGCATCGGCAAAATATGCGAACGCCTTCAGGTGGTCCGCCCGCTCTTGCGGATCGGTCGGGGCGTCGGCCACAGCCTTGTTGATCAGCCCATCCCGTATTGCATCCAGCATCGCCTGATGCTCGCGCATGGCGTTGACGATGGAAAACGGGTCGTTCGCCCGATTGAACGACACTTGCTGCATCGGGGGGACGGTCTGCAGGTCGGGCATCGTTGACGCCCGTCCCAGCAGTTCAGATGGGTATGGCCCCATATGAACCGGACGATCCTTGTCGGAGAAAAAACGCATATTCATCTTTGTATTCTCCTGTTCATCCAAACATGGTTCTTGGCAGCAATAGTGCGATATCAGGCAGCATCAGGATTGCCAGGATCGCGGCGAGCATGGCGAACCAGAACGGCCAGATACCGCGAAAGATTGTCTGCATGGGTACATCCGGCGCGATGCCTTTGACAATGAATACGTTCACCCCGACGGGTGGCGAAATCAGACCCATTTCAAGGGCGATCACAGCCAGCACGCCGAACAGGATCAAATCCACGCCAAGTGGCTCCAGAATGGGTTGAACCACGGGTATTGTCAGAACCAGCATCGCAAACCCGTCCAGAAACATACCCATGATGATGAACATGATCAGAAAGGCGATGACGACCTGCGTGCCGGTAAACCCTTGCGCATCCACCCATGCCGACAGGCTGTAGGTGACCGCTGTGAAGCCGACGAAAGTCTTGAAAACAAAGGCGCCAAACAGGATCAGATAGACCGAGCCTGTCGCCCGCAAGGTGGATTGGAACACCTGTTTGGCGTTCTCCCATGTCAGCTTGCCCCGCAGGATCGTGACGACAAGGGTCAGCAATGCGCCGATGCCCGCAGCCTCGGTTGCCGAGAAAACACCTGCATAGATACCGCCAACTGTGACAGCGATGATCCCGATCATGACGCTGGCGCGCGCCAATGAGTGCCACTTTTCGGCCCGCGATACATCTGCTGACACGGATGGGGCCTTTGTCGGGTCCAGCCAGACAACGATCCAGATCGCGATGATGAAGAACAGGGTCAGCATCAGGCCCGGAATGACCCCGGCCATAAAGAGCCGCCCGATGCTTTCCTCGGTCAGGATGGCGTAGACCACAAATCCGGCAGAGGGCGGGATCAGAATACCTAATGTCCCGCCAGCCGCAATGGATCCGGTTGCCAACCCGTCATGATAGCCAAAGCGCCGCATTTCCGGCAGCGATACCCGCCCCATCGTCATGGCAGAGGCCAGTGATGATCCGGACAGTGCGGAAAATCCCGCACAGCCCACCACCGCTGCAGAGGCCAGACCACCCTTGAAATTACTCAGCCAATTATGAGCCGCCGTATAAAGATCCCGGCTGAGCCCTGCGACACCGGCGAGGTTTCCCATCAGCACGAAGAGCGGGATGATGGTCAGCGGGACACTGGTGGCTTCGTTGAAGATTTCGCTGGCCAGTTTGGGCAGGGCTGCCGGCGGTCTGATCCACCAGATCCCGGCCGCCCCGACGGCCAGCATCGCGATCCCCACCGGCGTGCGAATGTACAAAAGCAGAAGCAGGATCACAAAGCCTGCAATGGCGAGTGTTGTCATATCCATCAGGAAATAGCCTCGTTTGGATCTTCGTCGCGCCAGTGCATCAGACCGGCCCAAAGCTGCACGAGCTGATAGAGCGCAAAGAACCCCATGGCTGCCGCGAGCGTGAGGTAGAATGGCCCATGCGCAATGTTCAGGTTGCCGGTGATCTGGCCGCAGGCCAGCCCGCAACCGGCTTTCTTGACCAACGCAAATGCGGACAGGCCCAAAACCGTCACACCGATGCCGCGCGCCACGACATCAGTCACGCGCCGGACGGGCCTGCCGAAATGGGCGGGCATGATATTGACGGTGATATGGGTGTTGCTGATTGCGCCATAGGCAACCGCGCACGCAACAACCACCGCCGATGTCATCGACACCAGGTCCTGCAGCCCAAAGATCGGGTCATTCAGGACGTAGCGCCAGAATACCCCGATCGCCGTCAGCGCCAGCAGGACCAGAATGCCAATCGCGCCGACCAGTACGAACAGATGTCCAAATTGATCAAGCAGACGCTGTGCGTGCGGGCGCGGCGGTGTTGCTGGCGCGCTCATGTCTACTGCCCTGTCATCAGCGACAGGATTTCACCGGCGGTCTTGTCACCCGCAGGGGCGCTCAGGATGTCCGGCATGACCGCGTCGATTGCAGACTGCATCTTGGCCCGCTCATCGTCCCCGAGGTCTATGATTTCCAGGCCGCTTTCCTGTGCCAAGGCGATCCCCATATCCGAGATCTTTGCATAGGTCGCGCCTGCCTGTGCCGACAGATCAGAGCTGGCAACCGCATCAATCGCCGCGCGATCAGCGTCGTTCAGCCCGGCATAGACCGACTGCGACATGGCCACCGCAAAGGATGCAGCACCGCCGGGGATATCTGTGGTGATGTATTTGCCCACATCATTCAGTTTGAATGACCCGATCCCTGCAGGATCAATCATGACCCCATCGACCACGCCGTTGGCCAGCGCCTGGTTGATTTCGCTGACCGGCATCGCAACAGGGGACGCGCCAAGCGCCTCGATAAAGGGAATATTCGTCGGGTCAGCCACGCGAATGGTCATGCCTTGCAGGTCTGCAACTTCGCGCACTGCTTTGTCCCTGGTGATCAGGACGGGCGGCGAATTGGCCCAGAGCCCGATAATCTTGGCGTTATATTCAGTTTCCAGTTCGGCACGTGCGCGGGTGATGGCATTTGTGCAATCGACCGCGTCAGAACAGATATTCGGCAGGCCGATCACGGCGGTTTTGGGAAAGAGCGTGTTTGTAAAGCTGGGCAGCATGAATGCCATATCCGCAACACCATCCAACAGCAGCGAATATTGCGCAGGCGGGCTTTGGTTCAGCGCACCGCCCGGGAATTGCTGAACGGTCAGCGCGCCTTCGGTCTTTTCCGCAATCATGTCGCCCATCGGGGTGAAGAAGGCTGCGTTCATCGGGTGATTGGGCCCCATGAAATACGCAAGCGATAACGTGTCTGCGGCTGCCGGGGCGGCAAATGCCGCGAAGGCGGAACATGCGAGAATTCTGGTGAACATGATTGACTCCCTATATAATTGATTATGTATATAGTTATAGATGCTAATTAAAAGTCAAGCATGTTGCGAATTTGCGCCGTGTCACAGGGTGTAAATTCTTGCTAAGCTCCAAGGATGAAGGAAGAATTTGACGATATGCCCAAGGATTACCAACTCCGCGAGAGGCTCGGTTTTCGGATGAGTCGTATCTCGAAACTGATGCAGGCGCGGCTCGAATCGGGCCTGGCCGAACATGGATTGACCCGTCTGAAATGGTGCGTTCTGTCAGGCGTCGCATTTGAAGGGCACACGGCACCATCCGATCTTGCCGATCATATCGGGGTCACCCGGCCGGTCGTTTCGCGGCTGCTGAAGGTGATGATTGATGACGGGTTGATCGCGCGCAAGCTGAGTACCCATGACGGGCGCGGGCGCGAGATCGACGTGACGCCGCTGGGGATGGAAAAGTTGCGCAAGTGCTGGCCAATGGTCGAGCGCAACCAGACGCATTTTCTTGACAAACTGTCGGATGATGAGCGCAGGCAACTGGACCAGATACTGGATGTGCTGGGCGCAGGGGAATCAGACCGGTTGGATACGCTATAAGCAGCGTGGCGCTTGGCGACTGGCCGGATATTGGCGCGCTGATGCGTATCGACTGTGTAGAAGGACCAATAACGTCTCCGAAGGGCTGCGAAAGCCCGATGAACTCTGGTACAAAGCGCCAACGCCGCCAAGCACACGCGCCGGCCCTTGCTGCTTCATAAATCGGGGAACCTATTTGGTTGCGTTGGCGTTAATCCCTGACGCAGATGGACATCTGCAACCGAAAGGGCCGCTTTGAAGCACCATCAGTCGTTATCAATGGGCAAACGGGCCTACTTGCTGAAAATCTTGCAGGATGTGCGGGCCAGTTACTGGTTTCTGCCCACTATATTGGTGTTCGTTGGTCTGGCGCTGGCTGGCATGATGGGCTGGATCGACCGCGCGGCGGCCCAATTGCCGTGGCAATTGCCCGAAACCTTCATCGACACGCAAGCCGACGGTGCGCGCTCGACCCTCGCGGTGATTGCCCAATCCATCATTGGGGTGACTGGCGTGATGTTTTCCATGACCCTTGTCGCCGTGTCCTTTGCATCGGGCAACTTTGGGCCACGATTGATCGGGAACTTCATGCGGGACCGTGGCAATCAGTGGAGCCTTGGGATCCTCATCGCCACCTTTGTCTACGCGTTGGTTGTCCTGCGCACGGTGCAGGACGGTATTGATGGTGGGGTCGCTGAATACGTGCCGCAATATTCGCTGATCGTCGCGTTGTTGCTGGCGCTTTTGTGCGTGTTCACGTTGATCTACTTCATTCACCACGTGCCGGAGACGATCAATGTATCGCGTATCTCGGCAAATATCGGCGCGTCGCTGGAACAACAAATCCGTGACCTGATTGATGACCGCGACAGTGCCGCCTGCGATGGCAACGGCGGAACACAACCAGATCGCGCACCTGATGCAATTATCCGGCCCATGGGATCGGGCTATATTCAGACCGTCAATTTCACCCAACTGTCAAAATTGGCAGATCAGCGTGACTGGGTCATCGCACTGGAGGCGTCGATTGGGGATTTTTTGACAACCGACACGGCGGTGTTCCACATCTGGGCCAAGGATGAACCAGGCAGCGATGATCTGGATGCTGTGCGGGGGTGCTTTGCAGTTGGGATCAGCCGGACCGAAAATCAAAATCCGACTTTTCTGGCAGAACAATTGGTTGAAATGGTTGCGCGCGCCTTATCCCCCGGGGTCAATGATCCGTACACGGCCATGGATTGTCTGAACCGTATGGCCGCCGCACTGACTGTTGCGAGCCAGTACAAGGACGGGCTGCAGGAACCGGGGCAAGCGCGGGTCTTATTCAAGCATCTGACCTTCGAGCGCCTCTTTGCCGCGACCTTTCCACTGTGCCGACAATATATTCAGCCGGATGCGCTGGTGCTGGATCATGCGCATAAGTTGCTCAAAAACTTGGTGGACACTGCCAAACCGGCGGAAAGAGCCTGCGTCAAAGAAGAGATTGCTCGACTGACCGGCAAGCGTTGAGGAACGAAACACCGCCCCCAAACGTTTGTCAGCGCACAAAAGGAGAGACAAATGAGCTTTCAAGAAGGCGATAAAGTTGAATGGGACTGGGGACAGGGAACAGCGGAAGGTCAGGTTGCCGGTACTCACACCAAATCCATCACGCGCACCATCAAGGGGACCGAAGTGACGCGCAACGGGTCGGATGAGGACCCGGCTTTGGAGATCAAGCAGGACGACGGCACCAAGGTGCTGAAACTTGCGTCGGAAGTCCGCAAAAGGTGAAGCCCGCCGGTCTGATCTATTTCCCTGACACAAAGCCCGGCTTTGCCCGCAAACGCCGGGGCAGGGGGTTTTCATATCTTGATACGGATGGTCGGTTGATCACTGATCGCACCGTCAGGCAGCGTCTTGCGGCCCTTGCCGTCCCGCCGGCTTATGAAAGTGTCTGGATGTGCCCTGTTGAGAACGGCCATCTCTTGGCAACCGGGCGCGATGAACGCGGGCGCAAGCAGTATGTGTATCATCCGGACTGGACGGCCTTTCGGGCGCAATCGAAGTTTGACGATCTGCCGGCCTTTGGGCATGCCCTGCCACGCATCAGACGGCGGGTTCAGACAGACCTGCAAGAGGACGCGGGCGAAAGGGAATTTGCGCTCGCGGCGGCGGTGACATTGATTGACCGTACGGCACTGCGCGTGGGCAGTCCGCAATATGTGGAAGAAAACAACAGCTATGGCGCGCTGACCTTGCGCAACCGGCAAATTGCGCTCTCGGGGAAAGATATCGCGCTGAACTATCGCGCGAAGGGCGGCCAAAAGGTGCGGACAACGATCACCGATGCCAAGCTTGCGCGCATCCTGGACAAGATCAGCGATCTACCGGGTGCCAACCTTTTGACATGGGTGGATGCGGGTGGCGCACCGCAATCGCTCAGTTCAGAGGCGCTGAACGCCTATATCGCGGACGCGGCAGGGCAGGCGGGCATCACGGCCAAAACGTTCCGGACATGGGCAGGGACATGCGCGGCCTTTGAGGTCGCCGCACAGGGCGGCGCCTCTATCAAGGACATGGCCACCGCGGCCGCCGAGGTTCTGCACAATACGCCTGCGATTGCGCGCAATAGCTACATTCACCCGGCGGTCATTGCGTTGGCCGGCGATGACGCACCGCGCGTCACACCCGCAGACCGACACGGGCTGAAGGTGAACGAGCAGCATCTTCTTGGTTTTTTGGAGAAATCGTAGTGGGTCAAGGACCCGGAAAAGCCAAAGCGCGGGCAATGGCTTGGAAAGCCACTGGTTAAAGCGTTCGGGAGGCTGGTCACCAATGGCAGTCCCTAGGGGAATCGAACCCCTCTTTCCAGGTTGAAAACCTGGCGTCCTAACCGATAGACGAAGGGACCGCACTTGGTGCGCTGCTTTTAGGGAAAGCGCGGGCAGCGCGCAAGAGGGTTTTTGCGGTTTTTTTGGGTCCGTCTAGTGGGCCGGGGCCGCATCCTCCAGCCGCAGCTGAACAGATTGGCGGCCTTGCCAGCTGTTGACCTCCAACCGTCCTGCCAGATGGAACCGGCTGCCATTATGCTGGATTAGTGCGGGGCCAAGGGGGCCATCCATTGCGCCAAAGCTGATTGCGTCAATGCGCCCGCCCAGCCCGTCGCCAAAGCTGATTTTCAGGTGATTGGCACCGACCTGTTTTGCAAAGTGAATCTGGCAATCGGGGAAGGCAAAACGGGGGGCCGGTGCGCCTGCCCCGAAAGGGCCAGCCTGTTCGATCTGCGCGATCAGATCAAGGCTGGCAGCCCCCGGCATCAGCACGCTGTCGACCCGCAGATCGGCGGGCCCGATATCGCCTGCCCCCTGCTTGGCCAAAAGCGCGCCCAAGCGCTCCATCGCCGGTTCAAGCTGGTCGCGATGCAGGGTCAGGCCGGCGGCCATCTTGTGACCGCCCCCCTTGATCAACGCCCCATCATTGGACAACCGCTGAATGGCTGCACCCAGATCAATACCGGCGACAGAGCGGCCGGACCCTTTGCCCAGATCGCCATCAAGCCCGATGACAATGGCAGGCCGGTTGGTCGCCTCTTTCAGGCGGGCCGCGACGATACCGACCACGCCCGGATGCCATCCTTCACCCGCTGCCCAGACCAAGGGGCCGTCCAATCCCCGCGCCGTGGCCTGTTCAAGTGCGGCGTCGCGGACCTGCGTTTCGATTTCGCGTCTTTCGCTGTTAAGTGCATCAAGCCGCGCCGCCAGCCCGTCGGCCTCGTGTCTATCTGCGGTCGCAAGGAGGCGGGCGCCGAGGTCGGCGGCGCCGATCCGCCCGCCTGCATTCACACGCGGCCCGAGTAGAAACCCCAGATGGTAACTTGTGGGGGCCTGATCCAACCCGGCAATGTCAGCCAGTGCCGTCAGGCCAATCCGATCTCTGCGGGCCATCACCTTGAGCCCCTGCCGGACAAAAGCCCTGTTGACCCCCGTCAGCGGTGCGACATCGGCAACCGTTGCAAGCGCGACAAGGTCCAGAAGCCCCATAAGATCGGGGCCAGTTTGCCCGGCCGCCCGCATTTGCCGGTTTGCCTCGACCAGCATCAGGAAAACGACTGCAGCCGCACATAAATGCCCCAAATCCCCGCTTTCATCCTGCCGGTTTGGGTTCACGACAGCCAATGCGGCGGGCAATGTCTCGGCGCCAAGATGGTGGTCAAGGACGATGACATCCGCCCCCTGCGCCGCTGCAATGGGTCCGTGGGAGAGGGTGCCACAATCAACGCAGACAATCAGGTCATGGTCCGCCGCAAGCCCGGCCATGGCCGCGTCATTCGGGCCATACCCTTCGTCGATGCGGTCCGGCACGTAAAGTGTTGCTGTCAGGTTCAGGGCCCGAAGCCAGGTGATCAGCAACGCCGCCGACGTACCACCATCCACGTCATAATCGGCAAAGATCGCAATGCGCTGCCCATTACCGACTGCGTGCAGAAATCGGGCGGCGGCGGCTTCCATATCGCGCAGCGTGCGCGGATCAGGCATCAGCGCCCGCAGGGTTGGGGCCAGAAACGCATCGGCCTCCTGTGCGTTGACACCGCGGCGCACCAAAAGCCTGCATAATGGGCCGGGCCGGCCGGTTTGCTGCGCCATTGCCTCGGCCAGGCGGTCTTCTTCACCGGTGGGACCGATCCAGCGCCGCCCTGTCAGAGAGGATTTGACGCCCAGAAAGCCGCTATCTTGTGTCACTGTCATAGGATCCCACAATATAGCAAGGGCGCAGCCATTGCCACGCCCTGCCAGGAAGTCATGTAAATTATATGGTCAGCTGACCGGGTTGCGATAGACCATGCGCCGGACGGAACCGGTTTTGGACCGCATCAGGATGGTTTCGGCGGTCACAAAACCCACCTCGCGTTTGATCCCCGGGACAAGTGAGCCGTCAGTGACCCCCGTTGCCGCAAAGATCACGTCGCCTGTCACCATGTCGTCGCGGGTATAGACCCGGTCGAAATTCGTGATCCCAGCCTTCGTGGCGCGGCCCCGTTCGTCGTCGTTGCGGAACAGCAACCGGCCAAAGATCTGTCCGCCCATGCATTTCAGCGCGGCAGCGGCCAGCACGCCCTCGGGGGCGCCGCCGGAACCCATATACATGTCGATACCGGTCTGGGCAGGCTCTGCCGTGTGCATGACACCGGCCACATCACCATCGGTGATCAGCCGGATGGCCGCCCCGGTGCCGCGCAACTCGGCGATCATGTCTTCGTGACGGGGGCGTTCAAGCACGCAAACCGTGATGTCATTGGTCGAGCATCCCTTGGCCGCCGCCAGTGCAGACACACGTTCCGCCGGGGACATATCAAGCGTTACGACGCCGGGGCGAAATCCCGGCCCAATGGCCAGCTTTTCCATATAGACATCAGGCGCATGCAACATGGACCCGCGGGGCCCCATCGCAATCACCGCCAACGCATTGGGCATGTCCTTTGCGGTCAGGGTGGTCCCTTCCAGCGGATCAAGAGCGATATCAACGCCCGGCCCGTTGCCGGTCCCGACCTCTTCGCCGATGAACAGCATCGGGGCTTCATCCCGTTCCCCTTCGCCGATCACAACAACGCCGGCAATGTCGAGCTTGTTCAGCTGTGTGCGCATCGCATCGACGGCGGCCTGATCGGCAGCTTTTTCATCGCCCCGCCCAATTAGGGGCGTGCATGCGATGGCGGCCGCCTCTGAAACGCGGGCAAGGCCCAGCGATAGGGTGCGGTCATTGAAGTCGGCAGCTTTGGGCATAAAAATGATCCTTTAATATATAGTGTTCTAGCTAAACCGACCTGCCGGGTTGCAACAAGACTGTTTGCGCTAAAGGTGGGGTCGTCACACCGCCTCGATCCGGATGGCAACAGGGGTGCTGTCCACCACGCCTGTTGCCGGGAAGGCGGCAAGTGCTTCGTCCAGGGCGGTGCGTGTCGTTTTATGTGTCACGATCAGAACCGGTGCGGATGCATCGCCATGCTCGTATTGGCGCATCCGGTCGATTGATATGCCAGCCTCGCCAAGGGCATGCGCGATTTTGGCAAGGGCGCCGGGTTTATCGAGCAGCTTCATCCGCAAATAGTACGGCGCAGGGACAGCGGCCCGCGCGGCCCGCGCCTTGCGCAGACCTGTGGCAGGCTGCCCGAATGTGGAAATGCGCAGGCCACGTGCGATATCCATCACATCACCCATGATCGCACTTGCGGTCGGGCCTTCGCCCGCGCCTGGGCCGCGCAGAACAATCTGGCTGGCGGCGTCGCCTTCCAGCACAACCATATTGGTGCCCCCTTGAAGCTGGCCCAGCGGCGAGCTGTCCGGCACAAGGCAGGGTGACATCCGTTGTTCTAGTCCGCGCCCGGTCAGTTGCGCGACACCCAGCAGTTTGATCTTGAACCCCATATCGGCGGCATGTCGAATGTCGTCGATACTGACAGCGCCGATGCCTTCAAGTTCGACCGCGTCAAAATCGACCTGCGTGCCGAACGCGATGGAGGACAGCAGCGCCAGCTTGTGTCCAGCATCAATCCCGCCAACGTCAAGTTCGGGATCGGCTTCCAGATAGCCAAGCTGATTGGCTTCTTCGAACACCGCATCATAGCTTAGTCCGGCATCTTCCATCCGGGTCAGGATGTAATTGCAGCTGCCATTCATCACACCCATGATTCGGGTGATGTCATTGCCGGCCAACCCTTCTGTCAGGGCTTTGACGACCGGGATACCGCCCGCAACGGCGGCCTCGAACCGGATCACGCGGCCTGCGGCCTCGGCGCTTTCGGCAAGGGCTTGTCCGTGAATGGCCAGCAAGGCCTTGTTGGCGCTGACCACATCCTTGCCCGCAGCAATCGCGGCCTCGGTTGCATCTTTTGCGGGCCCTTCCGATCCCCCCATGACCTCGACAAAAACATCAATATCGGGGCGTTGGGCCAGCGTGACCGGGTCGTCTTCCCATGCGTAGTCGGACAAATCCACATCGCGGTTCTTTGTTTTGGTACGGGCCGAAACACCGGTGATCACAACCGGGCGCCCGGCGCGTTGTTCCAGCAGGGCCGCATGCTTTTGGATGATCCGCACAATGCCCACACCAACAGTGCCAAGCCCGGCAATTCCAAGGCGCAGTGGTTCGGTCATGGGGCAGATTCCGTTACTGTGATGCGTTTCACCTGCGTACTAGCGAATAGAACCGGTCACTGCAACGCGCCGATCTCTGCCGCGCGCAAACGTGCGGCGCGGGCGTTTAATGCGGCAATCCGGGCAGTGAGTGGATCGTCTGCAATTGTGCTGGGTTTGCCCGCCAAAAGTGGTGGCAAAGGTTTCAATGCAGGGTAGGGGGCTGCGCGGGCCGCGTCGGAAATTGCGTCATCCAGCACCGGCGCATTGGTGCATGCCGCAAAACCGAATAACAGGATGATGACGTAGCGCATACCAAATTCCTAACTGACTGCCCAAGAAAGACCAACACCCCGAAAACGGGTCTTTGCAAATGAACATTTGTTCAGTTAGATGGCGCATATGGCGCGCAAGCAAGGCTCTCATTCTGATATCACCGGCCCGAAGGTGCTGGATGCGGCATTGCGGTTGATCGCCCAGCACGGGTACGCGGCCGTTTCGATGCGCCAGATCGCCGCCGAAGTTGGTGTACAGGCCGGGGCGCTTTACAATTACACGCCCGACAAACAAAGCCTGCTGTTCGATCTGATGCGCGTCCATATGGAAGAGGTGCTCAGCGCGCTTGCCGACGCTGATCTGCAGGGACCAGCCCTGCAGAGACTGGAAGGCTTTACCCGTTTTCACATCCGGTTTCACCTGCCCCGTCCGGACGCTGTCTTTGTGTCCTATATGGAGTTGCGCAACCTGTCGGAAGAGAACTTTCATGCGATCGAGGGCTTGCGGCGCGAGTATGAGACCGCCCTGGCCGAAATTTTGCAGGCCGGTGTCGCCGAGGGGGTGTTTGTCGTTGACGACACGCGCGTTACGACCCGCGCGCTTATTGCCATGCTGACCGGGCTCAGCCATTGGTATCGCGAGGGCGGGTTGTTGGCGATGGACGAGGTCGAGGCAATGTACTGGGATCTGGTCAGGAAGTCCGTCTCGGCCATACCAGAATAAAATTGGAAAGAGGGCAGGGATGTTTGAACCGGATCAGGATGGGGTCTATGCGCGTGTCGGCGCATCTGCCGGGCGCAGATTGATTGCCTATGCGTTGCTGCTGTCACTGGGTGCCTTGCTGATCTATCTGCCCCTGGTGCAGCCGCCATCCGTAATCTGGGCCATCTTCATGATCGGGTTTGGGATTCTTGTGCTTTGGGTGGCCGAGCGGATGCGGCGCGCCACAATGACAGAGATATTGCTGACCGAAACTGACATTCGCGACAGCACCGGCCTCGTCCTGGCGACGATGGATGAGGTAAAAGGTGTCGACAGAGGCGCGTTTGCTTTCAAGCCATCAAATGGATTTACCCTTGTCCTGAACACAAAAAAGCCCCGGGGCTGGGCGCCGGGGCTTTGGTGGCGTGTTGGACGCCGCGTTGGTGTTGGCGGGGTCACGTCTGCAGGCCAATCCAAGTTCATGGCCGAACAGATCGCCCTGCGTCTTACAAATCGCTGAGATTACAGTCCGGTTCTGAATCGTCGGATTGCTGCCAACAAATACTGCTTGCAAAGCGCGGGCTGATCACGGTGAAAGAGTTGAACTCTACCCCTTCGAGGTTCTGCACCATGAATGGCGCGACCGTGACTGAGAATGGCGCGTTATATGTTGTCCGTGTCTCGACAAGGATCGCATTGGTCGCATCGGCCATCATGGGCAACCGGTCCTTGACCAAAGCCAGACGCGCGTCGTTGTAGTTCTGGCCCCAGCCGCGGTTACGGGACCAAACGACGCGGTAATCGTCCTGTGGTTCGCGATATTCAAAAACGGTGATCCGGAAATCCGGGTTGTTTTCTGTTTCCGTCAAGCTGCGCAGCAACTGACGCGTTGCGTTCAGATAACTGGGGGTGATCGGCGCGTCCTCGCGGCTGACCATGTCCGCGATGGTCAAACCGGCGCGGGTGCTGATGGCTTCGTCGTGATAGGCGTCAAAATACACCATCGTCGACAAAAGCGCCCATACCATGATGGGCACGCAGAAAAGGATTTCGATCGCGGCATTCCCGCTCTCATCATCGCGGAAGCGGCGAAGCATGGTGCTAAGTTTAGTCATCATCTCTTCTGAATGGCTCCACTACAAAGGCCGAGGTTGCGACATGCGCATAGGATCCACCGGCTGCTGAACTATTATTTTCTTCCACAATCACTTTACCAAGGCCGGTGGTCGGCATGACCGGGTCAAATCGGGCACATGCGCGCAGGAACACCAACTGGTTGTTGCCGCCTTGCGTAAACTGGGCCTTCGGCTTGCTTGGATCGCCGCGGTCGACGCAGGCAACGTTGGCGGGGATCGCCTGCCAGCTGCGCGGATCGCGGGTGATCATCTCAAGTTCCAGCGCGTTTTCGCAATCTGGGATAAGCAGTGCCACATCACAAATGCGGGAGCGGAGAAGTTCCCGTGTCGGGTTTGGCATCCGGCCGATCCGCACGTCGCGCACCGCAATGTCGACACCGCGTTCCAGCATCACATGCCGCAAGGAGACGATACCGTTTTCGAAGGTCATGCCGAAGAACAGCATGAAAATCGGAAAGACCATCACAAACTGTACACTGGCAACCCCGGATTCGTCCCGGCAGAACGCCCGGATCCGGTTTTGAAAAACTTTCAGGCTACGCATTACAGGTTCAACCTCAGGTCTGTGATCTGCTCGGCGATCTTGTCAAAGATCGCTACCAGCTCTTTGCCGCTTGTCTCGAAGTAGTAGAGTTCGGAAGGCTTGGATGCACATTCCTTCATCTCGTCCCGGCCGTGCTGCTGCGCGTCCATGGCAATCGTGAAGACGATGATGTTCTGTTCGCGGGCCTTTGTGCAGATATTCTGCAGCAGGCGGTCGCCTTCATCCTCGGTATATTCAACCAGCGGGTCAATCAAACCATCGCGCACCGTTCCATAGCCGCCGTTAAACGGTTGCCCTTCCAGGGCGCGCAGTTGGTTCCCAAGATCTGTGGTCAGGTAGTTGGCGTTGTACCACATGAATGGGAAGTTATAGGTGTTCCACAATTCAGCATATTCAGCATTGTCATAATGCTCGGATGCAATACGGCTGCTGGAGCTGTTCTGACCGTCTGTCATCAGCACAACATATTTCGCAACGCTGCTATTCGGATCGTCCTGCGGATAATTGGACGGACGGGTATTCTTGAACTCGCTTGGTACCGAGGTCAAACCGGCAGCTTGCGTACGGAACGACGGATCAAGCAGGGTAACACCCCATTTCATACCCAGGAAGATCGACGTACCACCGCGCGGACGCAGCCCCGCGATTGCAGTTGTCAGATCGGTTTTGTTGTCGCTGATCGCGATGATACGCTCGTTGACGTCATTGGGGCAAAGTGGCTGATCAAGGACGCCATTCGTGTAATCACGTGTCCCGGGGGTGCCTTCCCAACCGCCAAAGCCGAACTGGTTTGACTGCCAGGTGCGAACTTGCGTGTAAGACGCGGCCGGATTGAATGTCGTTGTAGAGTACTCATCCTTTGGGATCTCAACGCAATACACGTCATTAGCTGTGTAATAATCGGACGTGCCAGTGGCGGGATCGGGATCGTCAGTGTACGTCACCTTGGACGCACCAATGGCCGAGAAGATTTCAGGGCCGACGCTCACATGTTCTGAATAGGGCACAAGCGAGACCGAGACCTGGCCGTCATATTCATCAACAAGCAGCTGGTCGATGAACGATGTCGCGGCCTCTTGCAGCCGGTCGATTTTGCGGACGCTCTCGCCAGTCACAACACTGTACATCGAACCGGATACATCGACGATCAGCGAGATTTCAACGTTGCCCACACCTTCGGTCGCGCCCGAGACTGCAGGGGCTGCCAATTCGCCAATACCAAGGAAGCGCAGGTAGAATGTTTCGATGTCCAATTTGGCTTCGACACCGACAGACCGCGAATTTACGCCATCGCCGCCAACAGTTGGCTCGCCAACAATCGTGTTTTCGAAACCGGCTTTCTTGAAATAGTCTTTGACGACCTCTTTCGCATCAAGCTGCTGGTCAAGTTCGGCAGCGGCCAGAACCGCGCGGTCGGACACACTTTGCAGCAGGGCGCGGCGCGATTCAAAACGCATGAAGTCGACGGCCATGCCACCAAGCACCAGCATGATGATCAGAAGCACGATCGTCAGAACGATAACGCTCCCGTCTTCTTCACGGCCAAATTTTCGCAAAATTTCGGAACGCATGGCAGCTTTCCGCGCTTGAAAATTCTTCGCAAGGGCCTTCAATTTTGGCATTCGTCACATCTCCGGTGGCGTCATTACGCGATTAGTGGCACCAAAGATTTGGCACACACACATCCCCGAGGAAAAGATTAATCACCTTGCTGTGGCGAAATTGGGGCGAAACTGCTGCCCATTCTCTACAATTTGGCCTACCTGCGGCACATTCGGCGTAAGCACCTCTTACTGTTCCCTCATTCGAAACAACGGGCTGACCTTGCGGCATGTTCTTGGTGGCATCATCGACCGGTTTTCGGGCGTTTTTGCGACATTTTGATTGTTTTTCGCCTGTTTAACCGAATCGCCGCTAAAGTGATGACAGGGGCGCGCGCGCCCTGACAACCGTTTAGCGTATGTCCGTCCGGGAGGGACCCAATAATGACTGCACTTGAAAGCATCAAAGAGCCAAGTTTCCGCGAATCTGTGGATATGATGTTCAACCGGGCCGTGGCCTTGATGGATCTTAGCCCGGGCCTGGAGGAGAAAATCCGGGTCTGTAACGCGACCTATACCGTGCGGTTTGGTGTCCGGCTGCGCGGCGCGATCCATACCTTCACCGGGTACCGATCTGTCCATTCCGAACATATGGAACCGGTCAAGGGCGGCATTCGCTTTGCGCCCAACGTGCATCAGGACGAGGTCGAGGCGCTGGCCGCCTTGATGACATATAAATGCGCCTTGGTTGAGGCCCCTTTCGGCGGCTCCAAGGGCGGGCTTTGCATTGATCCGCGCGATTGGGACGAGCATGAGATGGAGCTGATCACCCGCCGCTTTGCCTATGAGCTGATCAAGCGCGACCTGATCAACCCGGCCCAGAACGTGCCGGCCCCGGATATGGGAACCGGGGAACGCGAAATGGCGTGGATTGCCGATCAGTACAAGCGCATGAACACCACCGATATCAATGGTGCGGCCTGCGTCACGGGAAAGCCCCCAAATGCCGGTGGCATCGCCGGCCGGGTCGAGGCAACCGGGCGTGGTGTGCAATATGCGCTGCAGGAGTTCTTTCGCTATCCCGAGGATATCGCCAAGGCGGGGCTAAGCGGCAAGTTGGCCGGAAAACGTATTATTGTTCAGGGCCTTGGCAATGTCGGCTACCATGCAGCCAAGTTCCTGTCAGAGGAAGATGGCGCCATCATCACCGGCATCATCGAACGTGATGGGGCCCTGCATAACGAGGACGGTCTGGATGTTGAGGCCGTCCGCGCCTGGATCGTCAAGCATGGCGGCGTCACAGGCTTTCCCGATGCCAATCACCACACGGACGGGGCCACCTTGCTGGAGGCAGAGTGCGACATCATGATCCCGGCCGCACTTGAGGGGGTGATCAACCTGTCCAATGCCGACCGGATCAAGGCCAAGCTTATCATCGAGGCGGCCAACGGCCCGGTCACTGCCGGGGCAGATGACATATTGCGGGCAAAGGGATGCATCATCATTCCTGACATGTATGCCAATGCTGGCGGCGTCACGGTGTCCTATTTTGAGTGGGTCAAGAACCTGTCCCATATCCGGTTTGGCCGCATGCAGCGCCGGGCCGAGGAAAGCCGCCACCAGCTTGTTGTTGATGAGCTGGAACGGTTATCGGCTGACAAGCAGCTTGGCTGGGAACTTAGCCCCAATTTCAAAGAGCGCTATCTGCGTGGCGCGGGCGAGCTGGAACTGGTCCGCTCGGGGTTGGACGACACGATGCGTGCTGCCTATCAGGCAATGCGCGAGGTTTGGCACAGCCGCGCGGATGTTCAGGATCTGCGCACCGCCGCTTACCTGGTGTCCATCAGGAAAGTTGCCGATAGCTACCGCGCAAAGGGCCTGTAGCGGCGGATAATCTGCAAAGAAGCGGCGGGGGCCGGTTGTGGGCGCCCGCCTTTTATCAGATGATATCGCGCTATGAGCCTGCCACCCGGATTTTTAGATGAATTGCGCGGCCGCCTGTCCCTGGGGCAGGTGGTTGGCCGCAAGGTGATCTGGGATACCCGCAAATCAAATCAGGGCAAGGGCGACCTTTGGGCGCCATGCCCTTTCCATCAGGAAAAGACCGCCAGCTTTCACGTCGATGACCGGAAGGGCTATTATTACTGCTTTGGCTGCCACGCCAAAGGGGATGCCATTTCCTTTGTCCGCGAGACGGAAAACGTGGATTTCATGGAAGCGGTCAAAATTCTGGCTGGTGAGGCGGGCATGCCCGTGCCTGAACGCGACCCGCAAGCCCAGCAAAAGGCAGATCGGCGTGCGCAGCTGATTGAGGTGATGGAACAGGCCGTGCAATTTCACCGGTTGCAGCTGCAAACTGCCGCCGCCGCCGAGGCACGGGACTATCTGGCCCGGCGCGGCCTTGATCCTGCGGCGCAGGCGCGGTGGGAAATCGGCTTTGCCCCGGCAAATGGGGGCGCGCTCGCGCATCTGACGGGCAAGGGCATTGATCAAAAGCTGGTGATGGATGCGGGCATCGCCGCCGAAAGCGACCGTGGTGGCCCACCCTATGACCGGTTCCGGGGGCGGATCATGTTCCCCATCCGGGACGCCCGCGGTCGGGCCATCGGTTTTGGTGGCCGGGCCATGGACCCCAACCACCCGGCCAAATACTACAACTCGCCGGAAACCCCGCTTTTCGATAAAGGCCGCAGCCTTTTCAATCACGGCCCCGCGCGCGAGGCGGCTGGCAAAGGCTACCCCTTGGTCGTGGCCGAGGGGTACATGGACGTCATTGCCATGTCCGAGGCAGGTTTTGGCGCCGCAGTTGCACCGCTGGGCACGGCGATTACCGAAGATCAGTTGCGCCTGCTGTGGCGTATCGCGCCGGAACCGATCATCGCACTTGACGGTGACACTGCGGGCTTGCGTGCGGCCATGCGGGTCATCGACATCGCGCTGCCCTTGCTGGAGGCCGGGCAGTCATTGCGATTTGCCTTGATGCCCGAAGGGATGGACCCCGATGATGTTCTCAAGGCGCAAGGGGTGGGCGCGATGCAAAAGCTGCTGGATCGGGCCATTCCCATGGTTCAACTGCTCTGGCAGCGCGAAACAGATGGCAAATCCTTTGACAGTCCCGAACGCAAGGCCGCGCTGGACAAGGCGCTGCGCGACAAGATCAAGCTGATCGCGGATCCGTCAATTCGTTCCCATTACGGACAGGCGATCAAGGATCTGCGCTGGCAACTGTTCAGCGGGCGCAAACCCGCACCGCGTAAATCCGGCGGTGGCGGTTGGGCACCCAACAGTCGGATGGAGGCGTGGAAACGCGAAATCAGCCCGGTTGCAACAAGCAAGGCGTCAGCCCTCGGGGCAGGGGCATCGGCAGAAGATCACCTGCGCGAGGCTGTCATTTTGGCGATATTGATCGCGGCCCCGCAGGTCGCCCCCGAATTTGAAAGCGCGCTGGAGCGGATGGAATGCCGCGATCCGGCGCATCAGGACATACAGCGCGCATTACTGCGGCATCTTGGCGCAACGGACCTGTCTGCGGCGGTTGTTCAGGAATTGGGACCAGACCCCCTTGAAAGGGTGATGGGACACAACCATGTCAGCATCAGTCCGGGTGTGCGTCGCGCAAGCGAGCCAGATGTCGTGCGCATGTGCCTGGCAGAAGAATTTGCGAAACTGACGGCGCGGCAAGGGCATGCGCGCGAAATCGAAGATGCGGTCGAGGACCTTGGTGGCGTGCCTGATGAGGGTTTGACCCACCGTCTGCGGCAAGCGGCGGCACTGCTGGATCAGGCGGGGCGCGGCGACAACGAAGACAAGGCGGAATACGAATTGGGCGCAAACGGCGCGCGCATGAAGAAAGACGAACGCAATGCGCTGGATTCGCTGCTGGAACAGATAAACTTTGGTAAAGGGGCGCAGCGCCCTAAATCTTAAATCAAGCAACATCGCTTAGAAAATAAAGGCGACCTGCTTGCGAATCAGCCCGATGCAGGATTGATTCGTCTGAAATCGAATCACCCGAATCACATTGGGTACGACACGACCGTTTTTAAGGGGACCTTCTGGATGGCTGCGAAAGACAACGACGATCGGAAAGACGGCGACCAGGACGGTGATATGAGCCTGGATATGAGCCAGGCCGCTGTCAAAAAGATGATCGCCGAGGCGCGCGAGCGCGGCTACATCACCTACGATCAGCTGAACGCGGTGCTGCCGCCTGATCAGGTATCGTCTGACCAGATCGAAGACGTCATGTCGATGCTGTCCGAAATGGGCATTCAGGTCACCGAAGAAGAAGAAAGCGAAGAAAGCGAAGAGCCGCAGGGCAACACGCAGGTGGCCACTGTCTCGGGCTCGCGCGATGTGGCAATCGGCGGCGCCGAAGCTGAGAAGCTTGACCGGACGGATGATCCGGTTCGGATGTATCTGCGCGAAATGGGCTCGGTCGAGCTTTTGTCGCGTGAAGGTGAAATTGCGATCGCCAAACGGATCGAGGCTGGCCGCAATACGATGATCCTTGGGCTTTGCGAAAGCCCGCTGACATTCCAGGCGATCACCATCTGGCGCGATGAATTGTTGTCCGAAGACATTTTGCTGCGCGATGTTATCGACCTTGAGACGACGTTCGGTAACCAGATGGGCGAGGATGGTGAAGAGGAAACCGTTGTCGCCCCTGTCGCCACCGAGACCCCCGAGAAAAAAGAAGAAACACAAGAGCTGGACGCCGACGGCAATCCGATCACCAAGGATGACGACGACGACGACGATGATCAGGCCAACATGTCGCTCGCCGCCATGGAAGCCGCGCTAAAGCCACGCGTTCTGGAAACACTGGAAATCATCGCGCGCGACTTTGCCACGCTGTCTGACATGCAAGATGCGCGGATGTCCGCGACGCTGAACGAGGATTCGTCATTCTCTGACAAGGCGGAAGGCAAATATCAGAAACTGCGCGCCGAAATCGTGGAGTTGGTGAATTCGCTTCACCTGCATAACAATCGTATCGAGGCGTTGATTGACCAGCTTTACGGCATCAACCGCCGCATCATGTCGATTGATAGCGCCATGGTGAAGCTTGCCGATCAGGCCCGCATCAACCGTCGTGAATTCATCGACGCCTATCGCGGTCGCGAACTTGATCCAAACTGGCTGGAGGAAATGTCAGAAAAGTCCGGTCGTGGTTGGCAGATGCTGATCGAGAAATCGACGGACAAGATCGAGGATTTACGCGGCGACATGGCGCAGGTCGGCCAATATGTGGGCGTTGATATCACCGAATTCCGTCGCATCGTCCAGCAGGTTCAAAAGGGCGAGAAAGAGGCCCGTCAGGCCAAGAAGGAAATGGTCGAAGCGAACCTGCGGCTCGTGATCTCCATCGCCAAGAAATATACCAACCGTGGCCTGCAATTCCTTGACTTGATCCAGGAAGGGAATATCGGCTTGATGAAGGCCGTGGACAAATTTGAATATCGTCGCGGCTACAAGTTCAGCACCTATGCGACATGGTGGATCCGTCAGGCGATCACCCGGTCGATTGCCGATCAGGCGCGGACGATCCGTATTCCTGTCCATATGATCGAAACGATCAACAAGCTGGTGCGCACCGGTCGGCAGATGCTGCATGAAATCGGCCGTGAACCGACGCCCGAGGAATTGGCAGAAAAGCTGCAAATGCCTTTGGAGAAAGTCCGCAAGGTCATGAAGATCGCGAAAGAGCCGATCTCGCTCGAAACCCCGATCGGGGACGAGGAAGACAGCCAGCTTGGCGATTTCATCGAGGACAAGAATGCGATCCTGCCGCTGGACAGCGCGATCCAGGAGAACCTGAAAGAGACCACAACCCGCGTCTTGGCATCGTTGACCCCGCGCGAGGAACGGGTTTTGCGGATGCGGTTCGGGATCGGGATGAATACCGATCATACGCTTGAAGAAGTGGGTCAGCAGTTCAGCGTAACGCGTGAGCGTATTCGCCAGATTGAGGCCAAGGCGCTGCGCAAGCTCAAGCACCCCAGCCGGTCGCGCAAGCTACGGTCGTTCCTCGATCAATAGAGCTGTTTCATGTGTTGAGGGCCGTATCGGCCCTTATCACGCCGTGCTCATGTGCGTTTACGATCATGTGACATCGCGTTTCAGCAGATTGGAAACGTGAATAAACAGGGCTAAGTCCTTCTACATCAGAAAGGACAAACCCATGACCCGTCTATCAATGAGCTTCGCATCCGTTGTTTTGAGCATCGCACTCGCCCCCGCTGCGCAGGCTTACAGCACCGAACCTGCGGTAAAACTGACGGATATCGTGCTGACCGGTAACCAGATTGCCGACGCGGCCGAGGTTTGTGATGGCCCGATTGCGCCAGAACTCGTCGCGATCCTGGCGCTACCCGCCACGGCGTCGCAGCCGGCTGCCATGGCACTGGCCTGCGCCGAATAAACATTCCACAACTGTGCCATTTGGCACAGAACGTCCCAGCAGCTTCATGATTGATTAACCCTGAGTTAACTTTTTGCGGGTCAACTCTGAACAAATTGACTATTCTTTAGTTCAGTTCCGCATTGGTTGTTCTAGGCTTTTGCCGGTAGATTGTTCAGGGTCGTGATATGTTTAAGATTATTTTTTCAGCTACTATATTTTCTGCGGCACTCGTGACCGCGCAGACAGCCAGCGCTTATGCGGTGACGACTGTTGAAAGTGTGACCACCAATCAGGCATCCGACATGCGCGTGGCCGAGGCCTGCTTGCCGCGGTTAAGCCCACAAATGGCAGCAACGTTCGGATTGCCGGTGATGCATCCATCAATGCAGGGTTGCTCTGGCAACTGAAACACCGCAAAACCGCGCCATGCAGACGCGGTTTGAAATCTCCACAAACGGCCCGGGCCTATATTCCTTCACCGGTGACGTCGCCGAATGGGCGACAGGGTCGGGTTTGCTGACGCTATTTGTGCAGCACAGTTCGGCAAGTCTTTTGATCCAAGAGAATGCGGATCCAGAGGTCCAGACCGATTTGCAGAACTTCTTTGCCCGGCTGGTGCCCCCAACGACCGATCCGTCGATGGCGTACCTGACGCATACCTATGAAGGTCCAGATGATATGCCCGCGCATATCAAGGCCGCTTTGCTGCCCACGCATTTAAGCATTCCGGTTCAAGACGGCGCTTTGATGCTGGGCACCTGGCAAGGCATCTACCTTTTTGAACACCGGGACAGGCCACATCGTCGGTCGGTTGTGGCTCATATGCGGCCGGATTGAAGCACGGCATCCGCCCGGCAGATCAGCAGGGTGATGGCAGCTCTTTCGGTCCCTTATCTTGCGATGTGATTTGCCCTCTACCCAAAACCTGTCGGGGTTCCTATAGTGCCTGTGGATAAATGGGGCGTAGACCCCATAACTAGACATGAAGGACCGGACATGCGTTGCCCTTTTTGCGGAAATGTTGACACACAGGTAAAAGATTCGCGCCCCGCAGAGGATCATGTGGCGATCAGGCGCCGTCGGTTCTGCCCGGCCTGTGGCGGCCGTTTCACCACTTATGAACGGGTCCAGCTGCGTGATTTGGTTGTGATCAAGTCCAACGGACGCCGCGAAGATTTCGACCGGCCAAAGCTGGAACGCTCTATCCGGATTGCCCTGCAAAAACGCCCTGTCGAACCCGAGCGTATGGACCAGATGATCAGTGGGATTGTCCGCCGTCTGGAAAGCATGGGCGAAACAGATATTCCGTCGGGCACGATTGGTGAAATCGTTATGGAAAGCCTGGCCCGGATCGACACTGTTGCCTATGTCCGCTTTGCCAGTGTTTACAAAAATTTCCAGGCTGCTGATGATTTTGACAAATTTGTCAGTGAATTGCGCCCGGATCAGCCGGCTGACGAGTGACCGCGCAGTCTGACGCGCGATATATGGCGCTGGCGCTGGCGCTGGGCCGGCGCGGTCAGGGGCGCGTCTGGCCCAATCCACAGGTTGGCTGTGTTATTGTGAAGGACGACCGGATTGTCGGTCGCGGACACACGGCGGATGGTGGCCGCCCACATGCAGAAACTGTCGCATTGGCGCAGGCCGGGACGACGGCCGCCGGGTCGACAGCCTATGTCACACTCGAACCTTGCGCGCATCATGGTCAGACCCCGCCCTGCGCGGAGGCGTTGATTGCCGCAGGCGTCAAACGCGTTGTCATTGCTACCGCCGATCCTGACCCGCGCGTTGCGGGCAAGGGCGAGGCGATGTTGCGTGCCGCAGGTGTCGCTGTTGAGCGGGGCGTGCATGACCGGGTCGCCCGCCGTGATCTTGCCGGGTTTTTGTTGCGTGTGACCCGTGATCGTCCCTTCGTGACGCTGAAACTGGCCTGTAGTCTGGACGGGCGAATTGCCACTGCAGCAGGCGAAAGCCAGTGGATTACCGGCCCGCAGGCCCGCCGCGCAGTCCACATGATGCGCGCCCGGCACGATGCCGTGATGGTTGGGGCGGGTACTGTCCGGGCGGATGACCCATCGCTGACCGTCCGCGATCTGGGGATCACACGGCAACCAGCGCGGGTTGTCATTTCACGCGAGGGCCGGTTGCCTGAAAATGCAAAAATGCTGCGTGATGGGGCGACCCCGCCAGTCTATCTGTGCCATCAGGCCGGCGCCGATGTCAGCGCCTGGACCGCCCGGGGTGCTGTCAGCCTGCCATGCGATGTTGCTGCAGGGCAGGTGGACCCGGCATCGGCCCTGGCGGCGTTGGCCGCCCAAGGTATCACAAGGGTCTTTTGCGAAGGCGGTGGTATGTTGGGGGCGGCCCTGCTGGCAGCGGAGCTGGTTGATGAACTGGTCGTTTTCAACGCCGGGATGATCATCGGTGCGGAAGGGATCCCCGGCCTTGGCGCCATGGGGGTGGACCAACTGGCACGAAGCCCGCGGTTCCGTCTGGACCGGGTGCAGCAAATGGGCCCGGACATCATGCATGTCTGGACCCGGCCTGATCTGGATCAGGTCTTGGACTGGCGCCAAAGCCAGGCGTAGCTTGCCAATGCGCCTTGCAGTTTGGCAAGGCTGCGATTGAATGGGCCGGGGTGGGGCAAATCGCCATGTTCCAGCCTGTCGGCAATCACTTCGACGGGGCAGGGCAGCCCCGTGACCGGATCAAAATAGCGCGGATAGTCGATCAGTGTTGCATGGACCAATGCGGCCAGATCAACGCGGACGTCGCGCCGGGTGACTGGCATGCTTCGGTCATCGGTCAGTCCCCAACCGGCATAGAACGGCGTGCCAAGACAGGTCACGCGCTTGCCGTGGATCAACGCCTCGAACCCAAGCAGGGATGTCATTGTCCAGATTTCATCAACCGCTGCGATCGCTGCGATGGGATCGGCGTTGCTAAGAACATGGTCGGCCCATTCGGACGGGTCCGTCACGGCGCCGGGGCGCAGCCCTGCCTCGACATCCGGGTGTGGTTTGTAGACCACCACGGCGGCCGGGTTCGCCTCTCTGACGGTTTGCAACAGTTCGGCATTGGTCGTCACATCGGTGGTGCCTAACCGGATGGAGGCATCATCCTCGACCTGTCCCGGCACAAGAATACGCCGCCCTTGGGGCAGCGAGATTTGCGTCTGCTTATCTGACGGGTTGTATTTTGAAAGCCGGGCGTGCCTGATCCGGTCGATCAGCGCGGTTGCGCGTGCATGTGCGCCCTCATCCAGGTCAGCGCGGGCCTTGATCATCGTTTCCAGATCACTGGGCCGTGTCGCATCATAGTAGATGCCCTGTCTATCCAGCACGAGGCTAAGTGGCGCGATCAAATCCGCCCCCAGCCCCTTTGACCGCAAAAACCCATCCTCGACCAGCACATCCGCCGCCGATGCCGCGCCCGCCTTGCTGGCCCATTGCATGATCCGCCGGTCAAGCGATTGCGCCTTGGCTTGCGCATCGTCCGGTTTTGCGAACAGGACCGGCCGTGGTTTTCCAAAGGCCTTTTGGAATGTTTTGCGTTTCCAAAGGCTTATATCCGACGCGACCCAGCCACGATAGTCATCTCGGGCCGCGCGGGCCATTGCACCCAGCGTCGCCACCACCTCTTCAAAGCTGCAAAGCCTGTCGTGATATGGGTCGTACCAGGTGGGGTACAGGATCATCGCCGCCGCAAATAACTGCGCGCGCGTCAATCGACGTTGGCGGCGTTGCAGGGGCTTGCGATCATCCGTCAGCCCCCAGCCAATATAGAATGGCTGGCCAAAGACCACTGGTTTGTGACCCGCCAGAATAGCCTCAAAACCCATCTGAGAGCTGACCGTGTAAACCGCGATAGCCCCTTCAAAAAGGGCCCAAGGGGATAGGGGCGCGTCCGACAGGCTGATCCGGGCGGTTGCGTCATCGGGGCCAAAATACCCCTCGCGGTGACCAGCTGTGGTTTCCGGATGGGTCTTGATCAGGATTGGGGCGCCGGGATGTTCGGTTTGTGCGTAGTATAGCATCTCGCGAAAGCTGTTGCTGTCAGCGCCGCTGGCCTTGACAGAGGCGTCTTTGCGCGTCTGGTCAATGACCAGAACATAGCCTGGCTTTGGGGTGGGCAGATCTGGATCAAAAGCATTGTATTTTGACAGATGTAGCGATCGCAGCGCGGATATCCCGTGCCGCGCCCGATTGAGAAGCGCGGTGTCGTCAAGCGGGTCTTCGGTCAGCAGCAGTTCCAGATCAGATGGCTGTGCGGGGTCAAAATGCACGCCGTGCCTGTCGATCTGCAAGCCAAGCGGCAAATCGCCATCACGTCCCAGGCCGACGGATCGCAAAAATGCATCCTCAACCCTTATGACGGGCGCATTGCGGCGATCGGCGACCTTCTCGCCCCTTGGTGCGGTTGGACTTTGCCCCCACACACCAACGGCGTCATCACCCGAGGGCGCACCAAGCTTGATGTCAAAGCCCGCCAGATCAAGAATGCGCCGCACCCGGGTCTGGGTAAGAAACCCGCCGTTATAGACAAAAAGGTTTTGACGGTGCGGCTTGGTCATGCGCGCAAGCTAGGCCAGCCCATTCACATTTGCCAGTATCAGGATACGACTTTTAGCTTTGGGGTGCGGTCATCACCATGACGCGGCAAGGCGTCGTAGGGATCGTTTTCAGCCAGCATCATATCCACAAGATGCCGCCGCAGCTGCCGCCGGCCAGCGCTGGAATAAAACCCGCCCGGAACCTGACTGGTCGACAGCAAGAACCGCCGATAGCTGCGATAGGCGCGCGCATCGGGCAACTTGGGTGCCGCAAAAAAATCCGGCAATGACTGATCAGACACGAAAGGTGGTTTGTCATAAACCGCGGCCCCAAATACCTTGAGCGGCAGACCGCGCCATAGCACCTGCTGGCCTGCGGTGGAATTTACTGTCACGGCGCTGCTTGCGTGATCAAGCAACGCCGCCAGCTTGCCACCCCGCACATAATGCACACGGTCCGCGATTTTGTGATCTGCAGCGGCGTCGCGGATCAATCGGTGCAATGGCGACTGCCCGCTTTCCAATGGATGTGCCTTGAAGACAAGATGGTGATGGGGGGGCGCGCCTTTTGCAAAACCGCCGATGACGACCCGCAAGAATTCGGCGTTATCGGCAAAAGGCGAATGGGCCAGAAAACTGGCATCATGTTCCAGCTGCAAAAGAACCAGATGGTAGGGATAGCCCCCCGCCTTGATCCGGCGCGTTGCCCAACGTCTGTGCTGGGCCAGAAACGGCATCAGCACCAGCCGGCGTGAATAATTCAGCGCCTCGCGCAGGACCGATTGCGCCCGATGTGTCTGAAAATGCGGATAGGCCTTGTTTCGGAACAGGACAAACCAGTGATACAAAGCCCCGTAGAAGATATGTTGACGCATATCGCCCCAATGGGCGGGCGGTGTCTGCATATCGTTTTCGGAGCGGGCCAGCCGCGCCTCCATCGAGGCGACGGTGAAATCCATCAACCGCGAATGCCCATTGCTGCCGCCGCGCTCGTAAGTGACCCAATAGGGCCGCATATAGCCTTCTTCGAAGATGTGTATTGTGACGCCGGCGGCCTTGGCTTGCGCCACGGCCTCGGCATGAACCGGGCGGGTGTCGCCGTAGAGCACCAGATCGGTGATCCCCTTGTCCGACAGAAGCTTGCGCAATGTGGCGGCCCAATCCGCGGGCGGGTCCTGAAACGGGACATAGCCCTGATCACGTCCCCAAAAAGCGGCGTCACCTGCGTTGAAACCAACCCGCCAGACGCGTGCGCCGGATTGGCGTAACATCCGCGCCAATTGCTTGAAGAACGGTCCGTGAGGGCCTTGCAGGAATAGAAAAATGCGTTGATCGTGGGGCATGGACCGCGCTTTCAGGGTGCCTTGTTGTGCCGCGAACGGGTTGATCTTGCAAGTCGGCATGCTTGCTTGCCCATCTGCAACCCGCTAGGTCATGCCGGAAATAGACTGTTTGGGTTAAGGACGGGTATGTTTACGGGAATTGTAACAGATATCGGCCGCATCGTGGTGTTGGAACAGCGCGGTGACCTGCGCGCGCGGATCGCAACCAGCTATACGGTATCCGGGATTGATCTGGGCGCTTCAATCGCGTGCGATGGTGTTTGCCTGACGGTCGTTGCCAAAGGTGCGGACCCCGAGGGCTGGTTTGACGTCGAAATTTCGGCAGAGACGGTTGGCGCAACCAATTTGGGTCACTGGCAGGCGGGTCGGCGGGTCAATCTGGAACGTGCTTTGAAAGTCGGCGACGAATTGGGCGGGCATATTGTGTCAGGCCATGTTGATGGTGTGGCCGAGGTGACAGGTCTTCATGATGAGGGCGACAGCACACGCGTTGTCTTTCGTGCCCCGGCACATCTGGCGCGGTTCATTGCGCCCAAAGGGTCTGTTGCCCTGAACGGAACGTCGCTGACGGTGAATGCCGTTTCAGGTGCAGAATTCGGCGTCAATTTCATCCCGCATACCAAGCAGGCGACGACATGGGGTGATGTGGTCGAGGGTGATTTGATCAACCTCGAGATTGACACGATGGCGCGCTATGTGGCGCGCCTTCGGGACTATGACGGCTGACTGGATGTTTGCCGTTGTTGCGGTATGCGATGTTTGACTTCGATACGTCTGCAGGTCAGGCTTGCGCTGCGAGAAACAAGTTGGACTTATGCCGTGACAGGGATCGGACATAACTCGGGACACGTCAATGAACCCGGCCAGAGTTGGCGCCGCCACGCGTGGCGCAAGGCACGCAAGGCTTTGTTGCCGGACTTGCCGGTCGAAGTGGTTCGGTTGCGGGTCAAACGGGCCAAGGCGCTGGGGCTGCCATACCGCACATATGCGGGCATTCGGGCAAGCACCGGACATGACCTGATCGGGTTCCTTTTCTCCAGTAACGCGTTGCATATACTGCGCGACGGGGATGCATTGCCCACGGATCGCGCCCGCAAGCTTGGCGACTTGCATCAAACACGTCGGGTCGGGATCGTTCACAAGCCGGTTTCTGCCCTGCATCTGTCAAGCCTGGCCGGGATTGATGCGGCCTTTGCCGGGCCCAGTTTTGACGATCCCTGGTCTGTCATGCGTGATCGTATCAAGATGGTGGTCAAGACGTCGGGGGCGCCCGCGGACAGATTTCTGATGATTGGGGACACGGCATTTGAGCGGGAATGGGCGAGTGCCGGGCAAATGGCGGGTTATCTGCCAGCGTCGCATTATTTTGAAGGATGGATGGATCGAGATCCATCCTACGCCGAATAGCTCTGGCGAGACGTCGTAAGATGGATCTCGATCCATCCAGCTCTTTCCGAATCCCGGCTGCTGGGCTATCTGGCCTGCAATGATCACCGGGGATTTGCATGAACCACAATTTTGAAACGGCTGGCCCGGTTGAGCGCGATTATTCCGACGCGATCAGCAAAACAGAAGATATCATCGAGGATGCCCGCAACGGGCGCATGTTCATCCTTGTCGATCACGAGGATCGTGAAAATGAAGGCGATCTGGTTATTCCCGCCCAAATGGCCACGCCTGACGCAATCAACTTCATGGCCAAGCACGGTCGCGGCCTGATTTGCCTGACACTTCCCGGCGAACGTATCGACGCACTCGGTCTACCGCTGATGGCGTCTCACAACTCCTCACGACACGAGACCGCCTTTACCGTCAGTATCGAAGCCCGCGAGGGGGTCAGCACGGGTATCTCCGCCGCCGACCGCGCCTTGACCGTGGCCACAGCAATTGATGCCAGCAAAGGTGCCGCAGATATAGCCACACCCGGTCACGTCTTTCCGCTGCGCGCCCGCGATGGTGGTGTCCTTGTCCGCGCTGGCCATACGGAGGCTGCGGTTGATATCAGTCGCCTCGCTGGTCTGAACCCATCCGGCGTTATTTGTGAAATCATGAAAGAGGACGGCGAGATGGCCCGCCTGCCGGACCTGATCGCTTTTGCGCAGCTGCATGGCCTGAAGATCGGCACGATCAGTGACCTGATTGCCTATCGCCGTCGCCACGACAATCTGGTGCGCGTGCAGGAAACGCGCACCATCCAATCCGAGTTTGGCGGCGATTGGGAAATGCGTATTTATAACGACGAGACACAGGGCGCGGAACATATCGCCCTGGTGAAAGGCGATATTTCAACGCCCGAACCTGTGCTGGTTCGGATGCACGCCATGGATCCTTTGCTTGACGTGGTCGGCGCTGGCCCGCGCGGTCGACGGGATGAATTTGGCGATGCAATGAAACTCATCGCGGCCGAGGGCAGGGGCGCCTTGGTTCTGCTGCGCGACGTGCATATGAAGCTGGAGACAGGCGAGGAAACGACACCGCAAACCCTGCGCCAATATGGTTTGGGGGCGCAGATCCTGAGTTCGCTTGGGCTGCACAAGATCGAACTTTTGACGAATTCACCCAGGCCCAAGGTCGTGGGCCTGGATGCATATGGGCTGGAAATCACAGGCACACGCAAGATATCGGAGATCGGATAATGGCCGGACCGTCACATCATATCATGGCATTGCCGGAATTCGACAAACCGGTGAAAATCCTGATTGTTGCATCACCGTATTACAAGGATATTTCCGATCATCAGATCGCCGGTGCTGTCGCCAAACTAGATCAGGTGGGCGCCGCGCATGAGATCATCCAGGTCCCGGGTGCGTTGGAAATTCCCACCGCCATCGGGATCGCCGAAAGGATGAGCAATTTTGACGGTTATGTCGCCCTTGGCTGCGTCATCCGGGGTGAAACCACCCATTACGACACGGTCTGCAATGATAGCTCGCGCGCTGTTCAATTGCTTGGCCTGCAGGGGGTCTGCATCGGTAATGGCATTCTGACAGTTGAGAATTACGAACAGGCCGCCGTCCGGGCCGATCCTGCGCAAATGAATAAAGGCGGCGGGGCCGCAGCGGCAGCCTTGCACCTTGTTGCACTCGCCCGTAAGTGGGGCAAGGCCGAAAAAGCGGTTGGTTTCACACGTGAGATACTGCTGGCGGGCGATATGGATAACAGCGACACAGCATGACAATTTCGAATAATCAGCGCCGGAAAATGAAATCGGCCGCCCGGTTTTACGCCGTTCAGGCACTGTTCCAGATGGAGTCCTCTGGACAGACCGTTGATACAATCATCGCCGAATTCGAAGACCACCGTTTTGGTGCATCCTATGATGAAGGCGAAATGATCGAAGGCGATATCGACACGTTCCGGGGGCTGATGGAAGGGGCCGTGAACGATCAGGCGCGGATTGACCAGATGACGGATCGGGCCCTTGTTGCCAAATGGCCCATCGCCCGCATCGACCCCACCTTGCGCGCCTTGTTTCGCGCCGCCGGTGCCGAGCTGACCGCAAAAGAAACACCGCCAAAGGTGGTGATTGCCGAATTCGTGGGGCTGGCCGAGGCGTTCTCGAATGACGAAAAAGAGCCCAAATTCGTGAATGCGGTGCTGGATCACATGGCCCGCGAAGCCAGACCAGACGCATTTGCACGCTGACACTGCCGCGCGATCTGCCCTTTAGTGGTGTAATATTTGGCATTTCGCGGCTGTAGGGGCGGAAATGGCATGAAGATCGGCAAAACATCGCGCAACGTGGCATCGGTTGCTTTGGCTTCGGCGTTGGTCGGCATAAGATAGATCAGACGCTTGTAGGATCGCTGCTACGATCATCCTTGTTTGCGACCGGTTGGGGGACCACGCATTTTATCAGGGAGGGACGGGCAGGCGTCATCGACAAGTGGAAAGGACCACCGATATGACGACCAAACGTTTTCTCCCCATTGATGCGGCGAAACTGCAGGACAAAGCCGACGGGTTGAGCGAGGAAGAGACGACGTTCATCCCCTTTGCCGATCCGCGCAAGGAAAAGAAAAAGAAAGTTGCCGTACCGCAAGTTGACCTGGGCGCTGCACCGGGTTTTCTGGCGCGCTTATTCCCGATGTTCTTTGGAAAACGACAAAGCTAGGGTCCTGACCCTAGAGGTTCAAGGGTGGCGAGAACCGCGGCAATCGTAAGGCAACTAACCCCGAGGACCTGTGTATACAGGTGGGCGCCAGGTAACTAGACCAGGATCCAGACAGAGCCGGCTCCCTCGGATTTGCTTAAGGCCACTGGATTTGTACCTTTGAACACGCAGAGCGCAGAAACTCGCCAAGGCTCAAGTAGGTGTCCAAGGCGCTGCGGGCAAGGGTGAGGGTGGATTTATTCCTGAATATCGCCTTTGATCAACCAACCGTCGGGGCCAACCATTTCGATAGGGGCAAAGGCAAGCAAAGCGCGTTCCGCCACACCAACTGTCAAAAGAGCCATGCAAACTTCTACGAAGGTGATATCGGCAAACAATGACATGGTACGGTCCTCAACTTTGGTACATGTCCTTTTTGATAGAAAATCCTGACGAAATCGTGTCGCTGCCATGGTTTTGTGGTTCGTTACCTAGCGTCACCCGCCCCATTGCCGTCATATTCTGGCACAGTTCCATTACCAGGATTTCGGCGAAAATCCGCTTATGCATTGAAACTGCTCAATAACTTTCATCTAGCATGATTAACGCGCGTCTCGGGCGGCACAGAGGGCGACTTTTGGCGTGGAATCGCCCGAACCAGTTTTGGCACCGGCGATTCCCCTTGGCAGGTCACTTTGCGTCCACGTCATGTAGTGCGGCACGCATCCGTCCCAAATGGTCATCCCATCCCTTGTCCAGCGCCAGCGTCAAACCAAATGCCGCCTCGCCTTCGGGCAGGCCCTCATGCACCAGTGACAGCCGGGTTCCGCCGGGGACCTCATCCAGCGTCCAGGTGACTGTGCTGACCGCGCCGTCCATGGGGGCGATTGTGAATGTGTAGGACAGACGGTCATGCGGGGTTGCGTCAATGATCTGGCCCCACATGAGTTTGTTGCCGCTGTCGGTGCCGTACATCGCGTAGTCATTCCCGGCGGCCAAGGGCGCTTTCGGTTTGTGAAACCACAACGCCAGTTTTTCGGGATCAGTCAGGAACGCCCAGACCTCTTCCTTGTTGGCCTGCAGGTAAATGGATTTTCGCAATGTCATGTCTTGTCCTTTTCAATGGCGGCTTTCAATGCTGTCAGGCGATCGTCCCAGAAGGCATCAAAGAAAGTGAGCCAATCCAGGACAGGTGCCATGCCCGCGGGGTTTATCGTATTGATCCGTTCGCGCCCTGCCGCCCGGACGGTGATCAAGCCGCCATCTGACAGAACCGTCAGGTGTTTTTTGACCGCAGCCCGGGTCATGTCGAAATTCTGCGCCACCTCGGCGATGGTCATGTCCTGCCCGCGCAACATCATCAGAATGTCACGGCGGGTCGGGTCCGCCAGCGCCCGGAATGCAGCTTGTGTTGTCATATGTGACCTTTGTGATACCATTGGGTTTCATATATATGAAACCCAATGGTATTACGTCAAGTCTTTCCTGCTTGATTTTTGTTCACCTATTGTTCAGGGTCTTGCCATGCTTGAAGGTGACACACTCAACCAGTTATTGCCGGGACAAAAGCTGGCCCGTGGGGTCGGGCGCCATTTGCGCAGCCATGATTTTGTCAGCGTCGAAGAACTGACGCCGACATCGGGCTTGCGTGTCGATGTGATGGGGCTTGGCCCAAAGGGCGAGGTCTGGATCGTCGAATGCAAGTCGAGCCGTGCCGATTTTCAATCAGATCACAAATGGCAGGGTTATATTGAATGGTGCGACCGGTTGTTCTTTGCCGTCGATAGCGCCTTTCCGACAGAGCTGTTGCCGGACGATATGGGGCTGATCATTGCTGATGGGTATGATGCGGAAATCATTCGCATGGCGCCCGAGCGTCGGCTGGCACCTGCACGCCGCAAGGTCATGATCCAGAAATTCGCGCGTCATGCCGCGATCAGGGCGCATATTGCACGTGACCCGGGCCTGGTGACAGAGCGGTTCTAGATAGACCGGGCTGCTTCGGTGGTTCAGCGCTTGCCGACGGCCCGGGCGGCCAGGGCGGCGGCCTTGATCTCTTCTGCGATTTCATCTGCTTCATCCGGGTCGAAATCCATCGGGATTTCGGTGCCGCCAGCCTCGATGAAAATACGAACCATGCCCAGATCTGTCGGGCCGATCTGCATATTGGCTTCGATGTCGCGTTCGCTGTTGATACCCATGACTATCCTCGTGATCCGTGCAAAACGTCCTACCGTGCGGGCGGCTTGATTGGCAAGGGTTGGCAGGGCAGGGTGAATATATGCAATTTGCCCTGCGCCCTTTCGATGCTTCTGATGCGGACTGGCTGATCGCCGAAAACGCAGCCCATTATGCCAGATCGGATGGGTTCGATGACAGCTTTGGCGTGTTGGTATCGGAAATTGTGACGGACTTCCTGTCAGATCACGACCCAAGTCGCGAGGCGGGCTGGGTTGCGGATGATGATGGCACCCGGTTGGGCCATATCTTTTGCGTCCAACATGACGCGCATACCGCCAAGCTGCGCCTGTTCTTTGTCGTGCCCGCAGCCCGCGGGCGCGGTGTCGCGCAGGGGCTGCTGGATCAGTGTCTGGGTTTCGCGCGGAACGCCGGGTATCGCGGCATGACCTTATGGACCCATGAAAGCCACAAGGCAGCAGGCTGCATATATCGGCGCAATGGGTTCAGCCGCGTCGACGCACGTCCTGCGCATTCCTTTGGTGTCGATCTGGTCGAAGAGACATGGACGATCACCCTTTGACCCTATCAAAGCCGCGCGTATTGGGCGTTTTGCCGGTGATGTCTTGCCGCACGGATACCTGCACCGCGCCGTCGGAAAGCTGATCGTCGATGTTTTTCGCGAAACGCCGCAGGGGCCTTGCAATCATGCCCTGACGCCGCTAAATCCTCCGGCAGTGCCGCCTTAGCTCAGTTGGTTAGAGCGCTTGATTGTGGATCAAGAGGTCCCTGGTTCGAGACCAGGAGGTGGTACCACCTTTCAAACTGATCGCATTTTGAAGGGGCGCGGGGAAACATTTGGCGCAACCGAATGTGGCCGCGCTCAACAGCATATTGAGCGTGAGACCTGCCATGACCACGATCACCTTTGAAATCGGACCAAACCCGCCGCCGCGCCTGGACAAGGCGCTGGGCCGGGATGTGCCCGAAGATGCCGCACTTAGCCGGTCCCGGTTGGCCAAGCTCATTGCCGGTGGCGCGGTCACGGTTGATGGGCAGGTTGTGACGGACCCACGGTATCGTATTGCCGAAGCGGCGCACGTTGTGGTGTCTGTGGCTGCGGCCGAGGAAAGCCATATGACGGGCGAGGATATCCCGCTGGATATCGTGTTCGAAGACGATGATCTGATCGTTGTGAACAAACCGGCGGGCATGGTCGTACATCCGGCCCCCGGAACGCCCGGCGGCACGCTTGTGAACGCGCTGATCTTTCACTGTGGGGCGACATTATCCGGCGTTGGCGGTTTGAAACGGCCCGGTATCGTCCACCGGATCGACAAGGACACGAGCGGCCTGTTGGTGGCGGCGAAAACGGACCATGCGCATCATCATCTGGCAGATCAGTTTGCAGCACATGACGTGGCCCGCCGTTATCTGGCGGTGAGCTACGGGGCCCCAGACGCAAATGACCCCCGCCTGCGCGGGATAAAGGGAACATCCTTTGAGCCGGGCAATATTCTGAAAGTGCAGACCTTTCTGGGTCGACACAAGACGGACCGGCAGCGGCAGGCCGTCTCCTTTACTGGGGGTAAACACGCGGTCACGCGAGTGCGGATAGTGCAGACGCTGGGGCAACCGGTGGCTGCGGCCTTGCTTGAATGCTGGCTGGAAACGGGACGGACGCATCAGATACGCGTGCATCTGGCCCATTGCGGTCACGCACTGATTGGCGATCCGGTCTATGGCGGCCGGCGCAAATTGTCGGCCAAGGCCATCGGTGCGGCAGGTGTTCAGGCGGCGGCAGATTTTGGCAGGCAAGCGCTACACGCCGCCACATTGGGGTTTGTGCATCCCAGAACAGGTGAAACGGTCACGTTCGCCGTTGATATGCCGCCCGATATGCGCGATTTGGTGCGCAATCTCGGGGGTGAGGGCTGAAACAATGTATCCCATGTGCGTGATTGCACTTAAATACCTCTTTCTAAACTGAACTGTTGAGTTCATATTCCTTTAACGAAATTCGCATAGCCGTCCCTTGAAAGGCGGCGAAAGCGCCCCCATATCCATGTTAAGCCTTTAAACATAAGGGAGGGCAGTACACGTGAGTAACTACAAGAATTTACCAGCCCCAACGCCGGAAGGTGGCCTGAACCGTTACATGCAGGAAATCCGCAAGTTTCCGATGTTGGAGCCTGAAGAAGAGTACATGCTGGCCAAGCGCTGGGTGGACCATGAAGACACTGATGCAGCCCACAAGATGGTGACATCTCACCTGCGACTGGCTGCAAAGATTGCCATGGGCTATCGCGGCTATGGTTTGCCGCAGGCAGAGGTTATTTCCGAGGCGAATGTCGGCCTGATGCAGGCCGTCAAGCGGTTTGACCCCGAGAAAGGGTTCCGTCTGGCGACCTATGCCATGTGGTGGATCCGCGCGTCGATCCAGGAATATATCCTGCGGTCCTGGTCGCTGGTAAAGCTTGGCACGACGTCGGCCCAGAAAAAGCTGTTCTTCAATCTGCGCAAGGCGAAATCCCGCATTGGCGCGCTTGAGGATGGCGACTTGCGCCCCGAAAACGTCAAGCGGATCGCAACCGATCTGGGTGTGACCGAGGATGAAGTGATTTCCATGAACCGGCGCTTGTCGGGTGGGGACGCGTCGTTGAACGCACAGGTCGGATCTGACGGCGAAGGCACGGCGCAATGGCAGGACTGGCTGGAAGACGAGGATGCCAACACGGCCGCCGATTATGAAGCCAGCGATGAACTCGAAGCACGTCGGGCGCTTCTGGCTGAAGCGCTTGAGGTTCTCAATGACCGCGAAAAGGATATCCTGGTGCAGCGCCGCCTGTCCGAAGAGACCGTGACGCTTGAGGATTTGAGCGGTCAATATGATGTCAGCCGTGAACGCATTCGGCAGATTGAAGTGCGCGCATTCGAAAAGCTGCAAAAGAAGATGCAGGAACTTGCGCGTCAAAAAGGAATGTTGGCGACCGCATAAAATACGCCTGAAATGCGATGCACGGGGCCCTGTCCATTTCGGATGGGGCTTTGTGTTTTTTGCGCGCAGGTGCATTTCCTTGTCGGAATGGTGGCGCTAACATTCACCAATACGGCAGGAGGGTATCATGACGTCATTACGTTGGGGCGTGTTGGGCGCGGCCGATTTTGCGCAACGCTACATGGCGCGGGCAATCCACGCGGCAGACGGGGCAGCGCTGCATGCGCTGGCAACCTCCAGTCCCGAAAAGGCCGCCGCGTTTCAGAAATTTGCGCCGGGTCTGCGTGTTCTGAGTGACTATGATGCGCTGCTTGATGATCCTGATATTGATGCGGTCTACATCCCGCTTCCCAATCATCTGCATGTGGACTGGACCTGCAAGGCACTGGCGGCAGGAAAGCATGTGTTGTGCGAAAAGCCCATTGCGCTGACCGAGGCGGATTTTGACACGTTGATTGCCGCACGGGACGCGTCCGGCAAACTCGCCGCCGAGGCATATATGATCGTCCACCACCCGCAATTCATCCGCGCCAAGGCGCTGGTGGCGTCAGGTGCGATTGGCGCGGTGCGGCATGTGGATGCCGTCTTTAGCTTCAACAATGCTGGCGATACCGGCAATATCCGCAACCGCCCCGAGACCGCAGGTGGCGGCTTGCGCGATATCGGGGTTTATACATTCGGGGCGGCCCGTTTCGTGACGGGCCAAGAGGTTGATACAATCTCGCACGCGCATTTGCGCTACGAAAACAAGGTCGATGTTTTTGCACAGGTGGCCGCAAAATTCCCGGATTTTACATATAACGCAGTGGTTTCGATGCGTCTGCATCCGCGTCAGTACATCACGTTCCATGGTGATGCGGGGGTCTTGACCCTGACCTGCCCGTTTAATGCTAATGTGCATGATATCGCCGAACTCACGCTTGAGAATGATGGCCATGTCGTCACGACAGAGCGGTGGCCAGCCGTAAATCACTACGTGTTGCAGGTCGAGAATTTTGGAAAATCCGTGGCCGAGGGTACGGCCTATGCTTGTCCCCTTGAATTTTCGCGCGGGACGCAAAGAATGATGGATATGGTATTCGCCGCGGGCGGGCCCGCCAGTTAGGAGACAATGATGGCAGACGAGCATGAGGCCCCCGAGACGGAGGCCGAGACCGATTTTGAAAGCATCTGGCTGCGTCTGGTCAACATGGTCATCATCGCCGTGCTGCTCAGCATGGCGAGCACTTTGCTGGGTGTGATTACGGTTGCCCAGTTTCTGATCATGCTGCTGAACAGCCGGCAACCAAATGAGAACCTTGCCGAATTTGGCACAACGATGGGTGTCTGGATGGCCAAGGCCGCGCGCTATCAGACCGGCGCAAGCGAGGTCAAACCCTGGCCATGGACTGAACTTGACTGACGCACCCCGGATACCTACTTGCCTTTGGTTCGACGGAAACGGGGCGGCAGCGGCCGGATACTGATGGGGCCACCCGCGCAACCCAAGGTCATGTTCAAACTGACCAAAATAGATGTTGCGGCACTGCAGCGGGCTTATGATGCCGCAGACAGTTGAAGCCGCATCACCTGTTCCGGGCCTGATCGTCCCTCACGCCCGGGGCCATCAACGACCCAGCCGGACTTCTCGTAGCATTGAATCGCGCGTGCGTTCGCTGTGTCGACCAACAGCCATATGTCGGACATGTCGGGGTAGGTGTCGCGCAAATAGACGGGCAAAGCGGCCAGCAGGGCCGATCCGTAACCAAGGCCTTGATATTGCCCACCAATCAACAGCCCACGAAACCCAAACGTACCCTCGGGCAGTCGATCCACGATCCTTGAAAAATCCCGATCAATCTTGAAGAAACCGACATAGGTTTCACCCCGTCGCCCGCAATGAAAATCCGTCAACGGGTCCTTTTCTGCCGTAAGTTCCTTGATTTCACCGACAAATGGATATTGCGGCTCGGTCAGGATCAAATGCGCGACATGCTGGATTTGGGCACGGGGCAACGGATTGAGGGTAATCAATCTTCCATCGCCTCCAACTCGTCGATCATGCCGCTGATCATCGACAGCCCTTTTTCCCAGAAGGTCGGGTCAGAGGCGTCCAATCCAAACGGCGCCA
Organism: Yoonia sp. SS1-5; assembly: GCF_038443705.2. Lineage (NCBI taxonomy): Bacteria > Pseudomonadati > Pseudomonadota > Alphaproteobacteria > Rhodobacterales > Paracoccaceae > Yoonia > Yoonia rhodophyticola. Next base: position 1,244,603 of record NZ_CP151767.2, on the reverse strand, counting down.
GCAATTCCTTGTGATGCTTGGAACCGCCCGCGCGCAGCATATCGAAATACTTCTCGCGGAAATCGGGATCACCTTCTTGGTAGACCGCATAAAGGGCGTTCACCAGGCCATCACCAAACGCATAGGCGTAGACGTAGAACGGCGAATGAACGAAATGCGGAATATAGGCCCAGAAGGTTTCGTACCCGTCGGCGAAATCAAAGATCGGCCCAAGGCTTTCGGCCTGCACGGACATCCACAGCGCGTTGATGTCGTCGGGCGTCAATTCGCCCTCGGCGCGGGCTGCGTGCAGCTTGCATTCAAAATCATAGAACGCGATCTGGCGCACAACCGTGTTGATCATATCCTCGACCTTGCCGGCGAGCAGCGTCTTGCGTTCCTGCGGGGTCTGCGCACCGTCGAGCAATTTGCGGAAAGTCAGCATCTCGCCAAAGACGGATGCGGTTTCCGCAAGGGTCAGTGGCGTCGAGGACAGCAATTCGCCTTGCTCGGCCGCAAGCACCTGATGCACCCCATGCCCCAGTTCGTGCGCAAGTGTCATGACGTCGCGCGGCTTGCCCATGTAATTCAGCATCACGTAAGGATGCACGGGCGTCACCGTGGGGTGGGCAAATGCGCCCGGGGCCTTGCCCGGCTTTACCCCGGCATCAATCCAGCCATCGGTAAAGAACGGGCGGGCGATATCCGCCATTTTGGGGTCGAAATCAGCATAGGCCGACATGACGATGTCCTGTGCCTGATCCCAGTCGACAATGGTGTCATCTTTCATCGGCAACGGCGCGTTCCGGTCCCAGACCTGCATACGGTCCAGCCCCAACCACTTGGCCTTTAGAGCGTAATAGCGATGCGACAGGCGCGGATAGGCCGCAACCACCGCATTGCGCAGCGCCTCGACCACCTCAGCCTCGACATGGTTGGACAAATGCCGCCCTGTCTGTGGGCTGGGCATCTTGCGCCAACGGTCTTCGATCTCTTTTTCCTTGGCGAGGGTATTATGAACACGGGCGAAGATCTTGATATTGTCGCGGAACACAGCGGCCAACGCATGGGTCGCGGCCTCGCGTTTGGCGCGGTCCTTTTCGGTCAGCAGGTTCAGGGTGGCTTCCAAATTCAACGTCTCATCATCGACGTCAAATTCAAGACCCGCCATCGTCTCATCAAAAAGCCGGTTCCAGGCTGCTGATCCGACAGTTGATTGATCATGCAGGAATTTTTCCAGCTCATCCGATAGCTGATATGGCTTTAGTGCACGCATGCGGTCAAAGACTGGCTTGTAGCGTGCAAGATCCGCGTTCTCGGCAAGAAGGCGGTTGAGATGATCATCCTCCAGCCGGTTGAATTCCAGACTGTAGAAGACCAGCGGCGTGGTATGCGCGGTGATCTTGTCCTGGCAATCGGCCATGAACTTGGCCCGATCACTGTCGGTCGTGATTTGGTAATAGCGCAGACCGGCAAAGGACATGACCCGCCCGGCGATGACATCAATCTGTTCATAACGCTGGACCGCTTGCAGCAATGCTGCCGCGTCGAGATCGGCCAGCTTGCCTTCGTAAGTCTTGGCAAAGTCAGCGCATTCGCCAGCAAGCCAGTCAAGATCACGCTTCAGCTCGGGGCTGTCAGGATCGGGGTAGAGATCGCTCAGATCCCATTCAGGCAGATTGCCGAACCCCTCATTGCCTTGGGAATTCGCATCAAAAACCGGCATCGGAAAACGCATTCTAAAACCTCTTTGTCAAATTTGCCGTAATATAGGGTAAGCGGTTGTACTTAAAAACCCTATTACCCAAACGTGATGAGCATTTGCTGAAGATCATCGAGGGTGTTCGCCTCGGCCAGTGGCTTGTCGCGCCGCCACCGCAACATCCGCGGAAACCTGAGTGCAACGCCAGATTTGTGCCGTGGGCTGGACTGGATGCCTTCAAAAGCGATTTCGAAAACATGGGTTGGTTTTACTTGCCGGACCGGCCCAAACCGTTGAAGTGTGTTCTTGCGCACCCAGGTGGTGATTTCGCGAAACTCTGCATCCGTCAGCCCCGAGTACGCTTTTGTGAATGGTACCAGGTCATCGCCGTCGCGCACCGCAAACGTGTAGTCGGTGAACAGGTTGGCCCGTCGGCCATGCCCGGCCTGCGCGTAGATCATGACCGCATCAATGGTCAGCGGGTCGATTTTCCATTTCCACCAGTCACCCTTTTTGCGCCCGGACAGGTAGGGGCTATCCAGTTTCTTCAGCATCAGCCCTTCGGCCCCGGCAGCACGCGAGCTGTCGCGCACGGCCTTCAGCGCATCCCAATGATCAAAGGAAAGCGGCGCGGACAACCGGATCGGCAGGGTTTGCGGAACATCGTCGATGATGCGTTTCAGGCGGTGCCGCCGGTCGCGCAGGGCAAGTGACCGGATGTCTTCGCCCGCGTCCTCCAGCAGATCATAGGCCATCAGGATCGCCGGCGCCTCGGTCAGCAACTTCTTGGGAACGGTCTTGCGCCCGATCCGCTTTTGCAGCGCGTTGAAAGAGAGTGGCTTTTCGTCCTGAAATGCGAGAACTTCGCCGTCGATCACCGTGCCATCGGGCAGAAAGTCAATCAGTTGTGCAAATTCTGGAAACCGATCGGTCATCAGTTCCTCACCGCGTGACCAAAGATGATGGGCACAGCCGCGCAGGATCAATTGACCGCGGATACCGTCCCATTTGCGTTCGGCATTCCAATCTGCGGCCGGCCCCAACGCATCGAGATCCTCAAGCTGATAGGCAAGGTAGAACGGGTAGGGTCGCGATAGATCGGCAGTCGGGTCGTCTGCCTCAATCAAGTCGGCCCAGGTCGTTGTGTCGGCTGCCCAACTGCCCATCAACTTATGGGTCAATTGCGGCTCCGGCTGGCCGGTGGCCTGCGCCAGGGCCCGCGTGATCAGCTTGGCACTGACCCCGATCCGAAAGCCCCCGGTAAGAAGTTTTGTAAACAAGAACCGCTCTATATGGGGCAGACTGTCCCAAGCCTGCAGGATACCTGCCTTGCGTGCGTCATCATCCATCGCTGACAACGCCTTGATCCGCCCGATCCAATCACTCAGGGATAGGTCGGCGCTGCCTGATGGTTCAGGCAGAACAAGTGCGATGGTTTCGGCCAGATCCCCGACGATGCTGTAGCTTTCATCGAATAGCCAGTCAGGAAGCCCTGCCACCTCGGCGGCCCATATGCGCAACCGCGCGGTTGTGATCGTCCGCTTGGGGCGCCGTCCGGTGAAAAGCGCAATGGTCCAAAGCCTGTCCGGGGGCGGGGCAGTCTGAAAATATTCTGCAAGAGCCGCCGTCTTGACGCTTGTCTTCGTTGTTTCGTCAATCCGAGTGAAAAGCTGCGCAAATGCCTTCATGCATCCACCACGTCTGTGTCGTCCGGCTCCAGGCTTTCGCCCAGATAGCCGGTGCTGGCGACATGGGCGTCGTAGCCCTGACTTGTCAGCCAGCGTTGGAACACATTTGTGTAGCCATGTGTGACGAAAATCCGTTCGGCCCCCGTCGCCTTGATCGCATCGTTCAAGCCATCCCAATCGGCGTGGTCAGAGATGATAAATCCCCGATCCGCTGCCCGTCTGCGACGGACGCCCCGCAGGGCCATCCAACCGCTGGCAAAGGCGGTTGAGGCGGGGCCAAAGCGCCTGGCCCAGCTTGTTCCCAAGGCGCCGGGTGTCGCCAGGACCAAAGCGCCGGGATAATCCTTGGCGACCGTGTCGGGCGTGACCCTGATCGTGTCGGGAAGGCTGATCCCCTGCTGGCGCAGGGCGGCATTTGTGTTTTCAATCGCCCCATGTGTCAGGATTGGCCCGATTGAAGGGTCCAGATAGCGCAGTACACGCTGCGCCTTGCCAAGCGCATAGGCCCCAAGAATGGCGACCCGACCCTGACTGACATTGGCGGCCCACCAGGTATTGATCTGATCTTTCAGAAGATCCTGCGGCGTCCATTTGAAAATGGGCAGTCCAAATGTGGATTCAGTGATGAAAGCGTGACAGCGCAGGGGTTCAAACGGTGTGCAAAGCCCGTCGGCGACCGTCTTGTAGTCACCGGATGCCACCCAGACCTGTCCATTGACCGACACCCTGATCTGGGCAGAGCCGGGAACATGTCCGGCGGGATGAAAGGACACGTCCGCCGCGCCGATCCGAAGAGCTTCGCCGTAGTTGATCGACTGTGCGTCAATATCGCCCAGACGATGGCGCATGACGGGTAGTGTGTCGGCTGTTGCAAGATAGCGGCCCATGCCAGGGCGGGCATGATCGCTATGGGCGTGCGTGATCAGCGCATTTGGCACCGGTTGCCACGGATCAATGTAGAAATCGCCTGCGGGGCAATAAATCCCGCGATCGGTGAATGTCAGCACATCTGCCATGGGGCGGAATATAGCGCACCGACCGGCAAGGTCATGTGTTGAAAGGCGGATGGATTGAAATCCATCCTACGCCCATCGCGCTTTGGGCGTCGCTTGGATCTTGATCCAAGCTACCTGTTGGCGTCAAATAATGCAGCGGTCTGGTCGAACATTGTATTCCTGATGTTTGGTGCATCCATCATCATCTCATGCCGTCCGCCCGCAATCACATGTAGCGCACCACCCGGCCAATCATGCATGCGTGACTTGATCCGGGCCGGGTCAACAATGGCTTCCTGACTGCCAAGGAACGTGATGCAGGGCACCGCTGGTGCTGGCCGCAGGCTTAGTCTGTGCATTTCGCGCAAGGATGTGTTGAGCCATCGCAGCGACGGTCCGCCGAGAGCCAGATCGGGTTGCGCGTGAAGTTGCCCGCGCAGGATGTCAAACATGTCCTTGTCGTTCGTCAGCGTATTAGTCGGGAAGTCGGCGCGCAGCACATAGGATTGTTCAAACTGACCGGGTGCCAGTGCCTCGTCAAAGCCGAAGGATTTGCTCATGGATGACAGCCCCCACGCCACCGGGCGGAGTGCGATGGACATCTGGATCCCCCACATCGGGGCCGAGAACATCGCGGCTTTGACCTCCAGCCCATCCATCAGGGCGCGCAGGCCGATACAGCCGCCCATGGAATGCCCGATCAAAAAGAAGGGGCGGGGCAGGTCAAGCGCGTTGGCATGGGCAATCACTGCGTCGACATCTTTTTGGTAGTCGATGAACCGGCCCACATGGCCAATCGCCCGGTTATCCAGAAGCCGATCAGCAATCCCTTGCCCGCGCCAGTCAATGGCAAGGCTGGCATATCCGCGATCGGCCAATGCCTGGGCTGCGTGGCCGTATTTTTCGACAAATTCGGTGCGTCCCGGAAAGATCAGGACCGTTCCCTTTGCATCGGGTTTTGCCCAATGGCCGACGCGAATGCGCAGGCCATCGGACGTCTGCAGCCAATGGGCGCTACCCCCGCCGGGTCCATCTGCGATATCGGCAAAGAGGGGCGCGATGTCCATCGTCAGCCGAGAACGCCGGAAAGCTTCATCGCCTGACCCATATCGCCATCGACAGACAGTTTGCCCGTCATGAAAGCTGTCGTCGGGTTCAATTCACCATCAAGGATGGCCTTGAACGTCTCAGTGCTGGCGGTTAGGGACACGTCGGTTTCTTCGTCACCGGCATGGGCGCCATCGCTGTCAATCACGATAGAGCCTTCGCCCTCGATGACGAATTTCGCGCTGCCGTCAAAACCGGCACCGTCCATTTTTGCGTTCAGGGCGGCGACCGCCTCGGTTACTACGTCGCTCATATCAGTTTTTCGTCCTTATCTTGATGAAGTGACCGTTACGCCTCTGGTGCTGCGAGCACAGCGCGCTACATTAGGCATATGACGACGTTGACACATCGCTTCAAATATATCGTTGCGGCACTTTTTCTGGGAGTGGGGTTTTCCTTACCTGCGTTCGCGCAACAAACCGCGTTGGATGAACTTTATCAAGAGCTGTTAGACGCCGATGCGGAAAGCTATCTGGCGGTCGAACAGCGGATCATCGCGCAATGGGAAAAAAGTGGCTCACCGGCCATGGATCTGCTGCTGCGCCGTGGCAGTGATGCGCTGGAAGAAGGCGATACAGACGCCGCACTGGAACATTATTCAGCGCTCGTTGATCATGCGCCTGATTTTGCGTCCGGCTATTTTGGCCGTGCGACGGCCTACTACTTGCGCGGGCTGGTTGGTCCGGCACTGGCCGATATCCGCACCACTCTGCGCCTGAACCCGCGTCATTTCGAGGCGATGCGCGGGTTGGCGACCATCATGCAGGATCTGGAGCGTCCGGCAGATGCGCTGGAACTTTATCAGCTTATCCTTGAAATCAACCCGCAATCCGCCCAGACCCGTGAGGCAATCGACGTTTTGCAAGTGCAGCTTGAGGGACAGGCGCTTTAGGCCCACCCTCTCTTGGCGGGGAAGATCATGTTAGCCTCCCGGATCACGGCCGTTCTCGGCCCGACGAATACCGGCAAGACGCATTACGCGATCGAGCGGATGCTGTCCTACCGGACGGGCGTCATTGGCCTGCCGCTGCGGTTATTGGCGCGCGAGGTTTATGACCGGATCGTTGCTGTGCGCGGCCCCTCTGTCGTCGCCCTTGTCACAGGGGAAGAGCGGATCGTACCGCCGCGGGCGGCATATTGGGTCTGCACGGTCGAGGCGATGCCCGATGGGATGGGCTGCGATTTTCTGGCGGTGGATGAAATCCAGCTTTGCGCGGACCCTGATCGCGGGCATGTCTTTACAGACCGGCTGTTACATGCCCGCGGCCTGCACGAGACGCTGTTTCTTGGGGCCGAAACGATGCGCGGGGCGATTGCTGCGATGGTTCCGGATGCGCAATTCATGCGCCGCGAGCGCATGTCGCAACTTTCCTATTCAGGTTCGAAAAAGATAAGCAGAATGCCCGCAAGATCCGCAATTGTGGGTTTTTCTGTTGAAAATGTATATGCGATCGCAGAGCTGTTGCGCCGCACCAAAGGCGGTGCTGCAGTTGTCATGGGCGCGCTTAGCCCACGTACCCGCAACGCGCAGGTTGAAATGTACCAGAATGGCGATGTGGATTATCTGGTTGCCACAGATGCCATCGGCATGGGGCTGAACCTGGATATCAGCCATGTCGCCTTTTCCTCGCTGACCAAATTCGACGGGCGCAAGATGCGGCATTTGCAGCCGCAGGAACTGGCCCAGATCGCTGGCCGGGCCGGCCGACATGTGGATAACGGAACCTTCGGCGTGACAGGTGAAGCGCCGCTGCTGGATGATGCGGTGGCAGAGGCCATATGCGATCATCGGTTCCAGCCCGTCAAGAAATTGCAATGGCGTAGCAGCGACCTGCAGTTTGGATCGGTCAAGCGGCTGATCGCCAATCTCGAAGCCAGAACAGACGACACATGGCTGACCCGGGTGCGCGAAAGTGACGACCTGCGCGCACTCAAGACCCTGGCGGCGGATGCCGCAGTATTGGCGCGGGCCACTGATGGGCCATCTGTCAGATTGCTTTGGGATGTCTGTCGTGTGCCGGATTTTCGGGGCATATCGGCGGGGGAACACGCTAACCTGCTGACGCATATTTTTCATGACCTGCATCAGTTGGGCCATGTGGATGCCAATTGGTTTGGGCTTCAGGTGCGGCGTATCGACCGGCCCGATGGTGACATTGACGCCTTGTCGAAACGATTGGCTTATATCCGCACATGGACCTATGTCGCCCAACGCAAAGGGTGGTTGGTTGACGAATCTCATTGGCGCGAGGAAACGCGCGCGGTAGAAGATCGACTATCAGATGCGCTGCATGGCGCATTGACGCAAAGATTTGTGGACCGGCGGACCAGCATTCTGCTTCGCCGGCTCAAACAAAAGGAGAGCCTTGTGGCTGAGGTGAACGACAAAGGTGAAGTGACCGTCGAAGGTGAATTCGTTGGGCGGCTCGAAGGGTTCCGGTTTCGGATGGACAAGGCTGGCAGCCCGGATGAGGCGAAAACGCTGCGGCAGGCGTCCGTTCAGGCATTGGCACCGCAATTCCACCTTTTGGCGGATCGCTTTTACAACGCGCCCGATCCCGAGATCGACTTTACCGAGCAAGGCGGGTTGATGTGGGGTGATCAGGCCGTGGGCAAGCTTGTCGCCGGTTCCGATCCTTTCAAGCCCGGTGTCGAGGCTTTTGTTGATGACGAGGCTGGCCCCGACGTGGCCACAAAGGTGCAACGCCGCTTGCAGCATTTCATTGATCGCAAGGTGGCTGCGGGCTTTGAGGGATTGCTGGCGCTCAAGAATGACGAAACCCTCGAAGGGCCGGCCAAAGGGTTTGCCTACCGCATGGCCGAGGGGTTTGGCATCATTCCCCGGGGTGAAGTCGCTGATGAGGTCAAGGCGCTGGATCAGGATGCACGCGGCGCGCTGCGCAAGCATGGGGTCCGATTTGGCCAGTTCACGATTTTTCAGCCATTGCTGCTGAAACCTGCGCCAACCCGTTTGCGGCTGGTGCTGTGGTCGTTGTCCAAAGGGTTGTCAGAGTTCCCAGAAAGCCCGCCGCCCGGCTTGGTCACTGTCCCGGCGGCCAAGGATGCGACCCCGGGCTATTACGCAATGTCCGGCTACCGGGCTGCGGGTGAACGGGCGATCCGTATCGACATGCTCGAACGTCTGGCTGATATGCTGCGCGACAAGGATAGCCGCGGCGGGTTCGAGGCCAACCCCGACATGTTGTCGATCACTGGCATGACGCTGGACCAATTTGCCGATTTGATGACCGGACTGGGTTACAAGGCCGCTAAGGACGAGCGCGAAAAGGTCAAGGCCGTCGCAACCGAAGCCGTTGCGACACCAACGCCCGAGACGACAGAAACACCAGCCGAAATCCCAAGCCGGGCGCCTACGGAAGTTGTTCCGCCCACCGATGCGGCCCCCGCTGAGACGCCGTTGGAAGCCCCGGACACTGGCCCGGAAATGGAGGTCTTTTATACCTTCACATGGGGCGGCCGCGCCGCGCGGCAGGGCGGGCGTCCGCAAGGCGACAAACCGCGTGGCAAGGGCAAACCCAAAGGACGGGGCAAGCCCAAGCCGGGTGGCGGCAACAAGCCGCAAAGCTATCAGGCCAAGCCAAAGCGCGAAAAGCAGATTGATCCAGACAATCCCTTTGCCGCGGCGCTGGCAGGGTTCAAGAAGGATTGACCAACCCCGCCCGGCAGACGATCCGGCTGGACAAATGGCTGTGGCATGCGCGTTTCTTCAAGTCGCGCAGCCTTGCGGCAGGGGTGGTCACCGCAGGCAAGGTCCGGGTGGACAGCCAACCGGTCAGCAAACCAGCCCGATCTGTCGGGCCGGGGGATGTGCTGACATTCATTCAGGCACGCGAAACCAAAGTGGTACGGATCCTTGCCTGCGGCGACAGGCGCGGGCCTGCACCCGAAGCACAAGCCCTGTATGAAGACCTGACCCCGGCCCCCAAGGAACGACCCGATGGCGCGCGCGGGGCCAACCCAAAATACGAAAAGGGCGGGCGCCCCACAAAAAAAGATCGCCGCGATATGGGGCTGGGATAAAGCCCCTAACGTGACGATCTTGTTGGCAGGTTTACACCGTTTTAGGTCAACATGCGCTTTGACGATCCAAAGCGTGGCGGTTCAGCCCTTTGCAGTCGATGCCAGACATGCCAGCCCGCGACCACTATTTGCATGCGTTCACGAAGGCCTCGAAAGCGGTCCAGATTTCCACGCTGGACTGGCTGCGCTGCGGATGGACCAGAACAAAGTCGAATGCCTGCGCTTGCACGGCTGGCAACTGGCCGACAACTTCATTTGCGTAAACGTCAAGCGTCATTCGGGCCGATATGGGGGCAAAGTTATCCAGCGTCGAATCCAATTCCACACCGCCGCGGACCACCGCATTTGCGCCGGCATCCATGAACCCCTTTGACAAGGGGGCCTGTGTGCCTTGGGCCTTGACGGTCTGATCAAAGAGCAGCTTTGAGGCGTCAAACTGGGCGCTGAACAGGTCAATGGTCGATACGTTGCGGCGGCTGATATGAAAGTAGTTGTTGAAATAGACGGTATGGATATTGCAGTCAGAACCAGCAATCGACAGACCTGAATCGGCGTCCTGATACTGGGCCACCGCCCGTAAGGCATCCAGGGCTTGCGGCACGGAAACCTGGTTTTCCTGGGCGTCTGCTGCCTGCTCTTCGATCAGCTTGGACAGTGCGCTGAAACAGGCGATCTGTGCTGCAGGGTCGTCGGTAATGCTTTGGCAATTTTCCGTCAGGGACGACAGCGAATATTCTTCACCATCAACCATCAGCATTTGGTCAGCTTTCACATCGGTTGCCAAAATCGCTAGCGATATTGCAAAACCACTGGTCAGCATTTTCATTTGTCTTACTCCGAAACAAGATTGCGCGCCTCTGGCAGCAACCTCACTGACTAATAATGACAGGCGAGGGCCTGTATTTGTGGCCAAGGAAAAACCCTGGCCACAACAACTTTTGCAGCGATCAATAATCCTGCACAAATTCGCTTTTGTCGATGCCATAGGCTTCCTTGGCCGCTGTGACGCGCAGACCAATCGTTTCCTTCAGTGCGATCCAGACAAGGCTGGTGGTTACTGCAACATAGGCAATAACGATCAAGACCGAGGATAGCTGCCCCAGAACGGATGCTTCGGGGTTGGTGAAACCCGCAGCGATGGTGCCCCAGACGCCACAGAACAAGTGGACCGGGATGGCGCCAACAACGTCATCAATTTTGAAGTAGTCCAGAAGCTGATTGGCCCAAAAGACGATCAGACCGCCGCCCATGCCAACCGCAAACGCCCAGATTGGCGCCGGAAAGAGCGGCTCTGCCGTGATGGCGACCAGGCCACCAAGGGCACCGTTCAGCATGTAGGACAGATCAAAGCGGAACTTCCGAAGGTATGATACGAAGGCCGCAACAATGACCCCGCCTGCGGCAGCCAGGTTCGTGTTCATGAAGATGCGGGCCACGTTGGCAGCGTCCCCATCGGTTGAGAAGCTCAGGTAAGAGCCCGCATTGAACCCGTACCACCCCATCCACAAGATCAGTGTACCAACTGTTGCCAGCGGCAAAGAGTAGTTGCCAAGCGCAAGTTTCTTGCCATCAACAAAGCGCCCCTCACGCGAGCCGACGAACAACGCGCCGGTCAGGGCGGCAACGCCACCAACGACGTGAACAACTGTACTGCCAGCCAGATCTCTGAACCCCAGTTCAGATGCAAGGAAACCACCGCCCCAGGTCCAGGAGGCCTGGATCGGATAGATGATTGCCGTCAAAACGGCTGTGAAAATGAAGAATGATGCCAGTTTCACGCGTTCGGCAACCGCGCCGGACACGATTGACGCGACCGCGACGCAGAACATTGACTGAAAGAAGATGTCACTGGCCGCTGCGTGGCCACGACCGACAAAATCGGATCTGCCTTCAACGACATTCGCAATCTCGATGGATCCGCCATATCCCATAATGCCCGGCAACATCCAGTTCCCGTTCGGGAACATCAGCCCATAGCCGCTGAGGACGAACGCGGTTGATGCGATGGCAAAGAGACCGATGTTCTTTGCGCATTGCGTGACGACATTTTTTTCGCGAACAAAGCCGGCTTCGAGCATTGCGAAACCTGCCGTCATCCACATGACCAGGACGCCGCAGAAAACAATGAACATCGTGTTCATGACAAAGGGGGAGACACCCGAGGAAGCCTGTTGCGCTTGCGCTGGCCCCGCGGCCAGAGCAGCGAGCAAAGCGACTCCGATAAATTTCTTACTCATCTGAAACTCTCTACATTAATGGTTCGATCCTCTCCTCGCTTAAATTTTGGGCAAATATGTGGCGAATCATGCCAAAACTGTGGGCATTTTGAAGATTCTGGAAAAAATTTCATAAAATTTTATTGACCTAGAGATTTTGCGTGCCAGCTTGCGGCGCCGAAAACTTAGGCGGAATGTCATCGGTTGGATCGGCTCACATGGTCACGGGGCGGTGGCGCGATGCTTGGGTGCCCAGCAGTCGAGTGAACGTGATGCCGCAGAGCGGCATCAATCCTCCAATGGACCTTGAACGTGGCCGCCGTCTGTCCTAGCTAGGCCCGGTTAGCTAATCGGATGCCTCTATGACCTATATCGTCAACGACTCTTGTATCGCCTGCAAATATACGGACTGCGTCGAAGTCTGCCCCGTAGACTGTTTCTACGAAGGGGAAAACATGTTGGTGATCCACCCTGACGAATGTATTGATTGCGGTGTCTGCGAACCAGAATGCCCCGCAGATGCGATCCGCCCGGACACAGAGCCGGATATGGAAAAATGGGTCGAGTTCAATCGCAAGTATTCCGAGATGTGGCCGGTCATCATCACCAAGAAAGATCCGCTGCCCACCGCCGATGAGATGGACGGCAAAGAGGGCAAGATGGAACTGTTTTCCGAAGCGGCGGGCGAGGGCGGCTGATTCGGCTGCTACGGCGCCGGAACCCGTTGTTTTCAGTGGTAAAGCGCCTGGACCAGCGGCACTTTCGCGCATGCGGTTTTTGTGATATACTGTTACCAATGTTGCGAACAATTTGATCCAACCAGACGATAGATGTACCCGACGGTAACGTGACGTTGCCGCCGGTTTTTTGTCGTCTGTGACGATGATCCGAAGAAAGGACGATCATGAGCAGTAAGAAAAGCGAGTTTAGCCCAGAGCAGTTTGTCGTGTATCCGGCACATGGCGTGGGCAAGATCGTCTCTGTCGAGACGCAGGAAGTGGCCGGTTTCGAACTGGAACTCTTCGTCATCTCCTTTGAGAAAGACAAGATGACCCTGCGGGTGCCCACCCACAAGGCGACCGAAGTGGGCATGCGGGCACTTGCCACACCGGATGTCGTATCGCATGCGATGAAAACACTGCGCGGCAAGGCCAAGGTGAAAAAGGCCATGTGGTCCCGTCGTGCGCAGGAATACGAGCAAAAGATCAATTCCGGCGATCTGATCGCCATCGCAGAGGTTGTGCGCGACCTGCATCGTCAGGACGACCAGCGCGAGCAGAGCTATTCGGAACGTCAGCTTTATGAAGCAGCGCTTGAGCGTCTGACCCGCGAAATTGCCGCTGTTGCCGGCAATGATGAGAATGCGGCGGCCGCGGAAATCGATTCCGTTCTGGTTAGTCGCGCGGCCTAGGCCGTATCATCCGATCAAAGTTAAAGCCGCGCATGTAATATGCGCGGTTTTTTTGTTTCTCAGGTCAGTCTGCGTCCTGCAGCGCACACCATGCTTTGATGATGGCGCGCAGTTCAGCTGATTTCTGATCCACCTCTTCTAATGTGGCAGCCTTGAAGCTGCGCGCGTCTTTCCCATCGCCCATCAGGTTTTGGAAATCACCGGGGATGTCCGCCCCTTTGTGGAACATCAGCGACGCATGTTTCCTTGATCGTGGAAAAAAGCTGGCGATGTTGCCCTTGTAGACGAATGTCGGTGCCTGCCATTTGATCGTTTCGCTGACACGCGGGTCAGCATCCAGGATCACCTCACGCAGTGCCTCTACCACGGGTTTCATTGGATTGTCGTAGGCGTCCAGCCATGCATCAACGTCGGGGTTTTTCATGGCTGGCCATCCATCTTTAACGTGGTGGTCAAAGAGGCGATCTTGCCGTCGCGGATCACAAAGACATTGCTGCCGCTACCTTGGCCGCCCGGAATGGCCCTGGAATAGCATGTCCAGTCGACGGTGATGACCTCGCCTTGGACATTCACTGCGCCCAAATGAATGACGGAATCATCAAAATCGGCCGTGCGGCTGGCCTCAAAAGCGGCAATGATCGCGGCGGGGCCTTTATGCGGGGCCGATTGGCCGGAAAACGGCTCGCTATATTCGGCGTCTGGTGCAAACATGTCTTGCAACATGCGCAGGCCGGACGGCCCGGCCTGCATGGCAAGAAAGAAGTTGGTGATTTCAAGCGGCATGGAATGCATGGAGGTGTCCTTGAATGGGAGTTGATCAAAAAACGCTAAAGGCGCTGTCGGTATCGCTGCGCGACCTTCGCGCGGTTCCTGACGGGACGATCCCGCCCAAGACGATCGCCGCCTTGGCCGAGATCGCGCGGCCCGGCATGCGACTTCGCATTGATCTGGAGGCAAGTGCAGCGATCGGTGTGCCTTTGGTGACACTGGCCGCACCACAGTCGGGGGCGCAGCTATTCGCCAACCTGACCAAACGCCAGCGGCAGGTTGCTGAACTGATTGTCGAGGGCAGGTCAAATCGACAGATTGCGGATATTCTGGGCATTTCACTTGGCACCGTGAAGGATCATGTTCACGCGATACTGCAACGATTGGAACTGCCATCCCGGACGGCCGTGATCGCGGCAGCCCGCGCTTAAGCCAAGGCTATGCCGACCCGGGCGTCCGAGACAATCCATCCAAAGATGGATATCGGGCTATCGCGGGCAGCAGGGGTGACGGGGTTTCAGAGCGCCCGCCAAGCGATGTCAGACCGATAGAAACCGCCATCCCAGTCGATCCCCTGCGCCATTGCATAGGCCTTTTCATGGGCCTCGGCGAGGGTCGCACCCCGGGCTGTGACGCCAAGAACCCGACCACCATTTGCGGTGATTTGGCCGTCCTTTGCGGCGGTGCCTGCATGAAACACCATGTGAAAACTGTCCTGCGGTTGGCTATCAAGCCCGCCAATCACCGTCCCTTTGGCATAAGCGCCCGGATACCCCTTGGCGGCCATGACAATGGTGATGGCATGATCATCGGCCCAATTGGCCTGGATGTCGGCCAGCCGCTTTTCTGCGCAGGCCTGCAACAGGTCCAGAACCTGCCCGCCAAGCCGCATCATCAGGCATTGGCATTCGGGATCGCCAAAGCGGACGTTATATTCAACCAGTCGCGGCTGCCCGTTCTGGATCATCAGTCCGCAGAACAGAACACCTTGAAACGGCGTCCCGCGTTTGGCCATTTCGGCCATGGTGGGGCGGACAATCTCATCGAGCGCCTTTTGCGTGATCTCATCACTCATCACCGGCGCAGGGGTATAGGCCCCCATCCCGCCAGTATTTGGCCCGGTATCGCCGTCATAGGCCCGTTTGTGATCCTGGGCCGTCCCCAGTGGCAGAATGGTATCGCCGTCACATAGCACAAAGAACGAGGCTTCTTCGCCATCCATGAATTCTTCAATGACCACTTCGGCGCCAGCGCTGCCAAAGCTGCCGTCAAACATGTCGTCGATGGCAGCCAATGCCTCGGCTTCGGTCATGGCGACAATCACGCCCTTGCCTGCGGCAAGCCCGTCAGCCTTCACGACAATAGGCGCGCCCTGTGCCGTGATATAGGCCCGGGCGGCATCCGCGTCGGTAAAATGTGCGTAGGCTGCCGTGGGGGCGCCTGCCGCATCGCAAATCGACTTGGTAAAGGACTTTGACGCCTCTAGCTGCGCTGCGGCACCGGATGGGCCAAAGACAAGCAGGCCCGCGTCACGTAGCCTGTCGGCGACACCTGCGGCCAGCGGGGCCTCGGGGCCTACAACGACGAAATCAATGGCGTTTTCCTCGGCGAAGGTTGCGACCGCATCGCCGTCAAGAATATCGAGATCTGCGCAATCCGCGATTGCGGCGATACCGGCATTGCCCGGCGCCACGATCAGCCGGTCGCATTTCGGGTTCTGCTTGATCGCCCAAGCCAACGCATGTTCACGCCCGCCGCCGCCCAGGATCAGAATATTCATCGCCGCTTGCCCTCAAATTGCCAAGATCTGCAGTAAACTGTGCATTACGCCACGCGGATAGACGATGCGGATCAAAGGGACAACCATCACGGATGCTGACTGTTGGGGGACATGGTCAGCTGATGGATTGTCTGCAGGCTTGTGTGACGACTTGAACACGCAAGCGTTGTTTTTGATCACCCGGCTTGGTCGCGGCGGCGATAGGGATTAACGCTAGCACTGGGGGCGCTTTTGGCGCGGCAGGTAAGACAAATGCGATACGATATTGGTGATCGTGCACTCTGGCACCGGCTGGAGGGGTACAGTTTCCACGAACGCCCTCTTTCACGCTCACTGGTTGACCGGCTGGGCGAGGAAACCGGCCACTCGGTTGATGTGTGCTACACATTGGTCGAGGAATACCGCCGTTTTATGTATTTGCTGGGCAGCACCGGCGAAACGCTGGCCCCGTCACCCATCGTCAGCGTCGTCTGGCGCCTGCATATGGAAGACGAGAAGGCCTATTTCGAGGATTTCTGCCCGCGTATCATTGGCCGGACATTGTACCGGCTTCCTGATCAACCCCCCGTCGAAGAAGATCCCGCCTACGAGCGGACGCTGGAATATTACGCCTTGGCCTTTGGTCGGGCCCAGGTCCAGTATTGGCCAGATCCAGATGTGGGCGCTGTCAATCTGTCCAGTTTTCTGATGTGGTCGGTTGGCGTGACTGCATTTGCCCTTGCGGTTCTGATCGGGTCATTTTTGTTTGCGGCTTTCGGCGCTTTTGTTATCACCGGCAGTATGTTTCTGAAATGGAAGTTCTCATCGCTTCCCTTGCAGAACCTCAATGCCGGGGGGTGACTGATTGAACGATCTTTTTGACGACGGACCGGCGGACAACACCCCGGAGTTTTCCGTTGCTGAAATCTCGGGGGCCGTCAAAAAGGCGATTGAGGGCGGGTTTTCACATGTTCGCGTGCGGGGCGAAATCGGGCGTGTGTCGCGCCCGGCCTCCGGACATATCTATCTGGATTTGAAAGATGACCGGGCCGTGCTGGCCGGCGTGATCTGGAAGGGCAGGGCGCAGGCCCTGGCCCACCGCCCCGAGGAAGGGATGGAAGTTGTTGCCACCGGCAAATTGACCACCTTTCCTGGCCAATCCAAATACCAGATGGTGATCGAGGATGTGGCGCCAGCCGGGGCTGGCGCATTGATGGCCATGCTTGAAAAGCGCAAGGCGCAATTGCAGGCCGAAGGATTATTTGCGCCCGAACGCAAGAAGCCCCTGCCGTTCCTGCCCGAGATTATCGGGGTCGTCACATCGCCATCTGGCGCGGTAATCCGGGACATTCTGCACCGGTTGCGGGACCGGTTCCCGCGCAAGGTGCTGGTCTGGCCGGTCGCTGTACAGGGGCAGAAATGTGCGCCCGAAGTGGCCGCCGCCATCAAGGGTTTCAATGATCTGACCCCTGGCGGGGCCTTGCCGCGGCCTGACCTTCTGATCGTGGCTCGCGGCGGCGGATCCTTGGAGGATTTGTGGGGGTTTAACGAAGAGATTGTTGCCCGCGCGGCGGCGGCGTCCGATATCCCGCTGATTTCTGCTGTAGGCCACGAGACGGACACGACCCTGATTGACTTTGTCTCGGATCAGCGGGCGCCGACGCCGACGGCGGCTGCGGAACTGGCTGTTCCTGTCCGGCTGGAGTTGTTGGCCTGGTCGGAACAGCAGGGCGCGCGCCTGTCGCGGGCATTGACCAACGGGCTGCAACAACGCCAGCAGCGTCTGCGCGATCTGGCGCGCGCATTGCCGCAGGTTGATAGCCTGGTCGAAGGACCGCGCCAGCGGCTGGACTATCTGTCCGACAGGCTGCCAGCCGCACTGCGTGGGGCGGCTGCGCAAAAGCGGTTGAAATTGTCCGAAGCATCGTTGCGCCCGTCTATCCTGTCGCGTCGCGTTGCCGAAGATCGCCGTCGGCTGGACGGGTTGGCCAATCGTCTGACCCCTGCGCTGACCCGCAAATCCCGCGACAAGCGGCAGGCATTCGAGACAGCTTTACGCGGTTTGCGGGTTGCACTGCTCGACCAACGCGTGGCTCATCAGGCAGAGCGGCTAGAGACGCTGTCGCGGCGCTTGTCAGATCGCGCCAGTCGCCAGCAGGCGGAACGCCGGGCGCGGCTGGATGCGCTTGATCGGCTGCGCGAAACTCTTGGATATGTCGAAACGCTAAAGCGCGGCTATGCTGTTGTTCGCGGCGACGGTGCCGTTGTCACCGACAAGGCGGCGGCCAATGCAGCAACACATCTGGAGGTCGAATTTGCCGATGGGCGCGTCGTGGTGCGTGATGATTCGCAGGGAAAGCTGATTTAGTAACAGGTCTTTATCCAGCGCTTTTGATGTCGATGGCCATCAGCAATGTCCGGATCATTCGCGGCTCTGACACAATACCAAAATCGGACCCCCACGCATATGACAGCGCGGACCGGGCAGCGCCCCATTGCAGCAGGCGCAATGGCGCGGCACCTGTGCTGCGCCCCCAGATATCGGCAAGCGCCAAGGCGCGGGCAGGATCATAGGCGACGTCACCGATGCCAACGGGATTGGGAAACGTGTTGGCGAATTCGAATGCAGGCTCGCCCAGAATCCCTTTGGCGTCAAAGGCCAGATAACCGCGCGGCCCCCGCATGATATTGTCATGATGCAAGTCGCCATGCAGGGGGATTTGCGGGCCTTGGGTCTCTTGCAAATGCGTGGCGAGGGTGATGCAGCGCGCCAGATCATGCCGCAGCACCGGGTCAAGGTCATCGGCGGGCTTTAGCTGCAGCAGCGGCACAAAACTGTCTGCGACAGTGCCAAAGCTGATCGCCAAATCGCGCGTTCCTGCATGAACGCGTGCTGCTACATCGGCAATGATCTGCGCGGCGTCCAGATCGCGGCCAACTCGGGCCATATCCCCCAGCGAGGGGCCGTCCAGCCATTCCAGCAGTGCTGCGCCAGCGCGGAAGGCAAAGACGCGCGCCATGCCCACGCCGTCCAGCGCCTGCGCCAGCGCAAACCCGGGGCCTTCATCCTTGATATCCCCATCGTCGTATCGTTTGAGAGCTGCAAAACCATCGCCGTGACGGACCTTCCACACGGTGGCGATCCCCGACTTTGCGACAAAGACAGGATCAGATACCCCAAAATCCGCCAATAGCGCAGGTGCGGGGTCAGGAGGAGAGATCATTGCAGATCAGCGGATCTTCACGATCGGGGATCTCGAAAATCTCTGTGCCGTTTGGAACATTGGTAAAGACACCGCGAATGCCGCCCGGCTCGTCATAGATGGCCCAGCACTTATGCTCGGGGTCATCCTCGTAACGAAAACAAATGTCGCCCTTGCTTTCGAACCAGACGCCATAGGCGCAGGTTCCGTCAAAGGTTGACCACATCACCCGGCGACCGGGCAGGTAACGCTCGACCCCGAAACTGGGGTTCTGGGCTGTGCGAAAGGTGATGGTGCGGCCGGTCACATGGGCGTCAAAGGCCGCAGCATCCATACGATCCTGTGCCGCGACCGGTGTGGTCAAAAACAGGCAGATGATCAGGCTACGCATGCGCCCACCTTTCGGCCAGCGGGTCCATGACCCGTCGCCAAAGCGGCGGAACAAGGGCGATGGCGGCCATCAGTGGCAGGGGTTTGGGAAGCATGGGGGCATCCTCTGGCAGATCAAGTGCAGGATAGGGGCGCGCTGGATGCGCGTGGTGATCGGAATGCCGTGTGCCATTCAAAAGCAGGGCCGAGGAAAACCAATGCGGGCTGTTCCAGCTATGTGTTGCGTTGACGGGGACGGGCTTGCCATCATCGCGCCTGGCCCGGTGCAGCGCATAGTGCTGAACATAGTCCGACATCAGCAGCTGGGTCTGCGCATAGGCTGCAAGGCCGATATAGGCGACCACGCCACCGCGGCCCGCAAATTGGGCGGCAATGGCGATAAACAGCACAGCGCCGCCAACATAAACCAGATACGGATTGCGCCAGAACGGCGCACCGATCCGGGCCAGCCGCGCCTGCTCTGCCGCAAATCCCTGCTTGAAAGAGCCGATCCAGGCCCGGATCATGAACCGGTAAAACCCTTCGCCACGGCGCGACGTGTTGGGGTCATCGCTGGTTGCGACATGCTGGTGATGCACCAGCACATGGGCCGATGTGTGATGGCCAAACAGGATCGAGATATAGACCCACATGCCAAGCCGATGCGCCAGCTTTGTGGGTCTGTGGATCAACTCATGCGCGTTTGCATGGCTGACCTGGCCCAGAAACAACCCGGCGGCAAAGAACAACCCCACCTTTTCAAGTGACAGCAAATGGTCCGCCGCCAATGCCATCACCGTGATCGGCAGGACCGCAAAATGCACCAATGCAAGCATGATCGACAATCCACCGCCGGTCGGCGTCGCGCGCGCGGGGCTGACATAGTGCACCCAGCGGTCAAGAATGCTGGTCAGGGCCGTTTGAAACAGGATTGCCAGCAGAATCCACGCCCCACCACGTACAGCCCCCGTCAGGATAAGGACAGCAGGTGTCAGCGTGGCGACAGCAAAAAGGGCAAGCGGCGATTTCATGTTTCGGATCGTTAACACGGGTTTCTTCTTTCGTCAGCAGAAACCCGTCTCTTGCGCGTATTGGCCGCTTGCGGTGTCGTTTTTAAATGGTTTGGGTCCCGACCGCCGTCTATGTTGCTGAGCAATAGAAAAAGGAACGCGCAATGGCACTTGATCAACGCGAAGGCGTCTGGAAATCGGGCAAGGGCAAGGGACGGCACACCCCAAAGGGGCGGCAGCTGGACGATGCCGCCTGGGCCGAGGTCAGGACATTGCTGGGTGATCACCCCCGTCGGAGCGACCTGCTGATCGAGTTTCTGCACCTTATCCAGGATGCTTACGGGCATCTGTCCGCCGCCCATCTACGGGCGCTGGCCGAAGAAATGCGCATGTCGCAGGCCGAAGTTTACGAGGTCGCGACCTTTTACGCCCATTTTGACGTGGTCAAGGAAGACGAAGCGCCGCCACCGCAACTGACCATCAGGGTTTGTGACAGCCTGTCATGCGAACTGGCCGGGGCGCAGCAACTGATGTCGGCCCTTCAGGATGGGCTGGATGCATCACAGGTGCGCGTCCTGCGCGCGCCATGCATGGGCCGCTGCGACACAGCGCCGGTTCTGGAACTTGGGCACAATCACGTGGACCACGCAACCGTCGCCAAGGTCGAGGCTGCGATTGCCACAGGTGACACGCATGCGCATATTCCGGACTATCAGACCTATGATGCCTATATGGCCGATGGCGGCTATCAGGTGCTGCAACAGTTGCGTGAGACCGGCAATTGGGAGGCAGTGCAAGATCAGGTTCTGGCGTCTGGCCTGCGTGGGTTGGGCGGCGCGGGCTTCCCCTCGGGTAAGAAATGGGGCTTTGTGCGCGCCAATGACGGCCCCCGCTATCTGGCCGTGAACGGGGATGAGGGCGAGCCCGGCACGTTCAAGGACCGCTATTATCTGGAACGGACGCCGCATCTTTTTCTCGAAGGCATGCTGATCGCCGCGTGGGCGGTCGAGGCCGAGACCTGTTTTATCTACATGCGCGATGAATATCCCGCAGTGCTTGCAATTCTGCGCGCGGAAATCGCGGCGCTGGAGGCTGCCGGCATTGTCGCCGAGGGGTATATTGATCTGCGCCGTGGCGCGGGGGCATATATCTGCGGCGAAGAAAGCGCGATGATCGAAAGCATCGAAGGCAAGCGCGGTATTCCCCGGCATAGGCCCCCTTTTGTTGCGCAAGTAGGGGTCTTTAACCGCCCGACGCTTGTCCACAATGTTGAAACCCTGCTTTGGGTCGCGCGCGTTTGCCGGGAAGGCCCTGATGTGCTGGGCGGAACCGAAAAGAACGGGCGCAAGGGCCTGCGGTCCTATTCGGTTTCTGGCCGGGTGGCCAAGCCGGGCGTCTATCTTTTGCCAGCAGGATCCACCATCACCGATATCATTGATGCGGCCGGGGGCATGGCGGAGGGGCATGTGTTCAAGGCTTATCAGCCGGGTGGGCCGTCCTCGGGGCTGTTGCCTGCCTCCATCAACGATGTGCCGCTGGATTTCGACACGTTGCAGCCTTTGGGAACATTCATCGGCTCGGCTGCTGTTGTTGTTCTGTCCGACAAGGACAAGGCACGCGATGCGGCTCTGAACATGTTGCGCTTTTTCGAGGATGAAAGTTGCGGGCAATGCACCCCGTGCCGGGTTGGTTGCGAAAAGGCGGTGAAACTGATGCAGGCGGATGCGTGGGACCAACCCTTGTTGGACGAGCTTTGCACCGCGATGGCGGATGCATCAATCTGCGGTCTGGGGCAGGCGGCCCCAAATCCGATCAAACTGGTGATGGCGCATTTCAAGGACGAAATCTAAGGCGATAGCGGCCAAAGACCGGCGGCCTTGCCGATCTGGTCAATCAATTCGTTGATGTTGGTATCGGGTAGCTGTGTGGTCAGCGCGTCCCAATCCGGGTCAGCCGTCCACCGGGACATCTGCATCCGGCGCATGACCGTATCGCGCGGGTAGGGGGTATCAAACAGGGCCATGATGGTGGTCAGCGCGGCGCCCTCTTGCCGTAGACCGCCATCCAGCAAAATCTGGCGCATTTGCGGGATCATTGTACCCGCGTAATTGTCGACCAGTTGTCCTGCGCCGCCATTGTAGATTTCGCCCAGCAGCATGCTGAGCAAGACCATGTCGCGCTGGGCGGCGGGACCTGCATCAAACACTGCGTCCGCCTGCTGCGGCGTTTGCCATGGGGCCCCAAAACAGGCCCATGCATTTTGCAGCATCTGCCCCCGGCGTTGATCATCCCCCGCATCCGCCCGGCGATCCGCATAGTAGCTGCGCAAGTTAGGATCTGCCGCAATCTGGTCCAACATGACCTCCCATAACGGGGGGAGCGCCTGCCATTCGTCAGACAGCGCCTTGATGGCATCATCAATCCGGGGGTCAGGCATGTCTGCGTCTTTGGGTTGCCATATCGCCCTGCGCTCCATCGGGGATTTGTCGGGGCCGCCCAATATCGCGATGGCCGCATCAATCAGGCGCAGGCGGTCACTTTGATCAAAGGCGGACAGGCCGTCGCGGTAAAGCGGCAAATAACCGGCACTTGGCATTGTCAGCATCCGCAACAGCCCGTAATTGCCGCGACTTTCACGGTCGAGCAGGCCAAGGATCTGAATATCGCGCGCGGCGGCGGGGTATGCCTCCAGCTGCTCGGTCAGCATCGCGCGGATTGCAACGCCAAACCCATATTCCTGCGCCGGGCTCGCCGATTGGTCGATGATGGGCAGGATATCAGCAGCCGTGAACGCAGAGGCGTAGAGGTTGACGGCGTCGTGATCGAACAGCTGATGGGTCTGAAACTGCACGGGCTGTTCCGGTTCGCAGACAGGGCCGGTCTGCCCCGCAGCGGGCAGGGCGGCGCCCATGCACAGCCAACCAGTCACAATTCCCGTCAATACGCGCATTTTCGATGTCATCTTTCAAATCGCCCCGATCATCGCTAGATCAAAGGCTAAGGACGAAAGGGCGGTCTCACAATGTCGTTTTTCAAGAAACTCAAGAACCGGATGTTCAAGTCATCGTCGAAGATCGACGAAGGGCTTGATGCGATTGTCAGCGACGGTGGCGAGGAAGAAGAAGTGGGACAGGCCGACCCTGCGCCGCCTGTCGCAGAGGTCGAACCGACGCCCGCGCCCGACGAAACGCCTTTTGCGGACCCCGTGCCGGATGTCACGCCGCCTGAAAGTGTTGACAACGACATCCCGGAGGTGGTGCCCGATGTGGTGGAAGAGGCCCCCGCACCGGCACCGATTGCGTTGAATGTGGATATCACGGCACCCCTCTCCGAGGATACGGCGCCTGCACCGGTTGAAAAGTCGGGCATTCTTGGCCGGATGTTCGGGCGAGGTGAGACCGAAACAGTCGTGCGCCGGACGCTGGATGACGACATGCTCGAACAGCTTGAGGAATTGCTGATTACGGCTGATATGGGCGTGGATACGGCCTTGCGCGTGACGGCCAATATGGCCGAAGGACGGCTTGGCAAGAAACTGTCAGTGCCCGAGATCAAGCAGTTGATGGCGCAGGAAGTCAGCCGGATCATGGACCCAGTTGCCCGGCCTCTGCCGCTTTATGCGAAAACGCCGCAAGTGGTGCTGGTGGTTGGGGTCAACGGATCGGGCAAGACCACGACGATTGGAAAACTGGCTAGTCAGTTCCGGGCCGCGGGCAAGAAAGTTGTGATTGCGGCGGGTGATACGTTCAGGGCTGCAGCCGTTGAACAATTGCAGGTCTGGGGTGACCGGGCCGGTGTGCCGGTTTTGACCGCACCCGAAGGGTCGGACCCTGCCAGCCTTGCCTTTGATGCGATGACCCAGGCACAGGCGGATGGCGCGGATCTGTTGATGATTGACACCGCCGGCCGGTTGCAAAACCGGGCCGACCTGATGGAGGAACTGTCGAAAATCGTCCGGGTCATTCGCAAGAAAGACCCCGACGCGCCGCATAATACCTTGCTGGTGCTGGATGCGACGACCGGACAGAATGCGGTCCAGCAGGTCAAGGTTTTTCAGGAACTGGCCGATGTGTCCGGCCTTGTGATGACCAAGCTCGATGGGACCGCCAAGGGTGGTGTTCTGGTTGCGCTGGCTGACAAGTTCGGGCTGCCGATACATGCCATCGGGGTGGGCGAGCAAATCGACGATCTGGCACCATTCGACCCCGAAGAGTTTGCCGCAGCGCTTGTCGGGCTGGAATAGGGTGTCGTGATCCTTGACCCATTTGAACGTGTGACACCCTGATGGGCGACTGGATCGTGGCGCTTGCGGGGACACCCGAGGGTGCGCGCCTTGCAACGGGTCTTGCCCTGATGTCAGCGCTGGCACATGCGGTGTTTGGTGCGTTGCAAAAGGGGCGGCATGATCCGTGGCTGACGCGCGGGGCCATCGACGGATGGCTTGCGATCCTGTCGGCCCCGATTGCGCTGTTTGTGGTCCCCTGGCCAAACTTGACGACCGGCTTGATCCTGCTGGGGGCGATCGTGGTCCATTTTGCCTATAAGGTGACGATGGCGCTGGCCTATGATCGGGCGGCCTATACGGTGGTCTACCCCGTGGTGCGTGGCACCGGGCCGCTGGTTACGGTGATCGCTGCCAGTGCAATTTTTGGCGAGATTTTCACGGGGGTACAATGGGTTGGGGTCGGCTGTTTGTCGGGGGGCATCCTGCTATTGGCATTGCGTAACCTCAAGGACGAGGTGATCGACCCGCATGCATTGCGGATTGGATTGATCTGGGCGCTTGTCTGCGGGTTCCTGACAGCCGTCT
This sequence comes from Yoonia sp. SS1-5, assembly GCF_038443705.2. Lineage (NCBI taxonomy): Bacteria > Pseudomonadati > Pseudomonadota > Alphaproteobacteria > Rhodobacterales > Paracoccaceae > Yoonia > Yoonia rhodophyticola. Next base: position 1,219,545 of record NZ_CP151767.2, on the reverse strand, counting down.
ACACAACATATGACGCGTATGGCATCCGGCAGACACCGGACCCTTTCACCTTCCTGGCCTGGTTCTTTTTTGTGACCGCACTGGACTTTCCATTGCTTGCAACCTGGCGCTACCGGCGCATGGCCCGCCCGCCGGTATTGGGGCCACTTTTGTGGCGCGGGTTGGCAGGTGCGCTGATCGCATGGGTCAGCTTTGGTGGGATCATGTTGGCAACCCGGCTGGACAAGGTGGGCGAGGCTGCCGTACTGCGCGAGACATCAACTGTGTTTGCTGCATTGATTGGCTGGTTCGTTCTGGGCGAAAAAGTGGGGCCCCGCCGATTGTTTTTGATGGCGCTTATTGCACTGGGCGCCGTGATCGTTGAAATGGGAGGATAGCAAGAGGATCCGATGGCAGAGAAAACGATCAATCCGGTTTTGAAACAGGTTCTGGAACTGGGGCCAACGGTTGCCTTCTTCCTGATTTATCTGCGGATCAAGGACGATACCTTCATTTTTGGCGGCACCGAATATACCGGCTTTATCGTGGCCGCACTGATCTTTGTGCCCATCCTGCTGGCTGCGATGGCGGCATTGTGGTTCTTGACCGGTAAGTTGAGCCGGATGCAAATCTTTACGGCCTTCATGGTCATTTTTTTCGGGGGGCTGACCGCCTGGTTCAATGACGAGCGGTTCTTCAAGATGAAAACCACGATTGTCTACGGGTTCATGGCCACCATATTGGGCATTGGTCTGCTGCGCGGACAAAGCTATCTGCAATATGTCATGGACGAATTTCTGCCCATGAAACCAGAAGGCTGGATGATTTTCACCCGTCGCCTGACATTCATGTTCATCGCGCTTGCCGTTGCAAATGAGCTGATCTGGCGAACCCAATCAACCGATCTATGGGTCAAGTTGGAAACATTCGCCTTTCCCGCCGTTTTGTTTGTTTTCCTGTGGGTCCAGATAATCGGTTTGCAGAAATACCTGATCGAGGATCCCGCAACCTCTGAAGAATGACTGATGGCAAGCCAGCGGAAAGCGGTGCATTTTTGCGTTGCGTAACGTGGCAAGCGCCCGCAATCAACCGGATTACCGCATCTCGACAAACCCAACGCTGCCGCGCCGGTAGCCCGATCGCCCATCACGCCTGAAACGGAGCGTGTCGACATGATCGTCGCTTAGCTTGGGGCGAAAACTGATGCCTGCGCGCCCACCAAATGCCCATTGCACAACCGCTTCCACCCGGTGGCTGAGAACGTTGAGTTGCACCTTGTCACCCCGGCGCAAGGCCTTGGGCCCTTCCAATCGTGCGCCGTCATTGTTGATGTCCACGACACGGGCCGATTGTTCGCCGGCAGGGGTCAGCAGCGTCAGCGGGAATTGCGTATTATAGCGATGTGGGCGGTACTGCATCTTCAATCTCACATTTGATCGAAGTCAGTTTTACCCAGCCAGCGCTAACAATTCGTTACGTTTTGGGCTGAAAAAGCGTTTTTTGTGCGTTCGCGTCCTTGCGGAAATCACCGCGTTTTTCGGCCGCCAGCGCGCGTCCCCGCTGCACCCCTGGGCGGGCGCTGACCTCTTCCAGCCAGCGAGCCATATGCGGTTTGTCATCCAGCGTTTGTTGCTGACCTTCCCACAACGAGGCCCAGCCCCAGATCGACATGTCCGCGATGGAAAAGAAATCACCCGCAACAAACCGATTATCCGCAAGCTGCCGATCCAGAACGCCATAAAGCCGGGCTGTCTCGTTCCGGTAGCGATCCTTGGCGTAGGGCAGATCATTGGGTGGGTCCATCGCCGGGGCATATTTCAGAAAGTGATGGGCCTGGCCGGCCATCGGCCCCAGACCGCCCATCTGCCACATCAGCCACTGATCCACCAACAATCCATCCCGCTCCGATTTGCCGTAGAACTGACCGGTCTTGCGGGCCAGATATTGCAGGATGGCACCGGATTCGAAAATGGAGACAGGGTCACCACCCGGCCCGTCATGGTCCACAATTGCAGGCATTCTGTTGTTTGGCGCAATCTTAAGGAAATCCGGTTTGAACTGGTCGCCAGCGCCAATATCCACAAGGTGCAACTTATAGGGCAGGCCCATCTCTTCCAATGCGATAGAGATTTTCCAGCCATTGGGTGTGGGCCAGAAATAGAGATCAATGGGCTGTTGCATGGGCTGTCCTTTGTGAAGTCTGGCCGCAGAATGGCAGCGTTCGCGCAAAGAACAAGCCCGCGTCAGGATTGACTGCGTGATTGGCTGGGCGTATGGCTCACGTCGTGGTGATTTGTTACCGGATTGCAGGCCACGTTAAATATGCTGCTAAAGAGGATGCGGGATTGACCCCGATACCTTTTCCCGGTGTCGGGGTTTTTTAATGCGCCACAAGCGGCGCGAGGGATAAGATATGAAGACGTGGAAAAAGCGGACCAAGGCGGTCCATGCAGGCATCCGCCGTAGCCAGTATAACGAGGTCAGTGAGGCGATCTACCTGACCCAAGGTTTCGTTTACGAGACGGCCGAAGCAGCCGAGGCGCGGTTTATTCAGGCGGGCGATGACGAATTTATCTATGCCCGCTACGGCAATCCGACCGTTGCGATGTTCGAAGACCGGATCGCGGCCCTTGAGGGGGCCGAGGATGCGTTTGCCACCGCATCTGGCATGGCGGCGGTCAATGGCGCGTTGACCGCTATGTTGCGGGCGGGCGATCACGTTGTGTCGGCGCGGGCGCTCTTTGGGTCCTGCCTGTATATTCTTGAGGAAATCCTGCCCCGTTTCGGTGTCCATGTGACATTCGTTGACGGCACTGATCTGGATGCATGGAAGGCCGCGATCAAGCCCGAGACCAAGGCGGTCTTTTTCGAAAGCATCGCGAACCCGACCCTTGATGTGGTTGATATCAAATCCGTTTCAAAACTCGCGCATGCCGTGGATGCCACCGTGATTGTGGATAATGTGTTTGCGACGCCGGTCTTTTCCGATGCAATTGCGCAAGGGGCTGATGTGGTTGTCTATTCGGCCACCAAACATATTGACGGACAGGGCCGGGCGCTGGGCGGGGTCATTTTGGGAGCGCGCGACTTTATTCGCGGCACCGTTGAACCCTATATGAAACATACCGGCGGTTCGATGTCGCCGTTCACCGCGTGGTTGATGCTTAAGGGGCTTGAGACCATCGAATTGCGCGTGCGTGCGCAGGCCGCGACGGCGCAGCGGCTGGCCGAGGCGCTTGAGGCTGACGGCACGCTTGGCAATGTGATCTACCCGGGTCTGGCGAGCCACTCGCAACATGCGTTGGTTGCAGCACAAATGGGTGCGGGCGGGACCGTGATTGCGATTGATGCAGGCAGTCAGGACGCGGCGTTCAAGCTATTGAACAAGCTGGAGGTTTTCGTGATTTCCAACAATCTGGGTGATGCGAAATCAATCGCCACCCATCCGGCAACCACGACCCATCAACGACTGCCGGTGGAAACACGTGCATCACTGGGGATCACGCCCGGTCTGATCCGATTGAGCATTGGTCTGGAAGATGCAGATGATCTGTTGGCTGATTTGCGGGGGGCCATCGGATAACGAATTGTCGCGCGCCCTGTGGCGCGCGGATCGGCTAGATCACCCGGTTTGGCGAAAGCCAGAAAATGTTTTATCATTCAGAAAGTTAGACCATGCGGATACACTCTTTATGACAAAACCTCCCGGCAATTTGTTGCGTGTTTACCAAGATATTGTTGGAAAAACCGCGGGCGCGCCCCATCTTGGGAGTTCTGAGGCACCAGAGGGGCGCACCGACATGAATATTCACTCACCCGATATGGACCGCGAGCCTACCCGGCAAGAGGCTGAGGCGGCGCTCGCCCTGCTGCGGCGCTGGGCGGACGATGTCAGCCCCGAAGAGGTTGCGACGCTTGATCCGCTGGTGTCGCGTCTGATCCCCGGACAAGAGGTGTCCAATTACCCTGCGCTGGCGCGTGCCTACCCGGATGCGTTCGAGGTGGATGAGGCCTATCGCGCGTCGATGCCTGACCTTCAAAATGGACCGTCCAGCCTGATCAAGGGCGCGAAACAGCAAATCCAGCATGTGGGTATCTCGAATTTCCGCCTGCCGATCCGCTTTCACACCCGTGACAACGGCGATCTGACGCTGGAGACATCCGTGACCGGCACCGTATCGCTTGAGGCGGAAAAGAAGGGCATCAACATGTCCCGCATCATGCGGACATTTTACAAGCATGCCGAAGAGACATTCAGCTTTGAAGTGATCGCGCAGGCGCTCGACGCGTACAAGACCGATCTGGAAAGCTTTGATGCGCGCATCCAGATGCGGTTCAGTTTCCCGATGAAGGTGGACAGCCTGCGGTCGGGGTTGTCGGGCTATCAATATTACGACATCGCACTGGAACTGGTTGAAAGCGCAGGCGTGCGCAAGAAAATCGTGCATCTGGATTATGTCTATTCCTCGACCTGCCCATGCTCGCTTGAATTGTCTGAACATGCCCGCCAGTTCCGCGGCCAGCTGGCAACGCCGCATTCGCAGCGATCGGTTGCGCGGATATCGGTAGTGCTGGATGATAACGCAGGTCTGATGTGGTTCGAGGACCTGATTGACCGGGCAAGATCCGCAGTGCCAACCGAAACGCAAGTGATGGTCAAACGCGAGGACGAGCAGGCATTTGCCGAGCTTAACGCAGCCAACCCGATCTTTGTGGAAGATGCTGCGCGTCTGTTCACCGAACAATTGCAGCTTGATCCGCGCGTCTCTGATTTCCGGGTTATTGCAAGCCATCAGGAAAGCCTGCACAGCCATGACGCCGTTTCCGTCCTGACCGAAGGTGACACATTCGCATCCGAAAGCATGGACCCGCGTCTGTTTGCGTCACTCTTCCACGTGGGCTAGGGCCGCGCTGATCTGGTCCAGCACAGCCTCGCCATAAAGCCGGTTACCATGCATGATATCGCCATCGGGCTGCGGTGTCTTCCCGTCGGCGGTCAGCCTGATTGCACCCAACACATATGCCTCGCGGGTCAGCAGATGTCGTTCGATTGTTTGGCTTGGCTGGGGCAGATAGGCCACGTCGTGTTCAGCAAAATATGATCTGGTCAATGTCTCGAACCGGCGCGACAGGTGCTGTGCGTCCGCCTTTCGAATAGCCCATTTCTGCGCGATCAACTTGTGACGGCGCATTTCCATCAATTCGCTGCTGGGGCGCGGCGCGCTGGAGAGCATGATTGGCTTATCACTGACCGCCCGCAGGGCACGGGCCAATTCGCCCCCGACAGCATTTGCCACGCGATATTGCAGCAGCGCATCCAGCATCGCCTCGGAGATCAGCGCGTATCCGGCATCGGGTCCGGGTTTCTTGCGCTTGACCGACCGCAGCGCGCACCAGCGGGCCTGTCCATAGATATGCCCGATCATATGGGGGCCGATATGGCAGCCGATCAATGCAAAGGCGTCAAAGCTGTGCAGGTCAAGCGTATCGGCTCCCGCGGTCATCTGAAAATAGCCAGCCAGCTTGGACGTCGCCGGATGCATGACCCCATCCACAATCCGATGCGCCAGCAAATGCTGCCCGGTCGCCCCGACAAAGGTCACATCCAGATCAGGCCAGCGTCCGGGTTCCGACTGATACGCCAGACGGGGGGCCGCGATATGCGAGGTGCCAAAGATACAGAGACGTGTCACGGGGCGAAGGCCTGCAGCAGGATGTCTTCGCAGGCCAGGTCATCTTCGTCCGTATCGGCATCGGTTTGAGGCGCGCTGAGGTTGGGAAGGCCATGGGCGGTGAAAAAATATCGCATCACATGTTCGACCCCCTCGGGGCGCACATGACGCCCGGTGGCGCCGAACCAAGGGCCGCCGCAACTGCTGGATGTGACGATTTCATAGGCTGGAAAATAGTCCGCGTCCGCGTGTTCCTGCACGTTTTCATCAACAGCCGCGCGCAATGTGGACTTGGCGGCGCTGGTGGCCGTCAAAACATGTGCGGCGCGGGCGGTCGCGGTCAGCGGCACGGGTGACAAGGTCAGCAGGATTTTCATGGTTGGCTGGAAGTGGTGCAAAAGGTCCCGGATCGCCGTGAGATCCGCCAGAACCTCGGCATGTTTAAAGCAATGCAGCCGGTGCTGTGTGTCGTCAAACGTTCCCGCAATCACGCCAGGACAGACGGGCAGGGTGCGGCCTGTTGCTTGATCAACCCATGCCTCGGCCAGGCCAAGGGTAAAGATGAACAGGTCGGCCTGCCGCAGCATCTGGCCCACTCTTTCAAGATGGTAGTGGCGGTGTACAAGCACATCGTCGGCCGTTTCCAGCCCGATCGGTTCGACGCCCGGACGCAATGCATCAAAAAATCGCCCATCCTTTTGCCATACGAGGCCCGGATCAACCGCCCCGTTTTGCACGTCCTGCAGCAGTTCGCGCAATTGGCGGGGTGTGTAGATGTTGCCGTAACGGGCGCTGAACATCTCGTAGCCGAACTGGCGCGCAATCTCGGCGGGCATGCGGCGGATGGGTGGTTCTATATCAAGCAGGTTGCAGTCGGCGGCACGCAGGGCGCGACCGATATGCTGGGCAAAGCAACTGCCTGCGGTGGCAATGGCCGTCTCGGGCGTGATCGTAAACCGGGGTTGATAGAGACCTGTCAGCAGCCCGCTATCATCGGGCCGTGTCCCGCTGCGCCAAAAGGCGCGGGGTGGCATGGATTGGTAGGGGTGGGGCATCAGGCTCAAGCTCCGGTGACGGTGGTGCCCGTCCATTGGAAACATTCCTTGCCACCAAGTAAAGCGCCCCAATAAGGGCCTATTCGGACACAAACGGACATCACTGCAGTTGCACCGGTTCTTGACACGACCCGACAGGCAAGCCAACCCTGCGCCATGCTTGATTTGCGCCCTGTGGGATATGTCATTGGTCTGCTTGTGGCGGCGCTTGGGATTACCATGTTTGCCCCGATGGTTGCTGACCTGATGGCAGAGAACGGGCATTGGTTCGTCTTTTTTGAAAGCGCCGTGATTACGATCCTGATCGGTGGCTTGATGGCGATTGCCTGCGCCAATGGGGTATCTGCGGGTCTGTCACTGCGACAGACATTCCTGCTGACCTCGCTGGTGTGGCTTATGCTGCCTTTCTTCGGGGCGATCCCGTTTGTGTTGGGCGCCACGGAATCGACGCTGACGGATGCCTTTTTCGAGGCGATGTCGGGCCTGACCACAACCGGTGCGACGGCCATCAGCGGGCTGGAGGCGCTGCCCGACGGTCTGAAGCTGTGGCGCGGGATCCTGCAATGGCTGGGCGGGGTCGGCATTATCGTTGTCGCAATGGTGTTCCTACCCGAATTGCGGGTTGGGGGGATGCAGATTTTTAGGTCAGAAGCCTTTGATACAATGGGAAAAATTCTGCCGCGCGCGGGTGAGATCGCCAGCAATATCTCGGTGATCTATGTCAGTCTGACCATCGCCTGCATGCTGTCCTATTCGGCGTTGGGGATGTCCTCCTTTGATGCCATCACCCATGCGATGACCACCGTATCAACTGGCGGCATGGCAAATTACGACAGCTCTTTTGGGGCGTTCGGACCGGGGGTGCATTACGCTGCCGTGGTTTTCATGATCCTCGCGGCTTTGCCATTTGTGCGCTACGTCCAGTTTTTGGCAGGCACCGCGCAACCGCTCTTGCGCGACAGCCAGATCAGGGTCTTTTTCCTCGTGATCGGTTTTTGCGTTCTGTTGATTGCATCATGGCTGTGGGGACGGGACGGCGCAGTTACCGAACAGGCCTTTCGGCGGACATTGTTCAACGTCACGTCAATCATCACCGGCACAGGATATGCCAACGCCGATTATATGGCCTGGGGTACATTCCCTGTTGTGATGTTCTTTTTTATCGGGCTGGTCGGTGGCTGCGCGGGGTCAACGGCCTGTTCGGTCAAGATTTTCCGCTATCAGTTGCTGTTTGCCTCGATCAAAAGCCAGATCCGCCAGATCCATTCGCCCCATGGCCTGTTCACCCCCCGCTACGAGGGGCGGCCGATTGGTGACGATGTTCTGAACTCGGTTGTGGCCTTCTTTGTGGCCTTCGTGCTCTCATTGGGCGGCGTGGCGGTGCTGTTAAGTCTGACCGGGCTCGATTTCATCACCTCGATTTCGGGGGCTGCATCGGCATTGGCCAATATCGGGCCGGGACTGGGGCTGGAGATCGGCCCAGCAGGCAACTATGCCAATATCAACGATACGGCCAAATGGATTTTGGCGCTGGCAATGCTGGTGGGGCGGCTTGAGATCATGGTTGTGATCACCATTCTATCCGTCAAATTCTGGAGAACCTGATGACGACACGGCCTTTGGGTGCGCAAATCTCGCATATGCTGAAAGATCGCGGGGTTGATGTTATTTTTGGCATTCCCGGCGTGCATAACCAAGAGATGTATCGCGGAATCGAAGAGGCCGGGTTGCGCCATGTGCTGGCACGGCACGAACAGGGCGCGGGGTTCATGGCCGACGGTTATGCCCGTGCGACGGGTAAGCCGGGGGTGGCTTATGTGATCACCGGGCCGGGGCTGTGCAATATCATGACACCGATGGGGCAGGCCTATTCGGACAGTGTGCCGATGCTGGTGATATCTTCTTGCTTGGATGAGACCGCAGCGACACGCGGTCAGTTGCATCAGATGAAGGATCAGGAGGGGGCGGCAACGACCGTCTGTGACTGGTCCGAGACGGCGCAAACACCGGCGGCCGCCTATGGGCTGATTGATCGGGCGTTGACGGAAATGCAAACAGGCGTTCCGCTGCCGAAACATATTCAAGTGCCAATCGCGCAACTGGAGGCGCAGGCCCCTGCTGTGCCAGCCCGCGCGGATGAATGGCCCCACCGCATGGAGGCCGCGTCGCTGCAGCGGATTGCCCTGATTGATCGGATCAAGGCCTCGCGGCGACCCTTGTTCATTTTTGGCGGCGGGGCGCGGCACGGTGTTGACCAATGGCTCCCGCATTTTCTGCGCCTGAATGCGGCGTCGTTCACGACATATGCAGGGCGCGGTATTATTCCGGATGAGAGCCCGTTGCATTTTGGCGCAACGCTCGCCCGCCCGGGAAGTGCGGATGTAATCGGCTCTGCCGATCTGGTTGTGGCGGTCGGGACGCGCCTGTCAGAAGTGGATCTTTGGCGTGAACATCTTGGTCACACCGCCCCATTGGTGCGGATCGACATTGACCCGGAATGCCTGACAGACCGTCACGATGCGGATATCCGCATCCTTGCAGACGCATCGGCGCATTTGACCGAATGTCTGACCCAGATCGAGGGTGGCGAAACCACCTGGACGGCCACAGAGGTTGCCAGCCAGCGCGCAAAATGGCGTGCTGAAATCGACGCCGAGCGCCCCGGTATCCTTCCTGTTGCCGATGCTTTGAAAAATGCGCTGCCTGCCGAGACGATGATCTATTCCGACATGACCCAATTCGCCTATGCGGCGAAAGAGGTCTACCCGATGGATCGCCCCGGCCATTGGCATCATCCTTATGGCTTCGGCACGTTGGGCTATGCGCTGCCTGCAGCAATTGGCGGCAAGGTCGGGGTCGGTGACGCGCCTGTGATCGCGATTCTGGGCGACTATGGGTTTCAATATACGGTGCAGGAACTGGCTGTGGCGGTAGAGCTGGGGCTAAGCTTGCCCATTATCATCTGGGACAATGGCAAGCTGGGCGAGATTGAGGACAGCATGGTGCGCGCCCAGATTGCGCCGAATGCGGTCGTCCAACGCAATCCGGATTTTTGCAAGCTGGCAGAGGCATATGGGGCCGCGGCCACCGCGCCGCGCGATCTGGTCGCATTTCAAAACGCGATCAAGGATGCGCTGGCGGCCAACAGGCCGACCATCATCCATGTGAAATCCGATATCGCGTTTACCAGCAGCTGACCAGAACAGTGATATCGGCGGCCTTGCGGGTCAGTGCAACGGGCGAAATCGGGCTGCCGGTCTCGGTCACCTCGGCGGTGACACCTTGGGCTGCCAGGACATCAACGATCTGCTGCGCGTCCAGCGAGAAATTCACATCCGCCGGAAGCACTTGCGCGTCGCCATCCACCCGTGGCGCCAACATGCCCAGAACGGCACCGGCATCGTCAAAGACGGGCCCGCCGACATCACCGGGTTGGGGCAGAATGGACAAGCGCTTGAAGCGGTTATCGCCCGTCAGGCTGCGGATATCCTCGACCTGACCAAAGGTCAGGGTCGGGGCGCCCAATGCGCCATTATAGGGATAACCCGCCACGGCGACCCGGTCTTGCAGGCGGGGCACATTCACATCGAACTGCGCGACGCTGATCGGGGCAATCGGATCGACAGGGCGCAGGATCGCGATATCCAGCGCGGGATCGGCAAACAGTAGCGCTGCCTCGTTGTCGCGGTCATAGGTGATGCGGGTGCATTCGGCGACGGCCTTGGCAGTGGTCACGACAGTGCCGTCAGATGCGACGTAAAAGCCCGATTGCGAAAATTCCGGCTGCCTGACCGCAAGGCCGGACACCAGATCAATCGCCTGATCCTCGCCCGGGGGAACGATGGCCGGGTCCAATGTGCCGTCCAGAACCTCAAAACTGGCCTGCATTTCTTCCAAAATGCGGGATCTGCGCCCTTCGTCGCCTTCTGGCCAGACCAGCGTAAATCCCTTGATCGCACCATCGCGCAACGTCGCGGTGGTGTAGGAATGAATGCCATCACCGATCCCTTCAATCACAAAGCTGTTGCGATTTCGGCTACGCGGACCTTCGGGGGGGACGATATCAAGGATCTGGAACACTTCATAAAGGCCGACCATTTTGCCTTCGTCACCCGCCTGGCTGATAAACAGAACCTGCGCCTGGGGGATGTCGCCGCTGGGGCCGAATTTGACGAACGGTGGCTGATATTCGTCAAACGCAACCACATCGGTGGGAATGATCATCTGGATGCCGGATGCATCATCGCGGACCAGCCGCATATTCATGCCATCCAGAACGCTGTTATACTGATCCATCAATATGGCCCGCTGGCGGGTCGTCAGGATGCCGGTGGCCTCTTGGGCGTTTGCAAATTGCCAGGCCTCCATCGCACGTCTTGTACCGCGCCCGAATGATCCATCAATCGCCGCATCATAGAAACCGGCCCATTTCAGGGCGACCTGAAGCGCCTCCCGCTCTGGACGGGTCAGGGTGGCTTCGGAGGTGCGGGCCTCTGCAACTGTTTCATCGGGTGCGGCCACGGGATCAACCGGCAAGGCAGGCACCGGATCCTGCGGGGGGCGGATCGCCTGAGCGTTGCCGCCGCCGATTGGCCAATATTGCTGTTTGAAGAACTGCCCGTTTTTGACAAAGCTGTCCGGCGGAATGGCGCGTTGGGCCAGCAGATTGCGCAGGGCGACCGTGGCCGCCGCTTCGGTGAAGGGGCCGATGACGATACCGTAAAAGCCATCGCCAAGATAAAAGCCATTCACGTTCTCAAGCCTGCGCGCATATGCGCTGGCCCGTTCCTGTGCGCTGCTCAACGTCTGACGGGCCTCGATTTGAACCCAGAAATTGTCCTGCGCGAGGGCCTTGCCCGCCAGCAGGCAGGTCAAAAGAATGACTATCAGTCGTCTGATCATAAGGGCCCCGGTCACATGTTTTCTGCTGGCTAGCCGACGGGCTGCCAGCATCACAAGATGCAAAGCAACTCCCGCGTGATTTTTTGCAAAACTGTCGATTGCCCGCAACCCGTTGTCCAATTGACCCCCAGCGCGCGGCGGCCTATGCAACCACCAAACGCATAAGAGGCTTAAGATGGCGGAAAAACCACGCAGTTTTCAGGAGATCATCCTGCGCTTGCAGACATATTGGGCTGCGCGGGGCTGCGCGATCCTGCAGCCATATGATATGGAGGTGGGCGCAGGCACGTTTCACCCCGCCACGACATTGCGCGCGCTGGGCGACAAACCCTGGGCGGCGGCCTATGTACAGCCGTCGCGGCGGCCGACAGATGGGCGCTATGGTGAAAACCCCAACCGGCTGCAGCACTACTACCAGTATCAGGTCATCATCAAACCCTCGCCGCCGGACCTGCAGGAGCTCTATCTCGGCTCGCTCGCCGCGATCGGGATTGACGCGTCGCTGCATGATATCCGCTTTGTCGAAGATGACTGGGAAAGCCCGACGCTTGGCGCCTGGGGGCTGGGATGGGAGGTCTGGTGTGACGGGATGGAAGTCAGCCAGTTTACCTATTTTCAGCAGGTCGGCGGGCATGATTGCAAGCCGGTCTCGGGCGAACTGACCTACGGGTTAGAGCGGCTGGCCATGTATGTGCTGGGCGTCGACCACGTGATGGACATGCCATTCAACGACCCGCAGACACCGATTGCCCTGACATATGGGGACATCTTCCGGCAGACAGAGCAGGAATATGCGCGATGGAATTTCGACGTGGCTGACACAGCGACGCTGTTGCAGCATTTTAAGGATGCAGAGGCTGAATGTCAGCGCATTCTGGACATGCCCGCTGATGATCCCAAAAAGGACATGAAAATCATCATGGCGCACCCGGCCTACGATCAATGCATCAAGGCCAGCCACGTGTTCAACCTGCTGGACGCACGGGGGGTGATCTCGGTCACTGAACGACAGGCCTATATCGGGCGGGTGCGGGCGCTGGCAAAGATGTGTGCCGACGCGTTTGTCCAGACCGAGGCGGGCGGGGCTGCGGCCTGATGGCACGGATTGCAATTGTGGGGCTGGTTGTGGCGGCATTCATCGCGGGGGCGTTTCTGTATTACCAACAGGTCTATGCCTATTACACGCCGGTTCAGGCCGACGCGGCAGAGGTGCAGCTGACAAATCTGGTCACCGAACAACCGGAACCGATCCTGTTTGACAATTTCGACGCGATTGACGCCGATAGCAGCCCGATCCGGTATCGGGCCTGCTTTACCACGCCGATCAGTCAGGCGACCCTGACCGAGACCTTCATCATCCGCGATGATGCGGAGCCGCTGAACGCGCCGGGCTGGTTTGACTGCTTTGATGCCGCCCAGATCGGGGCCGACCTGGAAACCGGCGATGCGATTGCGTTTCTGGGTGTCGCAAACATCGTCTACGGGATTGACCGGCTGGTTGCCGTCTATCCCGATGGCCGGGCCTTTGCTTGGCACCAGATCAATGAATGTGGCGAGGTTGTCTTTGATGGCAATCCCGTTCCCGAAGACTGTCCGCAACCTGAAAGCGCTGATTGATGCCTGATCTTCTGATTGAACTCTTTTCCGAGGAAATCCCCGCCCGGATGCAAAAACGCGCGGCTGAGGACCTGCAAAAGCTGGTCACGGACGGGCTGGTCGAGGCCGGACTGACCTATGCAGGTGCTGCCGCTTTTGCCACGCCCCGCCGGTTGACGCTGGCACTGGATGGGCTGCTGGCCGAAAGCAAACCTGTGCGCGAGGAACGCAAGGGTCCCAAGGTGGGCGCCCCTGACAAGGCGATTGATGGATTTCTGCGCGGCGCAGGCGTCGCCCGCGAAGATCTTGAGATACGCGACGACAAAAAAGGTCAGGTCTATTTCGCCGTGATCGAAAAGCCGGGGCGGATGGCCGCCGACATCATTGCCGAGGTGCTGGAAAAGACGATCCGCAATTTCCCCTGGCCAAAATCCATGCGCTGGGGCGCAGGCGGCCTGAAATGGGTGCGCCCGCTGCATTCCATTCTGTGCATCCTGAGTGATGAAAGCGGGTCTGTAACCGTGCCGCTTGATATTGACGGGATCGCAGCCGGGAATGGCACGCGCGGGCATCGGTTCATGGCGCCGGATGCATTTTCTGTCACCTCTTTTGATGATTACGAGGCAAAGTTAAAACGGGCGAACGTGATCTTGCGCGCCGATGAACGGGCCGAACTGATCTGGCAGGAGGCGACAAATCAGGCCTTTGCCCAAGGGCTGGAGGTGGTCGAGGATCGCGGTTTGCTGGCCGAGGTTGCCGGGCTGGTCGAATGGCCGGTTGTTCTGATGGGCAAGATTGACGACGCTTTTCTGGAACTGCCGCCAGAGGTGCTGCAGACATCCATGAAAGAGCATCAGAAGTTCTTTTCCGTCCGCAATCCCAAGACGGGCCGCATCGAACGCTTTGTCACCGTGGCCAATATGGAAACGGCGGATAACGGGGCGACCATTCTGGCGGGGAACCAAAAGGTGCTGTCGGCCAGGTTGGCCGACGCCAAGTTCTTTTGGGAGAATGATCTGCGCGTGGCCAAGGCAGGGATGCAGCCTTGGTTGGACAGCCTTGGCAATGTGACCTTCCACAATAAGCTGGGCAGTCAGAAAGACCGGATTGAACGGATTGCCGAACTCGCGCGCGAGATTGCGCCGAGCGTGGGCGCTGATCCTGATCTGGCAGAGAAGGCAGCGAAGGTTGCCAAGGCCGATCTGTCATCCGAAATGGTCTATGAATTTCCCGAATTGCAAGGGCTGATGGGCCGGTACTATGCAAAGGCCGCAGGGCTGCCTGCCGAGGTCGCCGCGGCCTGCGAGGAACACTATTCGCCGCTGGGGCCGTCGGATGATGTACCAACGGCACCTGTTTCTGTGGCCGTGGCACTGGCCGACAAGATCGACACGCTGACCGGTTTTTGGTGGATTGATGAGAAACCTACCGGAAGCAAGGACCCGTTTGCCCTTAGGAGAGCAGCATTGGGCGCTATCCGTCTGGTACTTTCTAACGATTTGAGCATTAAACTAAGCGATCTCATCCTGATCGGCTATGAGCCATTTGATGCCGCACTCCGTTGGGAAATTGAAAAAGACGAACTTGATGCAAAAGCTGCGGCTGCCCGATGGCTAGGCGTATCTCCGAATGAAGCCGACAAAGTCTATTGGGAGGTCTACCAAGCCAGAAAGGCTGCAGGCCGCGTCAATACGAGTTTGATCGACCTCGATATTGACTGGTCCGACGTCCAGCATCCGAGTGCCCACCTCCTCTCCTTCTTCCACGACCGTCTGAAAGTCTTCCTCAAAGACAAAGGCATCCGTCACGATATCATCGACGCCTGCATCGCGATGCCCGGCAATGACGATCTGACCTTGCTCGTCAAACGGGCCGAGGCGCTGGCGGCGACCCTCGCCACGGATGACGGCGAAAACCTGATCCAGGGGTTCAAACGGGCCAACAACATCCTGACGCAGGCCGAAGCGGCGGATGGGGTTGAATACTCATACGGGGCCGACATCAAATATGCCGAAGAGCCCGCCGAAAAGGCGCTTTTCGCGGCACTCGATGCTGCAGATGCAAAGATCGGACCGGCGATGAAGGCAGAGGATTTCAGCACGGCGATGACCGCCATGGCAGCACTTCGCGGGCCAATTGACCAATTTTTCACCGATGTGCAAGTAAACGCCGATAGTGCGCTGCTGCGCCGAAACAGGCTTAACCTATTGTCTCGCATCAGAAATATTTGTCAAAGCGTCGCCGACCTGACGAAAATTGAAGGTTAGTCATAAAACTGTAAACTTTTGTATACAGATGGCGGTTTTCTGGCCTATGCTGCACAAACAGCAAAGAAAGCGCCGCAGTGCAGCAACAGACGCGATATCTACCTTTGGTCCGGATCACGCCGACCGCACAAATGACCGCCGCCGTCTATGGTGGGCGGGCCAAGTGCCTGCAGCGGTTGGTGCGGCTGGAATTGCCTGTGCCAACCACAATCGCGCTGTCATTTGATACGGTCCGCGATATTGCCCGTGGCCATTTGCCGGATATGGCCAAGGTCATGGCCCCTTTTGATCAAAAGCAGCTTTTATCCGTGCGCCCCTCTAGTCAGGACCCGGATTGGGGCGGCCCGGGCGCGATCCTGAATATCGGCATGAATGATGCCCGGCACGCCGAAATGATCGACCAGATTGGCGAGGCTGCCGCAACGACGATCTATCTGCGGTTTATTCAGGCCTATGCGGTCCATGTCGCCCGGCTGGACCCGGACGAATTCTATCTGCCCGATACGCCCGACGCCGCCAGCCTGAAGGCGATGCGCGAAACCTACGAGGTTGAAACCGACGAACCCTTCCCGCAGGACCCGGCCAAGCAGCTGGGCGATGTGCTGCGATCCATGGCACGGGCATGGGACGGAACAACTGCCCGGCTGCTGCGCGAGGCGAAAGGCGCCCCCAAAGATGCGGGGCTGGGCCTGGTTGTGCAGGCGATGGCCATGGGCGTTGGCGTGGGCGAATGCGGATCGGGCGTGATCCAATACGCCGATAGCGTGACTGGACTGCCGCAAATCACCGGGCGTTATCTGCGGCAAAGTCAGGGCCGCGAGGCATTGCGCGCCCAGAAGGACGCGATCTATCTGACCAAGGACAGCCGCGGCGCGTCGCTGGAAGAGACCTATCCCGCCGTTTTTGCCGAACTGGTCGCCTGTGGCGATCTGTGCCGCCGCAAACTGCGCGAGGAAATGCAGGTCGAGTTCACATTGGAAAATGGCGCGCTGCATATTCTTGATGCGGTGCGCATTCAGCGATCCTCGCGCGCGTCGGTTCAGATTGCCGTAGCACTCGCGCAGGATCAAATCATCCCGCGTGAAGAGGCCGTGATGCGGGTCGAACCCGCGGCCCTGTCGGAATTGTTGCACCGCCAGATTGATCCCAGCGCCGCCCGTGATCTGATCGTGCGCGGCATTGCCGCAAGCCCCGGTGCTGCAGCGGGCCGGATCGTCTTGACCGCTGCCGAGGCGCAGGCCAGCGCCGCCCGTGGAGAGGCCTGCGTTCTGGTCCGCCGCGAAACGACTCCCGAAGATATTCGCGGTATGCATGCCGCACAGGCGGTCTTGACCATGCGTGGCGGGGTCACCAGTCATGCCGCCGTGATCGGCCGTGGTCTGGGCGTGCCGTGTGTCGTCGGCGCATCCGATCTGGTCATTGATCGCAAGGCCGGGCAGATCACCGCCCCGGACGGGCGCATATTTTCCGTGGGCGATGTGATCACGGTTGATGGAACAACAGGGCAGATATTGGTGGGCGAGCCGCCTATGCGCGAGGCTGCATTGGACGATGCCTTTCGCACGCTGCTGGAATGGGCAGATGATGCGCGCGACATTGGTGTGCGTGCAAATGCAGACACGCCTGCCGACGCCCAGACCGCCCGCAATTTTGCCGCCGAGGGCATCGGCTTGTGCCGCACCGAACATATGTTTTTTGAGGGCGACAGGCTTGGCGTTATGCGCGAGATGATTTTCGCCGAGGGTGGCGATGACAGGGCTGCTGTGCTGGATCGTCTTCTGCCGATGCAGCGGGCTGATTTTCGGGCCCTGTTCGAGATCATGGAAGGGCAGCCTGTCTGCGTGCGACTTTTCGACCCGCCCCTGCATGAATTCCTGCCATCCGATAAGGCCGGGCTGCGCGATCTGGCCGCCCAGCTGGCCGAACCGCTGTCCGAGGTCACAGCCCGCGTAAATGCCTTGCGCGAGTATAACCCCATGCTGGGTATGCGCGGCGTGCGCCTGGGAATCGCGATCCCCGAAATCTACGACATGCAGGCCCGGGCCATTTTCGAAGCCCTGGCCGCCGTCCGGGCCAAGGGGATCGACGTTGTGGTTGAAATCATGGTGCCCCTCGTCAGCGCCATGCGCGAGGTTGAGCTTGTCAAAGCCCGTGTTGACGGCGTTGCCAATGCGGTGATGGCCGAGACAAAAAGCCGGTTCACATACCGCTTGGGTGTGATGGTCGAAACCCCACGTGCGGCCCTGCGGGCGCATGATATTGCCGCGCATGCGCAGTTTTTATCTTTCGGTACCAATGACTTGACCCAGATGACATATGGGTTGTCCCGCGATGATGCGGGGCGGTTCATGTCTGCCTATGTGCAGCAGGGCGTCTATGCAGAAGACCCGTTTCATACATTTGATGTGGATGGTGTTGGCGAATTGGTGGCCCTTGGGGCCGAACGTGGCCGACAGGGCCGCAAGGATGTGATCATTTCGATTTGCGGCGAACATGGCGGTAGCCGGGTTGCGATTGAATTCTGCCGCGAGCATGGGTTCGACTATGTCTCTTGTTCGCCTTTCCGCGTCCCTGTGGCGCGACTCACCGCGGCGCAATTGGCGCTGCGTGAGGGTTTTGAACGCCGCTGAATTCGGCTGATTGTGGCAAGAATGTGTCACACCGCGCGAGATACCGTAACAATCCCCGCAGCTTAGCCAGCCGTTGTTGCGCCAGATATGACAGTCCTGTGGGCGGGGTGGACGTTTGGGTCAACTTCGCCTAAGACACCGGCGCCTGCGCAGGGGCATTCCTGCGTTGTTTCCTGGGTGGGACAAATGAACTTTAAGACGGCCTTGCGCGCCACTTTCGCTGTGGCGCTTGCATCTTTTTTTGCGTCCAACGCAGCTGCCGATGAACTTTTGGCAAGCCGGTTGAGCGCCCTGTTGGGACAAGAACGCCAGGCTTTGGCGGTTGTGCCTGATCGCCGGCTGGCTGCGTTGACCAACGTGCCGCCAGCGCCCGAGCGTGGTGTTGCCACAAGCCCGCGCGGCGTGACCTATGATCGCGCCTTTCTGGCCAAACAGCCTGCCGCACGTGGCGGCGATCAATGGCGTTGCCTGGCCGAGGCGCTCTATTTCGAAGCACGTGGTGAGACCGTGCGCGGTATGTTTGCCGTGGGTGAGGTTATCCTGAACCGCGTCGATAGCCGGATTTTCCCTGATACGCTCTGCAGCGTGATCAATCAGGGTACCGGCCGGAAATATGCCTGCCAGTTCACCTATACCTGTGACGGTCTGGCCGAAACCATTGCCGAGCCCCGCGCGTGGGAACGGGTCGGCAAAGTGGCCCGTATGCTGATTGACGGCGCGCCACGTGACCTGACGGATGGTGCGACCCATTACCATACCAAGGCGGTTAATCCGTCATGGGCGCGGGTATATCCCCGGACCGCATCTATCGGATCGCATTACTTTTATCGCAAGCCGACGCGCACCGCATCCAACTAGGTCGCGTCTGGCGGGGCAGGGGTCGCGCTGCGGCCTTGTCCACCTGCCTGTGCGGATGTATCGAGCGGGCATTGATAACCGTCACGGGACCGGATCATGACTGACGATATCCGCCTTGCCTTTGCCCATCCAAGTGCGCGGGCAGAGGCCAGCAGTGATATACCCTGTGACCGGATTTCCGTGCGCGACTACGTTGTCGAAGTAGAGATCGGCGCCTTTCAGCAAGAACGTGGCACGTTGCAGCGGGTGCGCTTTAACATTGTGGTCGAGGTTTCGCCGCTGACAGGTCCGATTGATGATGATGTCGACCGGATATTGTCCTATGACAAGGTGACTGAGGCCATCGGGATCGAGCTGGACGCCGAGCGGATCAACCTGCTTGAAACACTCGCCGCCCGTGTGGCCGAACGTATCTTGCTGGAACCACAGGCAGAGCGGGTCTTTGTGCGGGTGGAAAAGCTGGATCGCGGTCCGTTTGCGCTTGGGGTAGAGATTGTCCGCACCAAGGATGGCGCGGGCGGACAGGCACAGGATCACGTGGCTGACCCCCATCCATGTGTTGTTTTCCTGTCAAATGAAGCGATTG